>JAUIAU010000101.1 GCA_030425185.1 Alphaproteobacteria bacterium
AGCTTGCGGAACAGGCTGCGCAGCTCGTTCGGCGTGTCGCGGCGGCCGCGGAAGTCGTAATGCACCGGGGCCTGGATGCCGGTGATCGCGCCGCCGAGGTACACCGGACCCGCGACATGGTGCAGGTAGTTCACCGCCGGGTGGGCGAGGTCATCGGCCCCGAACACCTTCTCGGCCTCGCGCGCCTTGTCGGGGCGGTAGATGTCCGAGACCGACAGCGTGGCGAGGATCACGCCCTCGGCGTCGCGCAGCGCGATGTCCTGGCCGACCTCGACGCCCTCCGCGAAGGCCTCCGAGACGTCGAGCGTGATCGGCATCGGCCAGAGCGTGCCGTCCGCCAGCCGCATGGTCTCGACCACGCTGTCGTAGTCCGCCTGCCCGAGGAAGCCCTTCAGCGGCGCGAAGCCGCCGTTCATCAGCAGCTCGAGATCGCAGAGCTGCCGCGCGGTCAGGTCCCACGAGGTCAGCTCGGCCGCCTCGCGCTTCAGCTTCTGCGCGCTGTCATAGGAGACATAGAGCTCCGGGATCGGGGTCAGGTTCGGGACGGGATACATGGGCGGCACCGGGATTGATCTTGCATGGGTCGCGCCCTCCTAGCCCGTTCCCTTGACCGGAAAAAGGCCGAGAGGCGTCGCGGAAAGGGTGAGGGCGGGGAGCCTGTTCCGCAGGGACCCGGACGGACCCCGGCCCGTTTTCCTGTCCCGGTTTCTCGCAGAACAGGGTTGGCGTCCGGTTAAGGCCTGCGAAACATCGGCCCGAATTAGGTCCGCTTCGGTCCCATTGTTTCGCGCGCGAAACATAAGGTCAGGCCCTCTGACATATCTAAAGAAACACACCTAAATCATGTGGAGTTATCCAGAGAACCCACAAAAGTTGGGGGTAACTCCCAGCTTGCAGGGGCGGGGCATTGCGACTCGGCAAGGGGTGCCCGCAGGCTGGCGAAAGCCAACTGCGAGTTGTGTCTTAGTAGCCATGGTCGACATCAGCCCAAATCTTCCGCGTCCCCGCCGCCGGTCTGCCAAGCAGGCGGAGCTGCGACAACGGATGAAGGCCGACGGGCTGCCGAACTTCCCCTGCGCGCCGCGCGACCCGACCCTGGCGGAGCGCATCCGCACCACCTTCGGCTGCGACCTCGACCGGCTGGCGCTGCTGGCGCTCGTGTTGCTGGTCCTGACGGGCAGCGCCGCCTTCGGGCTCTGATCCCGGGGCTCCCCTAAAGCGCCGCCGTCCAGAAGCGGAACCGGCTCTGGCCGGTGATCTCGCGCACGAGGCCCCGCGCCTGCAGCCGGGCGAAGGCGCGCTGGCAGCTGGCCTCCGACACCCCGCAGTGTTTCGCAGCGAGACCCGCGGTCAGCGCCGGGCGCGCGGCCAGCGCCGCGATCAGCCGGGGCGGGGTACGGCCGGACAGGTCCGCCGTCGCCTCCGCCGCGCGCGCCTGCCAGTCCCGGAGCCGCCCCAGCGTCAGGCTGGCCCCGCGCGCCCCGTCGCGCAGGGCGCCCAGCCAGTCGGCCAGCGCCTCGGCCGGGGTGTCGGCGGTCTCGCGCGTGGGGCGGGGCAGGGCGCCGAGCGGCACCAGCGGCAGGTCGAGCGTGCGGGCGGCGGCCACCGCCCCTTCCAGCCGCGCGCCGGGGGGTGACAGCCCGAGCCCGCGCCAGAGCGCATGCGCCGCCCCGGCCCGGCTGAGCGGGTGCAGCCCGCCGAGCGCCGCGACCCCCGCCTGCCAGAGTGCCGCGCGTTCGGTGAAGGCGGGACCGGGGGGCAGGGCGCTGAGGCGGTCGGGGCCGATCCCGGGCCGCCGCCCGAGGAAGGTCGCGGGATCGCGCAGCGGGTCCGGTCCCCCGGTCAGCCGCCGCACCGCCCAGTCGGCCCGCGCGCGCAGCGGCGCATCCGCCCCGTGCGGCAGCGCGCCCGCCCGGTGCAGCGCCAGCCGCTCGGGCCCGATCCAGACGCCTTCCTGCCGCAGGAGCCCCGCGACCTCGTCGAGGATCAGCCGGTCGCGCGCGCCTTCGGGGGCCTGCTCGATCTGCACCGCGAGCCGCCCCAGCGCCTCGGCTGCCTCCGCCAGCAGCCGCGCCAGCCCGGCCTCGGCCCGCCGCCAGTCCTCCGGCGTCGCCTCGCGGTCGGGCGGCGTCCAGGGCAGGGCGAAGGGATCGGAGGGTTCCATGAGGTTCGAAAAGGGAAAGGGAAAACGGTACCATCCTAACAGGGCACGCAGAAAAGGCCAGAAATGCACGTTACCCTTTCGGTGGGGGTGGGCGGGCAGGCCGGGCCGCCGATCCGGCGCGGGATAACCCGGTCCGATCCCCTGCCGTCTGCCGGGCAGCCTTGTAGGCACTGGGGGCGGGAGGGGTCACCTCTGCCGGATCATGACAATCAAACGGTCGATTGATGGCGGTTCTGAAAATTGCACACCAGAGGCGGCGTGCAGACCCGGTCCTGGCTGACAATTGAGAAGGTAAGGCAATTGGACTATATGTAAGGCATATGCATCATCTGCATTGGAGGCCCGACATGCCGGAATCCACCCTGACCAGCCGGGGGCAGACCACCGTGCCCCGCGCGGTGCGCGAGGCGTTGCACCTCGGGCCGGGCGACAAGCTGCGCTACCGCATTCTCGACAATGGCGAGGTGCGGCTGCTGCGGTCGCAGCCGGTCGCCGAGCTGGCCGGGCTTCTGCACCGGCCCGGACAGGCGGCGGTCTCCCTCGAGGACATGGACCGGGCGATTGCAGCGGGGGCGCAGGCCGGGAGCCGTCGTTCGGAATGACCGGGCTCGATACGAACGTGCTGGTCCGGTTCCTCGTGCAGGATGACCCGGTGCAGGGAGAGGCGGCCCGGGCGGCGCTGGCGCAGATGAATGAAACCGCGCCCGGCTTTGTCAGTCGCGAGGTGATCGTGGAACTCGTCTGGGTGCTCGAACGGGCCTACGGGTTCGGGCGGGCGGACGTGGCGCGGGCGCTCGACGGTCTGCTCGACGCCCGTGACCTGGTGGTCGAGGCGGCCGACCGGGTCGCGGTGGCGACGGAGCGCTACCGCACCGGCGGCGCGGGGTTCGCCGACCAGATGATCGCGCTGGCCGGGCAGGCGGCGGGCTGCGATGTCACGCTGACGTTCGACCGGACGGCGGGCCGGGGGCCGGGGATGCGGGTGCTGGGGACCTGACCCCTCAGCCCGCCGTCCAGAGCTGGTAGATGAGCCCCGAAAGGAACGCCCCCGAGAGCGACAGCGCGATGTAGAGCGCGAAGACCTCGCGCCGGGCCAGCGCCCAGACCGCCATCGCCGCCGGGATCGAGGTGACGCCGCCCGCCACGAGGAAGGCCATACCCGCGCCCGGCGCCATGCCCTGCCCGATCAGCCCGCCGACGAGCGGCAGCGCGGCGTAGCCGTTCAGGTAGGCCGGCACGCCGACCAGCGTCGCGCTCAGGATCGGCAGGATCCCGGTGCCGCCCAGCGTGGCGGTCACCGTCTCGGCGGGCACCCAGGCCAGCATCAGGCTCTCCAGCAGGAAGGCCAGCGTCAGCCACTTGGCGAGGAACAGCGTCGTCTTGCGCGCCTCGGTCAGGAATTTCGCGCGGCGGGGGGCCTCGGTCCAGAAGCGCCAGACCACTGGTTTCGGGGCGCGGATCTTCGCGCCGCCGCAGCCGCCGTTGCCGACGCCCTCGCGCAGCGGATCGGCCAGCGCGCCGCCGCGCGCCAGCAGGTGCACCACCAGCCCGCCGAACAGCCCGAGGCCCACGGCGGCCAGCGTCTTGGCAATCGCGAACTCCGTGCCCAGCACGCCCGCCGTCAGCACGAACATCGATGGGTCCATGATCGGCGAGGCCAGCCAGAAGGCCATCACCGCCGACAGCGGCACCCCCATCGCCAGCAGCGCCGCGATCAGCGGGATCACCCCGCAGGAGCAGAACGGCGACAGCCCGCCCGCCAGCGCCCCGAGGCCGATCATCATCAGCGGCGCGCCGGTGAAGGCCCGGGCGATCAGGTTGTCGGCCCCGGTCGCCCCGGCCCAGGCCGCCAGCGCGATCGACAGGACCAGGTAGGGCGCGGTGTGCAGCAGGGCGGCCGCGGCGAAACGCGCGCTCTCCCCGGCCTGCGCGGGGTCGAAGATCGCCAGCCCGGCGAGGAGCAGTGCCGAGACCAGCCAGACGCGCTGGGTCGTCCAGGCCTGCCGCAGCAGGCGGCCGGGAGGCGGGGAAAGCGGCAGGTCGGTCATCGCGGGGGCCTCCGGGGCAGGGGTGCGGGCGCGGGGTCAGGCGGCGTCGGTGTCGCCGGGCGGCGCCAGCCCGGCGCAGCATTCGGCGGTCAGGAAGTCGAGCACGCGGTGCATGGCCGTGTAATCGGCGCGGCAGACCACCTCGCGGCCCTGCTTCTCCTGCCGGACGAGCCCGGCGGCGACGAGGGTCGAGAGGTGATGCGCCAGCGTCGAGGGCGCGAGCCCCGCGTGCGCGCCGATCTCGCCCACCCGCAACCCGTCCTCGCCCGCCCGGACCAGCAGCCGGAAGATGGCGAGCCGGGCATCGTGGCCAAGGGCGGCAAGGGCGCGGGCGGGGGGCGTGGTGGTGCTCATGGCGCTAGATAAAACCACATTTCTAGTTTTGTCGAATCTTTTCTGCGCGCCACGCTGAGACTCGCAAAAAGGTCAGCCCCCATGACCTTATGTTTCGCGCGCGAAACAATGTGGCAGAGGTGCTGACCTACTTGGTGGCCCGCGAGATCGTCCCCGGCGGCAGCCACATGCTGATGATGGACCGCCATTCCGACGCCGTGCTGGAGGCGGCGCTGGGGTGAGGGGTTGTCAGCGGGGACGTCCGCGCGAAGACTGCCCTGACGCATCAGCGCGGGAGGCTGTCCCATGTCGGACAAGGTATCGGATCTGCCGGATGATCCCGTCCCCACGGCGGCGGAGGTGCAGGCGCTGCGGGCCTTCTTTGTGGCACGGCGGGACGGTTTCGCAGAGGACACCGGGACGGCCGAGGCCGCGACCCGCGCGATGATCGCCCGCAAGCGGGCCGCATGGGGGGGGCCGGGCGGGGACGGCTGACGCCCCCGCCCCGCCGTCTCAGGCCGCCTGCTGCAGCGGGGCGACGGGTTCCCAGGTCAGGCCGGGGCGGTAGCGGGCGGCGAGCTGGCCGTCCTTCAGCGTGAAGAGGTGCAGCCAGCCGTTGTCGAAGAGCGCGCGCACCGCGTCGTGGCGGGCGAGGATCCCGGCGATGGCCTCTTCCGGGGCCTCGATCATCACCGACAGGCGCAGCGGCTCGTGGGCCAGGGCTTCGCCGTCATGCACCGCCTGCCAGGGCAGGCC
>JAUIAU010000102.1 GCA_030425185.1 Alphaproteobacteria bacterium
TAGCTGCGCAGAAGGGCTTCGCTGAGCAGGGTCCAGCCATCCGCGACCACGAAGAACGCCAGCTTGAAGGGCAGCGACACCACCACGGGCGGAACCATCATCATGCCCATCGACATCAGGACTGCAGCGACGACGAGGTCGATCACCAGGAAGGGCAGGTAGATCAGGAACCCGATCTGGAAGGCCCGCGCGATCTCCGACAGCATGAACGACGGGACCAGCAGCGACAGCGGCGTGGTCTCCAGCGCGCCAGGGTCCACCGCTTCCTGCCGCAGATCGGCGAGCCGCAGCACGGTCTCGGCATCCACGCGGGCGGCCATGAAGCGGCGAAACGGGTCCGCGGCGAGGGACAATCCCTCGTCCAGCGGGATCGTCCCCTCCGAGACCGGGCGCAGGCCGGCCTGCCAGGCCTCCTGGAACACCGGGTCCATCACGAAGTAGGTCAGGAACAGTGCGAGCGAGACCAGCAGCATGTTCGGCGGCGATTGCTGGAGGCCGAGCGCCTGCCTCAGGATCGCGAGCACCGTAATCACGAAGGGAAAGCAGGTCACCATGATGGCTAGACCCGGTGCGAGGCTGAGCAGCGTGATCCCGGCCAGCAGGACGAGCGTCCGGGTCGTCAAGCTGTCCTCCCCGGACAGGGTGATGCTCAGGTCCTGGGAGAAAGCGGGAGAGGCGAGAACCACCAGGGCCAGTGCCGCCCACAGCCACCGCTGACTAGTCGGCATCGGGCAGCCCCGGCACGGAGGTCAGGCGCACCGCGAGGTGCCGCGTGTCGCCGTCCCCCGCTTCCTCCAGAACGCCGTGGGCGATCACCCGGTCGCCGATGAGCAGGTCGACGGGGTCTTCGATCCCCTTGTCCAGTGTCAGGACGGCGTCCGCCTGCAACCCGAGCAGGTCCCGGATCGTCGGCCTGGCGCGTCCGACGGAAACGACGATCTCGACCGGGACATCGGAAAACGGGGTATCGTCAGACGGCATGGCGCGATGTCTCCAGAGGGTTGGCGGCGCAGGCCGTGAAATGGGCGGAGACGAGCTCCGTGATCCGGGTCATCGCCGCATCGAGCGTGATGGCATGGCGTTCATGTCCGAGTCGGAAGGACACTTGGCCCGGCAGCACGGTCGGATCAGGATCGAGGGTTGCGCCGAGGCCGGTCGTGCCCACCTGCAGCGGACGCAGGAACGGCGCATCTTCGACAGAGCAGACAAGGCTGATTGTGGGGGCGGACATCTGTTCGGCGATCGGCTCGAGCACCGCGATGACCTGATCTGCCAGCCCCATCGGGCCGAGGCGCGGGAAGAGCTGGGCGACCAGCCCCTCAACGAGGGGGCGTAGCGACAGCATGACCTGCGTGCGCGCTTCATGGAACGAGAAGGCCAGTTCCTGGAGGTTGCGTTCGAACTCGGCGGAGATGGCCTGCCGCCGGGTTTCGTCCTGGGCCAGCGCGTCGTCCCACCCGGCGCGGTAGCCGTCGTCGTAGCTGCGCGGGACCGGTGCCGCTGCGCCGCCGCGCGGGGGCGTATCCGGTTCCGCCCCGGGCTGTGTCGGCGGTCGCGTCTCGACGACCGGGGGGGACGCGAAGTCCTCGAAAGTGAGCAGGCGGCTCATCGCTGGGGTCCCCGCTGCACGGTTTCGGAGGCTTCGACCCAGCCGCGCAGGACCTCGAGCGCTTCCTCGCGCCGGTCGGCGATCAGGCTGCGCAGCCGGGCGACGGCTTCGGCTTCGTCCAGCCTTGCGGAGGGGCCGGTGGTGCCGGACCCGGCGTCCAGCAGCGGACCCTCCTCGGGAAAGGCGAAGGTTCCGATCGCCATGCTGGGGATCTCGGCCGCGTCCTGAAGCATGTCCGCCGGGCCGGGGCCGGCGGCGCCGTTCGCAGGCGGTGCTGCCGCAAGACGCATGTCCGGGTCGGTGTCGTCGCTGGCAATCGCGGTGCGCGCCGGGGGAAGGGGCAGGGCACGGACCCGCAACAGCGGTCGCACCACGAAGGCAGCGAGACCGAGCAGGACTAACGCAAGAACACCGAGTTGAATCAGGCCCATCGTGTCCAGTTGGCCGAAGCTGACGAGGGGCGGGCCTGGCGTCGCATCCGCCTCCGGTGGTCCGACCAGCCGCATGGACCGCAGCGTCAGGCTATCCCCGCGCGCGGGGTCGAGGCCGACGGCAGACGCAACCAGCGATTCGAGCGCTTCGAGCTCTTCGGGGGTGCGCGCGGTCCAGACAGGGGTGCCGTCGGCCCCGACCTCGGTACGACCGTCCACGAGGACGGCGACGGAAATTCGCCTGATGTCGCCGGGCTGCCGCACCACCTCGCGCGTGACTTCCGAGAAATCGTACTGTGCCTGCTCATGGCTTTCCCGGTCGCTGGATTGCTCGGTGCCGCCGGTCCCGGTGGTGTCGCCATCCGGCAGGTTGCTGGCCACCGTGACGGGGCCGATGCCGGACCCGCTGCTGGACCGGTTCGTTTCGGCCTTTTCCGTGGCGACCTGAACGCGGCTGTCGGGGTCGATCCGGCGCTCGACGTAGCTTTCCTGTTCGGTGACGAGATCGACGTGGACCTCCACCAGGGCACCGCCGATGCCGACTTGCGGCTCCAAGAGGCGCAGCACGTTCTTGCGCAGCTCCGCCGCCCGGCGGCTGGACAGACCCCCGCCTCCGACCGGGTCCTCGCCGTCGATGATGCGTCCGCTGCTGCCGTCGATGACGGCGACGTCCTCCGGGCCGAGGCCCGAGACTGCCGACGACACGAGGTAGCGCAGCGCGCGGGCCTGATCCGCGCCGACGGCACCGGGGGCGCTGGGCGTGACCACAACGGAGGCCGCCAGCCGTGTTCCCCGGTCGAACGGGCTGCGCGCCTCGCCCGAGATATGCACGCGGGCGGCGCGAATCCCGGGGTGCGCGAGCATGGTGCGCGCCAACTCGCCTTCCTTCGCGCGCTGGAGGGCCGCGTCGAACATCTGAGAGGTCGTCCCGAAGCCCGACAGCGAATCGAGGATTTCGTACCCGGCGCCGCCGGTGCGGGGCAGACCGTTTCCGGCCAGCACCATGCGCAGGCGGTCGCGGTCTGCGGCAGGCACCTCGATCCCGCCGCCTGCGATCCGGTAGGGCACGCCCTGGGCGTCGAGTTCGGCGACCACCTCGCCTGCGGCGGCAGGATCCAGACCGGCATAGAGCATGGCAAACTCCTGCGTGACCGAGCCACGTCCCAGCAGAAGGAGCAGTCCAAGCACCGCCACCGAGGAGCCGATCACGGCCGCGCGGCGCGGCCAGTCCCATCCGGTCCACAGCGCCATGACCTGTTCCATCGGTAGCTCCCGGTGTTCTGGCCGGCATCCTGCCGATCCAGGGCCCACCATCCCTGCCGCGGCTTAACAATCGGTTAGTCCTGTTGCGCTAGCCCTTGGCCAGATCGTGAGCCTCGGGAGATGTCCGATGACCGACATGACGCAAGACGCGGCTCCCACGTCCCGGGGCGCTCGCCGGATACTGCTGGTTTCGATCGTGGCGGCGGCGGTTCTCGGCGCGGGCGCTTTCCTTGCGATTTTGCGCGGGCTGATCCTCTCGGGGACGGCCGAGCACGGCGATGCAATTCCCTTCGCCACCGGCGAGATCGCCTTTGTCCCGCTGGAGCCGATGGTGATCTCGCTCCAGCAGGACCCCGAGAACCGATACCTCCGGATTTCCATCCAGCTGGAGGTCGAGAAGGCTGCGGAGGCCGAGGTGACCTTCCTTCTGCCGAGGGTCGCCGACGTGCTGAACAGCTACCTGCAGGCGCTGACCGGGCACGATGTCGATGCACCGGCCGCCATGATCTCGGTCCGGGCCCAGCTTCTACGGCGGGTGCAGCTGGTTACGGGCGAAGGCCGTGTCCGGGATCTGTTGATCAGCGAATTCGTTCTGAACTGAGGCGCGCCATGGACCTGATTGCCGACATGCTGCTTCTCTCCGGGTGCGTCGGGGCGGTCGCCTACTGTGCCGTTCTCGCCCGGCGGCTGAGCCGCTTCAGCGACCTCGAAAAGGGCATGGGCGGCGCAATTGCCGTGCTGTCGGTGCAGGTGGACGACATGACCCGTGCCCTGTCCCGGGCGCAGACCGCCGCTGGCGCCTCACGCGAGGATCTGTCCGCCCTGACCGAGCGGGCGGAGGCCGCGACAAAGCATCTGGAACTGCTGCTGGCGGCCATGCACGACCTGCCCTCCGCCGCCGCGGCTGAGGGCCCGCCGGCCGCAGCGCCGAAGCCGGAGGAGCCGGGAGGCTGGCGGTCGCGCCGTCCCCTGCGCCGGGTGGTCTGATGCCGGCCGAGCATCGCGAGACCCCGCTGCCACGCCGGCCCGGTGCCCGGCCGCTGGTGTTCGTCATGGGCCTGCTGCTGGCCAGTGCCGCCCTGCGGACCGGCCTGGCCTGGCAGGAGGCTGTCGCGGCCACCGCCGAACCCGTCCGGCAGCCCCATTCCGAGACAGCGGTCGCGGACTGCACCGCAGACCCGGACATCGCGCGCCTGCTTGACGAGATTGCCGGGCGGGCCGCGCAACTCGACCGCCGCGATGCCCGGATTGCCGACCGGATGGCCGCCCTGCAGGTGATCGAGGACGACGTCACCGCCGATCTCGCCGCCATCGAAGCGGCCGAGGCGAGGCTCGACGCCGCGCTCGCGACCGCCTCGACCGCCGCCGACGAGGACCTTGGTCGCCTCGTCGCGATGTACGAGCGGATGGATCCGGCCGATGCCGGCCGTCTGTTCCAGGCCATGGCGCCTGATTTCGCGTCCGGCTTCCTGTCGCGGATGCGCCCCGAAACCGCGGCGGCGATCCTCGCCGTCCTGCCATCGGAGAGCGCCTACGCAATCAGCGTGATCATCGCGGGCCGCAACGCCGGGGTGACCCAGTGACCGCCCTCGGCGCGCGCGTGACAGAGGGCCGTCGATGATCGGCATCTTCGGCATCATCATCGTCTTCGTGATGGTCTTCGGCGGCTTCATGCTCGCGGGTGGCCACCTCGAGATCATCCTGCACGCCCTGCCGTTCGAATTCATGATCATCGGCGGTTCGGCGATCGGCGCCTTCGTTGTCTCGAACGATATCGGCTCGATCAAGCACACGGCCAAGGACATCGCGAAGGTGTTCAAGGGGGTCCACTGGCGGTCGCAGGACTACCAGGACCTGCTGTGCCTGCTGTTCCAGCTGATCCGGCTGGCCCGCAACAGCCCGGTCGACCTCGAGGAGCATAT
>JAUIAU010000103.1 GCA_030425185.1 Alphaproteobacteria bacterium
GTCTGGAAGCGGTTTCCGCGCGGGCCCGTGGTGGCGCAGGGGATCACGGCGGAATTTCCGTCCGGCCAGGCCACCGCGCTGCTGGGGCGCAACGGGGCGGGCAAGTCGTCGCTCCTGGCGATGCTGGCAGGCACGTTGCGGCCCGATGCGGGCCATGTGCGGCGACGGGGCAGCGTGTCGTGGCCGGTGGGCTTTGCCGGGGCGTTCCACCCGGATCTGACCGGCGCGCAGAACACGCGGTTCGTGGCGCGGGTCTATGGGGTGGACAGCGCCGCGCTGCTGGACTTCGTGCGACAGGTGTCGGGGCTGGGCACGGCGATGCGCAGCCCCGTGCGGCGCTATTCCTCGGGCATGCGGGCGCGGCTGGGATTCGCGATCTCCATGGGCATTCCCTTCGACATGTACCTGGTCGACGAGGTCACGGCGGTGGGCGATGCCGCGTTTCGCCGCGAAACGGCGGCGCTTTTGAAGGCAAGGCTCCGGCAGGCCGGGGCGATCGTGGTCAGCCATGCGCCTGCGCAGCTGCGCGCCGTCTGTACCGCGGGCGCGGTGCTGCAGGATGGGCGGCTGAGGATGTTTGCCGATCTGGAAGAGGCGATCGCGGTTCACGAAGAGGATATGCGGGCGCGCGGCCCTTATGCGGCCAGCCAGAGTGCAAGCCGGTCCTGCGGCCAGTGACGGTGCGGGCTCAGCCGCCGCAGGCGGGCACGGGCTGGGAGCGGCAGCAGCGGGTGCAGGATGGCTTTTGCCTCGGGGGTGAGCGCCCCGATATGTGGCTCTAACGCGGCCAGATTGGCCATGATCCATCTGCGATAGGTGCCGTTTCTCACTTGTTCCACGCGCCACAGGCTGGCGCGCAGACCCTGGCGCGGGCCAAGCAGGTTGTCATCATGCGCGCGGTACAGCACGCCCGGCATCGCATCCTGCAGAACCCGGGTGCCGATGCCGGTGAACAGAAGATACAGCCACCAGTCCCAGAACGGGACATCGACCGGCCCGATGGCGCGGGCACGGCCCGTGGCGGCCTGGTCGAGGATCAGCCCGCTGCCCCCCAGCACGTTTTCCACGAGCGCGTTGCGAAAACCGGGGCCGCGCGGCGTGCGCCGGGGCAGCAGGCGGGGCATCTCTGAGCCGCGCTGGAACAGGCGCTGCGGCACATAGGCCTGCCCGGCGGCCGGGGTCTCGTGCGACAGCGCGGTCAGCCCGCGTGTCAGGTGGGTGGGCAGCCAGAGATCATCCTGATCGGCAAAGGCCACCGGCCCCGGTGGCAGGTCCGGGTGGCAGAGCAGGCTCAGGTAATTGGCGCTTGCCCCGGCCTGCGGCCCGCGCAGCAGCACGATCGGGTTCGGGCATGTCCGGGCAAAGGCGCGGATATGGGCATGGGTGGCATCGGTGGAGCCATCGTCGCTGATCCAGAGCGACCAGCAGCCGTGATCCTGCGCCGCCAGCGAGGACAGTTGCTGGCGCAGATGGGCGCCGCCGTTCCTGGTGCCCATGAGCACGGTGATATGAGGCAGGGAGGCCATGACGCGATGGTGTCCGCAATTGGCGCAGGATACAACCTTAGGATGAATTATGCGCTGGATCTGTGGCGAAATGAAGCGTGTGACGGGCTGAAAAATGCGCCGGTTCATGGCTGGCCCGGATCCCGGCAAGGTTTCACCGTCCCTGCTTGAGACGATACGTCATCCGCTTTAGGGTGAGCTTTGGACACCGCCTGGGGCAGGGGGGTCTGCTTATGCCATCTCTTTGACCGTAAAGGCCCGCGCCTGATGGAGTTTCCTCCGATCTACATCCTCAGCCTGAAGGGCGCAGAGCGGTTCGGACCGCTGGCCGAGGCATTGGAGGCGCGGGGGCTGTCCTACGAGGTCTTCTGGGGCATTGACGGCCGGGAACGCCTGCCGGATGCGCATGAGCCGCGCGTCGACCGCGCCGGGGCCGAGGCGCGGATGGGGCGGCCGATGTCGGATGGCGAGTTCGCCTGCGCCCTGTCGCATCGCGGCATCTATGAGCGCATCGCGGCCAGCGACGCGCCGTCGGCGATCGTGCTGGAGGATGACGCCGACCCGTCCCTGCGATTCTTCGACCTGGGGCCGGCGCTGGTGGAGCCGCCCTGCGGTCTGCTGCTGTTCGATCACAAGAACACCTATGTGCAGGTGCGCGACCGGCTGATCCTGCCGGGTGGCGTGCAGGCCTATCGCGTGGTGCTGCCGCCGTTCCTGGCGACGGGCTACATGGTCTCGCGCGAGGTGGCGACGCATCTGGCGTTTCGCAACGGTCCGGTGGTGCAGCCGTCGGACTGGCCGGATGCGATCCTGCAATTCGACAGCTATGCCTGCGATCCAAGGGTGATCACGCAGCGGGGGCGAAGCGTGGATCAGTCGAGCCTTGAGGCCGGGCGGCGCAAGCACAGGCACAAGCGGCGCAAGAGCCTGCGGCGGCTGCTCTACAAGGCCTATTGGCGGCGCTGGATGACCAAGCGACTGGCGCGCAAGCTGGCATAGGGGCACCGGCTATTCCGCCGCCTCCAGACGGGCGGGCGCGCTTTCGAACCGCAAGGACCGCAACATCATGCCGAGGGGGCGCGGATCGGGTGACGCGCCAAGCGCACGGGGCGTGTGACAGGCCGGCAGGGTGAGTTCGATGCGCAACGGTCCGGTGAAGCGGGGCAGGGGCAGCGCCCAGTCGAAGCTGGGATCGCCCCCTTGCGGACGGGTGTCCTGCCAGCGGGCGCTGCGGCCGGTGGTTTCCTCGGTGGCTTCGACCGTCACGGTCTGGGCCGTGCGGGCCAGCGCCGCCTCGAGTAGGGAGGCAGAGCCGGTCAGCAGGGTGACGGGCCGATCCGAAGCGGCCCGCGCGCGCAGGGTGGCCTTGGGCTGCGCGGTCCAGATGCCGGAGGGATCGGGCGGATGAAACCCGGTCAGCTGCAGGGCCTGCGGATTGGCGGACTGCGCCATGCCGACCATGTCGGCATCCAGCGCGAGCGGCGGCAGGCGCGTCGGGTGTGTGCCGTCCGGCGTGTTCAGCAGCTGGTGGATGGCGGCCATGTCGGGGCGTGACAGGAGCGGGTCGCCCCGGCCTTCGAGATAGGTCAGCAGCGTGGCGCCGACACCGTTGCGGGCCGCCAGCCCGGTCAGTTGCGCCTGCGCGTCGGGATTCGCGCGCTGGCCCAGGGCGTGCAGCGCCATGGGCAGGGCGGTGGCGGGCGGCAGCCCCAGAAGCACGGTCCAGAGCGCGGCGTCGGTGACGGGCAGGGCGAGGTCCGAGATGTGATGCGGCGCGTCGCCCGGTTGCCCGGCAGCGCGGGCGCGCAGCTGGCGCAGGAGGCCAAGCCGCCGGGTGGCCTGCAACGGCCCGCCCTGTCGCAGGCCACGAGACAGGCTGGCGGGGTCATCGACAGGCGTATCGAGCAGGTTCAGAGCCACATATCGGCCCACATCCTCGTCCGGATAGGCCCAGAGGTCAGGCGGCACAAGACCCCGGCCGCGCAGGAGACCGGACATCAGGCCGCGCACCTGCACGTAGCTGCCATGCCAGTTCCGATCCTGGTGTTCGGCGATGGTCAGCCGCGCGCGCACGGCTTCGGCCCGGCGGGCAAGGCGGGTTTGACCGGCATGGAGGAAGGTGGCCAGCTTGTCGGCATAGGCCGCGGCCGTCCGTCCGGTCATGGTGCGCGCCGCGTTGCGCCCGCGTTCGAGGATCGCGCGCGGATCGCGGGCGATGTCGCGCAGCGTGTCGGCCAGGTCAGACGCCTCTGCCCCGGCGGGCAGGTGCCAGCCGCAGGAGGCGGGCATCTCGGCAAAACAGCCCGAGCGCTGCACGATCACGGGGCGCCCGCTGGCGAGCTGTTCGGCCAGCGACAGCGAGGCACCTTCGGTATTGGGGCGGCGCAGGTTCAGGAACAGGTCGGCCTCTTGCAGGATCGCCCGGAACTGTGCGGTGTCCGGGTCGGGCATGATGCGGATCGTGTCGGTCAGATGTGCGGCCTCGATGCGGGTTGTCAGTCCCTGCATCCAGGTCGCGTCGCCCGCATGCCCGGCGATGGTGACGTGATAGCGCCGGGCCAGATCGGGGGCAGAGGACAGCGCCTCGACCAGCAGGTCCAGCCCCTTGGTGGGGCCGATATGCCCCGTGGCGGCCAGACGGATACGGGCGTTCTGGCCGGGCGCGCGTTCGGGTGGATCGACGGGGATGTCGGGGCGCGGCATGAAAAGCGTGATGGCCGAGCCGGGATAGGTGTCGCCGATGGCCTGCGCGGCAAACTCGGAATGGGTGATGACGCCGGTGGCCAGCCGCGCCAGCACGTCCGAGAGCGGCACCTGGGCGGCCCAGCTGCTTTCCCAGGGTACGTAGGACACCGCCGCGCTGGCGCGCAGCACGCCGCTGGCGGCGAGGTAATCGAACCCCGACGCGCCCGAGACCGCGTGGATCAGCGCCGCAAAGCCCGGCGCGGGGGCGGTGCCGTCATGGTGCAGCCCCGCGAGCATGTGCTGATAGACATGGTCATGCAGCACGACCGGGCCGGGATGGGCCATCAGCGCGCGCAGGATCAGCCCGTGATGCGTGTCGTTGTTGCCCAGATGGTAGAGCATCAGGTCGAAGAGCGCGGGCAGGTCCGATGCGATCAGCGCCTCGGACAAGGGCAGCGTGGGGCAGGGCATGGGCAGCCGGTCGGCTTCGGGGCAGGGCGGGTGCAGGACGGTGACCTCCAGCCCCTTGCGGCGGGTAAGGGCGCGCAGCACCGATTGCGCGTAAGACCCGACGCCGGTGCGCGACGAGATCGGGCAGACCCAGGCAAGGCGCATCAGGCGGCCTCCCGGATGTCCGGCGCCGCATCGAGCACGGCGTCAAAGCGCCTGGCATCGGCTGCGCGCTCTGCGGCGTTCATGGCCGAGAAGCGGGCGGTTTCGGGGTTCTGCCGGCCACCGCTGCGGCGGATCGCCCCCAACCGGTCCAGCATCGTCCGGGCGCGGCTTTCCATGTCCGAGAGACTGGGCGCCAGATCGACATAGGACCGCCCGCTGCACAGGCCGCGCAGGGTTTTCCCGGCACCCGCGCCCTGGGCGGGCTGCACCAGCGTGTAGGCCCCCGACAGCAGGCTGTCGAAAGGGGAAAACGCGGTCACGGCACGCCCCTCGCCATAGCCGAGATGCAGGTGCAGATCGGCGACCAGGCCTGCGCCCATATC
>JAUIAU010000104.1 GCA_030425185.1 Alphaproteobacteria bacterium
CTGGTCCTCGTTCATCGTCGTCAGGTCCCGCCCCAGCGCGGTGACGCTGCCGCCGGTGGCGCGCTCCAGCCCGCCCATCAGCATCAGGAGAGACGACTTGCCAGACCCCGAAGGCCCGATCAGACCGACCGTTTCGCCGCGATCCACCGTCAGGTCGATCCCGTGCAGGATGTCCACCGGACCGGCATTGCCCATCAGCGACAGCGCAACGCCGCGCAGGCTCAGCACGGGATCGGGGGACGACGGGGTCGGGCGCATGGGGTCTCTCCTCAACGGTCTTGTCCGCCGCCTCGGACGGGCAGCGCGTCCCAGCGGATATGGGGCGCTGCGCCGCGCCCGCAACCTGAGTGCCGCAGTTGCAGTGTCGCTGGGCCTCGGCGCGGTCCCCGTGCTGGCCGCGCCCGTCACCATCGCCGCGCTGGGCGACAGCCTGACCCAGGGCTACGGCCTGCCGGTCGAGGACGGGCTGGTGCCGCAGCTGGAAGCCTGGCTCCGGGCGCGCGGCAACGACGTGGCGATGATCAATGCCGGGGTGTCGGGCGACACCACGGCAGGCGGGCTCAGCCGCATCGACTGGACGCTGACCCCCGAAGTCGACGCGCTGATCGTGGCGCTGGGCGGCAACGACCTGCTGCGCGGCCTGCCGCCCGAATCCAGCCGCGCCAATCTCGACGGCATTCTCGCCAGGGCGCAGGACCGCGGCCTGCCGGTGCTGCTGATCGGCCTGCCCGCCCCGGGCAACTACGGCCCCGAGTTCAAGCAGGCCTTCGACAGCATGTATCCCGACCTGGCCGAGGCCTACGGCGCGCTGCTGATCCCGGATTTCCTGCGCCCGCTGTCCGAGATGGCGGCCGAGAATCCGGGCACCGCCGTCACGACCTACATGCAATCCGACGGCATCCACCCCAACGCCGAGGGCGTGGCGCTGATCGTCGAGGCGATCGGCCCGGTGGTCGAGCAACTGGTCGCCCGCGCCGACGCGGGCAGCTGATCACTCGCCCCGCAGCACCGCGTCGGGGGTGCGGCCGGCCAGCGTGATCTCGTCACGCTTCGCGGCCACCTGCGCGATCAGGACGGTGCGCAGGGCGGCGCGTTCCTCGGCGATCATGGTGCGCAACTCGGCCTCGAACTCGTCGCGGTTCATCAGCTCGTCGAGCTTGATCACGACGTAATCGGTGGTCACCCAGCCGACGATGAAGCCGCCCGCGCCGCCGATCGCCGCGCCCACGGGGCCGAAGACGGCGCCCGCGGCCGCGCCGACGCCCGCCGCGCCGCCCGCGCCGGTGCTGCGCGTCGCGGTCTTGGCCGCGGTCTTGCGCCCGATCGACAGCAGCAGCTTGCGCGCCACCGCGGCCGTGACGACCTTCACCGCCTGCCGCCCGGCGGTCGCGCCCGCGACCCCCAGCACCAGGCTGATCGGTTTCGTCGCGCTCGCCCGGGCCTGCGCGTCGGCCAGCGCGATCCGCGTGCCCTCGGTCAGGAACCGGATCTCGGCATTGCCCAGGACCTCGGCCATGTCGGCCTCCAGCGCGCTGGCATAGGTCGCGGCGAAGGTGCCCTCCAGCGTCCCCAGCGCCCCGTCGAGCCGCTCCTGGAAGCCGCCGAACAGCCGCTCCTCCAGCGCCGCGCCGACCTGGCCGGTCGCCAGCTGCGCCAGCTGCGTGTATTCGCCCAGCACCGAGTAATGGAAATCGGCATAGGCCGGGATCGCCGCCTCGACCGGCGCGAAGATCGCGTCGAGCTCAGCGTCCACCTGCGCGACCGTCGCGGTTTCGGCCCGCGCCGCCGCCTCGTCCACGAGGGCCGCGATCTCGGCGAAGGGGATCACCCGCCGCTGTGTCTCGAACCGTCCGTCGAGCGCGCCCCAGGTGGTCAGGCCCAGCGTGGCGACAACCATCGCCGCCACCAGCGCCCAGAACCCGCGCCCGGTCGGCACGGCCTTCTGCACGCGGCCCGGCCGCACCGGGTCGGTCAGGATCAGGGGCGCATCGCTCATCGTCTCGGTCTAACCCTCGTCGGCCCCGCCGGGCAGCAGCGCACAGGCACAGTCCAGGGTGAACCGCACCAGCGCCCCGCCGATCAGGGCATGGTAACTCAGCACCAATATAAACCCTATGGGCGCAAACGCAAAATCCGCGCCCTGGCCGGCCAGAACCCAGCCCGCCGTTTCCAGGCTGCGGGGCAGCGCCAGCAGCCACGCGGCAAGGTGGTCACGCGCGGGCAGGGCGGCCTGCGCCATCTCCAGCGCGGCGGCGAGGCTCGCGGCATCGGCCTCGGGCGGGATCGGCTCGACGTACCAGCCGCGCCAGAACAGGTAGCCCGTCGCCGCCAGTCCCAGCCCCCAGGCCAGCGGCGGCACCAGCGCCGGGGCCAGCAGCCGGGCGGTCAGGTGCCCCGCGACAAGCTTGGCGACCAGCGGCAGCACGACGCCCGTCACCGCGATCACCCCCAGCGCCGCGAGGCCCGAGGCCGGGCTCGCCGTCAGGGCGAACTCCGCCAGCGCCGTCACCGCCAGAAGCCCCGCGACGATCCCCGACAGGTGCGCGGTCAGCCGCCCGGTCAGCAGCCGGAAGAGCCAGCTTTCCCGCCGCAGCACCGCCGCGCGCCAGACATGGTGCCGTGCCAGCGCCCGCCGCGCCGTGCCGCGCCAGATCACCAGCGCCACCACCCCCGGCAACAGCAGCGCGGCGTCCGACACCGGGTAGAGCAGCCGCCACAGCACCAGCAGCCCGCCCGACAGGAAGGCTGCCGTCAGTCCCAGCGTGATCGAGGTCAAGCCCTTGCCGTCCATGCCGTTTTCCCGAGCTGTCCGCCTTGCCTAGCACGCCCGGCCCGGCCTGTCGCGCACCCTGCGTGCCGGTGCTTGACCCCTGCGGTCCCGCGTGGTTCTCCTGCCGCACCGATCCGGAGGGACCATGACCGACACGCTCTTCCCCGCGCCGCAGGCCCCGCAGATCGCCGTCACCGGCGACAGCGCGACCTACCCGATCCGCCGCATCTTCTGCGTCGGCCGCAACTACGAGGCCCACGCCGCCGAGATGGGCAACACCGTGGACCGCGAGGCGCCGTGGTACTTCACCAAGTCCGCCCACGCCTTCTGCCCGACCGGCGCGACCGTGCCCTACCCGCCGGGCACCGAGAACTTCCACTACGAGATGGAACTGGTCGTCGCCCTCGCGGCCCGGGTGTTCAAGGCCGACCTCGCCGAGGCGGCCGCCGCCGTCTTCGGCTATGCCGCCGGTCTCGACATGACCCGGCGCGACCTGCAACAGGTCGGCAAGGACAACCGCCGCCCCTGGGATCTCGGCAAGGACGTCGAGAACGGCGCCGTGATCGCGCCCCTGACCCGCGCCGAAACAGTCGGCGAGATCGGCGCGCAACGGATCCGGCTCGGCGTCAACGGCGCGGTCCGGCAGGATGCGCGTCTCGCCGACATGGTCTGGTCGGTGCCCGAGATCGTCGCCCACCTGTCGCACTACTACCACCTCGGGCCGGGCGACCTGATCATGACCGGCACGCCCGCGGGCGTCGGCCCGGTCGTCGCCGGGGACCGCATCGAGGGGCAGATCGACGGCCTCGCGCCCGTCACCCACACGCTGGGCGCGGCGGAGTAACCGCCGCTACCAGCCGCCCCGGGCCCGGATCGCGCTCGACGACTCGCCGCGCATCGGCACGTTGACCAGCGACCAGGCCGGGGCCGGGGCATGCGCCAGCCCGATCGCGTCCCGCTTGCGCAGCCGGAACCGCGCGTAGAGCTGCGCCGCCTTCGACACCCGCGCGGGCGTCCGCACTCCGGGCCGGGCCAGCACGCCAACCGGCACCGTCTCCATGATCGCCTGCCAGTTCTCCCAGCGATGCAGCTGCGCCAGGTTGTCCGCCCCCATCAGCCAGACGAAGCGCACGCCCGGATAGAGCGCGCGCAGCCGGGCCAGCGTCTCGGCGGTGTAGCGCGTCCCCAGCACCGCCTCGATCCCGGTCACCTCGACGCGGGGATGCCGCATCATCGCCCGGGCCGCCGCCAGCCGCCGCTCCAGCGGCGCGGGGCCCTGCGCCTTCAGCGGGTTGCCGGGCGTCACCAGCCACCACACCCGGTCCAGCCCGAACCGCTTCAGCGCCTCGCGGGTGATATGCACGTGCCCGCCATGGGGCGGGTCGAACGAGCCGCCCAGCAGGCCGATGGCCATGCCGGGACGGGCGAGGGGGATCTCGTGGCGGAACAGCAACCGGCAGCCTCCCGTGGCGTGGCGTTCCTGATGCGGCAGGCAGGGACCCGCCGTCAACGGGTCTCGGCAGGCGCCCCGGTGCCGTCCGCGGGCAGCGGCACCACCGCATCCCCGACAGCAAGGTGCCCCGGCACCGCCACCGCCGCGCACCAGCCGCCATGCCCGCGCAGCGTGGCATAGCCGCCCGGCCCCAGCGCCGCCTCCATCCGCGAACAGGGCGCGCAGACCCCGGTGATCTCCAGGACGGCGGTCCCGATCCGGACCTGCCGCCCCTTCAGTGCCGACAGGTTCAGTCCCGCGACCACGAGGTTGCGCCGCAACAAGGCCGCATCGACCGGCCCGCGCCCGAGATAGGAGCCCACCGCCGCCAGGTGCTCGGCCTGCACCAGCGTGACCGCGCGCGGTCCCGCCCGGCCATGGTCGCCCGCGATCCCGGCCGCGCCGATCCCGGCCTCTGCCACCTGCACGATCTCCGCCAGCCGCGCCGGGCGCAGGCCGATCCAGGCTAGCCGCCCCGGCTGCGCCACCCGTGCCGCCATCTCCGCCAGCCGTCCCTGCACCCCGCCCCCGCTTCTTCTTGGCCCAAATACTCACGGCGCAGCCCCGCCGCCCGGGCCGCCCTCCGGCAGGGGCACCCCGTTGCCCCGGCGCGCCCGCTCCGATAGACCGGCGCAAACCCCAGCTTTCACGAGAGTGCGCGACATGGCCAGCTACCAGTACGTCTATCACATGGACGGCGTCTCCAAGACCTACCCCGGCGGCAAGAAGTGCTTCGAGAACATCCGCCTGAACTTCCTGCCCGGCGTGAAGATCGGCGTCGTCGGCGTCAACGGCGCCGGTAAATCGACGCTGCTGCGGATCATGGCCGGGATCGACAAGGACTTCTCCGGCGAGGCCTGGGCCGCCGAGGGCGCGCGCGTCGGCTACCTGCCGCAGGAGCCGAAGCTCGACGA
>JAUIAU010000105.1 GCA_030425185.1 Alphaproteobacteria bacterium
CAAGCCGGGGGCCGATCAATCCTCGTTTCGCGGCGAAACACCATCGGCGGCGGCTTGCCGACCGCGACCGGAGGGCCGCCCGCATGTCCCGCACCATCGTCTTCGACCTCGACGGGACGCTGGCCGATACCAGCCGCGACCTGATCGCCGCCGCGAACGCCTGCTTCGCCGCCCTCGGACGCGGCACGCCGCTCGATCCCGTGGCGGATGCCGGCACCGCGTTCCGGGGCGGGCGCGCGATGCTGCGGCTGGGCTTCGACCGGCTCGACGGCACGGTGGACGAGGGCCGGGTGGACACCGAGTATCCTAAGCTGCTGGCGCATTACGAGACATGGATCGACCGCGAGACGGTGCTCTATCCCGGCGCGATGGAGGCCGTGGCCCGGCTGCGCGACCGCGGCGACCTTGTCGCGGTCTGCACCAACAAGCCGGAAGGTCTGGCCGAAACCCTGCTGACCCGGCTGGGCGTGCGCGACGCCTTCGGGGCGCTGATCGGGGCCGACACGCTGCCGGTGCGCAAGCCGGACCCGGCGCCGCTGCATGCCGCGATTGCCGGGGCAGGGGGCACCGCCGCGCGGTCCGTGCTGATCGGCGACACCGTGACCGACCGCGAGACCGGGCGCGCCGCCGGGGTGCCGGTGATCCTCGTGACCTTCGGGCCGGAGGGCCGCGCGGTCGAGGCGCTGTCGCCCGAGGGCCTGATCCACGACTACACCGGGCTTCTCGCCGAGGTGGACCGCCTGCTGCCCTGAGGCCGCCGCGGCCCCGGTGCATTTTCCTGCAAAATTCTCCCCCCGCGGGCGCGGACTCAGGCTAGTCTGGCCCCCGGGACCGGCGCGCCGGAAGTGCCGGAGACGGAAGGGAGAGTTTCGACCATGACACTTCGACACTTCGCGCTGGCCGCGCTGGGCCTTGTCCTCGCTGGCCCGCTCGCGGCGCAGACGACCATGTGCGGCGGCCTCGCGGCGCAGGGCACCTGGATCAACGGCAGCGAGGGCGCGTCCGACATCGCGACTTCGGCGCAGGCCTTCGACGGCGGCGGCTTCGCGGGCAGCAACGAGGCCATCGTCAGCCTGTTCTCGACCTCGCAACCGCTCGACGTGCGGGTCGAGGCGATGCCGCAGCCCGGACAGGACACCGTGATCGAACTCTACTCCGCCGGGGGCATGCTGCTGCTCAGCGACGACGACGGCGGCGGCGGGCTCGCGTCGCGGGCCGAGACGAACCTCGCCCCCGGCAGCTACTGCCTCGTGACGCGCGGCATCGAGGGCTCGCCGGTTACCGCCGAGGTCCGCGTCGGGCGGCTCGAACACCCGGCCCTGACCGATGGCGGGATGATCACCGAGGACAACACCGGCTGCACCGCCAACACGCCCGCGATGACGCTGGGCATGGGGCCGATCGACGGCAGCCTCGCCTCCGGGATCGAGATGACCGGCTCGGTGGACGAAACCCCCTTCTACCGCTTCGACCTGGCGGGCACCCAGAGCCTGTCGATCACCGCCACCAATGCCGACGCCGACCCGGTCATCACCCTCTACGATGCCAACGGCCTGCTGATCGCCGAGAACGACGACTTCGACGGGCTGAACAGCCGGATCGACATGACCGACGGCCTCGCCCCCGGCACCTACTGCATCGGGGTGCGGGCGCTGAACGACACCGCGTTGCCGATCACGCTGGCGGTCACCTCCTTCTCGGAGGCCGATTACCTCGCCGGGCTCTACGACCGGGCCGAGGCCGCACCGCCGCTCGACGGCAGCCACCCGATCGAGGACCTGGGCGAGCTGCAGAACCGCCTGCGCGCCGACACCCGGGTCGGGGACGCGGCGCAGTGGATCAAGTTCGACATCTGGGGCGAGTCGCTCGTGGTGATCGACGCCATCGCGCTGGACCAGATCGACCCGGTCCTGACCCTCTTCGACGATCTCGGCCGGCAGGTCGGCTACAACGACGACGGCGGGCCGGAAACGCTCGACTCGATGCTCGCCGCCCGGGTCTCGACCGGTACCTACCTGCTGGCGGTCAGCCAGGTCGGCGGCGCCGACTCGGGCACCTCCGGCCGCATCCGGGTCGCCATCGAGCGCTACGTCCGCGCCAACTGACCCCGGCGCCCCGCGCCGCAGGGACCCGCCTGCGGGCGGGTCCCCTGTCCGCGCCGCCCGGCCCCCTGTGCGGTTCTGCCCCAACGGCGCGGCGCCCCCCGCATTGACGACCCCGCCCCTGCGCCCCACTCTTTCGGGCGACCGAGAACGGGGCAGAGCATGAGCGAGCGTTTCACCGGCAGCTTCACCCAGCAGGAGCCGATCCCAGAGGACGGGATCGCCGCGGCCCTTGCCGTGCTGCGCTCGGGCCGGCTGCACCGCTACAACCTCGCCGCGGGCGAGATCGGCGAAACCGCCCTGCTGGAACAGGAGTTCGCCCAGGCCACCGGCGCGCGCTATTGCCTCGCTGTGGCCTCGGGCGGCTATGCGCTGGGCTGCGCGCTGCGCGCCCTCGGGGCGGGGCCGGGGGTGACGGTGCTGACCAACGCCTTCACGCTGGCCCCGGTGCCGGGGGCCATCGCCGCGGTCGGCGCGACACCGGACTTCGTCGAGGTGACCGAGGATCTCGTGATCGACCTCGACCACCTCGCCGCGCGCATCGCCGAGACCCGCGCGCCGATCCTGATGCTTTCGCACATGCGCGGCCACATCTGTGACATGGCCGCCCTGATGCGGCTCTGCGACGCCGAGGGGGTCACGGTGATCGAGGACTGCGCCCACACCATGGGCGCGGACTGGGACGGCACGCCCACCGGGCGCTGGGGCCGGATCGGCGCCTTCTCGACCCAGACCTACAAGCACATGAACTCGGGGGAGGGCGGCCTGCTGATCACCGACGACGCGGAGCTGGCCGCGCGCATGGTGCTGCTGTCCGGCAGCTACATGCTCTACGAGCGCCACGGTGCCGCGCCCGCGCCCGAGGTGTTCGAGCGGCTGAAGCTCGACGTGCCCAACGTCTCGGGCCGGATGGACCACCTGCGCGCGGCGATCCTGCGCCCGCAACTGGCGCGGCTGGCCGAGCAGGCCCGGCGCTGGAACGCGCGCTACCGCGTGCTGGAGGAGGGGCTGAAGGACACCCCCGGCCTGACCCTGATCCGCCGTCCGGCGCGCGAGGGATTCGTGGCCTCGTCCTTCCAGTTCCGCCTCGCGGGATGGGCGAACGACGCGATTTCCGAGGTCGTCGCCCGCGCTGCCGCGCGCGGGGTCGAACTGAAATGGTTCGGCGCGGACCATCCCGCGGGCTTCACCTCGCGCTATGCCCACTGGCGCTACGCCGCCCCGCCGCGCCTGCCGCGCACCGACGCCGTGCTGGCGGGCCTGCTGGACATGCGCCTGCCGCTGACCTTCTCGCTGGAGGACTGCGCCCAGATCGCCCGCATCCTGCGCGCCGAGGTGGGCGCGGTCTGGCAGGCCCGCGCCACCGCCTGAGCGCGCCCGCGCGATCCCGATTGACGCAACGCCGCCCGCTCCGTAGTATTTGAACAAGCGTTCAATAACGGGAGGGAGAGGGCGCCATGTTCCACGCCAGCATGCGGTTCGATCTGGGCGACGAGGTCAACGCGCTCCGCGACATGGTCCACGCCTGGGCGCAGGAGCGGGTCCGCCCGATGGCGCAGGCCATCGACCGCGACAACGTCTTTCCCGCCGAGCTCTGGCGCGAGATGGGCGACCTGGGCCTGCTCGGCATCACCGTCGAGGAGGAGTACGGCGGCGCGGGCATGGGCTACCTCGCCCATGTCATCGCCACCGAGGAGATCGCCCGCGCCTCGGCCAGCGTCTCGCTCAGCTACGGCGCGCACTCGAATCTCTGCGTCAACCAGATCCGCCTGAACGGCACCGAGGCGCAGAAGCGGCAGTACCTGCCCGGCCTCGTCTCGGGCGAACACGTCGGCGCGCTGGCGATGTCCGAGGCGGGCGCCGGCAGCGATGTCGTCTCGATGAAGCTGAAGGCCGAGAAGCGCAACGACCACTACCGGCTGAACGGGACGAAATACTGGATCACCAACGGCCCGGACGCCGACACGCTGGTGGTCTATGCCAAGACCGACCCGGCGGCGGGCAGCAAGGGGATCACCGCCTTCCTGATCGAGAAGACGATGAAAGGGTTCTCGACAAGCCCCCATTTCGACAAGCTGGGGATGCGCGGCTCGAACACCGCCGAACTGATCTTCGACGATGTCGAGGTGCCCTTCGAGAACGTGCTGGGCGAGGAGGGGCGCGGCGTGCGCGTCCTGATGTCCGGCCTCGACTACGAGCGCGTGGTGCTGGCGGGCATCGGCACCGGCATCATGGCCGCCTGCCTCGACGAGATCATGCCCTACCTCGCCACCCGCAAGCAGTTCGGCCAGGCGATCGGGAACTTCCAGCTGATGCAGGGCAAGATCGCGGACATGTACACCGCGATGAACTCGGCCCGCGCCTATGTCTACGAGGCCGCCAAGGCCTGCGACCGGGGCGAGATCACCCGTCAGGACGCGGCGGCCTGCTGCCTTTATGCCTCCGAGGAGGCGATGAAGCAGGCCCACCAGGCGGTGCAGGCGATGGGCGGCGCGGGCTTCCTGTCCGACAGCCCGGTGAGCCGCCTGTTCCGTGACGCCAAGCTGATGGAGATCGGCGCGGGCACCTCCGAGATCCGGCGGATGCTGGTCGGCCGCGAACTGATGGGGGCGATGGTGTGAGGGGCCTCGCCCGCGCCCTTCTGCCCGCCGGGGCGCTGGCGCTCGGCCTCGGCCTGATCGCCGGGACCGGGCACGACCCGCTGACCGAGAGCGACGTGATCACCGCCTACGCCGATCGCTACGTGGCCGCCGTGCCCGACGCCGCCCCGACCGACTGCCGGGCCTGGCCGGGCACCGGGCCGGTCTGGCTGGTGGTGGCCTGCGGCACCGGGGCCTCGGCCCGGACCTGGGAGATCGGACCGGACGGCCGCGCGCTGACGGCCCGGCACGGACAAGGAGACGGCGCATGATCCGCCTGACCTGCGCGCTCGCCGCGCTCTGCCTCGCCGCGCCTGCCGCCGCGCAGGACCTCGCCTTCGATCCGGCCCCGCTGACGGCCTGCCT
>JAUIAU010000106.1 GCA_030425185.1 Alphaproteobacteria bacterium
GCGTTGTCCGCGCGCTTGACCGCGATCACCGCCGAGCGCGGCAGGCTGTCCTCGCCATCCGGGAAGGGCTTGCCCGGGTGCTGGATGCCGACGAACATCGTGCGGCGGTCCGAGGACCAGGTCAGGCCGGTCACCTCGCAGCCCTTCGGGCCGGTCAGGAACCGCGCGATCTCGCCCGTCACCGGGTCTCCCGCCAGCATCTGGTTGTTGCCCATGCCGGCGAAGTCGCCCTCGTTCGAGTCGTCGCCGTCGGTCTGGATCCAGATGATCCCGGCGCTGTCGATCTGCATCCCGTCGGGCGAGTTGAACAGGTTCCCGGCGTTGACGTTGGCCGAGCCCGCGTAGGCATCCGAATGCACGGTCGGGTTCCCGGCCATGACATAGAGGTCCCACTCGAAGCCGTCGGCCGCGTGGTTGTCGTCCATCGGACGCCAGCGCACGATCTGGCCATAGTCGTTGGCCGCCCGCGGGTTCGGCCCGTTCGGGGTCATCGGGTCGCCGCCGGCGTTGGTGCGCACCGTGCCCGCGTCGGTCATCACGCCCCGGCGCGAGTTGTTGGTCAGGCAGCAATAGGCCTCGACCGCGGTCGGGTTGACGGCAATCCACTCGGGACGGTCCATCGTGGTGGCGCCGACGTTCGACGCGGCCATCCGGGTGAAGATCGCGATCATCGCCGCGTCCATGCCGGTGGTCTCGGGGGTCAGCGGCACCCAGCGCCCGGTCTGGTCATCCTCGAAGACCGCGACCGACAGCACGCCGTCCGACAGCAGGGTCGAGGTGTCGCCGCCCGGGACATAGGCGTTGGTCGAGACCCAGCGATACATGAACTCGCCCCGCTCGTCGTCGCCCATGTAGACGACCACGCGGCCATCGGGGGCCAGCGCATAGGCGGCGTTCTCGTGCTTGAAGCGGCCGAGCGCGGTGTGCTTGACGGGGGCCGCCTCCGGGTTGGCCGGGTCGATCTCGACGATGTAGCCCACGCGGTGCGGCTCGTGCGGGTTGACCGACACGTCGAAGCGCGGATCGAAGCTGTGGTAGTTGTAGCCGAACCCGTCCTTCGTGACGCCGTAGCGCTTGAAGCCGGCCGCCACGGTTTCGTCGGCGGGCATCTCGCCGGTCGCGCCGAAGTAGCCGTTGAAGTTCTCTTCGCAGGTCAGGTAGGTGCCCCAGGGCGTCCGGCCCGAACCGCAGTTGTTCATGGTCCCGAGCGAGGCAGTGCCGGTCGGATCGGCCTCGGTCTTCAGCAGGTCATGCCCGGCGGCCGGACCGTCGAGGACCATCGGCGTGTTGTGGTGGATGCGGCGGTTGAAGGGGCTGTCCACGACGACCGACCAGCCGTCGGCGGTCTCGGCCACTTCCATCACCGTGACGCCCTGCAGATGCTGCAGGATGCGCACGTCGTCCAGCGACGCGGGCGTGCCGTCGGCGGTGTGCGGCAGGTTGATGTCGTTGTTGGTGTACTCGCTGTTCACGACGAGCAGCTCACGGCCGCCGACGTTGAACACTTCCATGCCGTCGGTGTTCTCGCCGAAGACCCGCTCGACGTGATCGACGGACACGCCCTTCGCGGGATCGAAGGCGCCCTCGGCATCCGAGAAGAGCGCGTCGCCCCAGCGCACCACCACGTCCCAGGTATAGCCCTCGGGCACATGGACGGTGCCGTCGGTGTAGGCCGGGATCGGGGTGAAGGGGAAGCGCGAGGCGGCCTGCGCCATCGCGGTCGAGCCCTTCAGGAACGACGTGCCCATGACAGCGGCGCCCGATCCGAAGGCGAGAACGCCCCCGAGGAAGCCGCGGCGCGAGATCGCCTTTTCGACCACGCGGTCGAAATCGGTGGTTTCGGGGGCCGGGCGGTGCAGCTCGTCCCATTCGTCATGGCTGAGGCCGTGCGGAGTGTCTTTCATGGCGGAATCGCTCCCATTCTGCGAGTCGGTGTCGGGCTCCGGGATGTCCGCCTTTTGGCGGTGTTCCGTGTCGGCTGCGTGACAGCGGGCTCACGGATCCGACAGCCTGCGCCGGAACGGGAAAGGGCGCGCGGGGTCTCCCCCGCACGCCCCCGAAGGTCTCCTGCGAACCGGGCTTACTGCAGCGCGGCGTCGCTGATGACGTGGGTCCAGGCGCCGGTCGGGGCCGCGGTGATCACCGGGTCCGAGCCGCCCGCCAGCAGCGTGGCCACGGTGCGCTCGTAGTCGGCCGGATCGAGCGCGCCGTTGGACCCGGCTGTCAGCTTGGCGACCTCGCCCATCATCCGCTTCTGGTGGGTCTCGGTCTGGGCGCCGGTGGCGTCATTGTCGAGGACGATCATCGCCGCCTCGTCGGGGTTCTCCTCGGCCCATTTCCAGCCCTTCATCGAGGCGCGGACGAAGCGGGTCATCTTGTCCACGAAGGCCGGGTCCTCGAGGTTCGACTCGAGCACGTAGAGACCGTCCTCCAGCGTGGCGACGCCCTGGTCCTCGTACTTGAAGGTCACCAGCTCGCCCGGATCGACGCCCGCGTCGATGACCTGCCAGTACTCGTTGTAGGTCATCGTCGAGATGCAGTCCGCCTGCCGCTGCAGCAGCGGATCGACGTTGAAGCCCTGCTTCAGGACCTCGACGCCGTTCTCGTCCGCGCCGTCGGTCTCGATCCCGAGCTGCGCCATCCAGGACAGGAAGGGGAACTCGTTGCCGAAGAACCAGACCCCGAGGGTGCGGTTGGTCAGGTCGGCGGGGCTGGCGATGCCCACGTCGCCCCAGCAGGTCAGCATCATGCCCGACGACTTGAACGGCTGGGCGATGTTGACCAGCGGCAGGCCGTTCTCGCGCGCGGCCAGCGCGGCGGGCATCCACTCCACGATCACGTCGGCCCCGCCGCCCGCGATCACCTGCGGCGGCGCGATGTCCGGACCGCCCGGCAGGATCGTCACGTCGAGGTCTTCCTCGGCATAGAAGCCCTGGTCGAGGGCGACGTAGTAGCCTGCGAACTGCGCCTGGGTCACCCACTTCAGCTGCAGGGTCACCTCGTCAGCGGCCTGCGCCGCACCGGCGAAGGCCATGCCCGCGACGAGCGCGGTTCCGGTCAGTGTCGTCTTCATCGGTCTTCCTCCATGTTGGACTGCCGCGCCCCGGGCGCGGTCAGCCTCGTTGCGACGGGTGCCAGAAGGTCACCCGGCGTTCGGCCAGGGCCACCGCGCCGTAGAAAGCGGACCCCGCCAGCGCCGCCACGGTGATTTCTGCCCAGACCATATCCAGTTGCAATTGCCCGACCGAGGTCGAGATGCGGAAGCCCATGCCCAGCGTCGGGGAACCGAAGAATTCGGCCACGATCGCCCCGATCAGGGCCAGCGTTGATGCAATTTTCAGCCCGTTGAAGATGAACGGCATCGCCGCCGGCAGGCGCAGCTTCCACAGGCTCTGGCGGTAGCTGGCCGCATAGGTGTGCATCAGGTCGCGCTGCATCCGGTCGGCGGCGTTCAGCCCCGCGACCGCGTTCACCAGCACCGGGAAGAAGACCATGACGACGACCACCGCCGCCTTCGACTGCCAGCCGAAGCCGAACCACATCACGAGGATCGGCGCGGTGCCGATGATCGGCAGCGCCGCCATGAAGTTGCCCACCGGCAGCAGACCGCGCTGCAGGAAGGGCGAGCGGTCCACCGCGATCGCCATCGCCACCGCCGCCGCGCAGCCGATCACCCAGCCCGACAGCGCGCCCTTGACGAAGGTCTGCACGAAGTCGCGCCACAGGATGTCGGTCGAGCCCGCGAAGCGCACCGCGATCTGGCTGGGCGCGGGCAGGATCACCTGCGGCACCGCGAAGAGGGTGACGATCATCTCCCACAGCACCAGCAGCGTGACCCCGAAGAAGGCCGCCACCAGAAGCTGCCCCAGCCCGCTGCGCGCGCCCGGCGCGTTCGAGAACTGCACGTTCATCTGCCAGGCCGCGAACCAGACGGCACAGACCAGCCCCGCCCGGTGATCGAGCGTGAAGGCCACGATCAGCGCGACGATCTGGATCAGGCCGAGGACGCCCACCCGCTGCGCAAGCCCGCTCATCGCGCCATCCCCATGCGCCCGAGCATCACCCGCTCGACCAGCCCGACGATGGCCACGAGGGCCGCGGCAAGGATCGCCGCCCCGAACAGCGCCGACCAGATCTGGATCGTCTGGCCGTAGTAGCTGCCTGCCAGAAGGCGCGCGCCCAGCCCCTCGACCGCGCCCGTCGGCAGCTCGCCCACGATGGCGCCGATCAGGCTGGCCGCGACCCCGACCTTGAGCGAGGCGAAGAGGAACGGCAGCGAGGCCGGCAGGCGCAGCTTCCAGAAGGTCTGCGAAGGGCTGGCGGAATAGGTATGCATCAGGTCGATCTGGCTGGTGTCCGGGCTGCGCAGCCCCGCCACCATCCCGACAACGACCGGGAAGAAACTGAGATAGGCCGAGATCATCGCCTTGGGGATCAGCCCCTGCAGCCCGACCGAGTTCAGCACGACGATGATCATCGGCGCGATGGCGAGGATCGGGATCGTCTGGCTGGCGATGGCCCAGGGCATCACGCTCATGTCCATCGCCCGGTTGTGCACGATCCCGACGGCCAGCGCGATCCCGGCCAGCGTGCCGATCCCGAACCCGAGCAGGGTCGCCGACAGCGTCACCCAGCCGTGGTTCACCAGGCTCCGCTTCGAGGTGACCCGCACCCCGACCGTCGTCTTCCACAACTCCTCGACCACCTGGTGCGGCACCGGCAGGCGCGGGCGCTCCTGCCCGAAGGTCGCCAGCGCATGCTCGGGGTTGCGCAGCAGCAGGCCGACACCCCCGAGGTCGCGCCGCTCGGCGGCGGAGGGCGGGTCGATCACCGCCCCGGCGCGCTCGGCCTCGGTCAGGGCGGTGTGGATGTTCATAGGCATCGCGGCGAGATACCAGAGCGCCACCAGCCCGGCGACGACGGTCAGGACGGCGAGTGCGTTTCGGATCATGCCCCGGCCTCCCCTGCCCCGGTCCTCAGCGCGCCGTCGGCCAGACGATCAGC
>JAUIAU010000107.1 GCA_030425185.1 Alphaproteobacteria bacterium
TCCACCCGATCCGGCAGCGCCGTCATCGCGCGTCCCCTGTCTTCTTCTTGGCAAAAATACTCATGCCGCCCCTCCGGGCCGCGCCAGCGCCGGGAAGCCGGGCGCCGCCTCGCCGCTCTCGGGGGCGGCGCATTTCTCGACACGCACGCGCAGGTCGAACCATGCCGCCTGTCCGGTCACCGGGTCCGAGTTCGACCAGCGCATGCCGTCGCCCTTGGGCGGCAGCAGTTCGGAAATCAGGTGGTTCAGCAGGAAGCCCTTCGTCGCTTCCGGCGCGCCCTCGTCGAGCCCCCAGGCCCCCTTGCGCTTGCCGATTGCGTTCCAGGTCCAGACGGTGCGCGGGTTCAGCGCGGCCATGTGGGCGACCGGCACCGTGATCTGCCCGTGGGGCGAGGTCACGCGGGCCCAGTCGCCCTCGGCGAAGCCCTCGCGCTCCCACACGTCGGTCGGCACGTAGAGCGGGTTCACCCCGTGGATCTGCCGCAGCCAGGCATTCTGGCTGCCCCAGGAATGATACATGGCCATCGGTCGCTGGGTCAGCGCGTGCAGCGGATACGCCTCCGCGTCGACCCCCTCGCCGAAGGGCGGGGTCCAGTCCGGCAGCGGGTCCATCGCGCGCCGCAATCGGTCGCGCAGCGCGTCTGGGGGCTGGATCGGTCCGCGCCCCTCGGCGGCGGCCTGGAAGCGGCGCAGCGGCTCGCAATAGAGGTCCAGCAGGTAGGGCATTTCCACGTCCACCAGCCCGATCTTCACCGCCCAGGCCTGGTAGGCCGCGTTCCACGGCTTCATGTAGCGCGCCTCGTCTGGGACATGCGCCGTCCAGAACCCGCCGTTCTCGATGTATTTCGCGATCTGGTCCGGGTTCGGCGCGCCGCGCCCGTGGTCCTGCCCGTCGCCGCGCCACCCGGCCAGCGGGCCGACGCCCGGACGCCGCTCGTGGCGCACCATGTAGTCCGCGTAATCCGCATACTTTGCGGACCCATCTTCTGCAACGAAGCCGGGAAGCCCCAGCCGTGCCCCGAGGTCCAGCAGGACGGACTGGAAGCCGCGCACGTCGCGGTCCGGCTCGACCACCGGCCAGCGGATCGCGTCGGCGGCGGCATCCGCCTCGCAGATCGGGCGGTCGAGCAGGCTGATGCAGTCGTGCCGCTCCAGGTAGGTCGTGTCCGGCAGGATCAGGTCGGCATAGGCGACCATCTCGCTGGCATAGGCGTCCGAGTAGATGATGCGCGGGATCACGTAGTCGCCGTTGGCGTCCCGGTCGGTCAGCATGGCCATCGTCTGCGTCGTGTTCATCGACGAGTTCCACGCCATGTTCGCCATGTAGAGGAACAGCGTGTCGATGCGGTAGGGGTCGCCCGCATGCGCGTTGGCGATCACCATGTGCATCAGCCCGTGCGCCGACAGCGGGTTCTCCCACGAGAACGCCTTGTCGATCCGCGCGGGCGTGCCGTCGTCCTTCAGGCACAGGTCGGCCGGACCCTGCGGGTAGCCCAGGTGCGGACCGTTCAGCGGCTGGCCCGGGGTCACCTTGCAATGCGGGCGGGGATGCGCGCGGGCGGGCTTGGGGTAGGGCGGCTTGAACCGGAAGCCGCCGGGCGTTTCAACCGCGCCGAGCAGCGCCTGCAGCAGGTGCAGCGCCCGCGCCGTCTGGAACCCGTTCGAATGGGCCGAGATGCCGCGCATCGCGTGAAAGGCGATCGGCCGCCCGGTCATCTTCGGGTGCCTGCGGCCCCGGAAATCGGTCCAGGGCTGGTCGATCTCGACCGGCGCATCGAAGGCCCGGGCGATCTGGCCCGCCAGCCCCCGGATCCGGGCGGCGGACACACCGACGGTGTCGGCCACGGCCTCGGGGGCGTAGCGCGGATCGAGGTAGCGTTCGGCGATCAGGTGGAACACCGGCCGGTGGGTGATCCCGTCCACCTCCCACGCCCCGGCGAGGTCCGGGGTGACATCCGGCTTGTCATGGCAGCGCGGGCGTTGCTCGACCCGGTCCCAGACCAGCGCGCGCCCCTCGTCGTCGGTCAGGATCAGCCCGTAGTCGGGGCTCTCGGGGTCCATGTTCACGAGACAGGGCGCGTTGGTGAACTGCGCGAGGTAGTCGAGGTCGACCTTGCCCGCCTTCAGCAGCAGGTGGATCAGCGACAGGATCAGCAGCCCGTCGGTGCCGGGGGTGATCCCGACCCACTCGTCCGCCACCGCGTTGTAGCCGGTCCGGATCGGGTTGATCCCGATCACCTTCGCGCCGCGCGCCTTCAGCTGGCCGAGGCCGATCTTGATCGGGTTCGAATCGTGGTCTTCCGCCACCCCGAACAGCAGGAACAGCTTGGTGTGCTCCCAGTCCGGCTGGCCGAATTCCCAGAACGCGCCCCCCAGCGTGTAGATGCCCGCTGCCGCCATGTTGACCGAGCAGAACCCGCCATGCGCGGCATAGTTCGGCGTGCCGTAGGCCTGCGCCCAGTAGCTGGTGAAGCTCTGCGACTGGTCGCGCCCGGTAAAGAACGCCAGCTTCTCGGGAGCACTCTCGCGCAGCGGTGCCAGCCACGAGACCGCCGTCTCCAGCGCTTCCTCCCAGCTGATCTCGACGAAGGCGCCCGAGCCGCGCGGGCCGACCCGCTTCAGCGGCGCGCGCAGCCGCGACGGGGCAAAGACCTGCCGGATGCCCGCCGAGCCCTTGGCACACAGCACCCCCCGGTTCACCGGGTGGTCGCGGTTGCCCTCGATATAGGTGACACGCCCCGACTTCAGGTGCACGTTGATGCCACAGCGGCACGCGCACATGTAGCAGGTCGTCTTGCGCACCTCGTCCGAGACGGCGGGCGACAGATCGAGCGTCGGCTGGACCATCTCTGCGGGGTCCTCCCTCCCTGTTTGCGCTCACATCTCCCCCGAATGACGCCCCGGCGCAAGGTCGGTTTGCATCGGTTCCGCGTCGGTTGCGGACAGACCGCAGCCCGGGGCTATGTCACAGAGGGCGGGACCACCGGGCGGGGCAGGGACATGTTCCTCAGCATCTTCGACATCTTCAAGATCGGCATCGGGCCGAGTTCCAGTCACACGATGGGACCGATGACTGCCGCCGCGCGCTTTCTCGACGCGCTGCGCACCGGCGAGCGCGAGCCGGGCGCGGGCGAGGTCGCGTCGGTCGAGGCCTCGCTGCACGGCTCTCTGGCCTTCACCGGCAAGGGCCACGCCACCGACCGCGCCGTGGTGCTGGGCCTGCTGGGCTTCGTTCCGGCCACGCTCGATCCCGATGCCGCGACCGAGGCCGAGGCGCGCCTGCGCGAGACCCGGACGCTGGCGCTCGAGGGTCTGCCGCCGCTCGCGTTCGACCCGGACCGCGACCTTGTCTTCGACTTCGAGCGCACGCTGCCCGGCCATGCCAACGGCATGATCCTGCGCGCCCGCGACGGGGCCGGGGCGCTCTACATGGAAGAGACCTACTACTCGATCGGCGGCGGGTTCGTGCTGACCGCGGCCGAACTGCGCACCCGCGACACCGGCGGGGCGAGCGCGCTCCACGCCGACAAGCAGGCGGCAGGATTTCCCTATCCCTTCGGCTCGGCGGCCGAGATGCTGGAGATGGGCGCGAAGTACGGCCGCAGCATCGCGCAGATGAAGGCCGCGAACGAGCAGGCGCAGATGGCGGCGGACGAACTGACGCGCGGGCTCGACCGGCTGCGCGACGCGATGTTCGACTGCATCGACCGCGGCCTCCGGATGTCGGGCGAACTGCCCGGCGGCCTGCGGGTCCGCCGCCGCGCCCGCGCCATCCATGAACAGCTGCAGGCCGAGTCGGGCCGCAACCTGGCCCAGCCCCATGTCGTCAACGACTGGCTCTCGGTCTACGCCATGGCGGTGAACGAGGAGAACGCCGCTGGCGGCAAGGTCGTCACCGCCCCCACCAACGGGGCGGCGGGCGTGGTTCCGGCCGTGCTGCGCTACTACCGCGACCATTGCATCGGGGCGACCGAGCAGGGGATGCGCGACTTTCTCCTCGCCGCGGCCGCCATCGGGGGGCTGATCAAGCACAATGCGTCGATCTCGGGGGCCGAGGTCGGCTGCCAGGGCGAGGTCGGCTCGGCCGCCGCGATGGCCGCCGCCGGGCTCTGCGCCGCGCTGGGCGGCACCAACGCGCAGGTCGAGAACGCGGCCGAGATCGCGCTGGAACATCACCTCGGGATGACCTGCGATCCGGTCGGGGGCCTTGTCCAGGTGCCCTGCATCGAGCGCAACGGCCTCGGCGCGATCAAGGCGGTGTCCGCCGCCTCGCTGGCGCTGCGCGGCGACGGCACCCACTTCATGCCGCTCGACAACTGCATCGAGGCGATGCGCCAGACCGGCGTGGACATGGGCCACAAGTACAAGGAAACCTCGCTCGGCGGGCTCGCGGTCAACCTGCCCGAGTGCTGAGGGGCAGGCGGCCCGGACGGCAGGCGCACCCCGCCGCCGGGCCCGGTCCTAGCCGTTCTCGCCCTGGCACTGCAGCGCGGCGTCCAGCCCGACCATGGTGCCGGTCAGGTCGATGGTCATGACCTCGCCGCTCTCGTTGTAGAGCGTCATGGTCTGCTTCGCGGCGATGTCCCACAGGAAGTCGGTGCTGTCGAACAGGATGTCCGCCCCCGGCACGCCGTTCAGGTAGAGACCCACCGCCTCGCCCTCGTACCGCTCGCCGTCGAGGTCGAAGGCCACCGGGTAGCTCTGGCCCTCGACGATATCGCCCCAGGCCTCGTTGAACGCGGTGACGTATCCCATCTCCTGCACCATGTCGAAGCCGATCCGCACGGTGACACCGTTGTCGTATTCGGCCTGGATCAGGCACCCGTTGCCGAGGCTGGGATCGATCAGGACATCCCATCCCCCGGCTTCTCCCCAGTAGTCCAGCGTCTGTGCGGGAACGGCTCCGGTCCCGGCCAGCAACGCGGCCAGAACCAGCGGCAACCCGTATCGGGTCTGCATCTCGGTCTCCATGGAAAAA
>JAUIAU010000032.1 GCA_030425185.1 Alphaproteobacteria bacterium
ATGCGCCGCCACAAGGGCTCCATCGCCGCGGTGATGGAAGAGCTGTGCCTGCCGCGCCGGACGCTGAACGAGAAGATGGCGAAATACGGCCTGAGCCGCTCCAACTACCTGTAGGGGCGGCGCTCAGCGCGGGGTGCGGTAGTCGGGCAGGGTGATCCGGGCGACCTGTTCGGCGATCGGCTCGACCGACAGCGGGTGGCGCTCGGAGGTGTGATCGGCCGGGTCGCCGAGATCGACCCAGCGGCCGCCCTTGAATATCTCGAGCGCCTTGAAGCTGGCCTTGTAGCCCATCTTCGGGCTGCCCGGCACCCAGTAGCCGAGATAGACGTAGGGCAGGCCCGCCTCGCGGGCGATCTCGATATGGTCGAGGATGATGTAGGTGCCGAGCGACTGCCGCTCGAGGTCCGGGTTGTAGAACGAGTAGACCATGCTCAGCCCGTCATCGAGCACGTCGGTCAGGCAGACCGCCGTCAGCGGGCGGCGCCGGGTGCCCGGTTCGGGATCGGCGGAATACTCGATCAGGCGCGACCGCACCGGGGTTTCCTCGACCATCGCCGCGAACTCGAAGATGTCCATGTCCGCCATCCCGCCATCGGCATGGCGCGAGTCGAGGTAGCGGCGGAACAGCGCGTATTGGTCCTCGGTCGCCCAGGGGCTGGTCGCCTCGCGCCGCAGCCCGGCGTTGCGCTTCAGCGTGCGGCGCTGCGAGCGGCTGGGGGTGAAGTCGGCAACCCGGATGCGCGCCGACAGGCACGCGGCGCAATCGGCGCAGGAGGGGCGGTAGAGCACGTTCTGCGACCGGCGGAAGCCCTGCTTGGACAGGGCGTCGTTCAGGATGCCCGCGGCATCGCCCTGCAGCGCGGTGAACAGCTTCCGCTCCAGCCGCCCTGCCAGATAGGGGCAGGGCTGCGGCGCGGTTACATAGAACTGCGGCGCGATGGGAAGGGCGTGGCGCATGGGGCTCCGGTCCGGTTTGGCGCGAGTCTAGCAACGCCGACGGCGCGCGCCAATCCGGATTTCGAGTCTCAGAAGGCGGCACGCCGGTTGAGCGCGGTACTGCCCATGACGTGATCGGTCAGGCCCTGGCCGCGGTCGGACAGCAGCATCAGCGCGATCGACACGAGTTGCAGCGGGAAGACGGCCGTCGAGACGAGAAAGCCCAGCGTGTGCAGCATCGCCTCGGACGCGTCGAAGCGGCGGCCCTCGCGGTTGCGGAACTCGATGGCCACGAAGCGCATCCCGGGCGTCGCCGAGCCTGCGGCGATGGTGATCCAGCGGTAGACGAAGCTGACGGCCAGAACGAGGAGCGGCAGGTAGAAGAGTGCTGTGAACAGCGTCAGCGGCACGAGGACCGCGGTGATCAGGCCGACGAGCACGAGGTCGATGCCCCAGGCCACGAGGCGCTTGAACGGCACCCCGGCATAGAGGTCGGCATGGAACTGCGGGTCGGGCAGGGCGCTCATCGGCAGGGTCTCGCGGTATGTCATGGCTCTGGACCTAGGGATCGGAAGGGAGGCTTTGAAGGGGTCGAGGCCCGCGCGGGGCGGCGCGGACCTCGGGGGGACGGGTGCGGAGGGGGAGCACACCCGTCGGGGTCAGCCCGTTACTGGGCCTGCGGGGCGTCGGGCGCCTGCGGCGCGGCCGGGGCCGGGGTATTGGCGCGGGCGGACCGGGCACGGTCGTCCATGAACTGGTCGAACTCGGTCTTGTCCTTGGCCTCGCGCAGGCGGTCGAGGAAGGCCTCGAAGGCGTCCTGCTCGTCCTGAAGACGCTTCAGGGTGTCGGCCTTGTAGGCGTCGAAGGCGGTATTGCCCGAGGACCGGAACGCCCCGTGATGACGGGCGTGGTGGCGGCTGCGGGAACAGTTTCCGTTGAACATGCGTTTGCTCCAGATCATGTAGGCGAGGAGGGCGAGGCCGATCGGCCAGAACAGGATGAAGCCGAGGACCATCGCGGCGATCCATGCGCCCTTGCCCTTGGCGTCGAGCCAGGCCTCGGCGCGGGTCAGCCAGCCGGTGACAGCGGGCAGCGGGGCTTGGGTGGCGGTGTTCATCTCAGGGTCTCCTTCGGTTGTGATGTGTTCGGGTGAATGTTTATCCGTTTCACATCACAGCAGATGGGATACCCTCCGTTTGCCCGCAAGGGTCGATGTTAATCTTTTTCACTTAAAGCGAGTCGAACTGGCTTAACCCGCTGGACTCAAACGGAAACAAATTCTGCGAGCGGGGCGTCGACCGCCGCGAACAGCGGTCCCGGCGCACAGGAGAAGATGTGCCGGGGGGTGCCGGCCGCGGCCCAGACCACGTCGAAAGCCATCAGTCGCGGGTCGGCAAAGACGCGCGGCGGGCTCAGGTGCCCCAGCGGGGCCACGCCGCCGATGGCAAAGCCGGTGCGCGCGCGGACGAAGGCGGCATCGGCCCGGTCGAGGCCCTCGCCCGCGACCGCGCAGGCGCGCTCCGGATCGACCTGGTTGCCGCCCGCCGTCAGGAACAGGATCGCGGCGTCGCTGTCGTGGCCGCGGAAGATGATCGACTTCACGATCTGGTCGAGCGCGCACCCGGCCTCGGCCGCCGCCTGTTCGGCGGTGCGGGTCTCGCCGGGCATTTCCAGCACGCGGGCGTCGAGGCCCAGGTCTGCGAGGGCCGTCTCGACCCGCTTCAGGCTCTTGCTCATCGCGCGTCTCCTCTCCTGTCCGGCAGGTCGTATCCGGCGGGGAAACCGGTCGCAAGCTGCCTTGACGCTGTCCCGCGATCCGCCCACCGTCCGGCCATGACCACCGATGCCGCCCCCCTCTCTGCCCGGATCACCCGCACGCCCGTCGCCTTCGAGCCCGGGCGCGGGGACGATGCCCTGTCCGCCCTGTCCGGACTGAGCGGGCCCGTGCGCGACCTCGTCCACGGCATGGCGGGCTCGTCGCCCTACCTGAATGGCCTCGCCCGGCGCGAGGCCGCGTGGCTGGAGGCGGTGCTCGCCAGCCCCCCGGAGGACACGTTCTCGGCGCTGCTCGATGGCGTGCGCGCCCTGCCGCGCGAGGGGCAGGCGGACGGGTTCCGGCAGGGCAAGCGCCGTCTCGCACTGCTGACCGCGCTTTGTGATCTCGGCGGGGTGTGGACGCTGGAGCAGGTGACCGGCGCGCTGACCGACTATGCCGACGCGACGCTCGACGCCGGTCTGTCCGCGCTGGTCGAGGCGGAAGCGGCGCGCGGCAAGCTGCCGGGCCTGACCGCCGAAACCTGCGCCGGGGCGGGCGGCATGGTCGTGCTGGCGATGGGCAAGATGGGCGCGCATGAGCTCAACTACTCCTCCGACATCGACGTGATCTGCCTCTTCGACCAGGACCGGTTTGACCGCGCCGACTTCGGCGAGGCGCGCGCCGGGTTCATCCGGATCACCCGACGGCTGATGGGGTTGATGTCGGACCTGACCGGCGAGGGCTACGTGTTCCGCACCGACCTGCGGCTGCGTCCCGATCCCTCGGTCACGCCGGTCTGTATCCCGATGGAGGCGGCGGAGCGCTATTACGAGAGCATCGGGCGCGGCTGGGAGCGGGCGGCGCATATCAAGGCGCGGCCCGCGGCGGGCGATCTGGCGGCGGGCGCGGCCTATCTCGACCGGCTGGCCCCGTTCGTGTGGCGCAAGCACCTCGATTTCGTCGCGGTCCGCGAGAGCGAGGAGATGCGCACCCGCATCCGCACCCACAAGGGCCTGACCGGGCCCCTGCGGCTGGAAGGCCATGACATGAAGCTGGGCGCGGGCGGCATCCGCGAGATCGAGTTCTTCACCCAGACCTACCAGATGATCTCGGGCGGCCGCGACCCGAGCCTGCGGGAACGCGGCACGGTCCCGGCGCTGGCGGCGCTGGCCCGCGCTGGCTGGGTCGAGCCGGAGACCGCCGCGTCCCTGACCCGGCTCTACCGCCACCACCGGAGGGTCGAGCATGCGGTGCAGATGGTGCAGGACGCCCAGACCCACGCGCTGCCGCGCGATCCGGACGGGCTGCGCCGGATCGGCTGCCTGCTGGGCGAGGGGGATCCCGCGCGGTTCCGGGCCGGGCTGGAGGCCGCGCTGCGCGAGACCGCCGCGCTGACCGAGCCGTTCTTCCGCCCGCCCGAGACCGAGCCGGTGCCCGCCCCGACGCGGCTCGATGCCGAGGCCGAGGCGATCACCGAGCGCTGGCGCAGCTACCCGGCGCTGCGCTCCGAGCGGGCACTGTCCAGCTTCCGGCGGCTCAGGCCCGAGATCCTGTCGCGCCTCGACCGCGCCGCCGATCCGCACGACGCGTTGTTGCAGTTCGACGGATTCCTCTCGGGCCTGCCGGCGGGCGCGCAGCTCTTCGCGCTGTTCGAGGCCAACCCACAGCTGGTGGACCTGATCGTGGACATCTGCGCCACCGCCCCGGCGCTGGCGCGGTACCTCGCGCGCAACGCGGGTGTGCTCGACGCGGTGATCGGCGGGCCGTTCTTCGCGCCATGGCCGGGGGCTGCGGCCCTGATGGACGAGCTTGCAGCCCTGCTGGCGCGCCAGAAGGACTATGAAAAACAACTGGATGCAGCGCGACGCTGGCAGAAGGAATGGCATTTCAGGATCGGTGTGCATCACCTGCGCGGGCTGATTGGCGCCGAGGATGCCGCCGCGCAATACGCCGATCTCGCCGAGGCGGTGCTGGGCGCGTTGACGCCCTGCGTGACCGCCGACCTAGCCACCCGTCACGGGCCGCCGCCGGGGCGCGGGGCGGTGGTGGTCGGGATGGGCTCGCTCGGGGCGCGGCGGCTGTCCGCGCGCTCGGACCTCGACCTGATCGTAATCTACGACGCGGAAGGGGCCGCGCAGTCGGACGGGCCGCGCCCGCTGGCCCCGGCGCAATACTTCGCGCGCTGGACCAAGGCGCTGGTCACCGCGCTGTCGGCGCAACTGCCCGAGGGCGTGCTCTACGAGGTGGACATGCGCCTGCGGCCGTCCGGGCGGCAGGGCCCGGTCGCGGTGTCGCTGGGCGCCTTCACCAGCTACCAGCGCGAGGAGGCCTGGACGTGGGAGCATCTCGCCCTGACCCGGGCACGGGGGCTCGGCGGCGACGCGGGCCTGCTGGCGGACGTGGCCGAGGTGCGCCGGGACGTGCTGGCACGCGACAAGGACCGCACCCGGCTGGTGACCGACACCGCCGACATGCGCGCCCGGCTGGCCGAGGCGAAGCCGGGCACCGGGCTCTGGGATGCCAAGGCGGGGCCCGGCCGGATGACAGAGATCGAACTTCTTGGGCAGCTCGCGGCGCTGCTGACGGGGCGCGACGTGACCGATCCGGCCGCGCAACTGGCCTGCCTGCCGGAGAGCGGCCTCGCCCCGCCGGAGGCGGCCGACCGCCTGATCCGGCACCACGCAAGGCTGACGGCGCTGCTGCAGACCGCGCGGCTGCTGACGGAAAAGCCGCTGGTGCCCGAGGACCTCGGTCAGGGCGGTTGCGCGATGCTCCTGCGCGAGACCGCCGAGCCTGAGCTGTCGGTCCTGAGCGCCCACCTGGCCGAGGACAGCGCGGAGGCCGCGCGGATCGTCGAACTGGCCCTGAAATCAGACCCTTGAAGGGGGACATGCAGAATGACCACGAACATGGATTTGAAAGCGATCGACCCCCGCAACCTGATGGCCGAGGCCTATCGCATCGAGGGGATCACGATCTGGGACTGCCGGTCGATCTTCTTCGACTGGGCGCTGGGACTGAAGCCCGGGGTTGAGCCGCGCGCTGCGATTGCCGCCTTGCTGGACCACTACGGCGCGGCGCAGCCCGACCATCCGATGACCGAGGTGCTGCGCGCCGGGCTCGAGGCGCCGCCGGACCTGAAGCGCCGGGGCGGGCGCGCGGCGCGCGTTCCGCCGCAGGGCTGAGCCGAAACTTGCCGCCCGGCCACCCCGCGCCCATATCCTGCCCATGCTGAAGCTGTCCCCCCTTCTCCTGGCCGTGCTCTACGCGCTCGGGATGTATTTCTTCTCGTCCTGGCGGACGCGGAAGACCCTCGATGCCAATTCGACCGAACTGGCCGATCCGGGCCTGAAAGCGGTGACCGACAAGCTGGCGCGGGCGCTCGACCTGCCGCGCATCAAGGTGCATGTCTACGAGGTCGAGCCGGTCAACGGCCTCGCCGCGCCGGACGGGCGCATCTTCCTGACGCGCGGTTTCCTGAAGAAATACAAGGCGGGCGAGGTCAGCGCCGAGGAATTGTCGAGCGTCATCGCGCATGAGCTGGGTCACGTCGCGCTGGGGCACACCAAGCGGCGGATGATCGACTTTTCCGGCCAGAACGCGATCCGCGTCGCGCTGGCGATGGTGCTGGGCCGCTTCCTGCCCGGGGTCGGGGTCTGGATTGCCAACGCGCTGACCCACCTGCTGGCCGCGCGCCTGTCGCGGCAGGACGAGTACGAGGCCGACGCCTATGCCAGCGCGCTGCTGGTCAAGGCCGGGATCGGCACCGGGCCGCAGAAGAGCCTGTTCCGCAAGCTGGAAGGGCTGACCGGCATGGGCGGGGCCGGGGGGCCGGCCTGGCTGATGTCGCATCCCAAGACGGCCGAGCGGATTGCCGCGATCGAGGCGCGCGAGGCCCGCTGGGACGTGCCGCGCCTGCCGAAAGACTGAGTCTCAATCGCCTGAAAACAGGAACTTTCCGAGCCGGGGCAGGTGCGCCGCCTTGGCCAGCGTGCGCGGGCTGCGGCCGGTGTGCGCAACGGCCTCGGCGAACCTTGCGCGTAAGGTTGCTGCCAGCGCCGCGTCCTCGGCCGCCTCGCGCAGCACTCCGTCCGGGTGGCGCCGGATCAGCCCGTGCGCGCCTATCACCCGCAGCGGGAAGTCGCGTTCGTTGAAGGTCACCAGCGCCTCGGCCCGCCCGGTGATCGCGGCCGCCAGCACGTGCCGGTCGCCGGGATCGGGCAGGTGCAGCGTCTCGGCCAGGTCCGGGGGCGGCGTGACGCAGGCCTGCGGATAGGCCGCCGTCATGGCGGCGATCTCGTGCTCGGCGGACAGGGTCTGGAACGGCCCGATCCGCGCGGCGGCATGGCGCCATTCGTCCAGCACGCCGGGCGACCACAGCGGGTCCAGCGCCCCGGCCTGCGCGGCGTCCAGCAGCAGGCCGCGCGTCAGAGTCGGGACCAGCACGCAGGCGTCGAGGAAGGACCTCATGGGGCGAGGTGGAAGGCCAGCGCCTTGAGATAGCCGGTGTCCGACAGGGCGGGATGGATCGGGTGATCCGGGCCCGCCGTCCCGGTGTGGATCAGAGCGGGCGACCGGCCCGCCCGCCCGATGCCGCGCAGGCAGGCGGTGCGGAACTTCTCCAGCGTCGCGGCATGCGAGCAGGAACACAGGATCAGGATGCCGCCGGGCGCGACCAGCGGCGCGGCGAGGCGCGCGACGCGCTCATACGCCCGGAGACCCTGCGTCAGCGCGGCCTTCGACGGGGCGAAGGCGGGCGGATCGCAGATCACGACGTCGAAGGTTCGTCCTTCCGTGGCGAGCGCTTCCATCGCGGCGAAGGCGTCCGCGCGTTCGGTGGCGAAGCGGTCGGCCACACCACTGGCGCGCGCGCCCTCCTCGGCAAGCGCCAGCGCCGGGGCCGAGCCGTCGACCGCCAGCGCCGACGAGGCCCCCTGCGCGAGGCAGGCAAGCGCGAAGCCGCCGACATGCGAAAACACGTCGAGGACCGAGGCGTCCCGCGCAAGCGCGGCGGCGAAGGCATGGTTCGGGCGCTGGTCGTAGAAGAGGCCGGTTTTCTGGCCACTGGCGAGATCGGCGATATAGGTCGCGCCGTTCATCGGCACCTCGACCCGGTCGGGCGGGGTTCCCAGCAGGACCGCCGACACGTCGTCGAGGCCTTCCTGCGCCCGGGCGCGGCCCGAGGCATTCTTCAGGACATGGGCGATCCCGGCGACATCGCGCAGGGCGGCGGTCAGGTCGTCGAGCCGCGCGTCGATCCAGGCCGCGTTCGGCTGCACGACGGCGGTGTCGCCGAACCGGTCGACGATCAGGCCGGGCAGGCCGTCGCCCTCGGCGTTGACGAGTCGGTAGAAGGGGGCGTCGGTCAGCCGCTGGCGCAGGGCCAGCGCGGCCGCGATCCGCCGCGTGAGCCAGCCCCGGTCGATCACCGCTTCCGGGTCCCGGTCGAGGATGCGCGCCGCGATGCGGGCTTCGGGCAGGACCGCCACCGTGGCGATGGGGGTCCGCCCGGCGTCCTGCAACTCGGCGATGCTGCCGTTCGGGATCGCGCGCGAGCGGCGGTCCCACACGATCTGGTCGCCGTGCACCCAGGGGGCTCCGTGCCGGATGGCGCGGGCGTCGGCATTGGGTTTCAGCCGAAGGACGGGGCGGGGCGAAGGATCGGGTTCCATGGCACCCCGTCTAGTGCGCCGGGGTGCCGTGGGGAAGGGGGATCAGCGCGTCAGGCGCGGGCGCCGGCCTTGCCGGTGTGCAGGTGCGAGACGATCCAGTCGCGGAAGGCGACGAGGCCGTTGCGCAGAACCTCGGCGCGCATCTTGCGGGCGCGGAGTTCGATTTCGTGGTAGCTTGCGGGGGTCATGTGGTCCATGGGACGTGCTCCTGTGCTCAATGCTGCGTTGCCGCATAGATAGGTAAGCGAAGCTGTCCTGACTATTGCGTTTCGCTCATGCCCGCTATGTGGCGGCGGGAAGGGACGGGGGCGACCGGCCGCGGGACCGAAAAGGGGTCTTGGACCGTTAGCGCTAACATGCTAGACGCGCCGCAACCGGGCCGACCCTGCCGTGCCCTCACCCAGACCGAGCCGCCCAGACGAGGAGCCTCCGATGACCCTCCATCCCCGAATTGCCGACATCACCGCCCGGATCGAAGCCCGCTCGTCCGGGGCGCGGTCCACCTATCTCGACCGGATGCGCCGCGCCGCCGAGGACGGCCCGCGCCGTGCGCACCTGTCCTGCGGGAACCAGGCCCATGCCTATGCCGCGATGGCGGGGGACAAGGACGCGCTGGTCTCGGCCCGGGTGCCGAACCTCGGGATCGTGACGGCCTACAACGACATGCTGAGCGCGCATCAGCCCTTCAAGGACTATCCCGACCGCATCAAGGAGGCCGTGCGCAAGGTGGGCGCCACCGCCCAGGTCGCGGGCGGTGTGCCCGCGATGTGCGACGGCGTCACGCAGGGCCAGGTCGGAATGGAACTGAGCCTCTTTTCCCGCGACGTGATCGCGCTGGCGACGGGGGTGGCGCTCAGCCACAACACTTTCGATGCGGCAGTCTACCTCGGGGTCTGCGACAAGATCGTGCCGGGTCTCGTGATCGCGGCGGCGACCTTCGGCTTCCTGCCGGGCCTCTTCGTCCCGGCCGGGCCGATGGTGTCGGGCCTGCCCAACGACGAGAAATCGAAGGTGCGCCAGCAGTTCGCGGCCGGGGAGGTCGGGCGCGACAAGCTGATGGAGGCCGAGATGGCCAGCTATCACGGTCCGGGCACCTGCACCTTCTACGGCACCGCCAACTCGAACCAGATGCTGATGGAGTTCATGGGCCTTCACCTGCCCGGCACCAGCTTCGTCAATCCGAACACCCCGCTGCGCGACGCCCTGACCGAGGCGGCGGCGCAGCGCGCGGTGGCGATCACCGGTCTCGGCAACGAGTACACCCCGGTCTGCGATATCCTCGATGCGCGGGCCTTCGTGAACGGGATCGTCGGGCTGATGGCGACGGGCGGCTCGACCAATCTCGTGATCCACCTGCCCGCGATGGCCGCCGCCGCTGGGGTGCTGCTCGAGCCGTCGGATTTCGCGGAGCTTTCCGAGGTCACGCCGCTGATGGCGAAGGTCTATCCGAACGGGCTGGCGGACGTGAACCATTTCCACGCGGCGGGGGGGCTCGGCTACATGATCGGCGAGTTGCTGGAGGCCGGGCTGCTGCATCCCGACACCAGGACCGTCGCCGGCGAGGGGCTCGGCCGCTACACGCGCGAGCCGAAGCTGAAGGACGGTGCGCTGGTCTGGGAAGACGGCGCGACCGCCAGCCTGAACGAGAAGATCCTGCGCCCGGCCAGCAACCCGTTCCAGCCGTCGGGCGGGCTGAAGGAACTGACCGGCAACCTGGGGCAGGGGGTGATGAAGGTCTCGGCCGTCGCGCCCGAGCGCCATGTCATCGAGGCCCCGGCCCGGGTGTTCCAGGACCAGGAGTCGGTCAAGGCGGCGTTCCGCGCGGGCGAGCTGGACCGCGACGTGGTGGTGATCGTCCGTTTCCAGGGGCCGAAGGCCAACGGCATGCCCGAACTGCATTCGCTGACCCCGCTCCTGTCGGTGGTGCAGGACCGCGGCCACAAGGTCGCCCTCGTCACCGACGGGCGGATGTCCGGCGCCTCGGGCAAGGTCCCGGCCGCGATCCATGTCTGCCCCGAGGCCGCCGACGGCGGGCCGCTGGCCCATGTCCGGGACGGCGACCTGATCCGGGTCGATGCCGTCGCGGGCGTGCTGTCGGTGCTGACCGAGGGCGCGCTCGACCGCCCCGCCGCGACGGCCGACCTGTCGGCGAATGCCGCCGGGATCGGGCGCGAGATGTTCCAGATCTTCCGCGACCGCGTCGGGCCCGCCGCCAACGGGGCGCGGATCACGATCTGAGTCGCGCTCCCGCGCATTTGTCTGGCGGTTGTCATGAATTGCGCCTAGACGCGCGCCAGTAACCCGAATGGAGGTATCCATGACCCCCGAGGAGTCGAGCCGCGCCGCCGAGCGCATCTGCGACCTTGCCGTGATCGTTCCCGTGATCACCGTAGACGAGCTGTCCCACGCGCAGCCGCTGGCCCGGGCGCTGGTCAAGGGCGGGTTGAAGGCGCTGGAGGTCACGCTGCGCACCCCGGTGGCGCTGGACGCGATCCGGGAGATGGCCACGGTCGAAGGCGGGGTGGTCGGCGCGGGCACGCTGCTGACCCCGAAGGACGTCCACGACGCGGTCGAGGCCGGTGCGAAGTTCGGGGTGTCGCCCGGGGCGACGGACCGGTTGCTGGACGCCGCCCTCGAGGCCGGTCTGCCGATGCTGCCGGGCGCCGCGACCCCCTCGGAGGTGATGCGCCTGCTGGAAAAGGGCTACCGGGTCCAGAAGTTCTTCCCGGCCGAGGCCGCGGGCGGGGTCCCGATGCTCAAGTCGATGGGCGGCCCGCTGCCGCAGGTGGGCTTCTGCCCCACGGGCGGGATCGGCCCGGACAATGCCTCGCGCTACCTGACCCTGCCGAACGTCCTCTGCGCGGGCGGCTCGTGGGTGGCGCCGAAGCACCTGATGGCCAAGGGCGATTGGGCCGCGATCACCGCACTGGCGAAGGCTGCCGCCTCGATCGAGCGCTGAGCCCCCGGCTCAGCGCGACAGGCCGCTGTCCAGCTTGCGCGCCAGCCGCCGCCCCAGCGTCGGCACGTCGGGCACCAGTTCGTAGAAGGTCGCCAGCGAGTTCTCGGCGAAGCCCTGCGCGATGACGTGCTGCACCAGCGCGTGCAGCGGGTCCCAGAACCCGGCGGTGTTGAGCAGCAGGATCGGCTTGGCGTGCAGGCCGAGCTGCGCCCAGGTCAGGACCTCGAAGAACTCGTCCAGGCTGCCCGCGCCGCCGGGCAGCAGGACGATGGCGTCCGAATTCATGAACATGACCTTCTTGCGCTCGTGCATCGTCTCGGTGACGACGAAGCGGGTCAGGTCCTGCCGCCCCTGTTCGCGGGCGATCAGGTGTTCGGGGATCACGCCCAGGGTCTCGCCCCCGGCCTCCATGCAGCCGCGCGCCACCGCGCCCATCAGCCCGACATCGCCGGCGCCGTAGACCAGCTGGTAGCCGGTTTCGGCCAGGAAGCGCCCGAGATCTTCGGCGTCTGCCTCATAGTCGTTCAGCCCGCCCGAGCGCGAGCCACAAAAGACACAGACGGCGCGGCGTGACCTTGACACGGGAAAATCCTTTTGCGAGCGCAGCTTTGACGCTGGATAGTCCGGCCACTACCCTAGTGCAACGGGGCGCTTGGCCGCGCTGAGCCTCCGAGCCGCCCGACCTGCCTGAACGGAGACGCGCCTACCATGTCCTTCCTGTCCGCTCTCGGAGCCGGGTCCACCGCCGCCCTCGGAGGCGTTGCCGCCGCGGTCGTGGTGGTCGGTGTCGTGGGATATGTCTTCGTCCTGCCGATGTTCGACGAGCCGCCCCCGGCGGTGCCCGCCGAGCCCGCCGTCCAGGTGGCTCCCGAGGCGGCAGCGCCGGCCGCCCCCGAGACCACGGCCGACACCGAAACCGCCGCGCCGCTGGTGCCGGTCTTCGACGTCGTGCGGATCGACGCGCAGGGCGGGGCGGTCGTGGCCGGTACGGCGCTGGCCGGGGTCACGGTGGATGTCCTGCTCGACGGCGACAAGCTGGCCGAGGCGATGGCGGGCGGCGACGGCAAGTTCGTCTCGATCTTCGATATCGCGCCCAGCGACCGGCCGCGCAGCCTGTCGCTGGTCTATGTCGCGGCGGACGGCACGCCGGTCGCCTCGGATGAAACGATCCTCGTGGCGCCGTTCGACCTGCCCGCGCCGCAGGTGGCCGACGCCGGGGACACCGCGCCGGAAGAGGACGCCGAGACACCCGCGGCCCCGGCCCTGGTCGTGGCCAGCCGTGACGGCGTCGAGGTCCTGCAACCCGCTCCCGCGCCCGAGGCCCCCGCCACCGCGACGCTGCCCACGCGCAGCAACGTGACGATCGACACCATCGCCTACGACGCCTCCGCCGAGGTGGAACTGACCGGGCGCGCGGGCGCTGGCGATTTCGTTCGGGTCTATCTCGACAATGGCTTGCAGGCCGAAGTTGCCGTGTCGCCCGAAGGGCGCTGGCGCGCGCGTCTGACCGATGTCGTCCCCGGGATCTACACCCTGCGGGTCGACGAGGTGTCGGGCGACGGCGCGGTGACCTCCCGGTTCGAGACCCCGTTCAAGCGCGAGGACCCGGCGCTTCTGGCGGCGCGCGGCGCGGTGACGCCCGCGCCCGAGGCGGCCCCGGTGGCCGAGGCGACCCCCGACACCCCGGCCCCCGACGCCGCACCGGACAGCGGCACCGTCGAGGTCGCCGCCGCAGAGCCGCAGCCCGAGGTCCCGCAGCCGACGGCGACCGCGACGCCCGCACCCACACCGGCCGTCGAGGCGCCCCCGGCCGAGGCGCCCGCGCCCGAACCGGTCGAGACTGCCGCCGCCGATCCGGTGCGCGTCGACACCACCCCCGCGTCAGACCCGGCGCCCGAGGCCGCCCCGGCCGCCGCCGAGACCCCGGTCCCGGACACCGCGACCCCGGCCGCCGTGCCCGAGGTCGCCGCCGCCGACGCGCCCGCTCCGGCCGCCGAGCCGGTGGCGAGTGCCGAGGTCGCGCCCGCCCCGGTCCCGCGCCCCGCCGCGCAGGTCATCACCGTGCAGCCGGGCTTCACGCTCTGGGGCATCGCGCAGGACATGATGGGACAGGGCGAGATGTACGTTCAGGTCTATGAGGCCAACAAAGACCAGATCCGCGACCCCGACCTGATCTATCCCGGGCAGGTGTTCACCCTGCCGGGCCAGAACTGAGCCGGACCTGAGCACGGGCGCACAGCCCGCGCTCTGGCCATTCCCCGCGCCCGCCCCTAAGGTCGCGCTCCGTCCACACCGGAGCCTGCCCGCATGACCGACGCTGCCCGCGCCACCGCCCAGACCACCGCCGCCGAAGCGGAGGCCGACCGCCGTTCGGGCTTGCGCACGATCCGCAAGGTGGCCCCGTATCTCTGGCCCGAGGACAAGCCCTGGGTGAAGCAGCGGGTGGTGATCTCGCTGCTGGTGCTCGTGGCGTCGAAGCTGGTCGCCGTGGGCACGCCGTTCTTCTACAAGGCCGCTGTCGATGCGCTGTCGGGCGACGCCGGGCAGGCGATGCTGGTGGCCATCGGGGCGGTCGGGCTGACCGTCGCCTATGGCATGGCCCGCCTGATGACGGTCGGGTTCCAGCAGTTGCGCGACGCGGTCTTCACGCGGGTCGGCCAGCGGGCGCTGCGCCAGCTTGCGCTCGAGACCTTCACGCACATCCACGCGCTGAGCCTGCGCTACCACATCACGCGCAAGACCGGCGGCCTGAGCCGGATCATCGAGCGCGGCGTGAAGGGCGTCGACTTCCTGCTGCGGTTCCTGATTTTCTCGATCGGTCCGCTGGTGCTGGAACTGGTGCTCGTCTCGGCGGTGCTGTTCTTCCTGTTCGACGCGACCTATCTGGCGGTCCTCGTCGTCACCATCGCGATCTACGTCTGGTTCACCTTCAAGGTCACCGAGTGGCGGGTGAAGATCCGCAAGCAGATGAACGAGCAGGACACCGATGCCAACCAGAAGGCGATCGACAGCCTGCTGAACTTCGAGACGGTGAAGTATTTCGGCGCCGAGTCCCGCGAGGCCGAGCGCTATGACCGCGCGATGGCGCTCTACGAGCAGGCGGCGATCAAGACCAACTACTCGCTGGCCTTCCTCAACTTCGGCCAGTCCTTCCTGATCACGACGGGCCTCGTGATCGTCATGGTGCTGGCCGCGCTCGGGGTGCAGAACGGCACGCTGACGGTGGGCGACTTCGTGATGGTCAACGCCTACATGATCCAGATCACCATGCCGCTGAACTTCCTCGGCACGGTCTACCGCGAGATCCGGCAGGCGCTCGTCGACATGGGCGAGATGTTCGACCTGCTGGAGCAGCCCGCCGACGTGCGCGACGCGCCCGACGCCCGCCCGCTGGAGGTGCGCGGCGGCGAGATCGTGCTGGACGACGTGCGCTTTGCCTACGATCCGGCGCGGCCGATCCTGAAGGGCGTCTCTATCCGCGTCGGCCCCGGCGAGACGGTCGCCATCGTCGGGCCGTCCGGCTCGGGCAAGTCCACCATCGGGCGGCTTCTCTTCCGCTTCTACGACGTGACCGGCGGTGCGCTGAGGATCGACGGGCAGGACGTGCGCGCCGTGACCCAGCAGAGCCTGCATGACAGCATCGGCGTGGTGCCGCAGGACACGGTGCTGTTCAACGACACGATCCGGTACAACATCGCCTATGGCCGGGCCGGGGCGACGCAGGACGAGATCGAGGCGGCGGCGAAGGCAGCACGCATCCACGACTTCATCCTCGGGCTGCCGGAGGGCTACGAGACCAAGGTGGGCGAACGCGGTCTGAAGCTGTCGGGCGGCGAGAAACAGCGCGTCGGCATCGCCCGGACGCTGCTGAAGAACCCGCCGATCCTGCTGCTGGACGAGGCGACGAGCGCACTCGACACCCAGACCGAGCGCGATATCCAGGACAGCCTCAAGGCGATGGGGCAGGGCCGCTCGGTCATCACCATCGCGCACCGGCTCTCGACGGTGGTCGATGCCGACCGGATCGTGGTGCTGGAGCAGGGCGAGATCGCGGAAGAAGGCACCCACGACACGCTGGTGGCCCAGGGCGGCCGCTATGCCGCGATGTGGGCGCGCCAGCAGTCCGAGGATGCAACGGAAACCGCCGCCTGAGCCGGGCCCGGGCGGAGGTTCGCGTGCGACACGAGGCCTGCGTCAGGCGTTGGCTTCGCGGATCTTGTCGGCTGCGGCCTTGTCGAAGGTGACACCGTTCTGTTCCAGCAGGGTGTCGAGTTCGCCCGAGAGGGTCATCTCGGTGACGATGTCGCAGCCGCCGACGAACTCGCCCTTGACGTAAAGCTGCGGAATGGTCGGCCAGTCCGAGTAGTCCTTGATGCCCTGGCGGATGTCGGCATCGGCCAGCACGTTCACGTCGGTGAAGTCGACGCCCATGAAGTTCAGGACGCCCGCCACGCGGCTGGAGAACCCGCACTGCGGCATCATCTTGGTGCCCTTCATGAAGAGCACCACGTCGTGGCCCTTCACCATCTCGTCGATCTGCGTCTTGACGTCGGTCATTGGGGTCTCCGTTTCCAGGTCCGGCGGTCACGCTTTCGCCGGACGCGCCAATATCTCAGTCCGTGGCGGCTCAGCCCGCCCAGTGTTCCCGATCGTGTCGCATGCCCGACCGAGCAGGACCAGCCCGAAGGCCGCCGCCGCGACCGGCAGCGCCCAGGGCAGGGTCTCGGATATCCAGGCCGCGACATGGGGATTGATCACTCCGGCGCGCGCGTGGTCAGCGCCAACGCGTGCAACTCGCCCTGCGCCCCGTCCATCTTGCCCTTGAGCGCGGCATAGACCGCGCGCTGCTGCTGGACGCGGTTCAGGCCGCGGAAGCTTTCGTCCACGACCTCGGCGGCGAAATGCGCGCCGTCATCGCCCTGCACCGTGATCTTCGCCGCCGGGAAGCTCTCCCGGATCAGATCGTGGATATCCTGGGCGCTGATGGGCATGGGCAGAAACTCCGTATTCGTCATGTGGGAATTTAAGCCCGCGCCCGCGCCGCCGCAAGGTCGGCCGATGTCGCGGGGCGCCTTGCGGAAATCCGCATCCACCGGTCTTCCGCACTCGGGTCCGCCGCGCACCCGGCGCAAGCTCGGGGCGCGCAGCAGACAGGGAGACAGACCCATGCCGAGGGGCGCACACGCATCGGGCGGCGGCACGATCCGCGGCAACAACAGGGACAACGTCCTGACCGGCACGAATGCCGACGAATTCGTCTTCGGGCGAGGGGGCGACGACGTGATCGACACCGGCGGCGGCAATGACGTGGCCACCGGCGGCAGCGGCGCGGATACCTTCGTGACCGGGCCGGGGACGGGGGTGCTGACGATCACCGATTTCGAGAACGGGGTGGACCGGATCGACGTCTCGGCCTTCGGGATCGACGCCAACGATCCGTGGGGCGGGCAATATGGCGGCTGTCTCGCCGACCTGAACGGCGACACCTACCTGACCTTCTACGACCTGACGACCGGGCAGGAGGTGGCGGAGGTCATCCTGCAGAACGTCGACTACACGCTGATCGACATCAGCGACTACATCTTCTGAGAGGGAGGGGCGGCTCAGGCCGCCCCGTCGAAGATCTCGCCGAAGCGCGAGCGCCAGACGGCGTCGAGCTCGGCCAGCGGGGCCGTGGAGGTGCCGAGGCGCACCGCATCGCCCCCGAACCGGCCGACGGTCGTCAGGGTCACGCCCGCCTCGGACGCGGACACCATCAGCGCTTCGGCTTTGTCGAAGCTGGTGGCGATCAGGTAGCGGCCCTGGTCCTCGCCGAAGAGCGTCGGGCAATCCCCGGCGTCGAGCGTCACGCCTACGCCCGCGTTGGCGGCCATCTCGAAGGTGGCCAGCGCAAGACCGCCGTCCGACAGGTCGGAACAGGCGACGATCCACTGGCGGTTGGCCAGCACGAAGGCGCCATGCGCGGCCTCGGCGGCGAGATCGACGTGCGGGGCGTCGCCCTCTTCGCGGTGCAGCACCTCGGCGAGGAACGCCGATTGTCCCAGGTGTCCGGCGGTCGTCCCGAGCAGAAGCGCCACGTGCCCGTCGCGCGGTTGCCCGGCGATCACCTCGTCGAGGTGGTCGATCAGGCCGACCGCGCCGATGGTGGGGGTGGGCAGGATCGCGCGGCCGTCAGTCTCGTTGTAGAGGCTGACGTTGCCCGAGACGATGGGCGCGTCGAGCGCCGCGCAGGCCGCGCCGATGCCCTGGATCGCGCCGACGAACTGGCCCATGATCTCGGGCTTCTCGGGGTTGCCGAAGTTGAGATTGTCCGTGCAGGCCAAGGGCTTCGCGCCCACGGCGAACAGGTTGCGGCAGGCTTCCGCGACTGCCTGCTTGCCGCCCTCGACCGGGTTGGCCTTCACGTAGCGCGGGGTCACGTCGCTGGTGAAGGCCAGCGCCTTGTCGGTGCCGTGGACGCGCACGATCCCGGCCCCGAGGCCCGGCGCCTGCACCGTGTCTGCCATCACCATGTGGTCGTACTGCTCCCAGACCCAGGACTTCCGGGCATGGTTGGGCGACGCGACAAGGGTGCGCAGAGCGTCGATGGGATCGACCTCGGGCACGAAGTCGAGCGGCGCGGCTTCCGGCGTGGCGACCCAGGGCCGGTCGTATTCCGGCGCGCTTGAGGACAGCTTCGACAGCGGCAGGTCGGCCTTCACGTCGTTGCCGTACAGGATCAGGAAGCGGTCCTCGGCGATGGTTTCGCCCACGATCGCGAAATCGAGGTCCCACTTGTCGAAGACCGCCTTCGCCTCGGCCTCCTTCGCGGGGTCGAGCACCATGAGCATCCGCTCCTGGCTCTCGGACAGCATCATCTCGTAGGCGGTCATGTTGGACTCGCGCACCGGCACGCGGTCGAGGTCGAGCCGGATGCCGAGGCCGCCCTTGTCGCCCATCTCGACGGCCGAGCAGGTCAGGCCCGCAGCGCCCATGTCCTGGATCGAGATCACTGCGCCGGTCTGCATCAGTTCGAGGCAGGCCTCCATCAGCCGCTTCTCGGTGAACGGGTCGCCGACCTGCACGGTCGGGCGCTTCTCCTCGATGGTGTCGTCGAACTCGGCGCTGGCCATCGTCGCGCCGCCGACCCCGTCGCGGCCGGTCTTGGCCCCGAGGTAGACCACCGGGCGCCCGACGCCCGAGGCCGCCGAGTAGAAGATGCCGTCCGCGGGCGCGAGGCCCGCCGCGAAGGCGTTGACGAGGCAGTTGCCGTTATAGGCCGGGTGAAACCGCACCTCGCCCGCCACGGTGGGCACGCCGAATGCATTGCCGTAGCCGCCGATCCCCTCGACGACGCCGTGCACCAGTTGCCGGGTCTTCGGATGCGCGACCTCGCCGAAGCTCAGCGCGTTCATCGCCGCGATCGGGCGCGCGCCCATCGTGAAGACGTCGCGCAGGATGCCGCCCACGCCGGTCGCCGCGCCCTGGTAGGGTTCGATGTAGGAGGGGTGGTTGTGGCTCTCCATCTTGAAGACCACGGCCAGCCCGTCCCCGATATCGACGACGCCCGCGTTCTCGCCCGGCCCGCAAATCACCTGCGGCCCGCTGGTGGGCAGGGTGCGCAGCCATTTCTTCGAGGACTTGTAGGAGCAGTGCTCGTTCCACATCGCCGAGAAGATGCCGAGTTCCGTGAAGGTCGGTGCGCGGCCGATGATCTCGAGGATCCGGTCGTACTCGTCCGGCTTCAGACCGTGGGCGGCAATCAGGTCGGGGGTGATCTCGGGCTCTTGCATCGACGGGCTCCTTCGCTCGGGCCCCGTTTAGGGCAAGGGCCGCACGGGGGGAAGGGTGTCGCTGCGGGCCGGGCCCGCGCTGCAAGGTCAGGCAACCTGCCAAAAAAAAGGCCGAGACGAAGCTCGGCCAAAGTCCAACAGGGAGGTATGAAGCAAGCATCTCTGCCCGACTTCATGAATTGGGACATAGAGACTGCCCAATTTTCGATCAAGGCACTAAAACGCCGCATCACTGCAAAGCCGGTATGCGGTCATTGCATAGATCTGCCCGCGGCTTAGCTTTATCAGGAATCCCTGCGGCGGCGGCGGTAGGCGATGACTTCTTCCGTCACGAAATCGCGGAAGGCCTCGACGCGTTTCGATTGTCGCAGCTCCTCGGGATAGGCGAGGAAGACCGGGACCTCGACCGACTCGGTCCCCGGCAGGACCCGGACGAGGCTCGGGAAGTCCTCGGTCAGGTAATCGGGCAGGACGCCGATGCCGAGATCGGAGATCACGCTTTGCAGAACGCCAAAGTAGTTGTTCACGGTCAGGGTCCGCTCGATGTCGTAGGACATCAGCTCGCGAATCAGCATCGCGCCCGCGCTGACCTGGGCGCTGTCGGTGTTCTGGCAGACCAGCCGGTGATGCTTGAGGTCGTAGAGGCTCTCGGGCGTTCCGAACTTCTCGAGATACGTGGGCGCCGCGTAAAGGCGCATCCGGACGCTCATCAGGCGCTTGCGGATGAGGTCGGCCTGGCTGGGCTCCTTCATCCGGATCGCGACATCCGCCTCCCGCATCGGCAGGTCGAGGACGCGCTCCTCCAGCATGAGGTCGACGTTCAGGTCCGGGTATTTCTCGTAGAGCGCCGTCAGGCGCGGGGCGAGCCAGAGCGTGCCGAAGCCGATGGTGGTCGTGACGCGCAATTGGCCGAAGACCTCTTCCTCGCTGTCGCGGATGCGGGCCGCGGCAGCGTCGAGGCGCTTGGTGATGTGCCGCGTGGCGTCGAACAGCAGCTCGCCCTGCTCGGTCAGGATCAGGCCGCGGGCATGGCGGTGGAACAGGGTGGTGTTCAGCGACTCTTCCAGCGCCCGGATCTGTCGGCTGACGGCAGACTGGCTGAGATGCAGGGAATCGCCGGCATGGGTCAGGCTGCCGGCATCGGCGACCGCATGGAAGATTCGCAGCTTGTCCCAGTCCATGATCCGGTGTCCGTCGTCAGAAAGTTGTCTTGGTAACGTTAACGGTCGCCCCGGGGTTACCCCGAGTGCCCCCGCCGACGCAACGAATGATCCCTCAAGAATTCACTTTGTAGGTCAGGAATTGTGACCTAACATCGGTTGCAGGCAATCTTGGGAGGGAATGCCCGATGTCTCGGCAAGATGTGCGTCTGTCCGACCGGTTCGACCTCACGCGATCCCCCGTGCTGCTGAACGGGACGCAGGCGCTGGTGCGCCTCATGCTGACCCAAGCCGCGCGCGACAAGGCGGCCGGTCTGAACACGGCGGGCTTCGTCACCGGCTACCGCGGCTCGCCGCTGGGGGCGGTGGATCAGCAGATGTCCCGCGCGAAGGCCGAGCTTGCCGCCGCGAACGTGATCTTCAAGGAAGGCCTGAACGAGGACCTCGCGGCGACCGCGCTCTGGGGCACCCAGCAGGCCGAACTGCGGGGCGAGGGGAGATACGACGGCGTCTTCGGCCTGTGGTACGGCAAGGGGCCGGGGGTGGACCGCTCGGGCGACGCCATGAAGCACGCCAACATGGCGGGCACGTCGCCCAAGGGCGGGGTGCTGATGGCGCTGGGGGACGACCACACGGGCGAGTCCTCGACGGTGCTGCACCAGTCCGAATGGGCGCTGGTCGATGCCTACATGCCCATCCTGAACCCGGCCGGGGTGCAGGAAATCCTCGACTACGGGATCTACGGCTACGCCCTGAGCCGCTTCGCCGGGGTGTGGGTCGGCCTCAAGACGATGAAGGACACGGTCGAGGCGACGGCGGTCGTCGACGGCCGGCCCGACCGGGTGCAGATCGTGCTGCCGGAGTTCGACATGCCCGAGGGCGGGCTGAACATCCGCCTGATCGACACGCCCCACGCGCAGGAAGCGCGGATGATCGACTACAAGCGCTTCGCCGCCGAAGCCTTCGGCCAAGCGAACCGGCTGGACCGCCGGGTCTGGGGCAAGCCCGGGGCGAAGATCGGCTTCATCGCGGCGGGCAAGAACTGGCTCGACCTGTGCCAGGCGCTGGCGATCCTCGGCATCGACGCGGCCGAGGCCGAGCGCCTCGGGATCACCACCTACAAGGTCGGCATGACCTGGCCGCTCGACATGCGGGGCTTCCACGACTGGGCCGAGGACCTCGACCTGATCGTGGTCGTCGAGGAAAAGCGCAAGCTGATCGAGGTGCAGGCCAAGGAGGCGATCTTCCACGACCGGCGCGGACGCCGGGTCTACGGCTGGGAGAACGACCGGGGCGAGGAACTGTTCCCGACCCGCGCCGCGCTCGATCCGGTCTGGATCGCCGAGAAGCTGGGCGCGATCCTGATCGAGGAGGGCCGCGACACCGACGCGATCCGGGCCGGGCTTGCGCGGCTGGCCGAGGCGCGCCGCGCCGACAACGCCCCGGAACTGGCGACCCGAACGCCGTATTTCTGCTCGGGCTGCCCGCACAACAGCTCGACCAAGGTGCCGGAGGGCAGCCGCGCCTATGCCGGGATCGGCTGCCACTACATGGTGCAGTGGATGGACCGCGAGACGGTCGGCTTCACCCACATGGGGGGCGAGGGCGCGAACTGGATCGGCGAGTCGCTGTTCTCGACCCGCGACCACGTGTCCCAGAACCTCGGCGACGGGACCTACAACCACTCGGGCGTGCAGGCGATCCGGGCCGCGCTCGCCGCGGGCACCAACATCACCTACAAGATCCTCTTCAACGACGCCGTCGCGATGACCGGCGGGCAGAAGAACGACGGCGGCCTGACGGCGCCGCAGATCGCGCATGAGCTGACCGCTATGGGGGTGAAGCACATCGCCCTCGTCCATGACGAGAAAGAGCCGATCGACCTCGCGGCCTTTCCGCCGGGGCTGCCGCGTCACCTGCGCTCGGACCTGATGAAGGTCCAGGAAGAGTTCAGCCGGATCAAGGGCGTATCGGCCATCATTTACGTTCAGACCTGTGCCGCCGAAAAGCGCCGCCGCCGCAAGCGCGGCCAGTTTCCGGACCCGGATCGCCGGGTCTTCATCAACACCGATGTCTGCGAGGGCTGCGGCGATTGCGGCGTGCAGTCGAACTGTGTGTCCATCGTGCCGGTCGAGACCGAGTTCGGACGCAAGCGCGCCATCGACCAGTCGAGCTGCAACAAGGATTTCTCCTGCCTGAACGGGTTCTGTCCCTCCTTCGTGACGGTCGAGGGGGCGAAGCCGCGCAAGGCGGCCACCGCGACGCTGGACCTGCCGGACCTGCCGGACCCCGCGCTGCCCGCCATCGACGGAACCCACAACATCGTCGTGACCGGCATTGGCGGCACCGGCGTGGTGACCATCGGCGCGGTGCTGACCATGGCGGCGCATCTCGACGACAAGGGCGCGGCGATGATCGAGATGGCCGGCCTCGCGCAGAAGGGCGGCGCGGTGCACATCCATTGCCGCCTTGCCAACCGGCCCGAGGACATCTCGGCGATCCGTGTGGCGGTGGGCGAGGCCCATGCGGTGATCGGCGGCGATCTCGTCGTGACGGCGGGCGCCAAGACGTTGGGACTGATGGCGACGGGGCGCACCGGCGCGGTCGTGAACAGCCACGAGATCGTCACCGGCGACTTCACGCGCAACCGGGATTTCAGAATTCCCGGCAAGGACTTGCAGCTCGCCCTTGAGGCGCGACTGCAACAAGGGCTGGCGGTGTTCGACGCGACCGAGCTGGCGGCGAAACTGCTGGGCGACTCGATCTACTCGAACATGATGGTCTTCGGGGCCGCGTGGCAGCGCGGTCTCGTCCCGCTCAGCCTCGACGCCATCCTGCGCGCAATCGAACTGAACGGCGCGGCGGTCGAGCAGAACAAGGCCGCCTTCGCCTATGGCCGCTGGGCCATGGCGCACCCGAAAGACGCCGCGAAGCTGCTGGCGGCCGAGGTCGTCGTGAAGCCCGCCAGCCCGGACGAGCGTATCGCCCGGCGCGCCGCCCACCTGGAGGCCTACCAGGACACCGCGCTGGCCGCGAAGTACCGCGCCCGGCTCGCGCGGATCACCGATCCCGTCCTGCGAGACGCGGTCGCAAGAGGGTATCACAAGCTGCTGAGCTACAAGGACGAATACGAAGTGGCGCGGCTGCTGACCGAGACCCGCGCCAAGGCGGCAGAGGCCTTCGCGGGCGACCTGACGATCCGCTATCACCTCGCCCCGCCGCTGCTGCCGGGCAAGGGCGCGGACGGCCGCCCCCTGAAGCGCCGGTTCGGACCCTGGATCGAGCGGCTCTTCCCGCTGCTTGCGCGGATGAAACGCCTGCGCGGCACGGCCTTCGATCCGTTCGGCTACACCGCCGAGCGGCGGATGGAGCGCGCGCTGATCGCCGAGTACGAGGCCGACATGGACTGGGCCGAGGCCCGGCTGAGCGATGCCACCCGCGACGCGGTGCTGGCGCTGGCCGAGCTGCCCCTGCAGATCCGCGGCTTCGGCCCGGTCAAGGAGGCGGCCGCCGCGGCGGCGGCGAAGCGGCGGGCCGAGCTGAAGGCGGTCATCGAGAGCGGCGGCACGCCCCTGAGCCAGGCGGCCGAGTAGGGCGCGCGAGAATGCCTCCCGGCGTGTGCGAAAGGCTGGACCGGCAGGCCGCAAGGCGGTAATCGGGGGCGCAGATATCCTCGTCCGGACCCAGCGATGTCCCAGACCCCCTCGTTCCCGTCGAAGCCGCAGATCGCGCGCGACATCTCCTATGCGAGTTCCGCCCAGTCCCGGCCCGGCCGCGCCTTCATCCGCGTGATGGAGAACGCCACCGGTCGGCTGTCGCTGATCCGGCGCGCGATGGGCTACGAGACCGAGGTAGCGCAGGGCCGCAACTTCTGGGAGGTGATGGCCGAACGCTATGGCCTGACCCTCGACGTGATCGGCGGCAGCCTCGAAAATATCCCCTCCGAGGGGCCGCTGGTGGTGATCGCCAACCACCCCTACGGCATTCTCGACGGGCTGATGATGGGCAACATCCTGTCCCGGCGGCGCAGCGAGTACCGCATCCTCGCCAACCGGGTGTTCCGCAAGGCGGCCGACCTGGAAAAGATCATCCTGCCGGTCAGCTTCGACGAGACGAAGGAAGCGCAGCGCGAGAACCTCGAAACCCGCAAGATCGCCCTCGAGTTCCTGCGGCAGGGCGGCGCGATGGGCGTGTTCCCGGGCGGCACGGTCTCGACCGCGCCCAAGCCCTTCGGGCGTCCGATGGACCCGTTCTGGCGCACCTTTACCGCCAAGATGATCTCGAAGTCGGGCGCGACCGTCGTGCCGGTGTTCTTCGAAGGCTCGAACTCGCGCCTGTTCCAGATCGCCAGCCACCTGCACCAGACCCTGCGGATGGCGCTGCTGATCAAGGAATTCAAGGCCCGCGTCGGCGAGCCGGTGCGTGTCGCGATCGGCGAGCCGCTCGATCCCGCCCTGATCGAGGCGCTGTCGCGCGACCCCCGCGCGCTGATGGATTTCCTGCGCGTCGAGACCTACAAGCTCAGCCCGCGTCCGCTGGGCAGCTACGATTACGGCTACGAGTTCGAAGCCCGGTTCCGTGACAGGACCTATCGCTGATGGCCGTCGGGATCTTCGACTCGGGCCTCGGCGGCCTGACCGTCTATGATGCGGTCACCAAGCGTCTGCCGGACGTGTCCTTCGTCTACTATGGCGACAACAAGCACGCGCCCTACGGCGTGCGCGATGCGCAGGACGTCTACGAACTGACGAAGGCCGCGGTCACGCGCCTCTGGGACATGGGGTGCACGCTGGTCATCCTCGCCTGCAACACCGCAAGCGCGGCTGCGCTGCGCCGGATGCAGGAGGAGGGGGTTCCCCCCGGCAAACGGGTGCTCGGCGTCTTCGTGCCGCTGATCGAGGCGCTGACCGAACGGCAGTGGGGCGACAACTCGCCCCCGCGCGAGGTGGCGGTGAAACATGTCGCGCTCTTCGCGACGCCCGCAACCGTCGCCAGCCGCGCCTTCCAGCGCGAACTCGCGTTCCGCGCCATTGGCGTCGATGTCGAGGCGCAGGCCTGCGGCGGCGTGGTCGATGCGATCGAGGACGGCGACATGATCCTCGCCGAGGCGCTCGTGCGCTCCCACGTTGACGCGCTGAAGCGGAAGATGCCGACGCCCGAGGCCGCGATTCTCGGCTGCACGCATTACCCGCTGATGGCGGAGGTGTTCCAGGATGCGCTCGGCGCCGGGGTGAAGGTGTTCAGCCAGGCCGATCTCGTGGCCGAAAGCCTCGCCGACTACCTCGGGCGGCGGCCCGAGATGGAAGGACCGGCGGTGACCGCGCCCGACGGCGGGCCGCTCCTGCTGACCACCGGCAACCCGGCGAAGGTGTCGGACCACGCCACGCGCTTCCTGCGACGACGGCTGGCCTTTACCGCCGCCTGAGACTACACCCGCGTCCAATCCGGGGCCGTGCCCGCATCTGCGCCCCGCCCGCAGCGAAAGACCGTGCCATGACCGCTTCCGTCGCCATTCTCGGGGCTTCCGGCTATACCGGGGCCGAACTCGTCCGCCTGATCGCCACCCATCCGGGGCTGCGCATCACGGGCCTCTCCGCCGACCGCAAGGCGGGGCAGACGATGGGCGAGGTGTTCCCGCACCTGCGCCATCTCGACCTGCCGGACCTGGTGAAGATCGACGATCTCGACCTCGGGCAGACCGATCTCGTGTTCTGCGCGCTGCCGCATGCCACCAGCCAGTCGGTGATCTCGGCCCTGCCGCGCGACCTGAAGGTAGTGGACCTGTCCGCCGACTTCCGGCTGCGCGACGGGGCGGCCTACCAGACATGGTACGGCGGGCCGCACACCGCGCTCGACCTGCAGGCGACCGCCGTCTACGGCCTGACCGAGTTCTACCGCGACCAGATCCGGGACGCGCGGCTCGTGGCGGGGACCGGCTGCAACGCGGCGACAGGCCAGTACGCGCTGCGCCCGCTGATCGAGGCCGGGATCATCGACCTTGACGACATCCTGATCGACCTGAAGGCGGGCGTCTCTGGGGCCGGGCGGTCGGTGAAGGAAAACCTGCTCCACGCCGAGCTGTCGGAGGGGCTGAACCCCTACGGCTACGGCGGCACGCACCGGCACCTGGGCGAGTTCGACCAGGAGTTCTCGGCCGTCGCGGGGCGCGAGGTGAAGGTGCGCTTCACCCCGCACCTGATGCCGATGAACCGCGGCATCCTCGCGACCGTCTACGTCGCGGGCGATGCGCGCGCGGTCCACGACACGCTGTCGCAGGCCTATGCCGACGAGCCCTTCATGGTGATGCTGCCCTTCGGACAGGCCCCCTCGACCCACCACGTCCGGGGCTCGAACTTCGTGCATATCGGGGTGGCGCAGGACCGGCTTGCCGGTCGCGCGGTCATCTTCGCGGTGCTCGACAACCTGACCAAGGGCTCGTCCGGCCAAGCCTTGCAGAATGCCAACCTGATGTTAAATCTGCCCGAGACGGACGGGCTGATGCTGGCCCCGCTTTTCCCGTGATCGTCGGCACAGGGCTATTGCAGGACGGACGGACATGCGCGGACTGAAGAAACAACGCCGGATCCAGATCATCGCGCTGGCGACGGTGGCGCTCGTGGTGTCGGCCTCGCTGATCGGCTACGCGATGCGGGACGGGATCAACTTCTTCCGCACGCCGACGCAGGTCGCCTCCGAGCCGCCGCCGCCCGGCGAGGTGTTCCGCATCGGCGGCCTCGTCGAGGAGGGCACGCTCGTGCGCGGCCAGTCCGAGACCATCACCTTCCACGTGACCGACGGCGCGGCCTCGATCCCGGTGTCCTACACCGGCGTCCTCCCCGACCTCTTCGGCGAGGGCGAGGGGGCCGTGGCCCTCGGCAGCTTCGACGGGCAGGTGTTCGTCGCGACCGAGGTGCTGGCGCGCCACGACGAGACCTACATGCCGAAGGAAGTCATCGACGCGCTCAAGGACCAGGGCATCTACGTCGATCCCGAGACCGGCAAGGCTGACATGTCCACCGCACCGAACGCTGCGGCAGCATCCTATTAACCATCGTCCCGCAGCCTCCCCGGCCATGTGCAACCGGGGAGCGCACCGATGGATGTCCGACAGATTGCCGAAGAGATCGTCGCCCGCGAGGGCGGCTATGTGAACGACCCGGACGATCCGGGCGGCCCGACCAACCACGGCGTCACGATCCACACCCTGCGGCGGCTGGGTCTCGACCTGACCCGCGACGGACGGATCGACGCTGCCGACGTGCAGGCGCTGAGTCGCGACCAGGCGGTCGACATCTTCCTGACCCACTACTTCACCGGTCCCGGCCTCGGCGCGCTGCCCGAGCCGCTGCAACCATCGGTCTTCGACATGTACGTGAATGCCGGGGCCAATGCCGTGCGCCTGCTGCAGGGACTGGTCACCGAGATGGGCTTTCCCTGCGACGCGGACGGGGTGATCGGCCCGCAGACCCTGCGCGCGGTCCATGCCGCCCATGACGCGGCGCCGGGGCACATCGTCGATGCCTACGGAATCGCGCGCCGCAACTACTACTACGACCTGGCCGAGCGTCGTCCCGCTTCGCGCAAGTACGCCCGCCGCCGCGACGGCGGCAAGGGCGGCTGGATCCTGCGCGCCGAGACCTTCATCGCGCCGAAGTTCCACCTGACGGAGGCCGCGCACCGGGCGCGGGTCGCGGCATGGGGATGATCGAGGGGCCGCTGGGCCTGATCTTCGGCGGCGGGCGGAACGCCATCGCCGAAACCGTCGAGGCGTTCCGGGAGAACCCCGAGAAGGCCGCCGCGCGCGATGCCGCCCGCGACATCGCCACGCTGTCGCAGTTCGCGGCCGAGTTCCGGGCCGCGCGCGCTTCGCGCTTCGACCGGATCGTGGACGGGATCAACCGCCTGCCGCGCCCGGCGCTGGCAATGGGCACGCTGGGCCTCTTCGTGGCGGCGATGGCGGACCCGGTGTGGTTCGCCGCCCGGATGCAGGGGATCGCCCTGATCCCCGAACCGCTCTGGTGGCTGATGGGCGCGATCGTGTCGTTCTATTTCGGCGCCCGGCACCAGGCGAAAGGGCAGGAGTTCCAGCGTTCGATCGCCGAGACGCTGGCCCGCACCCCGGAGGTGCTGCGGAATACCCGCGCGCTCGCGGCGCTCAGTGCCGGGGCGACCAGCCTCGGACAGGACGCGCCGGGGACCGGACCCAACCCCGCGCTCGACGACTGGCGGGCCGGGCAGGGGGGCTGAACCGGCGCTGCCGCTCCGCCGCTCACGGATGCGTGTGCGCGGAGCGGCAGGATGCCACTGGCACGGGCCGAGCGCTTGGCTATAGTCCGCCCCATGATAGCCGAACTCGGTCACTTCGCCCTCGTCCTCGCCCTCATGCTGGCGACCATTCAGACCGTCGTGCCGCTGGTCGGTGCGCACAAGGGATGGGGGTCGTGGATGGCAAGCGCCGACGCCACCGCCACCGCGCAGTTCCTGCTGCTCGCGTTCTCCTTCGGCGCGCTCACCTACGCCTTTGTCGTGTCTGACTTTTCCCTGCTTCTCGTGGTGCAGAACTCGCACACGCTGAAGCCGATGCTCTACAAGGTGTCGGGCGTCTGGGGGAACCACGAGGGCTCGATGCTCCTCTGGGTTCTGATCCTGACGCTCTTCGGCGCGATGGTCAGCTGGTTCGGGGCCAACCTGCCGCCGACCCTCAAGGCCCGCGTGCTGGCGGTGCAGGCCGCGGTGACCGTGGCCTTCATGATCTTCATCCTGTTCACGTCGAACCCGTTCACCCGGCTGGCCGTGCCGCCCTTCGACGGCGAGGACCTGAACCCCCTGCTGCAGGACCCCGGTCTCGCGTTTCACCCGCCGTTCCTCTACCTCGGCTATGTCGGTCTCTCGACCTCGTTCTCCTTCGCCGTCGCGGCGCTGATCGAGGGGCGCGTCGATGCCGCCTGGGGCCGCTGGGTGCGGCCCTGGACGCTGGCCGCCTGGGTGTTCCTGACCATCGGCATCGCGCTGGGGTCGTGGTGGGCCTATTACGAGCTGGGCTGGGGCGGCTTCTGGTTCTGGGACCCGGTCGAGAACGCCTCGTTCATGCCCTGGCTGATCGCCGCCGCGCTGCTCCACTCGGCCATCGTCGTCGAGAAGCGCGAGGCGCTGAAGGCCTGGACCATCCTGCTGGCCATCCTGGCCTTCGGCTTTTCGCTGATCGGGGCTTTCATCGTGCGCTCGGGTGTCCTGACCTCGGTTCACGCCTTCGCCAACGACCCCGAGCGGGGCGTCTACCTGCTGGCGATCACCGGCGTCTTCATGGGCGGGGCGCTGATGCTGTTCGCCGCCCGCGCCGGCGTGATGGAGGCGAAGGGGATCTTCTCGACGCTCTCCCGCGAAAGCGCGCTGGTTGCGAACAATATCCTTCTCGCGGTCTCGGCCTTCGTCGTCTTCGTCGGCACGATGTGGCCGCTGGTCGCGGAACTGCTCTTCGACCGCAAGCTGTCGGTCGGCCCGCCCTTCTTCAACATGGCCTTCACGCCCTTCATGATCCTGCTCGGCGTGCTGTTGCCGCTCGGGGCGATGCTGGCGTGGAAGCGCGGGCGGCTGGGGGGCAACATGCGCATCCTCTGGGGCGTCGCGGCGCTGGCCGTGGCCTCGGGCCTGCTTCTGTGGGCGGTCCAGACCGGGCGCTCGGCCTTCGGTCCCGTCGGCCTCGCGCTGTCGGTCTGGCTGGTGGTCGGCTCGGCCGCCGATCTGGCGGCACGCACCGGGCGGGGTCCCGTCCTGCAGCGCCTCGGCCGGCTGACGCGGCTGCCGCGCGCGGACTGGGGCAAGGCCGTCTCGCACGCGGGTCTCGGCTTCACCATGTTCGGCATCTCGATGCTGATGGCCTACCAGTACGAGGAAATCCGCGTCGCGCAGGTCGGCGAGACCTTCCCCGTCGGGGCCTACGAGATCACCCTTGCCGACGTGCAGGAGGTGCAGGGGCCGAACTACCTGTCCACCATGGCGTGGATGCAGGTGAAGAAGGACGGCCGCGAGATCGCGGTCCTGACGCCCGAGAAGCGCGTCTATCCGGTGGCGGGCATGCCCACGACCGAGGCCGCCATCGACAACGGCGTGACGCGTGACGTCTACGTCGTAATCGGTGACCCGCAGGCGGCAGGCGGCTACGCGGTGCGGATCTACATCAAGCCCTTCGCCAACTGGATCTGGCTCGGCGCCATTGTCATGGCCCTCGGCGGCGCGCTGTCGCTGTCGGACCGTCGCTTCCGCGTGGCGGCCGGCGCGGCCCGGCGCGCCCCCGCGGACGGGGTGCCCGCCGAATGATCCGTGCCCTGCTTCTGTCGCTGGCGCTGCTGGCCGCGGGTCCTGCGCTGGCGGTCCAGCCGGACGAGATCCTCGACGACCCGGTCCTCGAGGAGCGGGCGCGCGACATCTCTGCCGGGCTGCGCTGTCTGGTCTGCCGCAACGAGTCGATCGACGAGTCGAACGCCGACCTTGCCCGCGACCTGCGCCTGCTGGTGCGCGAACGGCTGGTGGCCGGAGACAGCGATGCCGAGGTGATCGACTTCGTGGTCGCGCGCTACGGCGAGTACGTGCTGCTCAGCCCGCCCGCGACCGGCTCGACGCTGCTGCTGTGGTGGGCCGGGCCCATCATGCTGCTGCTGGCGGGGGGAATCGGCGCGGCCTACATCCGCTCGCGCCGCAGCGCGCCGGAACCCGCGGCCGGGCTCAGCCCGGACGAGGAGGCGCGGCTCAAGGACCTGCTCAAGGACGGCTGACGCGACGTCCCGGTGACCGCCGGGCGCTTTCCCTCGCCGCCGGTCCTGCTAGTCTCCGCGCCAACCCCAGACCGAGCGGAGCGCGCGCGCCATGACCTATCAGACCCTCGACTACACCCTCGCGGACGGACAAGCGACGATCCGGTTGAACCGTCCCGACGTGATGAACGCGCTCAACACGCAGATGCGCGCCGAGATCGCCGACGCGATGAAGCGCGCCGGCAGCGCGGCCCGCGTGGTCGTGCTGACCGGAACCGGGCGGGCGTTCTGCTCGGGCCAGGACCTCGGCGACGGCGCGAACGCGGCGCGGATGGACCTCGAGCGGGTGCTGCGTGACGAATACATCCCGATGCTGCGCGCCATCCTCGATTGCCCGGTGCCGGTGATCGCGGCGGTGAACGGAACGGCGGCGGGGGCCGGGGCGAACCTGGCGCTGGCGGCCGACGTGGTGATCGCCGCCGAAAGCGCGGCCTTCATCCAGGCCTTCACGCGCATCGGCCTGATCCCCGACGCGGGCGGCACCTGGGTGCTGCCGCGCCAGATCGGCCTTGCCAAGGCAATGGGCGCCGCGCTCTTCGCGGACCGGATCAGCGCCCGCCAGGCCAGCGACTGGGGCATGATCTGGGAGGCGGTGCCGGATGCCGAGTTCGAGGCGGTCTGGAAGTCCCGCGCCGCGCATCTCGCGAACGGCCCGACCGTGGCCTATGCCAAGGTGAAGGAGGCCCTGCGCGCCTCGGGCGGCAACGACCTGCATACCCAGCTCGAGCTGGAAGCGCGCCTGCAGGGGGCCTGCGGCCAGACCCGCGACTTCCAGGAGGGCGTGCTGGCCTTCCTCGAAAAGCGCCCGGCGGCCTTCGAGGGCCGCTGAGGCCGGGCTTGCCGCGCCGGGCGGGGGTCAGCCCCGCCCGCGTCCCTCGAACCGGGGCAGCATGGCCGAGAAGTCCTTGCCGCCCTGTCCCTCGTCCTCGACGAACCGGCGGTAAAGCTCGGCGGCCAGCTCGCCCATCGGGGTGTCGGCGTCGGCGCTCTCGGCCGCCTGCTGGCTGAGGCGCAGGTCCTTCAGCATCAGGGCCGCGGCGAAGCCGGGCTGGTAGCCGTTGTCCGACGGCGATTTCGGTCCCACGCCCGGCGCCGGGCAATAGGCGTTCATCGTCCAGGAATAGCCCGACGAGGTCGAGACGACGTCGAACATGGCCTGCCGGTCGAGGCCCAGCTTGTCGGCCAGCGCGAAGGCCTCGCAGGTGGCGATCATGGTCACGCCGAGGATCATGTTGTTGCAGATCTTGGCGGCCTGCCCGTTGCCCGCCGGGCCGCAATGCACGGCCTTCTGGCCCATCACCTCGAAGAGCGGTTTGGCGGTGGCGAAGGCCGCCTCCGGCCCGCCCACCATGAAGGTCAGCGTGCCCGCCGTCGCGCCGCCGACGCCGCCCGAGACCGGCGCGTCGAGGGCGCTCAGCCCGGCGGCCTCGGCCTGGGCCGCGACCGCGCGGGCGCTGTCCACGTCCACCGTCGAGCAGTCCAGCAGTACCGCCCCCGGCGCCATCGCCGGGATGATCTCCGAGGCGACCGCCCGCAGGATGTCGCCGTTGGGCAGCATGGTGATGACCACCTCGGCGCCCGCGACGGCCTCGCGGGCGCTGGCGGCGGGGCAGGCCCCGTCGACCGTCACGCCCGCCACGTCGAAGCCGGTGACCGCGTGCCCGGCCTTGACCAGGTTGGCCGCCATCGGCGCGCCCATGTTGCCCAGTCCGATGAATGCGATGTTCATGTCCGTCCCTCCTCGCCGAATGTCAGCGCGTCCGGTCCCAGCGGGCGCAGCATTTCATAGACCGCCAGCGCGGGCACGGCCTCGGCATCCGGGTGCGTCCAGCGCGGCGTGCGGTCCTTGTCGATGACGGCCGCGCGGATGCCTTCGAGGAAATCCCCCTGTGCGGCGGCGCGGCTGGTGTAGCGGTATTCCTGCCCGAGCGCGATGCGGATGTCGTCGAGGCCGCGCGCCCGCCGGATCAGCTGCACCGCGCAGCACATGGCCAGGGGCGCGTTCTTCTCGATTGCCGCCAGCGCGGTGCGCGCGAGGTCGCTGTCGGTGTGGCGCAGCAGGCGGACGATGTCGCCCATCGTCTCCCCGGCGAAGAGCCCGTCGATTTCGGCCTGCACCCCGGCCAGCGAGCTGGCGGGCGGGGGCAGGGCGGCCCGGTCGACGGCCTCCCAGTCGCCGGTCTCGCACAGCTCCGCGATCAGGGCGGGCCAGCGGTCCTCGGGCAGGTAGTAGTCGGCAAAGCCCGCGAGGATGGCATCGCCCGGTCCCATCCGGCTGGCCGTCACGCCGAGGTATTCGCCCAGCCGCCCCGGCGCGCGGCCGAGGATCAGGCTGCCGCCCACGTCCGGGATCAGGCCGATGCCGCATTCCGGCATGGCGATCCGGCTGGTGTCGCCCACGATCCGGTGCGAGCCGTGACAGCCGACGCCGACGCCGCCGCCCATGGTGAAGCCCTGCAGGAAGGTCGCGACCGGCTTCGGGAACTGGAACATCCGCGCGTTCATGCGGTATTCGTCGCGCCAGAAACGGCGGCCGTAGTCAAAATCGCCCGCCGTGCCGGTCTCGTACATCTCGACGATGTCGCCGCCCGCGCAGAAGGCGCGCTCGCCTTCGGCGTCGATGACCAGCAGGGCGACCTCCGGGTCTTCGGCCCAGTCGATCAGCGCCGCGTCGATGGCGCGGACCATCTCCCAGCTCAGCGCGTTCAGGGCCTTGGGCCGGGTCAGCGTGATCCGGCCTGCGCGGCCCTCGCGCCGGATATGGATGTCGCCGCTCATCGCGCCCCCAGCATGTGTCGCGCCACGATCAGGCGCATGATCTCGTTGGTTCCTTCGAGGATCTGGTGCACGCGCAGGTCGCGCACGATCTTCTCGATCCCGTAATCGGCGAGGTAGCCGTAACCGCCGTGCAGTTGCAGGCACTGGTCGGCGACGCGGCTGCCGGTCTCGGTCGCCAGCTTCTTGGCCATCGCGCAGGCCTTGGTGGCATCCGGCGCGCCGGTGTCGAGCTTCCATGCCGCCTGCCGCAGGAAGGTGCGGGCGGCCTCCAGCTCGATCTCCATGTCGGCGAGGCGGAACTGCAAGGCCTGGAACTGGTCGATGGGTTTGCCGAAGGCCTTCCGCTCGCGCATGTAGGCGAGCGTGAGGTCGAGTGCGGCCTGGGCCGCGCCGATCGAGCAAGCGCCGATGTTCAGCCGTCCGCCGTCGAGACCCGCCATCGCGTACTTGAAGCCGTGACCCTCCTCGCCGAGCAGGTTCTCGGCCGGGGTCACGCAGTCGTCCATCTGGACCTGCCGCGTCGGCTGCGAGCGCCAGCCCATCTTGTCTTCCAGCCCGCCGAAGGACAGACCCGGTGCGCCGGCCTCGACGAGGAAGGCCGAGATGCCGCGCGGGCTGTCGTCGCCCGAGCGCGCCATCACGACATAGGCGTCCGAATAGCCGCCGCCCGAGATGAACGCCTTGGTCCCGGTCAGGTGCCAGCCGTCGTCATGGCGCGCCGCGCGGGTGCGCAGGGCCGCCGCGTCCGACCCCGAGCCGGGTTCGGTCAGACAGTAGCTCAGCACCGTTTCCATCGTCAGCGCCCGGGGCAGGACGCGCGCTTTCATCTCGTCCGAGCCGTAGCGGTCGATCATCGCCGCGACCATGTTGTGGATCGACAGGAACGCCGCGACCGAGGCGCAGGACATCGACAGCGCCTCGAAGACCAGCGTCGCGTCGAGGCGGCTGAGGCCCGATCCGCCCGAGGCTTCGGACACGTAGAGCCCGCCGAACCCCAACTGGGCGATCTCGGGCCAGAGCGATTTCGGGATCTCTCCGGCCGCTTCCCAGGCGCGGGCATGGGGGGCGATGTGCTCGGCGCCCCAGGCGCGGGCCATATCGAAGATTGCCGACTGCTCGTCGGTCAGCGCGAAGTCCATGCTCCCCTCCCTCGTCCCGGAACTGAACGTGCGTTCATTTGTGCGCCCGGAACCGCCCCGATGCAAGGGGCGATCCTGCCGCGTGCTCAGAGGTCCGCGTGGTACTCGGCGATCAGGTGATCGACCACGGCGACCATCGCGTCCCGGCCGGTCAGCCCGCGCCCGGTGGCCTCTTCCAGCACGTCGCGCTGGCGCTGCGCGCTGGTGCCCTCGGCCACCATCCGGTGCAGGCGGGCGATCTCGTCGGTGCAGCCGAGCGCGTCGGCGTCCTCGGCGATCAGCCCGTGCAGGTCGCCGATCAGCTCGGGCAGGGGGCGGATCTCGCGCCGTCCCCAGTCGATCAGCCCCTCCGAGCCGCCGTAGCGCAGGGCGCGCCAGCGGTTCTCCTCGATGTGCATGGTCTCGTAGAGCCGCCACTGCTGGTTCTTCTCGCGCAGCCGCCACAGCATCCGGGCGATGCACTGCACCAGCGCCGCGATCGACAGCGCGTCTTCCAGCCGGGGGCTGAC
>JAUIAU010000108.1 GCA_030425185.1 Alphaproteobacteria bacterium
ACCATCCGCAGCACCATCGGGTGCGCGACGTTCAGCGTGTTGCCGGTGCCGGTGTCGTTGACGTAGTAGCGCCCGCCGCCGGTCAGCCGGTAGTAGCTGGCGTTGTCGATGCCCCGGAAGCACAGCGTCGGACCCAGCTCGTCGCCCTCGCCGGTGTGGTTGTAGACCACATCGAGGATCACCTCGATCCCGGCGGCATGGAAGCGGCGCACCATGGTCTGGAACTCGCGGATCGCGTCCTCGGCCATGTAGCGCGGCTCGGGCGCGAAGAAGCCGATGGACTGGTAGCCCCAGTGGTTGCGCAGCCCGCGCTGCACGAGGAACCGGTCGTCGAGAAAGGCGTGCACCGGCATCACCTGCACGGTGGTCACCCCCAGCCGGGTCAGGTGGTCGAGCACCGGGTCGCAGGACATCCCGAGGTAGGTCCCGCGCCAGCCTGGTGGGACCAGCGGATGCCGGGCGGTCAGGCCCTTCACATGCGCCTCGTAGAGCACCGTCCGCGCGGGCGGCACCTGCGGCGGGCGGTCGTCGCCCCAGGCGAAGGTCGGATCGGCCACCACCGATTTCGGGACCGCGAAGGCGCTGTCGCGGGTGTCGAAACCGAGATCGGCCCGGGCCGCGCCGACCCGGTAGCCCATCACCGCGTCCGACCATTTCAGTGTGCCGTGCAACTGCTTGGCGTAGGGGTCGATCAGCAGCTTGTGCGGGTTGAAGCGGTGCCCGGCCTCGGGCGCATAGGGGCCGTGGACCCGGTAGCCGTATTTCGCCCCCGGCGTCAGGCCCGCGACATGGATGTGCCAGATCTCGCCGTCGCGCTCGGCCAGCGAGATGCGGGCGATCTCGCGGCGGCCGTCGTCGGAGAAAAGGCACAGCTCGACCCGCTCGGCATGGGCCGAGAACAGGGCGAAGTTCACCCCCTCGCCGTCGAACTCGGCGCCCAGCGGGTACTGGCGCCCGGCGGCGACACGCAGGTGCGGCAGGCGCCGGGGCAACGTCCGGTCGGGACCCGTCACGTCAGAAGGTCCTCGTAGAGGGCGGCATAGGTCCGCGAGGAGGTCTCCCAGCCGACCGGGGACTTCATCGCGGCGCGCTGCATCCGCGCCCAGGTCGCACGGTCGGCAAAGAGCGCGAGGCAGCGCCGCAGGGTCTGCGTCAGCGCCAGCACGTCGGTCGGGTGAAAGGTCAGGCCGGTCGCCGTTCCGGCGGCCAGCGCCATCGTGTTGGCATGCACCACCGTGTCGGCCAGCCCGCCGGTCGCCGCGACCACCGGCAGCGTGCCGTAGCGCAGGCCGTAGAGCTGGGTCAGGCCGCAGGGCTCGAACCGCGACGGCACCAGCACCACGTCGCCGCCCGCGAACATGCGGTGGCCCAGCGCCTCGTCATAGCCGATCTTCACGCCCACCCGGTCGGGCCAGGCGGCGGCGAGACCGCGCATGGCGTGCTCCAGCCCCGGATCGCCGGACCCGAGCACCACCAGCCCGCCGCCCCCCGCGAGGAACTCGGGCGCGGCCGCCGCGATCAGGTCGATGCCCTTCTGCGCGGTCAGGCGCGAGATGACGATGGCGAGCGGCCCCTCGACCGGCCCGAGGCCGAACTCGGCCAGCAGCGCGGCGCGGGCCTCGGCCTTGGGCTTGCGGTTCTGCACGCTGTAGGGATGGGCCTGCCCCGGCGCGGCGGGGTCCCACAGATCGGTATCGACGCCGTTCAGGATGCCCGAGAGGACCTCGGCGCGCGCGTCGATCACGCCCTGCAGGCCCATGCCGAACTCGGGGCGCATCAGCTCCTCGGCATAGGTCGGGCTGACCGTGGTGATCCGGTCCGCATGGACGAGACCCGCCTTGAGCGAGGAAAGATTGCCGTAATATTCGAGGCTTCCGGCGTGGAACTCATGCAACGGCAGGCGCAGCGCAGCCAGCCGCTCGGGGCTGGCGTGGCCCTGGAAGGCGATGTTGTGAATGGTGATGACCGACTTCACCGGGGCCGGGCCGCCAAAGCGCAGGTAGGCGGGCGCGAACCCCGCCTGCCAGTCATGGGCGTGCAGGATGTCGGGCACCCAGCCGTCCGTGCCGCCGCCCCGCGCCAGCGAGGCCGCCACCCAGGACAGCGCCGCGAAGCGCTCGGGGTTGTCGGGGAAGTCGTGCCCGCCGTCGGAATAGGGCCCGCCCGGCCGGTCGTAGAGATGCGGCGCGTCGAGCAACAGCAGCGAGAGCCCTTGGGCCTCGACCGCCTCGACGGTCGCGGGACCGCCGAAGAGCGCCGGATCGGACCAGACCGTGCGGGTCTTGCGCCCCAGCTTCGCCGCCAATCCCCGGTAGGCGGGGATCAGCACCCGCATGTCCCAGCCGAGAGGCGCGAGCGCCTTCGGCAGCGCGCCCACGACATCGGCGAGGCCGCCGGTCTTGACCAGCGGCACGCATTCGGAGGCGACGGAAAGGACACGGCCGGGCATGGGGCTACTCTTTCGCGGCGCGCCAGGCGTCGATCATCGGCTCGGTGATCAGGACGACGCCCGCGTCCGTGCGGCGGAACCACTTCGCGTCCTCGACCGGATCCTCGCCGACCACGAGACCGGCGGGAATGATCACGCCCCGGTCGATCACGCAGTTCTTCAGCTGCGCCTTGCGTTCCACCTGCACGCCGGGCAGCGCGACCACGTAGTCGAGGGTCGAGTAGCTGTGGGTCCGGACCCCGGTGAACAGCAGCGAGTTGCGGATCTCGGAGCCCGACACGATCACGTCGCCGCACACCAGCGAGGAAATCGCCTGTCCGCGTCGTCCGTCCTCGTCGTGGATGAACTTGGCGGGCGGGACGCTCTCGGCATAGGTCCAGATCGGCCAGGAGTTGTCGTAGAGGTCGAGCTTCGGGGTGAAGTCGGTCAGGTCGATGTTGGCCTGCCAGAAGGCATCGATGGTGCCGACATCGCGCCAGTAGGGTTCGTCCTCGAGGCCGGTGGTGACGCAGGACTCCTCGAACCGGTGCGCCATCGCCTTGCCGTTTTTCACGATGTCCGGGATCAGGTCGTTGCCGAAGTCGTGCGCCGAGTTCGGGTCGTCGGCATCGCGCAGCAGAAGCTCGCGCAGGAACTTCCAGTCGAAGACGTAGATGCCCATCGAGGCCAGCGCATGGTCGGGATCGCCCGGGATCGAGGGCGGGTCCTTCGGCTTTTCGAGGAACGCGGTGATCCGCCCGTCGGCGTCCACGTCCATCACCCCGAAGGCGGTGGCCTCCATGCGCGGGACGGTCAGGCAGCCGATGGTCACGTCGGCGCCGGTGTCAACGTGCTGGCGCAGCATCACCTCGTAATCCATCTTGTAGATGTGGTCGCCCGCCAGGACGATCACGTACTCGATGTCGTAGCTGTCCACGATGTCGATGTTCTGGGCGACCGCATCTGCCGTCCCGAGGTACCACTTGCTTTCATCGACCCGCTGGCTGGCGGGCAGGATGTCGAGGTATTCGTTCCGCTCCGCCCGGAAGAAGCCCCAGCCGCGCTGCATGTGCCGGATCAGCGAATGCGCCTTGTACTGCGTGGCGATCGCCATCTTGCGGATGCCCGAGTTCAGCGCGTTCGACAGCGCGAAGTCGATGATCCGCGTCTTGCCGCCGAAATAGACGGCGGGCTTGGCGCGCTTGTCGGTCAGTTCCTTCAGGCGCGAACCCCGCCCGCCGGCCAGAACGAAGGCCATGGCGCGGCTGGACAGACGCGCGTTCGGTCTCGGCTTCATCGGTCATTCCTCCCCTGCGTTCGGCCGTCCGTGCGGCCTTGGTCTGCCTGCCCTCCTCAGGCAGGTGTCGCATCGTTCTCCGGCATGAACATGACACAGGACAGCGGCGGCAGGACGATCTCCGCCGAGTGCGCCTGTCCCATCCATGCCTTGGCGTCGGTCTCGATCCCGCCGAGATTGCCCCGGTTGCCACCGCCGTAGAGCCCGGCGTCGGTGTTCAGCACCTCGCGCCAGCGCCCGCCCGACGGGAAGCCCAGCCGGTAGGCGGGCCGCTCGACGGGGGTCATGTTGACCGCGACCACCACCGGCGCATCGCCCTTGGCCCCCTTGCGGACCCAGGCGAAGACGGACCGTTCGGAATCGCCCCCTTCGAGCCACTGGAACCCCTCGGGGCGGCAGTCGTTGACATGGAGCGCGGGCGTGCCGCGATAGAGTGTGTTGAGATCACGCACGAGGCGCTGCATCCCGGAATGTTCCGCGATCTCAAGCTGGTGCCAGTCGAGGCTGCGCTCGTGGCTCCACTCGGCCCCCTGCGCGAATTCCTGTCCCATGAACAGCAGCTTCTTGCCGGGATGGCCCCACATGAAGCCGTAGTAGGCGCGCAGGTTGGCGAATTTCTCCCAGCCCGGCCCCGGCATCTTGGCGATCATCGAGCCCTTGCCGTGCACCACCTCGTCATGGCTGATCGGCAGGATGTAGTTCTCGGACCACGCGTAGTGCAGCCCGAAGGTCATCTGGTTGTGGTGGTGCTGCCGGTAGAGCGGATCGGTCTGCATGTAGCGCAGCGTGTCGTTCATCCAGCCCATGTTCCACTTGTAGCCGAACCCGAGCCCGCCCGCGTCGGTGGGGCGCGAGACGCCCGGGAAGGCGGTCGACTCCTCGGCGACGGTCATGATGCCGGGCGCCTCGCCATAGGCCACTTCATTCATCTGGCGCAGCAGGCGGATCGCCTCGTAGTTCTCGCGGCCGCCGTCGCGGTTCGGGACCCATTCGCCCTCCTTCCGCGAGTAGTCGCGGTAGAGCATCGAGGCCACGGCATCCACGCGCAGCCCGTCGACGTGGAACTCTTCCAGCCAGTAAAGCGCGTTCGAGACGAGGAAGTTGCGCACCTCGGTCCGGCCGTAGTTGTAGATCAGGGTGTTCCAGTCCTGGTGGAACCCCTCGCGCGGGTCGGCGTGCTCGTAGAGCGCGGTGCCGTCGAACCGGC
>JAUIAU010000109.1 GCA_030425185.1 Alphaproteobacteria bacterium
CGCGGCCTGCGGCATCCCGTGCCGCGTCCGCGCCCTTGACCCCGCGGGCGGCGGTGCCATCCTGCGGCGCGGATACAGCTTAACTTGCGCGAGACGACCTTCCGTGCCCTACCAGTGGACAGACAGTGACACCCCCGCCCGGGCCGCCCAGGTCCGGGTCTGGCCCCACAAATCCATGACCCCCGAGGGGTTCGTCTGGTTCATCGGCCTGACCGCCGCCCTGCTGGCGGTACCGCTCCTGCCGCTGGTCGGCACCTTCGTGCTGTGGGGCGTGCTGCCCTTCCTTCTGGCGGCCCTCTGGGGCGTCTGGTGGGGGCTGCGCCGGAACCAGCGCGACATGGGGCTTTACGAGGAACTGGACCTCAGCCCCGAGCGCATCGCGATCACCCGGCACAACCCGCGCGGGGCCCGGCAGAACTGGGAGGCGAACCCCTACTGGGTGGAACTGCGGCTCCACAAGAAGGGCAAGGTCGAGAACTACCTGACCCTGCGCGGGGCCAACCGCGAGGTGGAGCTGGGCGCCTTCCTCACCCCGGACGAGCGGGTGGCGCTGCATGGCGAGTTGCAGGCGCGGCTGGCAGCGGTCCGGCGCTTGGCCTGAGCAGGACGCGGCAAACGCGGTCAGGCGAGGCGGTTCTTCACCATCGGGCCGACCTTGCCGAAGTCCATCCGACCGGTATAGCGCGCCTTGAGCGCCCCGATAACCCGGCCCATGTCGCGGATCGAGCTGGCGTCGACCTCGGCGATGGCGGCGACGATCGCGGCCTCGACCTCGGCCTCGTCGAGCGGACGGGGCAGGAACTCCTCGATCACGCCGATCTCCGAGCGTTCCTGCTCGGCCAGTTCGAGGCGGCCGCCTTCCTCGTAGCTGCGCGCGCTTTCGTGGCGCTGCTTCACCATCTTGCCGAGGATCGCGAGGATCTCGGTGTCGTCGACCCCGTCGGGATGGCCCTCGCCGCGCGCGGCGATGTCGCGATCCTTGATGGCGGCATTGATCAGGCGCAGGGTCGAGAGACGATGGGCCTCCTTGTTCTTCATCGCCGACTTGAGGGCGGCGGAGATCTTGTCGCGGAGCGGCATGGCGGAGAGTTTCCCTGTGACAGCGCTGGGCCGGGACGATAACGCCGCAATGCGGCGAACACAACTCCGGGACACTTTGGGCAAACCCATGATTTTCAAGGATTTCTCATTTTCAGCGTGACTTGACCCTGTGCCGCGCTGCGCCTAGGTTGCGCCCGTTTAGCCGCAGGAGTCGCCCATGCCCGCCCAGAAGGACCGCCCCACCGCCTGCCTTGCGCTTGCCGATGGCACCATCTTCTACGGCAAGGGCTTCGGCGCGACCGGCGAGGCGCAGGCGGAACTGTGCTTCAACACCGCGATGACCGGCTACCAGGAAATCATGACCGACCCGTCCTACGCCGGGCAGGTGGTGACCTTCACCTTCCCGCATATCGGCAACACAGGCGTCACGCCGGAGGATGACGAGGCGCAGGAGCCCGTCGCCGCCGGCATGGTGGTGAAGTGGGACCCGACCGAGCCGTCGAACTGGCGCGCCACCGCCGACCTGCAGGACTGGCTGACCAGCCGGGGCCGGATCGGCATCGGCGGCATCGATACCCGGCGCCTGACCCGCGCGATCCGGCAGCAGGGCGCGCCGCATGTGGCGCTGGCGCATGACCCCGAGGGGAACTTCGACATCGGCGCGCTGGTGGCCCGGGCCCGCGCGTTCAAGGGGCTGGTCGGCCTTGACCTCGCGCGCGAGGTGACCTGCGCCCAGTCCTACCGCTGGAACGAGAAACGCTGGGCCTGGCCCGAGGGCTATGCCCCGCAGACCGAGCCGCGCCACAAGGTCGTGGCGATCGATTACGGCGCGAAGCGCAACATCCTGCGCTGCCTCGCCTCGGCGGGCTGCGACGTGACCGTGCTGCCCGCGACCGCCACCGCGGACGAGGTGCTGGCCCTGAACCCCGACGGCGTGTTCCTGTCCAACGGCCCGGGCGATCCGGCGGCGACCGGCGTCTATGCCGTGCCGATGATCAAGGGCGTGCTGGCGGCGGACCTGCCGGTGTTCGGCATCTGCCTCGGCCACCAGATGCTGGCGCTGGCGCTGGGGGCGACCACGATCAAGATGAACCACGGCCACCACGGGGCGAACCACCCGGTGAAGGACCTGGAGACCGGCAAGGTCGAGATCACCTCGATGAACCACGGCTTCACCGTGGACAGTCAGACCCTGCCCGAGGGCGTGATCGAAACCCATGTCAGCCTGTTCGACGGCTCGAACTGCGGCATCCGGATGTCCGACCGCCCGGTGTTCAGCGTGCAGTATCACCCGGAGGCCAGCCCCGGCCCGCAGGACAGCTACTACCTGTTCGAGCGCTTCGCCCGCGCGATGGACGCCCGCGTCCCGGCCTGAGCCGCGGCTCTTAACCCCTTGCGAACGTTAACCTCCGTTTAACCCTGCGGAGGCGAGGATGGCGGCGTCCGCCGGTCCGGCGGCCTATCCGCGAGGTCCGGCATGTCCCGTCTGCGCCTGAACGCCCTCCCCGGCAGGCCCGAAGCTGGGGCCGGGCGCGCGCCGCCGGACCGGCTCGACCGGGCGGAACTGGCCCGCCTCGGCGCGCTGCGCTGCCTGCACCTCGGGATCGCGCCGCTGGCCGGGAAGCCCCCGCGCTGCGCCGCTGTCGACCCGGCCGCGCTCGTCCGGGTGCCTTGGCCGGGCGGGCGGCCCGATCCGGTCCCGGTGCCCCTGCCCGTGCTGCGCCGCCTGCTGACCGAGGGGGCCGGCGCAGACCTCGCCCGCGCCGCCGAATTGCTTCGCCCCGCCGCCACCAGTTGCCGGACGCTCGAGACGCCGTCGGGCCGCGGGCTGCTCTGCGTCCTCGCTCTGACGGTGCCGGGCGCCCTGCTGGCACCGGTCCACGCCCTGCTGCTGGCGCTGGCGGTGATCCTCGTCTTCCTCGTCGCCAAGACGGCCCTGACGGTGGCGTTCTACCTGACGAGTGCCGGGCGCGGCGTCACCGGCGGGCCGGGGGCCGCGGCGACCATCGGCGATGTCCCGGGCCCGCTGCCCGACATCCTGCCCCGCGTCACGCTGATGGTGCCGCTGCTGCGCGAGGCGGAGGTGGCGGAAACCCTCGTCCGCCACCTCGGCGCGCTGCGCTACCCGGCGGGACGGCTGGAGATCCTGCTGATCGTCGAGGACGACGACCACATGACCCAGGCCTGTGTCGCGGGCGCGGCGCTGACGGCGGCGATGCGGGTGGTGATCGTCCCGCGCGGGACGCTGCGCACCAAGCCACGCGCCCTCAACTACGCGCTGGCGCTGTCCGAGGGCGAGGTGATCGGCATCTACGACGCCGAGGACCGCCCGGACCCGGACCAGCTTCTGAAGATGGCGCGGTGTTTCGCAGCGGGCACGCCCGACCTGGCCTGCGTGCAGGGGCAGCTCGATTTCTACAACCCGGGCAGCACCTGGGTCACCCGGCAGTTCACGCTCGACTACGCGGTCTGGTACCGCGCCGTGCTGCCCGGCCTCGCGCGGCTCGGGATGCCGGTTCCGCTGGGCGGCACGACGCTCTTCATCCGCCGCGCCGTGGTCGAGGAGATGGGCGGGTGGGACGCCCACAACGTGACCGAGGACGCCGATCTCGGCTTCCGGCTGCACATGGCGGGCTATCGCACGGCGCTAATGGACAGCGTCACCTTCGAGGAAGCGACCTCCCGCGCCTGGCCGTGGATCCGGCAGCGCACGCGCTGGCAGTTGGGCTACTTCATGACGTGGCGGGCATTAATGAACGACCACCGGGCCTTGCGGAAGGGCTGCGGCCCGCTCGGCCTCGGGGTGTTCCACATCCTCGTGCTGGGCCCGCTCCTGTCGGCCTTTACCCTGCCGGTGACGCTGGCCTTCGGCGCGCTGATGCTGACGAACCCGGGCCCGGTCCTCGCCGTGGCGGGACTTGTCCCGTCCTGGGGGGCGATCGTCGTCATGAGCCTCGCGGAACTGATCCGGCTGGCGATCACGCTGGCGGTGACGCGGGACCGGCGCTGGCTCTGGGTCTCGCTGCCGCTGGGCTATGCCTACACCGTGATGGGGGCCGTGGCGACGCTGCGCGCGGTCTGGCAGATGGGGCGCAACCCGTTCTTCTGGGACAAGACCCAGCACGGGCACGGCTGAGCGCGTGTTGGCCCGGTCAGAACGCCGCGGCATCCTTGCGCAGGCGCACCTCGAAGGCGGTCGAGATATGCGCGCGGAGCGCCTGGTTGGCGGCTTCCTCGTCGCGGGCGGCAATCGCGGCCACGATCGCGGCATGTTCGGCCAGCGCGCGCTCGCCGCGCCCCTCGATCGCCAGCGACGTGGTGGCCATCAGCGCCATCGAGCGGTGCACGAGGTCAAGCTGCTGGACGAGGAACCGGTTGTGCGAGGCAAGGTGGATCTGCTTGTGGAAGCGGCGGTTCGCGCGGCTCATCGCCTGCGGATCGCCGAGCAGGGCGTGATCCTCCTCGACCATCTCGGCGAGGACGCGCACCTCCTCCTCGGCGGCGTGTCGCGCGGCCAAGCGGGCGGCGAGGCCCTCCAGTTCTGTGCGGACGGTATAGAGCTCGGCCATCTGGCTGTGATCGAGCGAGGACACGATCAGCGAGCGCCCGTCGCGGGTCAGCAGGCTCTGGGTTTCCAGCCGCTGCAACGCCTCGCGGATGGGGGTCCGCGACACGCCGAACCGCTCCGCGAGGTCGCTCTCCACCAGCCGGTCGCCGGGGCGGTAGAGCCCTTCGTCGATCGCGCCGAGGATCATGTCATAGGCATCGCGGTTCTGCGATTTCGGTTCGGCCATCGCACGGCTCCCTCAAGATGTAT
>JAUIAU010000110.1 GCA_030425185.1 Alphaproteobacteria bacterium
CGGCCCAGCCCGTGCTTGTAGGTCCGGAGCGTCAGCACCTCGCCCGACACGGTGAACGGGACGCAGACCACGAAGGCCCCGAAGCGCACCTGGTAGAAATCGGGCACGATCACGCCCCGGTCGGTCTCGACCTCCTGGCGGATCACCTCGAACCACGGCCGGTGCGACATCAGCACGGTCTCGCGCAGGGTCTTCCACTTCGCCATGTCCGGTCTCCGCAAATCGTTCGAGCGCGACCTAACCGGCACGTGGGCGGCGTTCCAAGGCCATTCTTTCGCCGGAAAGCCGCGCGAGCCTGATCCGGTTGAGAGCAGAGTGACAAGGAGAGCCGCCAATGGCCCCGACCCCGCAGACCCCCGACCCCGAGGCCGCGCAACCCGAGCGCAGCCTGCGCCATGCCCAGCCGCGTCCCGCCACCGCCCCGGAGGACACCGCGCCGCAGCGCCCGTTCCGCTTTACCGACTGGGCGAGCCTCTGAGACAGCGCTAGCCTGCCGCGCATGAGCGCAGCAGACGACCCCGTGACCGCGATCCGCAACCTCGGCCCGGCGATGGCCGCCGAGTTCGCCCGCGCGGGTCTGACCAGCGCGACCGCGATCCGCGAAATCGGCGCCGACGCGGCCTATGCCCGGCTGCTGGCCAGCGGCCACAAGGCCCATTTCATGGCCTATTATGCCCTCGTCCTCGGCCTGCAGGGCCGCCCGTGGAACGATGCCACCCCGGACGAGAAAGCCGCCCTGCGCACCCGCTTCGACGCGCTCAAGGCCCAGACCCCGCCCGCCGACACCGCCCTCGACCGGGCCCTCGCCGACATCGGGGTTCTGCCGCGGCGTTAGGTAAGCTCTTCGCAATCTCTCTGTCGTCTCATGGGACCAGCGATCCGGGCTCCGGCCGGGTTAGCGCCCCGTGTTGAAAATCCACCATAATGGTGTTATTTGACCGAGAAGCGGAAACCGCACTATGACCTTGCCGCCATCCAGAGGGCCGCACCGGGCATGACCATGACCCGGGCCGCGCTGCTTGGGGGTGCGGCACTCGGGATGACCCGCGCTGACATGGAGGACGTGATCCGCGCCCTGACGCGCAAGGATTTCTACAAGTCGATGACGGCCCATAGCGATCACAGGATCTGGATGGACGTCTATCACGGACGGGCGGACGGGCAGCAGATCTACATCAAGTTCGTGGCGGACGTCGTGACCGAATTCACCTGCACGTCCTTCAAGGAGAAGTGACATGCCCAGGCTGCCAGACCGCCGCGTGCATCCCGAAACCGGGCAGGAGCTTCGGCGCGGAGTCCGCCCGCTGACCCTGTCTTACCGGGGCCTCGAGACCACGGTGCAGATGCCAGGATGGTATGCGGCAGACGATCCGACCGGAGAAAACGGGCTTCACGCCCCGGGCGACATGAAAGTGCCCGACCGTGCACTGGTCGCGCTCAAGGCCCGCGCCGGCGGCCTGCTTGATCCGGATGCCATCCGCACGATCCGCAAGAAGCTGCGCCTGACCCAGCGCGCCGCCGGGCACCTGATCGGCGGCGGTCCGAACGCCTTCCAGCGTTACGAGGCGGGCGAGGTGATGATCAGCAAACCCGCCGACACCGCGCTGCGCCTGCTGGCCAACGATCCGTCCCGCGTGGACGAGTTGCGCCTGATCCGGGGCGACACCGCCGCCTGACCGCCTGCCCCCAACGAAAAACGGCCCCCCGCGCGGGAGGGCCGTCCGTGATCGTTCGGATCGGAAGCGCCGCGGCTCAGCCGACCAGTTCGAGACCCGAGAAGAAGTACGCGATCTCGACCGCGGCGGTCTCCGGGGCGTCCGAGCCGTGGACCGAGTTCTCGCCGATCGACAGGGCGAACTCCTTGCGCACGGTGCCCTCGGCGGCCTGCTCGGGGTTGGTCGCGCCCATCACTTCGCGGTTCTTCGCGATGGCGTCCTCGCCTTCCAGCACCTGCACGACGACCGGCTCGGAGGACATGAACTCGACGAGCTCGCCGTAGAACGGACGGGCCTTGTGGACCTCGTAGAACTTGCCCGCCTGGGCAGGGGACAGGTGGATGCGCTTCTGCGCCACGATCCGCAGGCCGGCGGCCTCGAACTTCGCGTTGATCGCGCCGGTCAGGTTGCGGCGGGTGGCGTCGGGTTTGATGATCGACAGGGTGCGCTCGATGGCCATGAACGTCTCGCTCCGAATGGGGATGAAAACCTGCGCGGCGCGTAGCACGCAGGCGACGCCTTGAAAAGGGCACGCGGACCGCTCAGGCCGGACCGCCGTCGATCCCCAGCCGGCGCCCGTTCCGCACCGCCATCACCCCGAAGGCCAGCGCCGCCAGCGCCACCGCGATCATCAGCGCCAGCAGGCGCAGCGCCGACACGCCACCGCCCAGCCACGCCAGCGTGACCGACGTCAGGGCCGCGCCGCCCAGCAGCTGCATCGCCCCCGCGAGGCCCGCCGCACTGCCCGCAAGGTCGGGCCGGACCGACAGCGCGCCCGCGTGAGTGTTGGCCAGCGTGAACCCGTTGCCGAGGCCGACCGACAGCGTCGCCGCGAAGAGCAGCACCGGGTGCGACAGGCCGAGCGCGAAGCACAGCGCCCCGAGGCTGAGGCCCCCCACCGCCACCAGCCGCCCGGCGAGGATCATCGGCCCCATGCCGACCTTCGGCGACAGCCGCGCCGTCACCGCCGAGCCCAGCATGTACCCGCCCGAGATCGAGCCGAGCCCGACCCCCAGCGCCGCCGTGCTGAGGCCGAAGACACCAACCGCCACGAAGGGCGCGCCGGTGAGAAAGACGTAGAACACCCCGACCGAGAACCCGGTGCAGAGCGCATAGGCCCAGAATGCCCCCGATCCGAGCAGCGCGCGCCACGCCGCCACCTGCGCCGCGAGCGGCCGCGCCGTGCCGGACTGCGTTTCCCCGAAATCGGCCCAGACCAGCGCGACCGCGCCGGTCCCCAGCACCGCGTAGAGGACGAAGATCGCCCGCCAGCCGATCACCGTGTCGAGCACCCCGCCCAGCGGCGGTCCCAGCATCGGCGCCAGCGCCATCGCCGCCGCCACGGTGCCCAGTTTCCCCGCGGCTTCGCGCGGCGGGTATATGTCGCGCAGCGCGGCCATCGTCACGATGCTGCCCGCGATCACCGTGCCCTGCGCGAGGCGGCAGACGAGGAACACCGTCAGGCTGTCCGCCAGCAGGCAACCAACCGAGGCCAGCGCGTAGACCGCAAGCGCACCCAGGATGACCGGACGGCGCCCGATCCGGTCCGACAGCGGCCCGAGCAGCAGTTGCAGCGCGCCCGCCACGATCAGGTAGCCCGAGACCGCCAGCCCCATCGCCGCCTCGCTTGCCCCGAAGTCGCGCGCCATCTCCGGCAGCGCGGGCAGGAACATGTTGAGCGAGGCCACGGACAGGCCGACGAGCAGGATGATCGTGCCGAGATGCGGCGGCGTTGCGGCGGGGCGCATGAACTCTCCGGGACCCGGGGCCGGGCGGCCCGTCCTCCGAGCCGCTAGCATGACGCCGCGCGGGCCGCAATTGACACGCCCCCGGCCCGCTGGCACTCCGCGCCCATGCTCAGGATCGACGACATCAGCTACGCGATCGACGGCCGCCCGCTCTTCGAAGGCGCCTCGGCCACGATTCCCACCGGCCACAAGGTCGGCATCGTCGGCAAGAACGGCGCGGGCAAGACCACGCTGTTCCGGCTGATCCGGGGCGAACTGACCCTCGACGGCGGCAGCATCACCATTCCCGACCGCGCCCGGATCGGCGGCGTCGCGCAGGAAGTGCCCTCGTCCGGGACCTCGCTGCTCGACACGGTGCTCGCCGCCGACACCGAGCGCGCCGCCCTGATGGCCGAGGCCGAGACCGCGACAGACCCGGCCCGCATCGCCGAGGTGCAGACCCGTCTCGCCGACATTGATGCCTGGTCGGCAGAAGGCCGCGCCGCCTCGATCCTCACCGGTCTCGGCTTTCCGGCGGCCCAGCACGCGATGCCCTGTTCGGCCTTCTCGGGCGGCTGGCGGATGCGGGTCGCGCTGGCGGGCGTGCTGTTCGCCCAGCCCGATTACCTTCTGCTCGACGAACCGACGAACTACCTCGACCTCGAGGGCGCGCTCTGGCTCGAAACCTACCTCGCGCGCTACCCGCACACGGTGCTCATCATCAGCCACGACCGGGGTCTCCTGAACCGGGCCGTGGGCGCGATCCTGCATCTCGAGAACCGCAAGCTGACGCTCTGGACCGGTCCCTACGACCAGTTCGCCCGCCAGCGCGCCGAACAGCGCCTCGTCCAGCAGCAGGCCGCCCGCAAGCAGGAAGCCCGCCGCGCCCACCTGCAGGGCTTCGTGGACCGCTTCAAGGCCAAGGCCTCGAAGGCCAAGCAGGCCCAGAGCCGGGTCAAGATGCTGGAGAAGATGACCCCGATCACGGTGCCCGAGGAAGCCGCGAAGCAGGTCTTCAGCTTCCCCGAACCGGACCAGCTCAGCCCGCCGATCCTCGCGCTCGACGGCGCGGCGGTGGGCTACGGCGGCCCGCCGGTGCTGTCGCGCCTCGGCCTGCGGATCGACGAGGACGACCGCATCGCGCTGCTCGGCCGCAACGGCGAGGGCAAGTCCACCCTGTCGAAGCTGCTCGCGGGCAAGCTCGCCCCCGAGGAGGGCAAGATCACCCGCTCGTCGAAGCTGCGCATCGGCTATTTCGCCCAGCACCA
>JAUIAU010000111.1 GCA_030425185.1 Alphaproteobacteria bacterium
GCTCCTGTCGGTGCTGTCGATGTTCCTCGGCTCGATCGCCGCGATCGGCCAGCGCGACATCAAGCGCCTGATGGCCTATTCCTCGATCGCGCACATGGGCTTCGCGCTGATGGGCCTCGCCTCGGGCACCGTGCTCGGCGTGCAGGCGATGCTGATCTACATGACGATCTACGTCACCATGAACATCGGCACCTTCGCCTTCATCGTCTCGATGGAACGCGACGGCCGCCCTGTGACCGACATCCGCGCACTGTCGATGCTGTCGGCGCGCGAACCGGCCAAGGCGCTGGCGCTGCTGGTGATCTTCTTCAGCCTCGCGGGGGTGCCGCCGCTGGTCGGATTCTTCGGCAAGTTCTACGTGTTGAACGCCGCCGTTGACGCCGGGATCGGCTGGCTGGCGGTGGCGGGCGTGATCGCCTCGGTGATCGGCGCGTTCTATTACCTGCGGATCGTGTACTACATGTATTTCGGCAAGGCGGACGAGGTCGTGGACGGCCAGATGGGCGGCGTGCAATGGGCGCTGCTGATGGCCTCCGCCGCGATCCTCGTGCTGGGCGTCGTCAACCTCTTCGGGGTCGAGGGCATGGCGCAGGCGGCGGCGGAAACGCTTGTCCTCCGCTGAGGCGTTCGACACCGACCGCAAGGTCTTCACCCGCCTCGACAGCACCAATGCCGAGGGGCTGCGCCTCGGCGCGGACCTGACCGCGCCGACCTGGCTGCTGGCCCTTGAACAGACCGCGGCGCGCGGGCGCCGGGGCCGGCCTTGGGTCAACCCGGCGGGCAATTTCGCCGCATCGCTGGTGATGCGTCCGCCCGAGCCCGTCGCCCGCTGGGCGCTGCGCAGCTTTGCCGCTGCGCTGGCGCTGGACGAGGCGCTGCAAACCCTCGGCGTGCCCGCGCCCGCCCTCAGCCTGAAATGGCCCAATGACGTGCTGCTGAACGGCGGCAAGCTGGCGGGCATCCTGCTGGAAACTGCCGGGCCCGTCCTCGTCATCGGGATCGGCGTGAACCTAGCCGCCGCCCCGGTGCCGGACGAACTGGAGCCGGGCGCCGTGCCGCCGGTGGCACTCGGTCCCAAGACCGGCGTGACGGTCACGCCCGAGGCGCTGCTCGACGCGCTCGCGCCCGCCTATGCCGGGTGGGAGGGCCGCCTGCGCAGCTTCGGCTTCGCCCCCCTGCGCAGCGCCTGGCTCGCCCGCGCCGCGCGGCTGGGCGAGACGATCCGCGCCCGGACCGGCACGGCCGAGCACACCGGCACCTTCCGCACCGTCGATCCCGAGGGCAATCTGGTGCTGGAGACGGCAGCCGGCCCCCGCGCGATTCCCGCCGCCGAGATCTTCTTCTGAGGCCCCCGGCCTCCAACCCCGGAGCACGCGCCCCATGCTTCTGACCATCGACTGCGGCAACACCAACACCGTGTTCTCGATCTGGGACGGCACCCGCTTCTGCGCGACCTGGCGCATGGCCACCGACACCCAGCGCACGGCGGACGAGTATTACGTCTGGCTCTCGACGCTGAAGGCCTTCCAGAAGATCGAGCAGGACGTCAGCCACGTCATCATCTCCTCGACGGTGCCGCGCGTGGTCTTCAACCTGCGGGTGCTGTCGGACCGCTACTTCAACGCCCGCCCGCTGGTCGTCGGCAAGCCCGAGTGCCGCCTGCCGGTGGACGTGCGCGTGGACCTCGGCACGCAGGTCGGCCCGGACCGGCTGGTCAACACCGTCGCGGGCTTCGACCGCTACGGCGGCAACCTGATCGTGGTCGATTTCGGCACCGCGACCACCTTCGACGTGGTGGACGACGACGGCGCCTACATCGGCGGCGTGATCGCGCCCGGCGTGAACCTGTCGCTCGCCGCCCTGCACCAGGCCGCGGCGGCCCTGCCGCATGTCGATATCTCCAAGCCGCAGAGCGTGATCGGCACGAATACGGTTGCCTGCATGCAGTCGGGTGTGTTCTGGGGCTATGTCGGACTGGTCCGGGAAATCTGCGCCCGGATCAAGGCCGAGCGCGAGCGGCCGATGAAGATCATCTCCACCGGCGGCCTCGCGCCGCTGTTCCAGCAGACCGAGGCCCTCTTCGACACCTACGACGAGGACTTGACCATGCACGGGCTGCGCATCATTCACGACTACAACACAGAGCAAAGGTAGGCACATGGCGGGCGAGCGGCTCCTATACCTTCCCCTCGGCGGGGCGGGCGAGATTGGCATGAACGCGTATGTCTACGGGTACGGCGCCCCCGGCCGGGAGCGGCTGATCCTCGTCGATCTCGGGGTCGCCTTCCCGGACATGGACGGGACGCCGGGCGTGGACCTGATCCTGCCCGACCTCGCCTGGCTGATGGAGCGGCGCGACCGGCTGGACGCGATCTTCGTCACCCACGCCCACGAGGATCACGTCGGCGGCGTCGGCCTGATGGCCGGGCACCTGCCCGAGGTGCCGATCTACGCCCGCAGCTTCACCGCGCATATCGCCCGCCGCAAGATGGAGGAGAACGGCCAGAACCCCGACCGGGTCCGCACCGTCGACACCTGGCCCGCCACCGTCGCCACCGGCCCCTTTACCGTGGGCTTCCTGCCGGTGTCGCACTCGATCCCGCAAAGCTCGGCGATGGTCATCGACAGCCCGGCGGGCCGCGTCGTGCACACCGGCGACTTCAAGCTCGACCCCGATCCGCAGGTCGGCGAGGCCTGGGACCCCGACCTCTGGGCCAGCGTTGGCGAGGGCGGTGTCCGCGCGCTGATCTGCGACTCGACCAACGTCTTCAACGCGCATCCCGGCCGGTCCGAGCGCGAGGTGGCCCCGGAGCTCGAGAAGTTCGTCGCCTCCGCCTCCGGCATGGTGGTCGCGACCACCTTCGCCTCGAACCTCGCCCGCGTCCGGGCACTCGCGATGGCGGGCAAGGCGGCCGGCCGCTCGGTCTGCCTGCTCGGCCGCGCCATGCGCCGCATGGTGACCGCGGCGGTCGAGACCGGCGTGCTGACCGATTTCCCTGCGACCCTCGGCCCCGACGACGCGGTGCAGGTCCCGCGCGAGAGCCTGATGCTGATCGTCACCGGCAGCCAGGGGGAACGCCGCGCGGCCTCGGCGGCGCTGAGCCGGGGCAAGTACCTCGGGTTCGAGATGAAGGCGGGCGACACATTCCTCTTCTCGTCGAAGACGATCCCGGGCAACGAGACCGGCGTTGCCCGGATCTGGAACGCGTTTTCCGAACTCGGCGTCGAGGTCTCCGATGACGCGGGCGGGCGCTACCACGTCTCGGGCCACGCCAACCGCCCCGACCTGCTGACGGTGCACGAGATCCTGAATCCGCAGATCGTCATCCCGATGCACGGCGAGCACCGTCACCTGACCGCGCATGCGAAACTGGCCCGCGAGAACGGCCGCGCCGGGATCGTCGCGCCGAACGGCTCGATGGTCGAGCTCAGCGGCAACGACCCGCGCGTGGTCGAGCACGTCGAGACCGGCCGCACCTACCTCGACGGCGCGGCGCTGGTCGGCGCGCTCGACGGGGTGGTGCGCGACCGCATCAAGCTGGCGCTGCACGGCCATGTCTCGGTGGCGGTGATCCTCGATGACGGCGACACGCCGATCGACGACGCCTGGGCCGAGCTGCGCGGCCTGCCCGAAACCGGCTCCAGCCGCACCAACCTGCAGGAGCTGGTCGAGGACGATGTCGCCGCCTTCCTCGGCCGCGCCGACCGCAAGACCCTGCGCGACGATGACAAGCTGATGGACGCCGTGCGCCACGTGGTCCGCAAGACCGTGGTGGACGAGACCGGCAAGCGCCCCGAGGTCACCGTGCTCGTCTCGCGCCTCGCGGTCGACTAGGGCGACCCGCCCGCCTTCTTCTTGGACAAAATACTCCCGCCGGAGGCACCGGTCCCGCAGGGACCGGTTCCCCGCGCCGCGCCCCCGCAAGTGCCCGGCGCTCAGTCGGTCCCGGCGGCCCCCAGCCCCAGCCGCATCGCCATCAGGCGCAGCGGCTTCAGGCCGTGCAGTGCGCCGATGCCGGTGCGCCGCAGCGCCTGCCGGACCCGGTCGCCCGCCATCGAGGTGCGGTTGAGCATGTCGATCCCGGCGACGCGTGCCTGCACGTCGGGCCAGCGCTGGCGGGAATAGCGCGCCAGCATCGCCGGTGTCCCGAGCGCGCCCGGATCGGCCTCGGCCAGCTCCAGCAGCGCCCGCACGTCGGCCAGGCTCATGTTCAGCCCCTGCGCGCCGATCGGCGGCACGACATGGGCGGCCTCGGCCATCAGCGCCACGCGCGGGCCGTCGAAGCGGTGCGCGATCTGCGCGATGATCGGCCAGACGCTGCGCCGTCCTTCCAGCGTCAGCGGCCCCCACTGGCCGGTCGAGCGGTCGGTGGCGGCGGCCTCGAAGGCCTCGACCGGCAGGTCGGCGAGGCGCAGCGCCTCCGGGCCTTCCTCCATCCACACCACCGCGCTGCGCGGCGTGCCGTCCTCGGCGTCGGGCAGCGGGACCAGCGTGAACGGCCCGCCCGAGCGGTGGATCTCGGTCGAGATGTTGTCATGCGGCACCGGGTGACGGACGGTGAAGGCCAGCGCCTTCTGCCCGTAGCGCGTCGTGCGCACCCCGATCCCGGCGGCGGCCCGCACGG
>JAUIAU010000112.1 GCA_030425185.1 Alphaproteobacteria bacterium
CGCGGGGATAGCGAACCGGCGTGGATTCGGGCTTGCTCACGGGGGCACCTGCTGAAACATCTGGATCGACGGCATATTGCCCCGGCGGGGCGGCGGCGGCAATCGCAGGCCGCACCCCGACGGACCAACGCGTGACACGAGGCAGCCCCGATGAGCGACACGACCGGATTCCTGACCACCCATGTGCTGGACACCGCGCGCGGGTGTCCGGCCGAGGGGCTGCGCATCGCGCTCTACCGCATCGACGGGTCGACGCGCGAAAAGCTGACCGAGACCCGGACTAACGCCGACGGCCGGACCGACGGCCCCATCCTGCCCCGCGAGAGCTTCGCCCCCGGCACCTATGAACTGGTGTTCCACGCGGGCGACTACCTGCGCGGGACGGGACAGGCGGGCGCCGAGCCGCTCTTCCTCGACGAGGTGCCGATCCGCTTCGGGATGGCGGTGGACGACCACTACCACGTGCCGCTCCTGCTTTCGCCCTATGGCTTTTCGACCTATCGCGGCAGCTGACCGCCCGTTTTGCGGGCAGCGCGGGGCCTGCGACACCGGACCCCCGCGCGCCTGATTGCCTGTCCGCCGCCAGCGGCTAGGCTCGCACCGTCCGACAACCGGGGGCCGACATGCTCGATCTCGCCATTCTGGAAGCCTGGGCCGAACTCGCGGTCCGCTGGGTCCACGTCATCACCGCCATCGCGTGGATCGGCTCGTCCTTCTATTTCATCGCGCTCGACCTCGGGCTGCGCAAGGCACCCGACATGCCGAAGCTCGCCAGCGGCGAGGAATGGCAGGTCCACGGCGGTGGCTTCTACCATGTGACCAAATACATGGTGGCGCCCGAGCGCCTGCCCGAGCATCTGACCTGGTTCAAATGGGAGAGCTACGCGACCTGGCTGTCGGGCTTCGCGCTGCTGACCCTCGTCTACTGGTCGGGGGCGGAACTGTTCCTGATCGATCCGAACGTGATGGACCTCGCGGTCTGGCAGGCCATCGCGATCTCGGCCGGGTCGCTGGTGATCGGCTGGGTGATCTACGACGCGCTGTGCAAGTCGCCGCTGGGCGAGAACCCGACGCTGCTGATGGTGCTGCTGTTCGCCGTGCTCGTCGTCATGGCCTGGGGGTACACGCAGGTCTTCTCGGGCCGTGCCGCGCTGCTGCACCTCGGGGCCTTCACCGCCACGATCATGAGCGCGAACGTCTTCATGATCATCATCCCGAACCAGAAGATCGTGGTCGCCGACCTCAAGGCCGGGCGGACGCCCGATGCGAAGTACGGCAAGATCGCCAAGCTGCGCTCGACCCACAACAACTATCTGACGCTGCCGGTCCTGTTCCTGATGCTGTCGAACCACTATCCGCTGGTCTTCGCCTCGCCGTGGAACTGGCTGATCGCGGCGCTCGTGTTCCTGATGGGGGTCTCGATCCGGCATTTCTTCAACACGATGCACGCCAAGAAGGGCGAGCCGTGGTGGACCTGGGCGATCACCGCGATGCTGTTCTTCCTGATCGTCTGGCTCTCGACCGCCGGTATCCCGGAAGAGCGCGACTACGACGCCGCGCAGGCGGTGCCGGCCGGGCTGCAGAAATACGCGCAGGCGGAGGGCTTCGAGGATGTTCAGAACATCGTCCTCGGGCGCTGCTCGATGTGCCACGCCGCCGAGCCGGGCTGGCCAGGTCTCTACTGGGCGCCGAAGGGCGTGAAGCTGGAGACGCCGGAAGACCTGCTGCTGCACGCGCGCTCGGTCTATCTGCAGGCCGGGGTCAGCCACGCGATGCCGCCCGGAAACCTCAGCTACATGGAACCCGAGGAACGCGCCGCGATCGTGCGCTGGTTCCGCGCCGCCGGGGGCGCCTGACCCCTCACGCCTGCCCGAAGACCCAGGCCGTGTGCTGGTGGTAGGGCTGCTGCGGCGTCACCTCGATCTGCGGCCAGTCCGGGTGCTTGGCGGCATCCGGCCAGCCCTGCGCCTCGAGCGCGATCCCGGCAAAGCTCGGGTAGGGCGCCCCGTGATGTCCCGGGTGCGGCGCGGTGTCGAAGGTCCCGAGATCGAAGACCTGCAGGCCCGGCTCGGTCGTCCACATCTCCATCGTCACGCCATGCTGCCCGGTCAGCCGCGCTGCGAAACTGAGCGGCCGCCGCGCGTCGCCCAGGCAGTAGTTCACGTCGAAGCGGTTGTCCGCGGAAGGCTCGAAGCGCCGCGCCGTGCGGAAGTCGTGCCGCGTGCCCGCGACCGGGGCGATCTCGCCGGTGACCATCAGGTCGTCGCCGTTGACCGTGATCCGGTCGGCGGCAATCTCCAGCAGGTGCCCCGCCACGCTGTCCGTGGCGTCGAGGTTCCAGTAGCTGTGATTGGCGAGGTTCATCAGCGTCGGCGCGTCGGTGGTTCCGATCACCACCATGTCGAGCCGCGTGCCGGTCACCCGGTAGTCCGCCCGGATCGTGCGGTTGCCCGGAAATCCCGACAGCCCGTCGGGCAGGTGGATCTCCATCAGCGCGTGGTCCGGACTGGACTCGATCAGCCGCCAGGCCTGCTTGTAGGTGGCGCGGCTGCCGCCATGCTTGGTGTGCTGCCCGTCTAGATTGGCCTCGAACCGGTGCATCCGCCCCCCGATCGGGGCCTCGGCGTCACGGATGCGGTTGACCACCGGCCCGATCAGCGAGCCGAAGCTCGACATCGGTCCCCGGTAGCCCCCCAGCGTAGGGCCGCCCAGCGTCAGCGGCCCCGGCCCGCCCGCGAGGCGCACGTCGCCGATCACCGCGCCCCAGGTCAGCAGCCCGACCCGCAGGGGACCGGTGCCGATCTCCACCGACAGCACCTCGGTGCCGTCCTCCAGCTGCCCGAAGACCCCGATCGTCGCCGTCATCGCGCGCCCGCCTCGTGATAGCCGTAATAGAGGCCCACGACATGCTCGGCCTCCGCGAAGAACAACCAGCGCCCCGCCATCGCCCCGCCGGCATGGCTGAGCACCGCCAGTGCCAGCGCAAGGGGATGCGCGGTCAGGCACAGCAGGGCCGGCGCGAGGAACCCGAAGATCAGCGCCAGCGACCGCAGCTTGCGCGCGTGGCGCCGCCCGACCTGGTGCACCATCTCGCGCAGCAGGTAGTTCGACCCTGTGTGCGGCGGCGCGAAACTCCGGACCTTGCCGCCCTCCAGCCGCGTGGCGCTCGTCAGCCCGTGTCCGCGCGCCGCGAACCGCCCGTCGCCGGTGCGCCACGCCAGCAGTTGCACCGCGCCCGCCAGAAGCAGCAGGACCGGCGCGACCGTCATCTGGCCCGCCAGCAGCGCGCCGCCCGCAAGCGCCATCGACAGGAACAGCGCGGGCGTGGTCCAGTGGTTCCAGCGCGGTACCGTCTTCAGCTGGGCATAGATCATCGCGGTGGAGGCGACCGTGGCCAGCGCCAGCCCCGCCGCCACGGTGCCGAGACCGGTCATCGGCAGGTCGAAGAAAACGCGCCCCAGCGCCACGCCGCCCGCCGCGGCGAGCGCAATCACCGACAGCCAGGCCTCGCGGCTCAGCCAGCTGGTCTGCCACTGGGTAAAGGCGCGCCACGCCCGCTGCGGATTGCCGAGATGGGTGGTCGAGGCCAGCAGCCCGCCGCCTGCCAGCGCGAAGCCAGCCCCGAACCACAGGACCGCCGTCAGCCCGCGCGCATCCGGCAGGCCGAGGCACAGGAAGGCCAGCAGTCCGAACCCGAGGCCGGACAGGGTGGTGAACAGGATCAGGGACGGGGCGGGGTGCATCGCGCGCTCCTCAGCCGGGCATCTTCGACAGGGTCCGGTCCAGCCAGCCGAGGAACCCGCCCGCATCCTCCGCGACCGGCTCCAGGAAGGGCGCCAGCACGTCGAACTCGGGCGCGGCATCGGTCTTAGGACGAGGCGGCAGGTAGGCGTTGACCGGCTTCGTGCCCATCTCGGGCATCAGGTCCAGCCCGCCGCGCGCCGCGACCAGCTGCGAGACGTCCGACGCGGGGTCGCTCAGGTCGCCGAAATGCCGCGCGCCCGCCGGACAGGTCCGGACGCAGGCGGGCTGACGGTCTTCCTCGGGCAGGGTCTCGTTGTAGATCCGGTCCACGCAGAGCGTGCATTTCTTCATCACGCCCGCGTCCGCGTCCATCTCGCGCGCGCCATAGGGGCAGGCCCAGGCGCACAGTCCGCAGCCGATGCAGGCGCTCTCGTTGACCAGCACGATCCCGTCCTCGCGGCGCTTGTAGCTCGCGCCGGTCGGGCAGACCGTGACGCAGGGCGCGTTGTCGCAATGCAGGCAGGACTTCGGGAAGTGCACGATCTGCGCCGGGGCGTCGGGCGGCGTGATCTCGTAGGAATGCACCCGGTTCAGGAAGGTTCCCGAGGGCGCCGCCCCACAGGGGTCCTGATCGCTCAGCGGTGCGCCGTAGCCCTGGTCGTTCCAGCCCTTGCAGGCCACCACGCAGGCATGACAGCCGACGCAGGTGTCGAGGTCGATCACCAGCCCCAGCTTCTTGTCCACCCGATCCGGCAGCGCCGTCATCGCGCGTCCCCTGTCTTCTTCTTGGCAAAAATACTCATGCCGCCCCTCCGGGCCGCGCCAGCGCCGGGAAGCCGGGCGCCGCCTCGCCGCTCTCGGGGGCG
>JAUIAU010000113.1 GCA_030425185.1 Alphaproteobacteria bacterium
ATCCCGCTGCTGACCGATCTCTGTGCCACGATGAAGGACGGCTCGCTCTGCGCGCTCGGGGGCTTCACGCCCTACCCGGTCCTGAGCGCGCTGGAGCAGTTCCCCGACGAGTTCGCCGCGCCCCGCGTGGCCGCCGAGTGACGGGCGCCGGGGGCGCTGCCCCCGGACCCCCGGAGTATTTTCGCCAGGAAGAAGGGCGGAGGACGACCATGAAAGACTTCATCATTCCCTGGGACGCGGACCGCGACATGGGCACCCCCGCCCGCGAGGGCAAGCCCGTGACGCTGACCATCGACGGCTTCGAGGTCACCGTGCCCGCGGGCACCAGCGTCATGCGGGCCGCGGCCGAGGCCGGGCTGCAGATCCCGAAGCTCTGCGCCACCGACAGTCTCGAGGCGTTCGGCTCCTGCCGTCTCTGCGTGGTCGAGATCGAGGGGCGGCGCGGCACGCCCGCCTCCTGCACCACGCCGGTCGCGCCGGGCATGGTCGTGCACACCCAGTCCGCGAAGGTGAAAAAGATCCGCAAGGGGGTGATGGAACTCTATATCTCGGACCACCCGCTCGACTGCCTGACCTGCGCCGCGAACGGCGATTGCGAGTTGCAGGACATGGCGGGCGCGGTCGGCCTGCGCGACGTGCGCTACACCGCCCTGGCCGAGACCGGGCTCGCCAACCACTTCGCGCCCCGCAACACCAGCGGCGAGGCGAACCCGGAGTGGCTGCCGAAGGACGATTCGAACCCCTACTTCACCTATGACCCGTCGAAATGCATCGTCTGCTCGCGCTGCGTACGGGCCTGCGAGGAGGTGCAGGGCACCTTCGCGCTGACCATCGAGGGTCGCGGGTTCGACAGCCGCGTCTCCGCCGGGGCAGCGGGCGACGACTTCCTGTCCTCGGACTGCGTGTCCTGCGGCGCCTGCGTGCAGGCTTGCCCGACCGCGACCCTGCAGGAAAAGTCGGTGATCGAACTGGGCACCCCCACCCGCTCGGTGGTGACCACCTGCGCCTATTGCGGCGTCGGCTGCTCGTTCAAGGCGGAACTGAACGGCGACGAACTGGTGCGCATGGTGCCCTGGAAGCACGGCAAGGCGAACCGGGGCCATTCCTGCGTGAAGGGCCGCTTCGCCTGGGGCTATGCCACCCACCGCGACCGCATCCTGAACCCGATGATCCGCGACCGGATCGACGAGCCGTGGCGCGAAGTGTCCTGGGCCGAGGCGATCGGCTTTGCCGCGACCAAGCTGCGCGGCCTGCAGGAAACCCACGGCCGCAAGTCGATCGGGGTCATCACCTCGAGCCGCTGCACCAACGAGGAGACCTTCCTCGTCCAGAAGCTGGCCCGGGCGGTCTTCGGCAACAACAACACCGACACCTGCGCGCGGGTCTGCCATTCGCCCACCGGCTACGGGCTGGGGCAGACCTTCGGCACCTCGGCGGGCACGCAGGACTTCGACTCGGTCGAGCACACCGACGTCGTCATCGTGATCGGCGCGAACCCGACCGACGGGCATCCGGTCTTCGCCTCGCGGCTGAAGAAGCGCCTGCGGCAGGGCGCGAAGCTGATCGTGATCGACCCGCGCCGGATCGACCTCGTGAAATCCGCCCATGTCGAGGCCGCGCATCACCTCGCCCTGCGCCCCGGCACCAACGTCGCCGTGGTCACGGCGCTCGCCCATGTCATCGTCACCGAAGGGCTGATGGACGAGGCCTATATCCGCGAGCGCTGCGACTGGGACGAGTTCCGGGAATATGCCGAGTTCGTCTCCGACCCGCGCCACAGCCCGGAGGCGACCGCGCTGCTGACCGGCGTTCCTGCGGACGAGCTGCGCGCCGCGGCCCGCACCTTTGCCACCGGCGGCAACGGCGCGATCTACTACGGCCTCGGCGTGACCGAGCACAGCCAGGGCTCGACCACCGTGATGGGCATCGCGAACCTCGCCATGCTGACCGGCAACGTCGGCCGCAAGGGTGTCGGCGTGAACCCGCTGCGCGGCCAGAACAACGTGCAGGGCTCCTGCGACATGGGCAGCTTCCCGCACGAACTGCCGGGCTACCGGCACGTCAAGCGCGACGACGTGCGCGACATCTTCCGCCAGGCCTGGGGCGTCGAGATCGACCCCGAGCCGGGCCTGCGCATCCCGAACATGCTGGACGCCGCGGTGGATGGCACCTTCAAGGGGCTCTACTGCCAGGGCGAGGACATCCTGCAATCCGACCCCGACACCAAGCACGTCGCCGCGGGCCTCGCCGCGATGGAGTGCGTGATCGTCCACGACCTGTTTCTGAACGAGACCGCGAACTACGCCCATGTCTTCCTGCCCGGCTCGACCTTCCTCGAGAAGGACGGCACCTTCACCAACGCCGAGCGCCGCATCAACCGGGTGCGCAAGGTGATGGCGCCGCGCAACGGCTATGCCGACTGGGAAATCACCCAGATGCTGGCGAATGCCATGGGCGCTGGCTGGACCTATACCCACCCGGCCGAGGTGATGGCCGAGATCGCCGCCACCACCCCCAGCTTCGCGGGCGTCACCTACGAGCTGCTCGAGGAAAAGGGCTCGGTCCAGTGGCCCTGCAATGAGGCCAACCCGGACGGCACGCCGCTGATGCACGTCGACGGCTTCGTTCGCGGCAAGGGGCGCTTCATCGTCACCGAGTACGTCGCCACCGACGAACGGACCGGGCCGCGATTCCCGCTGCTGCTGACCACCGGGCGGATCCTGTCCCAGTACAACGTCGGCGCGCAGACCCGGCGGACCGCGAACACGGTCTGGCATGCCGAGGACGTGCTGGAGATCCATCCCCACGACGCCGAGAACCGCGGCGTCAAGGACGGCGACTGGGTGCGCCTTGCCTCGCGCTCGGGCGAGACGACGCTGCGCGCGAAGATCACCGACCGGGTCAGCCCCGGCGTGGTCTACACCACCTTCCACCACCCCGACACGCAGGCCAACGTGATCACCACCGACTACTCGGACTGGGCGACGAACTGCCCCGAGTACAAGGTGACCTCCGTGCAGGTGGCGCTGTCGAACGGGCCGTCCGAGTGGCAGGAGGACTATGCCGCGCAGGCCGAGCGCGCGCGCCGCATCCTGCCCGCGGCGGAGTGAGGCGATGACCGGCGCGGTGCGGACGGCGCAGGGACTGGCGGTGCGGGGCGGCGTGGCCCGCGGCGTGACCGTCACACTGCCCGAGGAAACCCCCGTCGCGCTGGTCTACAACGGCTCCACGCAGGCCGTGATGATGGCGAGCCCGCAGGACATCGAGGACTTCGCGCTGGGATTCTCGCTCTCCGAAGGCGTGATCGCCGACCCGGCCGAGATCGACAGCCTCGAGGTCGTCGCCCACGACGCGGGGATCGAGGCCCGGATGTGGCTGGCCGACGACCGGGCCGAGGCGCTGGCGGCCCGCCGCCGGGCGATGACCGGGCCGGTCGGCTGCGGGCTCTGCGGGATCGACAGTCTCGACGCCGCGCTGCGCCCCCTGCCCCGGCTGGACGGCGGCCCGCTGCGCTTCACCGCGGCCGAGATCGACGCCGCCGGAACCGCGCTGACCGGGCGCCAGCCGCTCCATGACCGCACCCGCGCGGTGCATGCGGCGGGCTTCCTGCGTCCCGGCACAGGCCTCGTGACCGCGCGCGAGGATGTCGGGCGCCACAACGCCCTCGACAAGCTGATCGGCGCGCTCGCGCGGGCGGAGGAAGACTCCGCCACCGGCGCAATCGTGGTCACCAGCCGCCTGTCGCTCGACATGGTGCAGAAATGCGTGATGGCGGGCGCCCCTGTGCTGATCGGCGTCTCGGCCCCCACCGCCCATGCCCTGCGCCTGGCCGAGGACGCGGGCCTGACCCTCGTCGCGCAGGCCCGCGGGCAGGGCTTTGACCTCTACACCCATCCCGACCGAATCCTGACCGGAGCCGAATCCCATGTCGCCTGAGAAGATGGTCCATATGGCGAACCAGATCGCCACGTTCTTCGCCACCCAGCCGGGCGAGGACGCCCCCGGCAAGATCGCGGCGCACATCAACGATTTCTGGGAGCCCCGGATGCGCGCACAACTCGCCGCGCATGTCGAGGCCGGGGGCACCGGCCTCTCCCCGCTCGTGCTGGCCGCGATGGACGCGGTCAAGGTCCCGGCGGACTGACCTCCCCGATCCGCCGCGCCGCCATCATCCAGGCGGCGGCGTGGTGCAGGATCGGCATGTCGCCCACTGCCAGCCGGGACTCGAGCTCGGCCGGCGTCAGCGGCACCACCTCCATCGTCTCCAGGTCGCCCGCGTCAGGCGCGCGTTCCGGCACGCAGTCGAAGGCCGCGAAATAGGTCCCGGTACTGCCGACCTGGTTGCCGTTGTCGATGAAGCGGCCCAGTTCGACCAGCCGCCCGGCCCGGTAGCCGGTCTCCTCCATCAGCTCGCGCGCCATCGCCTCGGCCGGGTCCTCGCCCGGATCGATGTAGCCTGCCGGGAAGGTCGTGCTGACACGGCCCAGCCCGTGCTTGTAGGTCCGGAGCGTCAGCACCTCGCCCGACACGGTGAACGGGACGCAGACCACGAAGGCCCCGAAGCGCACCTGGTAGAAATCGGGCACGATCACGCCCCGGTCGGTCT
>JAUIAU010000033.1 GCA_030425185.1 Alphaproteobacteria bacterium
CGCTGCTCGGCCGCAACGGCGAGGGCAAGTCCACCCTGTCGAAGCTGCTCGCGGGCAAGCTCGCCCCCGAGGAGGGCAAGATCACCCGCTCGTCGAAGCTGCGCATCGGCTATTTCGCCCAGCACCAGGTCGACGAGCTGCGGATCGAGGAAACCCCGCTCCAGCACCTGCTGCGCACCCGCCCCGGCGAGGCCCCGCCGAAGCTGCGCGCCCGGCTGGCGGGGTTCGGCCTCTTCGCCGAACAGGCGGAAACCGAGGTCGGGCGGCTGTCGGGCGGCCAGAAGGCCCGGCTGTCCCTGCTGCTGGCGACCCTCGACGCGCCGCACCTGCTGATTCTCGACGAACCGACGAACCACCTCGACATCGAGAGCCGCGAGGCGCTGGTCGAGGCGCTGACCGCCTATTCCGGGGCGGTGATCCTCGTCAGCCACGACATGCACCTGCTCGGCCTCGTCGCCGACCGGCTCTGGCTGGTGCAGGACGGCCGCGTGACGCCCTTCGAGGACGACCTCGAGGCCTACCGCCGCTTCCTGCTGCAGCCGAAAGACGAGGATCAGCCCGCAAAAGCCCGGAAAGACGAGAAGATCGCCGCGCCGCGCCCGTCGCGGGACACCATCCTCGCGCTGCGCGCCGACGTGCGCCGATGCGAGGAGCGCGTCGCCAAGATCGAGGAGATGCGCGAGAAACTCGCCGCCCGCCTCGCCGATCCCGGTCTCTACGACAGCGCCCAGGCCGGCATGCTGGAAACGCTCAACCGCAAGTATGCCGAGATCATGGAAGGGCTCGCCCGCGCCGAGGCGCTGTGGGTGGCCGCCCAGGAAAAACTCGACGCCGCCGAACAGGCGGCCTGACCCCGCCCGACCCGATCCCTGACCCGAGGCCCGCCCATGACCCCGCCGATCCGCATCGTCCTGTCCAGCGACCACGCCGCCCTTGCGCTGCGCGCCGCCATCGCCGCCCACCTCGCCGACATGGGCCACGAGGTGGTCGACATCGGCCCGACCACGACCGAGAGCACCCATTACCCCGCCCATGGCGAAGCGGCCGCCCGCCGCGTGGCCTCCGGCGACTGCGCGCTCGGGATCATCCTCTGCGGCACCGGGCAGGGCATCATGATGGCCGCGAACAAGGTGAAGGGCATCCGCTGCGGCGTCTGCTCGGACCCGTTCTCGGCCCGCATGATCCGCGCCCACAACGACGCCAACATGCTGTCGCTCGGCGCGCGTGTGGTGGGCGAGGGCCTCGCGCTCGAGATCGTCGACGCCTTCCTCGGCGCCCGGTTCGAGGGCGGCCGCCACCAGACCCGGGTCGAGATGATCACCGCGCTCGAAGCCTGAGGGTCCGATGGTGTCCGGCGCCGCCCACTGGGACGCAGCCTATTCCGCCCGCGCGCCCGAAACGCTGCCCTGGGCCAATCCCGGCGCGTCCGAAACGCTGCCCGACGTCCTCTCAGCCCTCGCCCCCGGCGACCCGGTGCTCGATGCCGGCGGCGGGGCATCGCCGCTGACGGCGGAACTGCTGGCCCGCGGCCTCGGCCCGGTGACGGTGCTGGACCTCTCGCCCAGAGCCCTCGACCGCGCCCGCGCAGCACTCGGGGACCGGGCGGCGGACGTGACGTGGATCGCCGCCGATCTCAGGCGCTGGACCCCGGACCGGGACTACGCGCTGTGGCATGACCGGGCCGTGTTCCACTTCATGGCGACCGAGGCCGACCGCGCCGCCTATGTCGCCAGCCTCGCGGCCGCCCTGCGCCCGGGCGGGCAGGCGGTCATCGCGACCTTCGCCCCGGACGGGCCGGAGACCTGCTCGGGCCTGCCGGTCACGCGCTACGCCCCCGCGGACCTCGCCGCGACGCTCGAGCGTCACCGGCCGGGGGGCTTCGCGCCTCTTTCGGCCCGGCGGGTCATCCACACCACCCCCGCGGGCCGCGCCCAGAGCTTCCAGGTCAGCACCTTCCGCCGCCTCTGAGCGCGCCCGGCCCTTCTTCTTGGCCAAAATACTCCCGCCGCAGGCGCGCCCCCTTGCGTGACGCGCCGCCCCCGCCTATCCCGGCCCGCATGGATCCCGCCCTCTACATCACCGCTTTTGTCACCCTCTTCGTGGTGATCGACCCGGTCGGGCTGGCGCCGCTCTTCGTGGCGCTGACACAGGGCATGGAGCCCGCGCAGCGGCGCGCGGTCGGGCTGCGGGCCATCGTCATCAGTTTCGTGCTGCTGACCCTCTTCGGGCTGGCGGGCGACAAGGTGCTGGGCTTCGTCGGCATCTCGATGCCCGCCTTCCGGATCGCGGGCGGGCTTCTGCTGTTCCTGACCGCCCTCGACATGCTCTTCGAGCGCCGCACCCAGCGCCGCGAGGAAAAGGTCGAAACGCTGCCGGACCCCTCGGTCTTCCCGCTGGCGACGCCGCTGATCGCGGGTCCCGGCGCGCTGGCGACGATGATCCTGCTGACCGGCCAGCGCCCTGGCGATTGGTTGCATTTCGCGGCGATCCACGGCGTCATGGCCGCCGTCCTCGGGGTTGTGCTGGTGCTGTTCCTCGGGGCAGGCCTGCTGCAACGCGCCCTCGGCCATACCGGCATCACGGTCGTCACCCGCCTGCTCGGGATGCTGCTCGCCGCCCTTGCGGTGCAGTTCGTGCTCGACGGCCTGCGCGCCGTGGGCCTCGTGCCCGGCTGACCCTTCCAATCTGTCAGGCCCGCCTTACATTTTCCTTCGGGAGACGGGGCCTAGGGGTCAGATGCACATCGATCAGGTCATGCAGGCAGGTTACCTCGTGCTGCTGGGCATCGTGGTGGTCGGCTATCTCGCGATCCAAAGCCGCGGGCACCTGAAGACCATGCTGAAGCAGGGCGCGACCTGGCTCTTCATCTTCGCCACCATCGTGGTCGGCTACGGCGTCTGGTCCGACATGTCCGAGACCCGCCTGCCGCGCCAGTCGGTCTTCGCCGAGGAAGGCCGGATCGAGGTCCCGCGCGCCGGGGACGGCCATTACCACCTGATCCTGCGCATCAACGGCGTGCCGGTGCCGATGATCGTCGATACCGGCGCGAGCGACCTCGTCCTCAGCCGGGCCGACGCGCTGCGCGTCGGGCTCTCGCCCGAGGCGCTGGTCTTCACCGGGCGGGCGCAGACCGCCAACGGGCGGGTCGAGACCGCCCATGTCCGCCTGCCCGAGGTCAGCGTCGGCGGCATCACCGACCGCTTCGTGCCCGCCGTGGTCAATTCCGGCGACATGCAGAAATCGCTGCTGGGGATGAGCTATCTCAACCGGTTCAGCCGGATCGAGATGACGCGCGACCGGCTGATCCTGACGCGCTGAATTTCCGGTCGCGCTGCGCGCGACGCCTCCGGCGGGAGTATTTTCACCAAGAAGAAGGGGTTACGCGCCGGTCTTCTCGCTTTTCTTGATCCAGCCACCGTCCTCCTGCGCCCAGTATTGCGCGCCGCAGCCCGCCTCGGTCAGGGCGCGCCACTGGGACCGCGCCTGCGCCACCGCGCTGTCCGAGCGGCCGTCGAAGAGGATCATCGCCCGCTCTGCCGCCTGCACCTCGACCGGCGACAGCGCCGCGCCGTCGACCGAGACCAGCGCCGTGCGGTCGCCGAGCGCCGCCTCCGGTCCCGCGATCAGCACCGGGTGATCGGCGGCGCGCGGGTCGCCCGCCAGCCCGTGCGGCAGGAAGCCGTCCTCGGGGCGCAGCCACAGCATGTCGTCGAGCCAGCGCTGCCGCTCGGGATCGGGCGCGCGGACCAGCACGCGCCAGCCCGCCTCCAGCGACTTGCCGAGCAGCATCGGCAGGGTCGCCTCCAGCGGCGTCCGGGTCATGTGGTAGAAATACGCGGCCCCCATGCCGGGCCTCAGCCCTCGTAACGGTCGCGGATCAGCCGGTTCAGCGCCCGCACGCCCCAGCCCGTGGCGCCCGCGGGCGCATAGGCGGTCTCGGACGACACCGAGGCCACGCCCGCGATGTCGAGATGCGCCCAGGGCGTGCCCTCCTTCACGAAGCGCTGCAGGAACTGCGCCGCGGTGATCGAGCCGCCCGGCCGCCCGCCGACGTTCTTCATGTCGGCGACCCGGCTCTTGAGCAGCTTGTCGTAGGCCGGGGCGAGCGGCATCCGCCAGGCGCCTTCGTCCTCGGCCCCGGCGGCGGTCAGGATCGCGTCCGCGAGCCGGTCGTCATTGGCGAAGACCCCGGCCTTCTCGTGCCCGAGCGCGATGATGATCGCCCCGGTCAGCGTGGCGAGGTCGATCATCCCCGAAGGCTGGAACCGTTCCTGCGCGTACCACAGCACGTCGGCCAGCACGAGGCGGCCCTCGGCGTCGGTGTTGATCACCTCGACCGTGTCGCCCTTCATCGAGCGCACGACGTCGCCCGGCCGCTGGGCCCGGCCGTCGGGCATGTTCTCGACGAGGCCCACGAGACCCACGACATGCGCCTTCGCCTGGCGCAGCGCGAGCGTCTTCATCACCCCCGCCACGACGCCCGCGCCGCCCATGTCCATCGTCATCTCTTCCATGCCGGCTGCGGGCTTGATCGAGATGCCGCCGGTATCGAACACGACGCCTTTGCCGACGAGGGCGAAGGGCGCGCCCTCGGCCCCCTTCCACTGCATCACGACGACGTGGCTCGGGCTCTCCGAGCCCTGGCCGACACCGAGCAGCGTGCGCATGCCCAGCCGCTCCAGCTCGGCCTCGTCCAGCACCTCGACCTCGAGACCGAGCGCGCGCAGCTCGGTCAGCCGGCGGGCGAACTCGGTCGTGGTCAGCACATTCGCGGGCGCGTTGGTCAGGTCGCGGGTGAAGACCACGCCTTCGGCGGCGGCGCGCAGCGGGGCATAGGCGGCGGCCATCTCCTCCGGCTTCGCGCAGAGCAGGGTGACCGGTTTCGCAGGCTCGCCCTCCGCGGTGCGCACCTCGTCGTAGGAATAGGTCCTCAGCGTGATCCCCTCGGCGATGACCGCGGCCATCGGGTGGCTGCCGGCATGCACCGTCAGCGCCTTGCCGCCCGCGGCCTTGGCCAATGCCGCCCCCGCCCGCCGGGCCTCGGCCGCGCTGGTCTTGCGCGGCAGCTTGACGACGACCAGCGCCTCGGCGGCCATGCCCGCGGGCCATCCGACAGAGAACACGTCGCCCGGCTTGCCCTTCTCGAACCCCTCCGAGGCGACCAGCCGCTCGACCGCGCCCCGCGTGAGCCGGTTCAGACGGCGCGCGCCGGGGTCGAGCTGACCGGTCTCCGGCACCAGCACCGCGACGCAGCCTGCGAGGTCGGCAAGCGTGCCGAGGTCCGGAGCGGCGAAATCGAGGGGGACGAGGTCGGTCATGGCGGGGCTCCCGGTTGGTTCTTGATGCCTGATCCTACCTAGGCAGCCCGGTGCCGCTTGGCCAGATTGCAGTTTGCGGGCCTGCCCTTTTCCGCTAGGGTCGCCGGAGGGGCAGACAAGGAAGACCGGCGCGAATGCTGGCACGGTTCGATCGCTACGTACTTGGCCAACTTATGGTCGTGTTCGGGTTTTTCTCCCTGGTGATCGTCCTGATCTACTGGGTGAACCGGGCGGTGTCGCTGTTCGACCGGCTGATCGGAGACGGCCAGTCCGTCGCGGTCTTCATCGAGTTCTCGCTGCTCGTGATCCCCTTCCTGATGTTCATCGTGCTGCCGCTCGCCGCCTTCGCCGCGACCGTGCAGGTCGCCAACCGGCTGTCCACCGAAAGCGAGATCGTCGTGCTGCGTGCCACCGGCATCTCGGCGTTCCGGCTGATCCGCCCGGCGCTGGTGCTGGGCACGCTGGTCTGCATCCTGATGCTGATCCTGTCGAACCTGCTGGTGCCGGTCAGCCGGACCCAACTGGCCTACCGCGAGGCGGATCTCGCCGAGGACGTCACCGCGCGCCTGCTCGACGAAGGCAAGTTCATGCATCCGACGGCGAACGTGACGATCTTCATCGGCAAGGTCGGGGCCAACGCTGTGCTGGAGCGCGTGCTGATCTCGGACCGCCGGACCCCCGACCGCGAGGTGGTCTACACCGCCGAACAGGCGCTTCTGGTGCGCGCCGACGACGGCCCGCGCCTGATCATGGTCGATGGGCTGGCGCAGGAAATGTCCGGCAGCCGCACCCTGTCGCTCTTGAAGTATCGCGATTTTGCGTTCGACCTCGACGACCTCGTACCGGAAACCAGCCGGGTCATCCGCGACCTGCGCGCCTATCCGACCCGCCTGTTGCTGGTCGCGGACCCGCGGATCCAGGAGCTGACCGGCTTCACGCCGGCGCAGATGCTGCACGAGGCCCACACCCGCTTTTCCAAGGCCCTGGCGGCCATCCCGATCGCCGGGATCGGCTTCGCCGCCCTCCTGATGGGGGGCTTTTCGCGCTTCGGGTTCTGGCAACAGGTGGCGACCGGCGTACTCGCCCTCCTGGCGCTGCAACTGATCAACAACGCGGCCGAGAACGCCGCACTCGCCTCCGCCTCGGTCTGGCCGGTGCTCTATGCGCCGGTGCTCGTCGGCTTCGCCATCCTAGGCGGCATGCTGTGGCTCGCGGAACAGCCCTCGATCGGCATCCTGTTGCTACGCCTGCGCCGGGCCGCGCCGACGGAGACGGCACCGTGACCCTGCAATTCTACCTCGCGCGGCGCTTTGCCTGGACCTTCGCCACGGTGCTGGGGATTTTCGGCGGCCTGATCTTCCTGACCGACATGGTCGAGCAGGTCCGGCGCTACGACCGCGTGTCGATCTCGCTGGGCGAGGCGGCCGGGCTCGCCGCGCTCAACGCGCCCCAGACCCTGCACCTGATCCTGCCCCTCCTGATGATCATCGCCACGGTGACGCTGTTCCTGCGGCTCGCGCGGACCTCGGAACTGGTGGTGATCCGCGCCGCCGGACGCTCGGCAATCCGCAGCCTCGGCGCACCCTTGCTGGTGGCGTTCCTGATCGGACTGACGGTGACGGTGGCGCTGAACCCGATCATCGCCGCCACGACCGAACGCTACAACCAGATCGTCAGCGAGTTGCTCTACGGCGCGGCCTCGACCCTGTCGCTGGGGCCCGAGGGACTGTGGCTGCGGCAGGCCGCCGAGGGCGGGCAGATCGTCATCCACGCGACCGGGGCCGCCTCCGAGGGCAGCAAGCTCGACGACGTCACCTTCCTGTTCTTCGCCGACGCGGGCACGCCGACCGCCCGGATCGAGGCGGCGGCAGCGACCCTGACCCCGGGCGAGTGGCAGCTCTCGGACGTCAAGCGCTGGACGATCGACCCGGGCCGCAACCCCGAGACCACGGCCGAGGTCCTGCCGCGCCTCGCGCTGCCGACCGACCTGACGCCGGACCAGCTGCTGGAGGGCGTCGCGCGGCCCGAGACCATCGCGATCTGGGACCTGCCCGCCTTCATCCAGAAGCTCGAGACCGCCGGCTTCAGCGCGCGCGCCTACCGGGTCTGGTTCCACATGGAGCTGGCGAGCCCCCTCTTTCTGGCGGCTATGGTGCTGATCGGTGCCGGGTTCACCATGCGTCACACCCGTTTCGGCAAAACCGGCTTGATGGTGCTTCTCGCGATCCTTATTGGATTCGGCATGTTCTTCATGAAGTCGTTCGCACAAATCCTTGGCGACACCGGAAAAATCCCGGTGCTTCTCGCGGCGTGGGCTCCCCCCGTCGCGGGCATACTCCTTTCGCTCGGGTTACTGCTGCACACGGAAGACGGCTGATGACGCCCCTGACCCCCTCTTCGCGCGCGCTCCGCGCCCTGCGCCGGGCCCTTGCGGCCACGGCGCTGACCGCGCTCGTCGCGCTGCCGGCCCCGCTGCTGGCACAGGACACCGCGACGCTGCTCGCGAACGCGATCCGCACCAACTGCGCGGGCCAGCTGGTTGCCGAGGGGGCCGTCGAGATCCTCTACCGCGACCGGCGCCTGCAGGCGACGCGCGTCGTCTATGACCGGACCGGCGACCGCATCAGCCTGACCGGCCCGATCACCCTGACCCAGGGCGACAGCGTGCTGATCCTCGCCGACGAGGCCGAGCTCGACAGCGAGCTGCGCGACGGCCTGCTGCGATCGGCCCGGCTCGTGCTCGATCGCCAGATGCAGGTCGCCGCCCGCGAGATCCGCCGCAGCGAGGCCCGCTACACCGAGGCCACCGACACCGTGGCCTCGTCCTGCGAGGTCTGCGCCGCGAACCCGGTCCCGCTCTGGCAGATCCGCGCGAAGACGGTGCGGCATGACCAGGAAGAGCGGCAGCTCTACTTCCGCAATGCCCGGCTCGAGATCGCCGGCGTTCCGGTGCTCTACACCCCCTACCTGCGCCTGCCCGATCCGACCCTGCAGCGCGCGACCGGCTTCCTCGTGCCCTCGCTGCGCACAACATCGAACATCGGCACCGGGATCGCCCTGCCCTACTTCGTCGTGCTCGGTGACCGCGCCGACCTGACCTTCACGCCCAACGTGACCACCGGCGGCTCGAACACCCTTTTCCTGACCTACCGCCACGCCTTCGCGTCGGGCGAGTTGCAGTTCGACGGTGACCTGACCGCCGACAGCACCCGCGCCGCCGGGATCGGCTTCGCCTACCGGATGGAATGCATCACCGTCGACCTTTCCCTCTCGCGGCGCTTTACCTCTTCGGCTAACGTGCAGGCGACGACGGACTTCGGCCTCGTGGTCTCGCTCGACGGTATCGGCAACCGGCCCGCCTCGCGGTCGGCCCGCCGGTCCTGCAACGGGTGAGGGCCTGGGCCCCGCCGCGCACCGGGGTCAACCCCGGGCACTGAACGACAAGGACGAGACGAGCTGACATGACCCTTCGCCGCCGCCTGACCCGCCCGCTTTCCGTGCTCGCCCTGAGCCTCGCCGCCTTCGGGCTGCCCGACGGGATGACAAGCCCGGCCGCGGCGCAGAATCTCTTTGCGCCGGTGGTGAAGATCAACGGTCGCGTCATCACCCGTTACGAGGTCGACCAGCGCGTCGAGTTCCTGCGCCTGCTGCGCGCGCCGGGCGACCTGGAAAAGGCCGCCGAGGACGCCCTGATCGACGAGCGCCTGCAGGTGCAGGCCGCCGAGGCCGCCGGAATCAGCATCACCGGAGACGAGCTTCAGGCGGCGATGGAAGAATACACCCAGCGCTTCAACCTGGACCTGAATGCCTTCGTCGGCATCCTCGGCCAGCGCGGGATCGCGCCGGAGACCTTCCGCAGTTTCGTCTACGCCGGCATGATGTGGCGCGAATTCGTCCGCAGCCGCTTCAGCGGCCAGGCCCGGGTGACCAAGGCCGAGGTGGACCGCCAGCTGGCCTCGAACGCAACGACCACCTCGGCCCGCGTGCTGCTGTCGCGCATCGTTCTGCCCGCACGCCCCGAACAGGAAGGCGAGATCGACCGCAGCTTCGAGCTGGCCCGGGACCTGAAGGCGCAGGTGCGCGGCGAAGCCGCCTTCGCCGACGCCGCGCGGCAGTTCTCGGTCGCGCCCGAACGCACCACCGGCGGACGGATGGACGAGTGGCTGGACCTCTCCAACATCCCGCCGCAGCTGACCCCGATCCTGCTGACCCTGCGGCCCGGCGAGGTCTCCGACCCGGTGCCGGTGGGCGACAACGCCATCGCGGTCTTCCTGCTGCGCGGCCTGCAGGAAGTCGGCCCGAACCCGGCAGGCAACGTGCGCGTCGATTACACCAGCATCGCCATCCCCGGCACCGGCCCGGAGGCGCAGGCCGAGGCGGCCCGCATCGCCGACGCCGCCGACAGCTGCAGCTCGCTGCACCCGCTGGTGCGCGGCGGGCGCGAGGACAGCCTCAGCCGCCAGACCACCCCGGTCTCGGCCCTGCCGCGGGACGTGGCGCTGGAACTGGCCACGATGGACCCGGGCGAAACCTCGTCGGTGCTGACCCGCAACAACGGCACCACGACGCTCTTCCTGATGCTCTGCGGCCGCTCGGTGGCCCCCACCGACGAGCAAAGCCCGGAAGAGGTCCGCGAGCGCGCCCGGCTGGAGCTCTTCAACCAGCGCCTCGCTTCGATCTCGGACGCCTATCTCGACAGCCTGCGCGCCGACGCCTTCTTCTCGCGCCCCTGAGCGGCGGCGCGGGACCGCGATGCTCGACACCGACCCCGACCCGAAGACCGAGACCGCGCCGGGTCCCGACCGCTCCGCCGCGCCCGTGGCCCCGATCGCCGTAAGTTGCGGCGAACCTGCGGGGATCGGCCCGGAACTGGCCGGACTGGCCTGGCGGGCGCTGGGGGACAGCCTTCCGTTCTTCTGGATCGGTGACCCCGACCACCTGCCCGGGGACACGCCCCGCGCGGTGATCGACGACCCGTCCGAGACCGCCCGCGCCGCCCGCCACGGCCTGCCCGTCTGGCCGCTGGCCTTCGGCGGCCCCCGCATCCCGGGCACCCCGCGCCCCGAGAACGCGCCGGGCGTGCTGGCCGCCATCGAAACCGGCGTCCGCTTCGTCGAGGACGGCGCCGCCGCCGCCCTGACCACGCTGCCCATCCACAAGAAGGCCCTGAAGGACGGCGCCGCCTTCGCCTTTCCCGGCCATACCGAGTTCCTCGCCCATCTCGCGGGCGTGGACCGCGTCGTGATGATGCTGGCCAGCGACGTGCTTCGGGTGGTGCCCGTCACGATCCACGAACCGCTCGCCCGCGTGCCGGGCCTGCTGACGCCCGAGCTGCTCGACGCCACTCTGCGGATCACCCATCACACGCTGATCCACGACTTCGGCATCGCCCGGCCGCGCCTCGCGGTGGCGGGCCTGAACCCGCACGCGGGCGAAGGCGGGACCATCGGACGCGAGGAAATCGAGGTCATCGGCCCGGCCCTCGACCGCCTGCGCGCCGAGGGGATGGACGTGACCGGCCCCCGCTCCGCCGACACGATGTTCCACGACGCGGCCCGCGCGACCTATGACGCCGCCGTCTGCATGTATCACGACCAGGCGCTGATCCCGATCAAGGCGCTCGATTTCGCGGGCGGCGTGAACGTCACCCTCGGCCTGCCCTTCATCCGCACCTCGCCCGACCACGGCACCGCCTTCGACATCGCCGGAAAAGGACAGGCGGACGTCACCAGCACGCTGGCCGCGCTGCGCCTCGCCCGCCACATGGCCGCCGCCCGCGCCGCCCACGGGGGGCACTGATGGCCGCGCTCGACGGTCTGCCGCCGCTCCGCGAGGTGATTGCCACCCACGGCCTGTCGGCGAAGAAAGCGCTGGGACAGAACTTCCTCCTCGACCTGAACCTGACCGCCAAGATCGCCCGGCAGGCGGGCGACCTGACCGCGTGCGACGTGCTGGAGATCGGGCCCGGCCCCGGCGGGCTGACGCGGGGCCTGCTGGCCTCCGGCGCGCGCCGCGTGCTTGCGGTCGAGAAGGATGCCCGCTGCCTGCCCGCGCTGGAGGAGGTCGCCGCCCACTGGCCCGGCCGGCTGACCGTCCTGAACGCCGACGCGCTGGAGGTGGACCCGCTGGCCCACCTGACGCCGCCGATCCGGGTGGTGGCCAACCTGCCCTACAACGTCGGCACCGAACTGCTGGTCCGCTGGCTGACCCCGTCCGCCTGGCCGCCGGTCTGGTCCTCGCTGACGCTGATGTTCCAGCGCGAGGTGGCCGACCGGATCGTGGCGCGGCCCGGCAGCAAGGCCTACGGCCGCCTCGCCCTGCTGGCCCAGTGGCGCTGCGAGGCGCGCATCGTGCTGACGCTGCCGCCCGAGGCGTTCACCCCGCCGCCCAAGATCTCGTCCGCCGTCGTCCACCTGACCGCCCTGCCCGAGCCGCGCTTCCCCGCCGATCCGCAGGTCCTGTCCCGGCTGACGGCGGCCGGGTTCAACCAGCGCCGCAAGATGCTGCGGGCGGCGCTGAAGGGCGTCCACCCGCGCATGGAGGCGCTGCTGGAGGAGGCCGGGATCGACCCCACGCGGCGGGCCGAGACCCTGTCGCTGGAAGAGTTCTGCCGCCTCGCCCGGGTCGTCGCCGACGCGGGCTGAGACGGGCGCGGCGGGACGAGATCGGGCGCGGCAAGTCAGGACAGAAGGCTATGGGCCGAAGGCCCCACCGACCTGTGGGAGAGGTCCGACGCTGCCCGCGTCCCCTTTCCCCCTCTCACCGTCCTAAAAATTTTAGGATCGGACGGTTCTGGCCGGAAATCGGCCCATCCTGCCCTTGAAAAGAAAGGGGTTTTCTGGCGACACCGGCCATCCAGGGGCCGCTGCCTAAAATTTTTAGGCGCGGTCGAGGCGCATGGCCCCCGCGACGCCCCCGGACCGGAGCGACCTCAGCCGACCGGGTCAGCCTCCGAGGCCGCCGCAGCGGCGGCCGCCGCGTCCAGTTCGGCCGCCTTCTTCTCGACCTGCTCCACGATGTGGTCGATCATCCGGTCGTTCGACATCTTGTGGCTCTGCTTGCCGGCCAGGTAGACCATGCCGGACCCCGCGCCGCCGCCGGTGAACCCGACATCGGTCATCAGCGCCTCGCCCGGCCCGTTCACCACGCAGCCGATGATCGACAGGCTCATCGGCGTCTTGATGTGCTCCAGTCGCTTCTCCAGCGCCTCGACGGTCTTGATGACATCGAAGCCCTGCCGCGCGCAGGACGGGCAGGAAATGATGTTCACCCCCCGGTGGCGCAGGCCGAGCGACTTGAGGATCTCGTACCCGACCTTCACCTCCTCGACCGGATCGGCCGAGAGCGACACCCGGATCGTATCCCCGATCCCCATCCACAGCAGGTTGCCGAGGCCGATCGCGGACTTGATCGTCCCGGACATCAGCCCGCCCGCCTCGGTGATCCCGAGGTGGATCGGCGCGTCGGTGGCATCGGCCAGCCCCTGATAGGCGGCCGCCGCGAGGAACACGTCGGAGGCCTTGCAGGAAATCTTGAACTCGTGGAAGTCGTTGTCCTGCAGGATGCGGATGTGGTCGAGACCGCTCTCGATCATCGCCTCCGGGCAGGGTTCGCCGTACTTGTCGAGCAGGTGCTTTTCCAGCGACCCCGCGTTCACCCCGATCCGGATCGAGCAGTTGTGGTCCCGCGCGGCCTTGATCACCTCGCGGACGCGGCTGGCATCCCCGATGTTGCCGGGGTTGATCCGCAGGCAGGCGGCCCCGGCCTCGGCGGCCTCGATGCCGCGCTTGTAGTGGAAGTGGATGTCCGCGACGATCGGGACCGGGCTTTCCTTCACGATCTCCTTCAGCGCCCGGCTCGAGTCCTGGTCCGGCACCGAGATCCGCACGATGTCCGCACCCGCCTCGGCGCAGCGCTGCACCTGTTCGATGGTGCCCCGGACATCGGTGGTTACGGTGTTGGTCATCGTCTGGACCGAGATCGGGGCATCGCCTCCGACAGGCACCGGCCCGACCATGATCTGACGCGACTTGCGGCGCTCGATGGTGCGCCAGGGACGAACGGCATTCAGGGACATCTGGACAGGTTCCGCTTCAGTGACAGCTTGTGTGTCAACCTAAGCCGCGCGGTCCCGCGCGGCAATGGTCCGTGACCGACAAAGCCCGCCGCAGGGCGTGCCCGCTCAGTCTTCGGCGTTGGCGACGTTGACCACGGCAGCCAGACCGGGGTCGGCCTCGAGATCGGCCATCTGGTACCGCTCGCGCAGCGCCTCGGGGCTGAGTTCCACGTTCGACGCCACGGCCCCCGCGGTGCCCGCCGGTCCGTAGATGGTGCCGCCGACCGAGAAGAAGACCGAACCCGCCGCGCCCGCGCGCAGCACCGGCGGGGCCTCGCTCTCGGGCAGGGCGAACCGCTCGCCGGGTTCCATTATCTTTTCGAGCAGGATCGTGCCGTCCGCGGCGCGCACCCGCACCCAGGCGGCGGCGGTCGCGATGACCGCCACATCGGGGGCGGCATCGGCAACGACCTGCACCGGGGCCACCGGGTCGGCCTCGGCCATCGCCAGTTGCGGCGCGGCCGGGGCGGCCAGCAGGCCGGTCTCGTCGGGGTCGATCATGCCGATGGGCCCGTCGCGCGGCGTCAGCACCGGCGCGTCGAGGACCTGCGGCCGGTAGAGCCGGTCCAGCGCATCGACGGAAGGCGACGTGACCTCGGCGGTCTCGATCGCGGTATCGGCGGCCGGGCGCACCCCGTCGAGCGGGTCGATCTCGCTCAGCAGCGTCGGCTGCGCCTCGACCGGCACCACGTTCACGCGCTGCAACTCGCGCACCACGCTCAGCCCGCCGTAGCCGAGGCCGAGGATCAGCGCGATCAGCACCGCCGCCGAGCCGAGCGCACCCGGATCGAGTTGCGCGTACCAGGGGGTGATCGTGCTGGTCTGCGGCACGCCGCGCCCGAGCACCGGGTCGGCCGACACCGGGCGGCGCGGCTCCATCTTGCGGGCAGGCTCCGCCGGTTTCGACAGCCCCGCGCCATGCACCCCGGCAAAGCCGCTCTCGCGGCAGAATTTCTGGTAGGCCTCGTCCGGGTCCAGCCCGAGGAACCGCGCATAGCTGCGCACGTAGCCGGCGATGAAGCCCGGCCCGTCGAACCCGGCGGGATTGCAGTCCTCGATGGCGGCGAGATACTCGGCCTTGATGCGAAGCTGGCGCTGGATGTCGAGCAGGGACAGACCCATCGTGGCGCGCTCGCCGCGGATCTGGTCGCCCAACGTTACATAGAAATCGTCAAAACCGCGCAGCGGCTCCTCGTCCGTACCGGATCCGGAATAGACGTCGCCGCCCTTCATGCCGCTCGCCCCATACACTGCCCCAAACCTGTGCTGCGTGCCCCTGTCGGACACATGCCACTGTCCTGATCGATTCGTAGCGGTCGATCTGGTTTTTAGCTAACACAAGGCTAACGACGGCGCGAGATATCCTGAGGTCAGGCGCTCATTTCGGCGCGATTCAGCGCACAGTGCTTCCACAGGGAATCCATGGCGCGCACGAGATGGTCGATCATCTTCGGATCGTGCACCGGCGAGGGCGTGAAGCGCAGCCGCTCGGTGCCGCGCGGCACGGTCGGGAAGTTGATCGGCTGGACATAGACGCCGTACTGGTCGAGCAGCATGTCCGACAGTTTCTTGGTGTGGACCGGGTCGCCGACGATCACCGGCACGATGTGCGAGCCGTGGTCGATGATCGGCAGGCCCAGCCCTTTCAGCCGGAGTTTCAACACCTTGGCCGCGTCCTGGTGGGCGTCGCGGCGGGCCTGGTCGGTCTTCAGGTGCCGCACGCTGGCGGCCGCCCCGGCCGCCACGGCAGGCGGCAGCGAAGTGGTGAAGATGAAGCCCGGCGCGTAGGAGCGCACCGCGTCCACCATCTTCGCGCTGGCCGCGATGTAGCCGCCCATCACGCCATAGGCCTTGGCGAGCGTGCCGTTGATGATGTCGATCCGGTGCATCAGCCCGTCACGCTCGGCGACCCCGGCCCCGCGCGGCCCGTACATGCCGACCGCATGGACCTCGTCGATGTAGGTCAGCGCGCCGAATTCGTCGGCTAGGTCGCAGATCTCGGCGATCGGGCCGAAATCCCCGTCCATCGAGTAGATCGACTCGAAGGCGATCAGCTTCGGCGCGGCGGGGTCATCGGCCGCCAGCAGCTCGCGCAGATGCGCCACGTCGTTGTGCCGGAAGACCCGCTTCGCGCCGCCGTTGCGGCGGACGCCCTCGATCATCGAGGCGTGGTTCAGCGCGTCGGAATAGATGATCAGCCCCGGGAACAGCTTCGGCAGGGTCGAGAGCGTCGCGTCGTTGGCGATATAGGCCGAGGTGAACACCAGCGCCGCTTCCTTGCGGTGCAGGTCGGCCAGTTCGGCCTCCAGCCGCCGGTGATAGACCGTCGTGCCCGAGATGTTGCGGGTGCCGCCCGACCCGGCGCCGGTCGCCTCCAGCGCCTCGTGCATGGCCGCCAGGACCACCGGGTGCTGGCCCATCCCGAGATAGTCGTTGCCGCACCACACGGTGATGTCCTGCGTGCTGCCGTCGGGCTTGGTCCAGACCGCGCGGGGGAACTGGTCCTTGGTCCGCTCGATGTCGATGAAGGTCCGGTAGCGCCCTTCGTCATGCAGACGGGTCAGGGCGGCATCGAGGGCAGCAACGTAATCCACAGGGCAACTCCGGTCGCGGCGCTCCGGCATGACCCGCAGGGTCCGTCCGGAATTCATGTATCGTTCTAGGCTCTTTTTTGTGCGCAACACATGTGCCCCCGCCTTGATCTGTGTCAAGATTGCGACGGCCTCCCTGCGACCACTGGACACTTCCCTGCCACCGAATAGGGTCGCCCCGTCGCGCATCGGAAACAGACCGCTGCCCGGCCCCCTGCCCCGACGCCAGCCGAAGGAGACCCCATGCCCAGCCCCCATGCCCTGCCGCCCGTCCTCGACCGCCTCGACGCCGAGCTCGACGCGGCCCTCGACCGGCTGATGTCCCTGCTGCGCATCCCGTCGATCTCGACCGACCCGGCCTTCACCGCCGACGTGCGGGCCGCGGCCGAGGCGCTGTCGGCGGACCTGAACGGCATGGGCGTGCGCGCCAGCGTCCGCGACACCACCGGGCACCCGATGGTGGTGGGCCACATCGACGGGCCCGAGGGCGCGCCGCATGTCCTGTTCTATGGCCATTACGACGTGCAGCCAGTCGATCCGCTGCGGCTCTGGGACCGCGACCCGTTCGACCCGGCGATCGAGGAGACCCCGGCGGGCAAGGTGATCCGCGGGCGCGGGTCCTCGGACGACAAGGGCCAGCTGATGACCTTCGTCGAGGCCTGCCGCGCCTGGCTCGCGGTGCACCGGCACCTGCCGGTCTCGGTCACCTTCCTCTTCGAGGGCGAGGAGGAGTCGGGCTCGCCCTCGCTCGTGCCCTTCCTCGAAGCCAACCGCGAGGAGCTGTCCTGCGACATCGCCCTGATCTGCGACACCGGCCTCTTCGCCGAGGACAGCCCGGCGATCACCACCATGCTGCGCGGCCTGCTGGGCGAGGAAATCACCGTCACCGGCCCCGACAAGGACCTGCACTCGGGCGCCTTCGGCGGACCCGCACAGAACCCGATCCGGGTGCTGACCCGCATTCTCGCCGGGCTGCATGATGACGAGGGCCGGGTCACCGTGCCGGGCTTCTACGACGGCGTGCCGGTGCTGACGAACCAGATGCGCGCGGACTGGGCCAACCTCGGCTTCGACGAGGCGGCGTTCCTCGGCGGTGTCGGCCTGACCACCCCGGCGGGCGAGCGCGAGTACACCGTGCTGGAACAGATCTGGGCACGCCCGACCTGCGAGTTCAACGGCATCACCGGCGGCTATACCGGCGACGGCTTCAAGACGGTGCTGCCCTCGCAGGCCTCCGCCAAGGTCTCGTTCCGGCTGGTGGGCACGCAGGACCCGCTGGCGATCCGCGAGAGCTTCCGCGCCATGGTCACAGCGCAGGTGCCCGCGGACTGCACCGTGTCCTTCGCCGAGCACGGCGCCTCGCCCGCCAGCGTCATGGCCACCGACCATCCCGCCTTCGCCGCCGCGCGCGCCGCGCTGTCGGACGAATGGCCGAAACCGGCGGCCTTCATCGGCGCGGGCGGCTCGATCCCGATCGCGGGCTACTTCAAGACAGTCCTCGGGATGGACTCGATGCTGATCGGCTTCGGGCGCGACGACGACCGCATCCACTCGCCGAACGAGAAGTACGATCTCAAGTCCTTCCACAAGGGCATGCGCTCCTGGGCCCGCGTGCTCGCCGCGCTCTGAGGTCCTGCCCCGGCCCCCACGTTCCGGGGGCCGGACCGCCCGGGACCGCGGATCGCCGCGCCCTGAACAGCACCGACACCGCACCGACGCGATACCGACGTTGTACCGACGCGATACCGATGCCGAAAATCCCGTGATTTCAGGGGCTTTCGGCGCACAGCGACGGCGGCGCAGAAATTGCACCGTACGCATCATTTTTCGTTTGGTGGGGAAAGTGGCGCGGTTGACGGGGCTCGAACCCGCGACCCCCGGCGTGACAGGCCGGTACTCTAACCAACTGAGCTACAACCGCGCAATCGCACGGGCCTTGTCCGGATCAGGAAGCAGTGGCGCGGTTGACGGGGCTCGAACCCGCGACCCCCGGCGTGACAGGCCGGTACTCTAACCAACTGAGCTACAACCGCCCGCTTCCCGTCCGGTCGCCCGAACGTGACGGGCGTTCTAGGCACCTCCCGCAGGACCGTCAAGCGGCATTCGTCCCCGCGTCCGGTTTTTCCGCAAGCCGGTCGAGCGAGGTCCAGACCACCTCGCATTCGCGCACCGGGGTGCCGTCCCAGAGGACCGCGTCGCGCTCCGGTCCCTCGACCCCGCCGAGGCGTGCATAGAAGCGGCGCGCGCGGTGGTTTTCCGCGAGAACTTCGAGACTTAGCCGGTCGTGCCCCTCGGCCCGCAGCTCGGCCGCGAGGCCCCCCAGCAGGGCCGCCCCGAGGCCCTGTCCGGTCCGCTCGGGCGCGATGTGCAGGTTGTCCACGAATGGCCCCGCGGGCCGCATCTCGCAGACCACGAAGCCCGCCAGCGCGCCGTCCTCGTCCTCCAGCAGCCGCACCCGGTCCTGCTCCAGCCGGGCCGGGGTCCAGCGCGCGGCAAGCACCGCCTCGACCCGCCGGGCGAGGAAGGCATCGGGCAGGATCCCCCGGTAATTCGCCCGCCAGCTGGCCACGTGCAGCGCCAGCAGCCGGGGCAGGTCGTCGGGCCGCGCGGGGCGCAGGCGCATCCTCAGCGCTCCGGCAGCGGGATGAACTCGTCCGAGTCGCCCGGCGGAAGCTGGAACCGCCCATGCTCCCAGTCGCCCGCGCGCCACGCCTCCTTCGCCGCCTCGATCTTCTCGCGCGAACTGGCGACGAAGTTCCACCAGATATGCCGCGGCCCGCCCAGCGTGGCCCCGCCCAGCACCAGCACCCGCGCCCCCGCCGGGCCCGCGGTCAGCGCCAGCCGGTCGCCCGGCCGAAACACCATCATCTGACCTGCGTGGAACACGTCGCCCGCGATTTCGACCGAGCCGTCAATGACATAGACGCCGCGATCCTCGTGCTCGTCGGGCAGCGGCAGGCGCGCACCGGGATCGAGCAGCGCGTCGGCATAGACGGTTTCCGAGGCAACCGGCACCGGGGCTTTCGCCCCCCACCCGGTCCCGAGGATGAGGCGCACCTCCTTGCCCTCGCCCTCCAGCAGCGGCAGGTCCTCCTTCGGGGCGTGGACGAAGGCCGCCGGGCGGTCCTCGTCCTTCTCGGGCAGCGCGACCCAGGTCTGGATGCCGAACAGGCTCATCGGGGCCGCGCGCGCCGCGCCATCGGTCCGCTCGGAATGGGTGATGCCGTGACCGGCCACCATCCAGTTGACCGCGCCCGGCTCGATCCACTGGTCCGTGCCGAGGCTGTCGCGGTGGTGAATGCGCCCGCGGTAGAGATAGGTCACCGTCGCCAGCCCGATATGCGGGTGCGGACGCACGTCGATGCCCTGCCCCGTCACGAACTCCGCCGGTCCCATCTGGTCGAAGAAGATGAAGGGACCGACCATCTGGCGCCTGGGCGCTGGCAGCGCACGCCGGACCTCGAACCCGCCGAGGTCACGGGCCCGCGGGACGATCACGGTTTCGATGGCATCGACGGCATCGCCGGTCGGCACGTCGGGGTCGAGGGCGGGATTCCAGCTCATCGGGGGTCTCCGTCGGGTGACTGTGTTGCCCCGAACCTAGTCGCCCGGAAGCGATGCACAAATCCCGTCAGACGGGACATGCTTGGTGCGCCAAGGCACAGAAGGTGGTGGTGCCTTCGGACCGGCAGCCGTCGGAGTCTGGCGGAGGGACTGGTGGGTGATGAGAGACTCGAACTCCCGACATCCTCGGTGTAAACGAGGCGCTCTACCAACTGAGCTAATCACCCGGCTCGCATCCCCTAGCCGAAGGCCGTGGTGCGGTTCAAGTCCGTCCTGTCCGGGAGCCCCCTGGCCGCGTCTCGTCGCACGACCGGAAGGGGAGTGGTGGGTGATAAGAGATTCGAACTCCTGACATCTTCGATGTGAACGAAGCGCTCTACCACTGAGCTAATCACCCGCCGTGGGCAGGCTGATAGCGAAGCGGGACGCCGAGTGCAAGAGGGTCCGGGCATCAGAAAAAGGCCCCGCCGGATCGCGCCGGCGGGGCCTTCTGTCCGTGGTCCGACGGGGGGCCGTCAGTGCGCCGTGGTGGGCGCCGTCCCCGCTTCGCGCGCCTTCAGGGCGGCTTCCGCGGCGGCGGCTTCCTCGGCGGCCTCGTCCCACTCGATGGGCTCGGGCGTGCCGACCAGCGCCAGTTTCAGCACCTCCGAGACGTGCCGCACCGGGATGATCTTCAGCCCGGCCTTCACGTTGTCGGGGATCTCGGGCAGGTCCTTCTCGTTCTCCGCCGGGATCAGCACCATGGTGATGCCACCGCGCAGGGCCGCGAGAAGCTTCTCCTTCAGCCCGCCGATGGGCAGGACATTGCCGCGCAGGGTGACCTCGCCGGTCATCGCGATGTCCTTGCGGACCGGGATCTGGGTCAGCACGGAGACGATCGAGGTCACCATGGCGATACCCGCGCTCGGCCCGTCCTTCGGGGTCGCCCCCTCCGGCACGTGGACGTGGATGTCCCAGCGGTCGAAGCGCGGCGGCTTGATGCCGATCTGCGGACCGATCGAGCGGACATAGCTCGACGCGGCGTCGATCGACTCCTTCATCACCTCGCCCAGCTTGCCGGTGGTCTTCATCCGGCCCTTGCCCGGCAGGCGGAGGGCCTCGATGGACAGAAGATCCCCGCCGACGCTGGTCCAGGCCAGGCCGGTGACCACGCCGATCTGGTCGCTCTCCTCGGCGAGACCATACTTGAAGCGCTTCACGCCCAGCATGTCCTCCAGCGCCTCCGGGGTCACCGCGACGCGGTCGGCGTCCTTCTTGATGATCTTCGTGACCGCCTTCCGGGCGAGCTTCGCGATCTCGCGCTCAAGGCTCCGCACCCCCGCCTCGCGGGTGTAGGTGCGGATCATCTCCTGCAGCGCCGCGTCCGAGACCGAGAACTCGGTCTTCTTCAGACCGTGGTTCTTGATCTGCTTCGGGATCAGGTGGCGGCGGGCGATCTCGGCCTTCTCGTCCTCGGTGTAGCCCGCCAGCGGAATGATCTCCATCCGGTCGAGCAGCGGCCCCGGCATGTTGTAGCTGTTGGCCGTGGTCAGGAACATCACGTTCGAGAGGTCGTATTCGACCTCGAGGTAGTGATCGACGAAGGTGGCGTTCTGCTCGGGGTCGAGAACCTCCAGCATCGCCGACGCCGGGTCGCCCCGGAAGTCCTGGCCCATCTTGTCGATCTCGTCGAGAAGGATCAGCGGGTTGGTGGTCTTGGCCTTCTTCAGCGCCTGGATGATCTTGCCGGGCATCGAGCCGATGTAGGTCCGGCGGTGGCCGCGGATCTCCGACTCGTCCCGGACGCCGCCGAGCGAGATGCGGATGAACTCGCGCCCCGTCGCCTTGGCGACCGACTTGCCGAGCGAGGTCTTGCCGACGCCGGGCGGGCCGACGAGGCACAGGATCGGGCCTTTCAGCTTCTGGCTGCGCTGCTGCACCGCGAGATACTCGACGATCCGCTCCTTGACCTTCTCGAGGCCGAAGTGATCGTCGTCGAGCACCGCCTGCGCCTTGTGCAGGTCCTTCTTCACGCGGGACTTCGTGCCCCACGGGATCGACAGCATCCAGTCGAGATAGTTGCGCACGACGGTCGCCTCGGCGCTCATCGGGCTCATGTTCTTGAGCTTCTTCAGCTCGCCCAGCGCCTTGTCGCGGGCCTCCTTCGAGAGCTTCGTCGCCTCGATCTTCTGTTCGAGTTCCGCGACCTCGCCCGCGCCGTCCTCGCCGTCACCGAGTTCCTTCTGAATGGCCTTCATCTGCTCATTCAGGTAGTACTCGCGCTGCGTGCGCTCCATCTGCGTCTTGACGCGCCGCTTGATGTTCTTCTCGACCTGCAGCACCGACATCTCGCCCTGCATCAGGCCGTAGACCTTCTCCAGCCGCTCGGCGACGACCAGCGTTTCGAGAAGGTCCTGCTTCTGCGCCACCTCGATCCCAAGATGCCCCGCCATGAGATCGGCGAGCTTCGCGGGCTCCGTGGTCTCGGCCACGGCGGCGAGCGCCTCCTCGGCGATGTTCTTCTTCACCTTGGAATAGCGCTCGAACTCCTCGGCGACCGAGCGCAGCAGGGCGGACACGATCTGCGCGTCCCCCTCGGATTCGGTCAGCGGCGCGGCCGAGGCCTCGAAATAGGCGTCGTTCGGCACGAAGCCGGTGATCTTCACGCGGCTGCGGCCCTCGACCAGCACCTTCACGGTGCCGTCGGGCAGCTTGAGCAGCTGGAGCACGTTGGCGAGCACGCCGGTCCGGTAGATGCCGTCGGTGGTCGGGTCGTCCTCGGAGGCGTCGATCTGGCTGGACAGCAGGATCTGCGTGTCTTCGCGCATCACCTCCTCCAAGGCCCGCACGGATTTCTCGCGGCCCACGAAGAGCGGCACGATCATGTGCGGGAACACCACGATATCGCGGAGCGGCAATACCGGGTAGCTGGAGCGGCTTTGTTGGGTCATGTCACGTCCTTTTCTCGGGCGGCCGGGCACGTCCCTCTCCGGAGGCAACGCGGCCCGCCCCACGTCCGCCAATACTTGCGCCCGCCGCCGGGCAGATTCAAGCGCGACCGGGGTCGCGGCACCGGGGCACGGATTATGGCTCAACATTCGGGCGCATCGGGCGCATACTGGTGCCGAGGCAATCGCCGCGACAAGACCCGGCCAAGGGCAGCGCTGGCGGCATTTCGAGACAGGTCAGGGCCGCGCCCCCGCGCGCGTCCGGCAGAGCAGAAGATGGGACAGGCATTTCATGACACTCGAGCGGCTCCCCGCCCGCGACACGCTTGCGCGGCTTCGCGATAACAAGCATCGCATCTATCCCAGCGAGAAGCGCGGCGCCGAGCGGCTGATGCCCTTCGCCCGCCCGGCGGTGAAGGCCGGCTTCCGGTTCGGGCCCGAGGCGAAGATCTTCGCCACCGGATCGTGCTTTGCCCGCAACGTCGAGAAGTCGCTCCGTTTCATCGGGGCGAACGTGGTGTCGAGCCCGACCGACATCCCGGTGCCGTCCGGCGCGACACAGGTCTTCCAGCTTTACAACAAGTACACCGTCCACTCGATCCTGAACGAATTCCGCTGGGCGCTCGGCGGGGCGCCGGTCGATCATGCGGCCACGCTGATCGCGGACGCGCAGGGCAATTACTACGACATGCAGGTCGCGGCCTCGTCCGACATCACCGGCGACCGGGCGACGATGGCGGCGTTCCGGGCGGCCTACAACGCCTCCTTCGCGCGGGCGGCCGAGGCCGACGTGGTGATCCTGACGCTGGGCCTCGTCGAGTGCTGGTACGACCTCGAAACCGGACTTTACCTGAACATGGCACCGCCGAAGCCGTTGCTCGATGCCCACCCGGACCGGTTCGAGTTCCACCTGCTCGACCACGATGACGTCTACCGCGCGCTCTGCGACATCCATGCCCTGCTGACCGAGGGCCGGGCCGACCCGCCGCGCCTGCTTGTGACCGTCTCGCCGGTCGGCCTCGCGGCCACCTTCCGCGAGATGGACGTGCTGGTGGCCAACAGCTATTCCAAGTCGGTCCAGCGCGCCGCGGTCGAGGCTTTCGTGCTCAGCCATGACGCCAGCTATTTTCCGTCCTACGAGTACGTGACCCTGACCGACCGCAAGTTCGCGTGGGGCAACAAGGATTTCCGCCACGTCCGGCAAGAGACCGTGGACCGGATCATGGCCGACGTGCTGGAGGCCTATGTCGGCCCGTCGCCGGAACAGCGCCTGCTGCACGTCCGCGGTCACGCGCAGGCCCATTTCGACGCGGACGACCATGACACGGTGGCCGCGCTGATCGAGCCCTACCTGGCCGAGATGGGCGACGAGCCCGAACTCCTGTGGCTGCTGGCCCGGTCCGAGCGGGCGCGCGGCAACTGGGAGCAGTCGGTGGGCGTCTGCCGCCGCCTGATCGCTCTGGAGCCCGAGGGTCTGCTGAAATCGGCCGGGCGCACCGCGCTCAACACGCTGGCGATGATCGTGAAGAAGGGCGACGACAGCGCCGCGCCGCAACTGGCCGAAATGGCGGACTGGTACCGCGCGCAATTCCCCGAAGATGCGGAGTTCCTGAAGAAGTTCGCCTGAGACCGCGTCAGAGCGGCGGGATGTCCCCCTCGGCCCGCGTCGCGTGGAACCGCGCGACGAAGGCCGGCAGGTCATCCGCCGCGATGGCGTCGCGCAGCCCCTGCATCAACTGCTGGTAATAGTGCAGGTTGTGCCAGGTCAGCAGCATCGAGCCGAGGATCTCCTGCGCCCGGATCAGGTGGTGCAGGTAGGCCCGCGAATAGCTGCGGCAGGCGGGACAGGTGCAGCCCTCGTCCAGCGGGCGCGGGTCCTCGGCGTGGCGGGCGTTCTTCAGGTTGACGGCACCGCGCGGCGTGAAGGCCTGCCCGGTGCGCCCGGACCGCGAGGGCAGCACGCAGTCGAACATGTCGATGCCGCGCTCCACGGCCCCCACGATGTCGTCGGGCTTGCCGACCCCCATCAGGTAGCGCGGCTTGTCCTCGGGCAACTGGCCCGGCGCGTAGTCGAGCACGCTGAACATCGCCGCCTGCCCCTCGCCCACCGCGAGGCCGCCGACCGCGTAGCCGTCGAAGCCGATCCCGGTCAGGGCCCTGGCGCTCTCGGCGCGCAGGTCCTGCTCCAGCCCGCCCTGCTGGATGCCGAACAGCGCATGTCCCGGCCGGTCCCCGAACGCCTCGCGCGACCGCGCGGCCCAGCGCATCGACAGCCGCATCGACTCCTCGATCCGGGCCCGGTCGGCCGGCAGGGCCGGGCACTCGTCGAAGCACATCACGATGTCCGAGCCGAGCAGCTTCTGGATCTCCATCGAGCGTTCCGGCGACAGCATGTGTTTCGAGCCGTCGATGTGGCTGCGGAAGGTCACGCCGTCCTCGGTCAGTTTGCGCAGCTCGGCGAGGCTCATCACCTGGAAGCCGCCCGAGTCCGTCAGGATCGGCCGGTCCCAGTTCATGAACGTGTGCAGCCCGCCCAGCCGGGCGATCCGCTCGGCCGTCGGGCGCAGCATCAGGTGATAGGTGTTGCCCAGCAGGATGTCCGCCCCGGTTTCGCGGACGCTCTCGGGGCGCATCGCCTTGACCGTGGCCGCCGTGCCGACCGGCATGAAGGCGGGCGTGCGGATCTCGCCGCGCGGTGTCGAGATGACGCCGGTGCGGGCACGGCCACAGGTGGCGGCAAGGGTGAAGCTGAAACGCGCGGTCATGGGACGGGCCTTTGCGGGAACCTCCCCCTTCTAGGGATTTTGCGCGCCCCGTCCAGCCACGCACGGAAAGCGCCGCGCCGCACTGGACGAAGCCGGGGGTATTCCTTATGTAATCGCTCAACAAAGCCTGCGAGGTCCGCCATGCCGAACGATGCCACGCCGATGGAAGGCGCGCCGCTGATCAAGCCCTCGACCACCGACCACCCGCTCTACGACACCGTCGTCGAGGCCTGCCGCACCGTCTACGACCCGGAAATCCCGGTGAACATCTACGATCTGGGGCTGGTCTACACGATCGACATCACGCCGGAGGCCGAGGTCAACGTGGTGATGACCCTGACCGCGCCGGGCTGCCCGGTCGCGGGCGAGATGCCGGGCTGGGTCGCCGATGCCGTCGAGCCGCTGCCGGGCGTCAAGCAGGTGAACGTCGAGATCACCTGGGACCCGCCCTGGGGAATGGACATGATGTCCGACGAGGCCAAGCTGGAACTCGGCTTCATGTGATCCGGGCGGGGTCCGCCCCGCCTTTCGGTCGGATGGTGCGGCCTCGGGATTTCTGCGACGGAATCGGTACCGGAGGGCGTGCAACGCTCACAGACACTCATCCGTGGGGAGCATCTTGAACCTCGTTCGCAACGCCCGAGTCCGTCAGCGTATCAAGCAGGCCTATCTGGTTCAGCACCCGACGGGGCTGCTGATGGACTGGAGCCGCGAGGTTCATTTCCTGCACATCGGCAAATGCGCCGGCAGCCAGATCCGGGCGGTCATCGCCCGGTTGAACGCGGACCCGGAGATTCCGATCCGGGCCCACGGCCATTCGATCAAGCTGCACCACCTGCCGGGGCGCCCGCGGTACTTCTTCTCGATCCGGAAACCCGAGGCGCGGTTCGTCTCGGCCTTCTACTCGCGCAAGAACCAGGGCCTGCCCCTGCGGCTGCACCCGTGGCACGGGCCGGAAACCGTGGCCTTCGGACGATTTCAGCACGCCAACGAGCTGGCCGAGGCCCTGTTCGCCCCCGGGGCGGACGGCGCGGCGGCGCTGCAGGCGATGAAGGCGATCCATCACCTGAACGATGACCAGATCGACTGGTTCCTGATGCGCGCCGACCTCTTCGGGGCCTACGCCCCGCTGGCGATCCTGCGGCAGGAACATCTGCAGGCCGACCTGGCCGCGCTGCTCGTCAAGCTCGGGGTGCCCCATCGGGCCGAGGCGCTGCTGGCCGCCACCGGAGAGATGCGGAATGCCACCGACGGGCTGGACAAGCCGCCCCTCAGCCCGCTGGCCTGCGAGAACCTCGCGCGCTGGTACGCTCAGGACAGCGCCTTCTATGCCGTCTGCGAGCACTGGATCGCCGAGCGCCAGGCGATCGCCTGACGGCCCGGCCCTTGAGACAGGGAGCAAGATACCCTAGTTTCGAGGTCAGGATTACCTGAGGAGCATCCCATGTTCGGCATCCCCGGCAAGCAGGCCGTCAGCATGACCCCCGCCGCCGCCGCCCATATCCGCAAGCTGATGGAGCGGGACGGGCACCAGGGGCTGCGCATCGGCGTCAAGAAGGGCGGCTGCGCGGGCATGGAATACACCATGGAATACGCCGCCGAGGTCAACCCGATGGACGAGATCGTCGAACAGGACGGCGCGCGGGTGATGATCGCGCCGATGGCGCAGATGTTCCTGTTCGGGACCGAGATCGACTACGAGACCAGCCTGCTCGAGTCGGGCTTCAAGTTCCGGAACCCGAACGTCGCGGATGCCTGCGGCTGCGGCGAGTCGATCAAGTTTAAGGACGTCGCCGAGCTGGAAGCCGAACGCGCCGCCGCGCAGGGGTGAGCGTCTCGGCCGAGGCGATCGAGGCCGCGCGGGACCTGTTTTCCGGGCTGGGCGAGATCACCACCCGGCGCATGATGGGCGGTCTCTGCCTCTATCACCGGGGGACGATCTTCGCGATCCTGCATCCCGACGGCGGTCTCATGCTGAAGGGCGCCGGCGCGTTCCGGGACGAGCTGGAAGCTGCCGGGTGCACCCGCTGGACCTACGCCCGCGAAGGGCGCGACACCGTCACCGCGATGCCCTACTGGTCCCTGCCCGAGGGGGCCGAGGACGATCCGGACCTGGCCTGTGCCTGGGCACGCCGCGCGCTCGATCACCTGTGATCCGACCCGGACCGGCCCGGCGGGGCACGCGGGCTGGAAGCCTTGACCGCTGCCTGCCGCCTTGCGATGCAGGGGAGACATGACAGGGAGGACAGCGGATGCGGCGCAAACTGGCGGCGGGCAACTGGAAGATGAACGGCACCATCGAGGCGCTGCCCGAGCTCGGTGCCATCGCGGCGTTGGCCTCCGACACCGGTCCCGAAGTCCTGATCTGCCCGCCCGCGACGCTGCTGTCGCGCGCGGCCGACGCGGCGCGCGGCACCCTCCTCGCCATCGGCGGGCAGGACTGCCACGCGAAGACGAGCGGCGCGCACACCGGCGACGTGTCGGCGGAGATGCTGCGCGACGCAGGTGCCAGCCACGTGATCCTCGGCCACTCCGAGCGCCGCGCCGATCACGGGGAAACGGACGCGCTGGTCGCCGCCAAGACCGAGGCCGCCTGGGCCGCCGGCATGGTCGCCATCGTCTGCGTCGGCGAGACCGAGGCGCAGCGCGACGCGGGCGAGACACTCGCGGTCATCTCGGGCCAGCTTGCGGGATCGGTGCCGGACGGGGCCGACGCGGGACGCCTCGTGATCGCCTACGAGCCGGTCTGGGCCATCGGCACCGGGCGCACGCCCACCACCGACGAGATCGCCGAGGTGCATGCCCGCCTGCGTGCGGATTTGGTGGCCCGCTTCGGCGCGGAGGGCGACGCGATGCGGCTGCTCTACGGCGGGTCGGTCAAGCCCGGCAACGCGGCGGCGATCTTCGCGATCCCCGAGGTGGACGGCGCGCTGGTCGGCGGGGCCTCGCTGAAGGCCGCCGACTTCGGCCCCATCGTCGCCGCGCTGGACGCCTGAGCCCGCGCCGCCTCATACTGCGGCCATGACCGCCCTGCGCCCCCCCGTTCCCCGCCTGCGCTCGCCCGGCCTGCTGGTGGCCGGGGCGGTGCTTGCGTTGCTGACGGGCGCGCTGGCCGCCCTGCCGAAGGTCGAGCGCAGCTTCATCGTCGAGGAAGGGCTTCGGGCCGAAGCGACGCTGAAACTGGCGGTCGAGGCGATGCGCGGCACCCTGACCCGCGCCGAGACCCCGCCGGCCCTGATCGCGGAACGCCCGATCCTCGCCCAGTTGCTGCGCGATCCCGGCAACGAGGGCCTCGCCCCCTTCGTCAACGAGCAACTGCGCCAGACCGCGCTCGCGCTGAACGTGTCGGACGTCTACGTGATGGACCTGAACGGCACCACGGTCGCGGCCAGTTCCTATCGCTCCGAACGGTCCTTCGTCGATCAGAACTTCGCCTATCGGCCCTATTTCACGCAGGCGCTGGTCGGCGGCGACACGCGGTTCCATGCCCTGGGCACGACCTCGGGCGAGCGCGGGTATTTCGTGGCCGCCCCGGTGATCGACCGGACCGAGGTGGTCGGCGTCGTCGCGGTCAAGGCGAACGTGGAGGAGTTCGAGGACAGCTGGACCGGCGGCGGCTCGGACCTGATCGTGGTGGACCGCAACAACGTCATCTTCCTGTCGAGCCGCCCCGACCTGCGCTTCCGCACGCTGGTGCCGCTGTCGGAAGAGACCGTCGCCGCCATCGGCGCCATCCGGCAGTATCCGCTGTCCCGCCTGGTGCGCCTCGACAGCACGACCGAACCGCTGAGCGACGACCTGACCCTGATCCGCTTCGCGGACGAGGGCGCGCGGTCGGAATACGTGACCTCGATGCGGCTGATCGCGACGGCGGGCTGGCGCGCCTCGATCCTGACCCCGACCGGCCCGGCCCGGACACAGGCGCGCGTCGTCATGGCGGTGCTGGTTCTGGCGATCCTGCTCGCGGGCCTCGTCGCGGCCGTCTACCTGCAACGCCGCGCCCGGCTGGTCGAGCGTCTGGCCGCGCAGGCCGCCACGCAGGATCTGCTGGAACGGCGCGTCGCCGAGCGGACCGCCGATCTCGACCGCGCCATCGACCGGTTGCAGAGCGAGGTCGAGGAACGCCGCGCGACCGAGGCGGCGCTGCGCCGCACGCAGGCGGAACTGGTGCAGGCGGGCAAGCTCGCGGCACTGGGGCAGATGTCTGCCGCGCTCAGCCACGAGTTCAACCAGCCGCTCGCGGCGGTGAAATCCTATGCCGAGAACGCCGCGACCTTCCTCGACCGGGGGCGTGCCGACGAGGCGCGGCAGAACATCACCCTGATCTCGACCATGGCGGACCGGATGGCGGCGATCTCGAAACACCTGCGCAACTTCGCCCGCCGCCCGATGGAGGCGGTCGGTCCCGTGCGCCTCGCCGAGGTGCTGGACGACGCGCTGGCGCTGATGGCCGCGCGGCTGGCGGGCACCGAGGTCGAGGTCCCCGACCCCGGCCCCGACCTGTGGGTGACCGGCGGCCATGTCCGGCTGCAACAGGTGCTGGTCAACCTGCTGTCGAACGCGCTCGACGCAATGGAGCGCCAGCCGGACAAACGTATCCGGATCGGGATCGAGACCGCCGGGCAGGAGGTTCGCCTGAGCGTGCGCGACAGCGGCACCGGCCTCGACCCCGAGGTGATCCCGCAGATCTTCGATCCGTTCTTCTCGACCAAGGGGCCAGGCAAGGGCCTCGGCCTCGGCCTGTCGATCTCCTACAACATCGTGCGGGACTTCGGCGGGGTGCTGGGGGCGGCGAACCACCCGGAGGGCGGCGCGGTCTTCACCCTGACGCTGAAACGCGCCGACGCACCCCGGCTGGCCGCCGAATGAGCGGCGGCGCGGGAACGATCCTCTTCGTCGATGACGAGGAGCCGCTGCGACACGCCGCGCACCAGACGCTGATGCTGGCCGATCTCGAGGTGCGCCTGCATGCCGAGGCCGAACCGGCGCTGGCGCAGATCGCGCGGGACTTCAACGGGGTGCTCGTGACCGACATCCGGATGCCGGGGATGGACGGGATGGAGCTGATGCGCCGCGCCCTGACCATCGACCCGGAGTTTCCCGTGATCCTGATGACCGGGCACGGCGACGTCGAACTCGCCGTGCGCTCGATGCGCGAGGGGGCGTATGACTTCCTCGAGAAGCCCTATGCGCCGACCGGGCTTGTCGAGACGATCCGGCGCGCGCTCGACAAACGGCGGCTGACGCTCGAAAACCGCGCGTTGCGCAGCCAGATCGGCGGGCGTGACGCCATCGAGGCCCGGCTGACCGGGCGCAGCGCCGTGATGATCGCGCTGCGCCAGCACCTGCGGACCATCGCCGCGACGGATGCCGACGTGCTGATCGTGGGCGAGACCGGCACCGGCAAGGAAGTGGCGGCGCGCGCGCTGCATCGCGCCTCGCCGCGGTCGGCCGGCCCCTTCGTGCAGATCAACTGCGCCGCCCTGCCCGCCGACCTGATCGAGAGCGAGCTTTTCGGCCACGAAGCCGGCGCCTTCGCCGGGGCGACCCGGGCGCGTTACGGCAAGTTCGAGCACGCGCGCGGCGGCACGGTGTTCCTCGACGAGATCGACAGCCTGCCGCTGGCCCTGCAGGGCAAGCTGCTGACCGCGGTCCAGAACCGCGCGATCACGCGGCTCGGATCGAACGACGCGGTGGACCTCGACGTGCGGTTCGTCGCCGCCTCGAAGCAGCGGCTCGAGGAAGAGGCCGCCGCGGGGCGGTTCCGGGCCGACCTGCTCTATCGGCTGAACGTGGTCACGCTGCGGATGCCGCGTCTCGACGAGCGGCGCGAGGACGTGCCGCTGTTGTTCGCCGCCCTCGTGGGCGAGGCCGCGGCCCGCTACAAGCGCCCCGCCCCGGACGTGCCGGGCGCGGTGCTGGCCTCGGTCGCGGCGCGCGACTGGCCCGGCAACGTGCGCGAGTTGCGCAACGCGGCCGAACGCTTCGTGCTGGGGCTCGACCTCGACCTCGGCGGCGATGGCGGGGCCGAGGCGCCCGCAGGCTCGACCCTCGCCGCCCAGATGGCGGCGCACGAGAAATCCCTGATCGCGGCGGCGCTCGCGGCGCAGGGCGGCAGCCTGAAGGACACCTACGAGGCGCTCGGCCTGTCACGGAAGGCGCTGTGGGAAAAGATGCAGAAGCACGGCCTCTCGCGCGACAGCTACACCGCCGACGACTGAAGGCGCGGCCCCGTGCGCCCCAGGCGACGTTCCCGATCCGAAACACCCTGATGGCGCGATGTTTCGCTTTCCGCCCATCGGGCGCAGGAAAATGACCCTGTCAGGCGCTAACGGCCGACTCTGCCGGTTGTCAGGGGAGCGCCTGTCCCTCCAATGCCCCCACGCGCCGCATCGACGGCGTCCCGGGCGGAGAGGGAGCTTCGTCCGGACCGGCCAGCGCCGAAGACCCGGGGGGATGTCCCGGCACGGCGGCTGGCGTTCAACTGGAGGAATGACAGCGTGAAATTCACGACCATCGTTACCGCATCCGCGCTCACCGTGGGGGCCACCGTCGCCGCCCAGGCCGGCGGACATATCGACCGCACCGGCTGGCCGGAGAGCTTCACCGTCGGCACCGCCTCGCAGGGCGGCACCTTCTTCGCTTACGGCTCGGGCTGGGCGAACCTCGTCGCGGACGAGCTCGGCATCTCGGGCGGCGGTGAAGTCACCGGCGGCCCGATGCAGAACATGGCGCTGGTCCACACCGGCGAAGCCCAGTTCGGCATGACCACCATGGGCCCGGCCGCGGAATCGCTCGCCGGCACCAACCCGATCGCGCCCGGCCTGCAGATGACCAACGCCTGCGCGATGTTCCCGATGTACCAGACGCCGTTCTCGGTGACGACGCTGGCGTCCTCGGGCATCACCTCGATCGCCGACATCCCGGCTGGCGCCCGCATCGGCTTCGGCCCGGCGGGTTCGACCTCGGACACCTACTTCCCGCAGATGATGGAAGCGCTCGGCATCGAGTTCGACCGTCGCAACGGCGGCTGGTCGGACCTCGGCAGCCAGCTGCAGGACGGCCTGCTGGACGTCATCGCCTTCGCGGCTGGCGTTCCGGTCCCGGCAGTGTCGCAGCTCGAAGTGCAGACCGACGTGAACATCATCGAGTTCACCCCGGAAGAGCAGGCGAAGATCATCGAGGCCTTCCCGGTCTCGGCGTTCGAGATTGCCGCCGACACCTACACCACGCTGGAAGCCCCGGCGC
>JAUIAU010000114.1 GCA_030425185.1 Alphaproteobacteria bacterium
CCCCGCCACCGCGCGCGCCCGAACCGCCGCGCCCCGTCGCCCCGCCGCCGCCGCCGCGCCCGGTCGCCGCGCCCGTGGCCGCGCGGCCCGCGCCGGGCGGCATCGACATCGGGGCGCTGGTCTCGAAGGCCGCGACCACCTCGCGCGCCGGGCTGAACGGACGCGGCACGGGGCGCACGCCGACCCCGCCGCCTGCGCCCCCGATCGGCACGGCCCCCGGCCTGCCGCGCAGCACGCCCTCGCTGCCCCCGACCCCGATGCCCGATCTCGCGGCCACCGGGGACCGCCTGAAATCCATCCTCGCCGAGATCGAGGAAGCCGCCGCGCGCGCCCGGGCCTATCGCCCGCCGGGCAGCCGGTCCTGATCGCCCATCCTGAAGGAGACTTCCCATGCTGGACAGTGCAACGACCTCTCCGACCATCCGCGGCATGTTCATCGGCGGCGCCTGGGTGCCGGCCGCGCGGACCTTCGACGACCTGAACCCCTCCGACAACTCGCTCTACGCCCGCATCCCCGACGGCAGTCCCGCCGACGTGCGCCGCGCCATCGAGGCGGCCGCGGCCGCCTTCCCGGCCTGGGCCGAGACCCCGTTCCACGTCCGCTCGCACCACATGCTGAAGATCGCGGATGTCTGGGAAAAGCGCGCGCCCGACTTCGTGGCGGCGGCGGTGCAGGAGGGCGGTGGCTGGTTCGGCAAGGGCATGTTCGAGGCGGGCTACGTCTCGGAAGTGTTCCGCTCGGCCGCCGCGATGTGCTACCACGCCATCGGCGAGGTGCTGCCCTCCGAGCACGGCAAGTTCTCGACCGCCACCCGCTGGCCGCTGGGCGTCGTTTCGGTGATCTCGCCGTGGAACATGCCGGGCATCCTGACCGCGCGCGGCTTCGCCACCGCGCTGGCGGTCGGCAACACCATCGTGCTGAAACCCTCCGAGGACACGCCCTACTCGGGCGGGCTGTTCTTCGCCGAGGTGCTGGAGGAGGCCGGGATCCCCGCCGGGGTCTTCAACGTGGTGACCTGCTCGCGCGAAAGCGTCGCGGCGGTCGGCGACGAGATGATCGAGAACCCCACCGTCAAGGCCATCAGCTTCACCGGTTCGACCGCCGTCGGCCGCCACATCGCCGCGAAGGCGGGCGCGCACCTCAAGAAGGCCTGCGTCGAACTCGGCGGCAAGGACAGCCTGATCATCCTCGAGGACGCCGACCTCGAGCACGCCGCCAAGGCCGCCAACTTCGGCTCGTTCATGCACCAGGGCCAGGTCTGCATGTCGACCGAGAAGATCCTCGTCCACGAGAAGGTCTACGCGCCCTTCATGCAGAAGTTCCTCGCGCGGGCGGCGAAGCTGAAGACCGGCCACACCAACGACAAGTCGAACGTCATCGGACCGCTGGTGAACACCCGGCAGGCGCTGCGCGTGAAGGCGCTGATCGACGACGCGGTGGCGCAGGGCGCGACGGTGGAACTGGGCGGCAAGTGCTGGGACAACTTCGTCGAGCCGACCGTCCTGACCAACGTCACCCCCAGCATGAACATCTGGCATGACGAGACCTTCGGTCCCGTGGTCATCGTGCAGGCGTTCCGCTCGGAGGACGAGGCCATCGCGCTGAACAACGACACCGAGTACGGCCTGACCGCCGCCATCATGACCGCCGACGAGCCGCGCGCGCTGCGCATGGCCGGGCGGCTGGAAACCGGCATGGTCCACGTCAACTGCCAGAACATCAACGACGAGCCGCACGTCCCCTTCGGCGGGGTCAAGGCCTCCGGGGTGGGCCGCTACGGCGGGCGCTGGTCGCTCGACGCCTTCACCGAACTGCGCTGGATCACGCTCGATCGCGGCGGCCGTCATTTCCCGCCGGTCTTCTGACCGGCCAACGACAAACAAGGGAGGAAACTCATGGGCACCCTCGGCTGGATCGTCCTCGCCCTCGTCGTCCTCGCCATCCTCGTGGTGCTGGCGGCGGCCTTCTACGAACGCGCCACCAACGAGGTGGCGCTGGTGCGCACCGGCGTCGGTGGGCGCAAGGTGGTGATCGACGGCGGCACGCTGGCGATCCCGTTCTTCCACGAGATCAGCCGCGTCAACATGCAGACGATCCGGATGGAGGTGATCCGCGCGGGCGACAGCTCGCTGATCACCAAGGACCGGCTGCGGATCGATGTCGGCGCGGAGTTCTATGCCTCGGTCATCCCCGAGGAACGCGCCATCGTGCGTGCCGCGCAGACGCTAGGCAAGCGCACCTTCCAGCCCGAACAGCTCAAGGGGCTGATCGACGGGATGATGGTGGATGCGCTGCGCTCGGTCGCGGCGCAGATGACGATGGACGAGCTGCACGAGAACCGCGCCAGCTTCGTGCGCGAGGTGCGTTCGGCGCTGACCGACGTGCTGGCGAAATACGGGCTGGAGCTGGACAGCGTCTCGCTGACCGCGCTCGACCAGACGCCGTTCTCGGCGCTCGACGAGAACAACGCCTTCAACGCGGTGGGCATGCGCAAGCTGGCCGAGGTGATCGCCCGCTCGAAGAAGGAGCGCGCGGAAATCGAGGGCGAAAGCCAGGTCGCCGTGCGCCGGGCCGAGGTCGAGGCGAGCCGCCGCAAGCTGGAGATCGAGCTCGAGGAACGTCGCGCCGAGATCGCTCAGGCGCAGGAAGTCGAGACCCTGCTCGCGCTGCAACTCGCCGACGTGGCCCGCAAGAAGGCCGAGGCCGAGCGGGCGGCGGCGCAGGCGCGGATCGAGATGGAACGCGAGATCCAGGCGGCCAACATCGCGCGCGAGTTGTCGGTGCGCGAGGCCGAGATCGCCCAGGGCCGGGCGCTCGACATCGCGGCGCAGGAGCGGGCGATCCTGATCGCGGCGAAGTCGCTGGAGGAAAGCCGCGCCCGGGCCGAGGCGACCGAGGCCCAGTCTGCCGTGGTCCGCGCCGAGGAAGACATCCAGACCCTGCGCCAGATGTCCGAGGCCGAGCGCCGCAAGCGGCTGGCGCTGCTGGCGGCCGAGCAGGATGCCGAGGCCAATGCGCTCCGGGCCCGGATCACCGCCGAGAACGAGAAGGACATCTCGACGGCGCGGACCGAGGTCAAGCGCGCCGAGGCGGAAGCGCTGAAGGCGATGAAGCTGGCCGAGGCCGAGGGCGAACGCGCGCGGATCGAGGCGGAGAACGGCCGCTCGGACGCGGTGATCGCGCTGGAACTGGAGAAGGCGCGGCTGCGCGCGATGCCCGAGATCGTCAGCCAGATGGTCAAGCCTGCGGAGAAGATCAAGGGCATTTCCATCAACCATATCAGCGGCCTGGGCCGGGGCGAGGGGGGCGAGCGCGCGACCTCGCCGGTCAGCCAGACGCTGGACGCGATCCTCGACATGGCGGTGACACTGCCCGCGATGAAGAAGATCGGCGACAGCGTGGGCGTGAACCTCGAAGGGCTGCTGCCGGAGGATCCGAAACCGGCCGCCAAGTAAGGCGGGTTACCGGATCCTTGCACCTGCGTACGGCGGAACGGGGCCTTCGGGTCCCGTTTTCGCTTCAACACCCTGAAATGACGGGAAAACCCGCGTCGGTATCACGTCGGTACGACGTCGGTATCGCGTCGGTGCGGGATCGGTGCGTGCTTCTTCTTGGCCGAAATACTCCGGGGGGGCCGCGCGGCCCCCGCGCGGCGGGGGGCAGCGCCCCCCTCCGCCCCCTCAGGCCAGCGCGTCCCAGACGAGTTTCAGCGCGATCACCGTCAGCAGCACGAGGATCATCCGGTCGAAGGTCGCCTTCGACACATGCCGGGTCAGCCGCGCGCCGACCGGCATCGCGAGGAACAGCGGCACCATCGCGGCGAGGCTGAGCGCCGCCCGGTGCGGGGTCAGGATGCCGAAGCCCGCGAGAAGCGGGATCTGCACCACCGACATGATCATGAAGAAGACCGAGATCGTCGCGATGAAGGCCGCGCGGTCGAGCCGGATCGCGTTCAGGAAGGTGACCGAGACCGGGGCCGAGATGCCGCCCGCGCCCTGCATCACGCCGCCGACGAAGCCCACCGGCATCACCAGCCGGTCGGCGGCGGCTGTGCCCAGCTTCCAGTCCGGGCGCAGCAGGCGGAAGCCGATGTACATCAGCACCACCGCGGCCAGCCCGCCCATCAGGGCCTGTTGCGGCAGGGTGGCCAGCATCACCGAGCCCAGCCCGGCGCCGGCCCCGCCGGCCAGCGCGAAGCCCCAGGTGAAGCGGCGCGAGACCTGCGAGGCGCGGTACTGCCAGCCCTGCCAGATGTTCGAGAAGAGGTTCGGGATCACGAAGATCGCGACCGCCGTCGGCACGTCGAAGAGCATCGCGAGGATCGGGACGCCCACCACCGGGGCCCCGGCGCCGGTCGCGCCTTTCAGGAGGCCGCCGAGGGCCACGGCGGCGGCGGCGAAGGCAATGTCGGTCAGGGTCATCAGTGATCGTCCGAAAGGGCCACGCGGAGGTCGAGCAGCACCTGGCGGCGCTCGCTGCGGATGATGTGGACGGCGCGCTCCAGCGCCGCGGGCAGGTCGCGCCCGTCGGTGACCGTCTCGGCATG
>JAUIAU010000001.1 GCA_030425185.1 Alphaproteobacteria bacterium
TGATCTTCGCCGCCCTGCTCGACGGGATGGACGGCCGCCTCGCGCGGCTGTTCCGCAGCGAAAGCGCGATCGGGGCGGAACTCGATTCGCTGGCGGACTTCCTGAACTTCGGCGTGGCCCCGCCGCTGGTGATCTACCTCTGGGCGCTGCGCGACCTGCCCAGCCTCGGCTGGATCGCGGTGCTGATCTTCGCGGTCTGCGCGGTGCTGCGGCTGGCGCGGTTCAACGTCGCCGCCAAGACCGGCGGCGGCGAGGCGCAGAAATACTTCGTCGGCGTCCCTGCCCCGGCGGGCGCGATGCTGTGCCTGCTGCCGCTCTTTGCCTCGAACCTCGGCGACGGCAGCCCGGTCGTGCCGCTGGTGCTGATCAGCCTCTACCAGACCGCGATCGCGTTCCTGATGATCTCGCGCCTGCCGACCTGGTCGCTGAAGTCCTTCTCGGTGCCGCGCGGCAAGGTGCGCTACCTCTTCGTGGGGTTCGTCGTGGTGATCTCCGCGCTGGTGTCCGAGCCCTGGGCGACGCTGGTCGTGCTCGACCTAGCCTATCTCGCGAGTCTCGTCTGGGCATGGCGGGTTGCGGGCCGCAGGCCCCTGCCGCCCGAGAGCGAAACCGACGTCGGCGTCTGAGCCGCCTCAGCGCGTCCGGAGCCAGTCCGCCACCGCGGGGTCCGGGCTGAGCGCCGCGGCCCGCTCGCGCGCGGCTTCGGCCTCGGCGATGCGCCCGGCCGCCCGCGCCAGGTCGAGCCGCGCTGCCCAGTAGGGCTGATAGGATGCGGCGTCGGCCGCCACCTCGTCCAGCAGCCGCAGGCCCGCCTCGGGTCCGTCGCGCCGGGCATGGGCCACCGCGCGGGCGACGCGGACCCCGAGCACCGGGTGGAAGCGGGCCAGCAGGTCATAGAGCAGCACCAGCGGGACCGGATCGGCCTCCTGCCCCCTCGGCGCCTGCACCTGCACGGACTGGATCGCCGCCTCGGTCTGGAAGCGCCCGAACCGCCCGGCAACCGCGGCCCGCCGCAGGTGGCCCTCGGCCTCGATCACGAGCGCCTCGTCCCAGAGGTCGCGGTCCTGCGCCGCGAGCGGCACGAAGCGCCCGGCGGCATCGCGCCGCGCCGCGCGCCGGGCCTCGCAATAGAGCATCAGCGCCAGCAGGCCCTTCGGCTCGGGCTCGGCGGGCAGCAACTCGGTCACCAGCCGACCCAGCCAGAGCGCCTCGCCCGACAGGCCGCGGTCCTTCTCGCCGTCGGAGAAGGCGCGCTCCCAGCCGGTGGAATAGGCGACGTAGATCGCGTCGAGCACATCGCCGAGGCGCGCGGGAAGGTCCTCCGCCTCCGGCACCCGGAACGGGATGCCGGCATCGCGGATCTTCGCCTTGGCCCGGACCAGCCGCTGCCCGACCGTCGCGGCCGGTTCGGCGAAGGCGACGCCGATCCGCACGGCGTCGAGGCCCAGCACGGTCTGCAGCATCAGGCCGGTCCGGACGCCCGGATCGATCGCGGGGTGGGCACAGGCGAACATCAGCTTCAGCCGGTCGTCCGGGATCGTGGCTGCGCTTTCCATCTCGGCGCGTTCCTCCTGCAACAGGGCCAGCACCGCCTCGCCGGCCTCGGCCACGCGGCCATGCCGGACGCGCTTGCCCGCCGCCCGCCGCGCGGCCACGACGAGCCACGCCTCCGGGTTGTCGGGCACGCCGCGCTCGGGCCAGGTGGCCAGCGCGGCGGCAAAGGCATCGGCAAGGGCGTCCTCCGCCGCCGCGATGTCGCGGGTGCGCGCCGTCACCAGCGCCACCAGCCTGCCGTAGGAGCGGCGCGCAACCGCTTCCGCCGTCTCGCGCGCCGCCCCGGCCGTCATCGCGTCAGCCCTGCGGCATCGGCGGCATCACCGGGCGCACCTCGACCGAGCCTGCCTCGGCCGCGGGCGACCGCGCCGCCCAGTCGAGCGCGGTGTCGAGGTCGGGCACCTCGATCACGAAATAGCCGCCGAGCTGCTCCTTCAGGTCGGCGAAGGGGCCGTCCTGAACCTCGCGCTTGCCGCCGCGCACCCGGACGGTGGTGGCGGTCGAGGGCGCCAGCAGCCCGTCACCGTTGACGATGATACCGGCCTGCCCCAGCGCGGCGATATAGGCCGTCCATGCGCCCCAGTAGGTCCCGGCCTGGGCCGGGTCGTCGCGCATGACAAAGGTTTCGGCCGGTTCGGCGAACATCAGCATGAATTGCATCGGAAGGGTCCTTTCCCGAAGATGTGTGGAGGGTAGCAGCCGGAGATCAGTTCGTCGCCATGTCGATGACGAGGTTCGGCACCACGGCGACGAGGCCGCCGTTCACCGGCGCGGCATCGGCCAGCGCCTGCGCCGCGGCGCCATCCGCGACGTCGATCTGGAAATAGCCGGACAGGATCAGGCCGTCGGCGCGGTCGCTGGCGGTTTCGGGACCGACCAGCATCGGCGCACCGCCGCGCACCGCGCCGCTGGCGCCCATCGTTTCGGAATAGGCGGTCCAGCTCTGCCAGTAGGCGGCCCCGGCCGCACCCGCATCGGCGCGCAGGGCGAGGTTCGCGGGCGTCTCGTAGGTGAACAGGGTATAGGGCTCGGCCAGCGCGATCCCGGGGATCACGGTCAGGGCGAGAACGGCGAGGGACTTGAGGGTTGCAGCACGCATGGGGGTCTCCGCTCAGGATGTCTGAAGGACGACCATCGCCCTTCTGCTACCCTGAGCCCCGAGGCCCCTCGATTTCGACATCCGCCGGGACAAATCTTCGTACCGCAAAAAAATCCGTCTCCGAAGGACGGAGCGGCGGGTCAGTCCTCGTCCGGCCCATCGAGCAGCGGCAGGTCCAGCCCCTCGATCTCGGGCAGCGAGGCCCCGGCGATCCCCTGCAGATCGCCGTACATCCCCACGGTCGCGTCGATGACGCCGGTGATCTGCGCCTCGCGCTTGGCCCAGAGCCGCGTCATCGCCCGGCGCTCGCGGTCGAGGTCGGCACGCATCTCGGTGAAGCGCTCGACGATGGCCTCGACCCGGTGCCGGAACTTCGGGCCGGTGAGGTAGGCGTAGACCAGCTCGGTCTTGGTCTCCTGCCCCTCGCGGGCGCTGCGGGCGTTGGCGACCTCGATCAGCGTCTGGCGCAGCGCGAGGCCCAGCGCGAGCGCGTGGCCCGGTGCACAAACCCAGATGCCCTCGATCAGGGCGAAGCTGTCGACACCCTCGGGCCGCGCCGCGCTGGCGATGACGGCGATCTCGGCCCCCGCCGCGCGCTGGTCCTCGCGCAGCTTCGCCAGCCAGGCGGCGTTCCAGTTCTGGGTGCGCTTGCTTTCCCACAGGATCGCGCCGGTGACCTGCCCGCCCGGCCCGATCACCCGCTGCAGCACGTCCGCGCCCGACAGGCCCTTGCCCACGGGTTCGAGCCGGTCGAAGGGGAAGGCAGCGGCGAGGCGCTCTTCCAGGTGGACCTCCGCGGCCTCGCCCTGCAACTGCTGGCTGCCCTGTTCGGCCTTCTTCTTCAGCGCCTCGATCTGGCGCTTCAGCGTCTCCATCTGCTGGTCCTTCTCGACCAGCCGCAGCGCCGCGGCTTCCTCGGCCTCGGCCCGGGCCTTGGCCAGCGCCTCGGGCAGGGCCGCGTTCAGCCGCTTCTGGAGCGTCAGTTCCAGTTCGCGTTCGCGGTCGGCCAGCGCCCGCTCGCGTTCGAGCGCCGCCGCCTGCGCCTTCTGGGCCTCGGCCAGCTTCTCGGCCTGCGCGCGGGCCTGCGCTTCCATCCGCGCCAGCCGGGCGTCGGCCTCCGCCTTCTGCTCGGCGGCGCGCTGTTCGAGCGTTGCGATCCGCGCGGCCTCGGCGCTGCGCGCGGCCTCGCGCGCCTGCGCCTCGATCTCGGCCTTCTGGCGGGCCAGCGCCTCTGCCTGTTCGGCCTGCATCCGGCGGCGCAGGTCCGACAGCATCGGCCCCGCGAGCGACTCGGTCAGGGCGATCTCGGCGTGGCAGTTGGGACAGGTGATCCGGGGGTCGTCCATCGCGGTCTCCTCAGCGGCCGCGCGCATCCTCCACCGCGGCCACGGCGCGCGCAACCGCCTCGGCAATGCTCAACTCCGAGGTGTCGATCTGCACGGCATCATCGGCCGGGCGCAGCGGCGCATCGGCCCGGCCCATGTCGCGGGCGTCGCGCGCCTCCACGTCCGCCTGCACCTCGGCCAGGTCGGCGGCATGGCCGGACGCGACCAGTTCCTTCCACCGCCGCTCGGCGCGGACGGCAGCGCTGGCGGTGACGTAGAGCTTCACCTCGGCCTCCGGACAGATCACCGTCCCGATGTCGCGCCCGTCGAGAACAGCCCCCCCGGCCCGGCGCGCGAAGGCGCGCTGGAAATCGACCAGTGCCGCGCGCACCTCCGGGATCGCCGCGACCTTAGAGGCCGCCTGCGCCACCTCGGGCGTGCGCAACCCGTCCGCCGACAGGTCCTCCGGCGTCAGCCCGCGTGCGCCCTCCTCCGCCGGGACGCCGTCGAGCAGCTTGCGCCCGACCGCGCGGTAGAGAAGCCCGGTGTCGAGATGGGCAAAGCCGAAATGCGCCGCGACCGCCTTCGAGATCGTGCCCTTGCCCGCCGCCGCGGGCCCGTCGATGGCGACCGTGAAGCTCATGTCCGTCCTGCCTTGTCCGTCTTTTGCCGCCGCCTGCGCCGCCGCCGCACCCCGAAGAGCACGGCGAGGATCAGCACCATGGTGATCGAGAACGCGCCCAGCCCCGACTTCGCCACCGTCGCCTGGCTGGCGGCGGCGGCCATCGCGTCGGTCACCTCGGCGGGCGGCAGCGCCAGCATCGCGGCGACCCGGGCGTTCTCGAGGTAGTCGAAGGCGGACCCGGCCACCGCGACGGCAGACAGCAGCACCCGGCCCGCCAGCGGGAAGCGCGCGCCGAAGCGGAAGATGCCGAGCACCAGCGTCAGCGCCAGCAGCGCCGGATAGGCCATGTCGAGCCAGCGTTGCGGCCCGAGGTACTGCGCCCGGCCCGCATCGCTCAGGGCGGCGAGAAACGCGCGCGCCTCCTCGCCGGTATAACCGAAGGGGCGCAGGTCGAAGGGGGTCAGCCCGTTCGCCGCGGCCTCGATCCGCGGCAGCGACCAGAGCACGAGGGCAAGATAGACCGCCACAGAGGCAAGCAGGCTCAGTCGAAAGGCAATGCGCATGGTTGGTCCCCCTCAGGCCGACCCGTCGTCCGGGCCCTGCGGCCAGACCGGCAGGCCGTCCGCAATGTCATAGTAGTCGCCCTTGTCAGCGACGTAGATATGCCCGACCAGCCGCTGCCCGGTCGCGCCGTCGATCGCCCCTGCGGACAGGTAGAGCGTGTCGCTGCCGTCGTCCCACAGCAGGTAGCTGCCGCAGTCGGGACAGAAGCCGCGCCGCGCGCCGGGCGAGCTCTGGAACCAGCGCAGCGGTCCCTCGACCCGGAGGTCCGACCGGGCCACCGGACCGGCGGCGGTGAAGTGCCCGCTGACCTTGCGGCACTGGGTGCAGTGGCAGGCGGTCACCGGCCCGAGCGGCCCCGTCACCTGCAGGCGCACCGCGCCGCAGAGACAGCCGCCCGCGAGGGTCATCCCTCGGTCACCCGCGCGCCGAGTTGCCCCATCAGGTCCCGGAAGATCGGGAAGGAGGTGGCGATCGGGCCGCCGTCGTCCACGGTCACCGGGGATTTCGCCGCCATGCCGCAGATCAGGAAGGACATCGCGATCCGGTGGTCGAGCCGCGTCTCGCAGACCCCGCCGCCCGGCACCGAGCCGGGACCGCGCCCGGTGACCGCGAACCAGTCCTCGCCCTCGTCGACCTCGACACCGCAGGCCCGAAGGCCCTGCACCATCGCGTCGATCCGGTCGCTTTCCTTGACCCGCAGTTCCTTGACGCCCGCCATCATCGTCCGGCCCTCGGCAAAGGCCGCGACCACCGACAGGATCGGGTACTCGTCGATCATGCTGGCGGCCCGCTCGGGCGGCACCTCGATGCCCTTCATCGCGTCCGAGAACCGCGCGCGCAGGTCCGCGACCGGCTCGCCGCCCTCGGTGCGCTCGTTCTCGTAGGTCAGGTCCGCGCCCATCTCGCGCAGCGTGGTGAAGAGGCCCGCCCGGGTCGGGTTCAGCCCGATCCCCGGCACCAGCACGTCCGAGCCCGGCACGATCAGCGCGGCACAGACCGGGAAGGCGGCGCTGGACGGGTCGCGCGGCACGGCGATCGCCTGCGGCTGCAACTCGGGCTGGCCGGTCAGGGTGATCACCCGGCCCTGTTCGTGATCCTCGACGGTGATCTCGGCCCCGAAGCCCGCCAGCATCCGCTCGGTGTGGTCGCGGGTCGCCTCGCGCTCGATCACCACGGTCTGGCCCGGCGCGTTCAGCCCCGCCAGCAGCACCGCCGATTTCACCTGTGCCGAGGGCACCGGCACCGCGTAGCGCACCGGAACCGGATCGTCCGCGCCCACCAGCGTCATCGGCAGCCGCCCGCCCGCGCGCCCGTAGGCCTGCGTGCCGAACAGCGACAGCGGCTCGGTCACCCGGCCCATCGGGCGTTTGCGCAGGCTTGCGTCGCCGGTGAAGGTCACGGTGATCGGCGAGGTCGCCATCGCCCCCATGATCAGGCGCACGCCGGTGCCGGAGTTGCCGCAGTCGATCAGGTTCAGCGGCTCCGCGAAGCCGCCGACACCGACACCGTGCACGGCCCATTCGCCGGGGCCGAGATGCTCGACCTCGGCGCCGAAGGCCTCCATCGCCTTCGCGGTGTCGAGCACATCTTGCCCTTCCAGCAGACCGGTGATCCGCGTCTCGCCCACGGCCATCGCCCCGAGGATCAGCGCACGATGGCTGATCGACTTGTCGCCGGGGACCTCGGCCACCCCGGAAAGCGCGTTGCCGGGATGCGCCGTCAGCGGCGCGGGCTCACCATGTCCAGACATCGGGTCCTCGTTCTCGTCCGTCCCGCGCCCCATAGCGCAGGTGCAGGGGGGCCGTCCATGTCCGGTTGTGCCGCGCCGGGACCGGGGCGCGTGTCAGGCCAGCGCGGCCGACAGCGCGTTGATCCCGAAACTGGTGCCGATGCCGAACAGGACCTGCCAGAGCAGCACCTGCCGGTGGTCGTAGACCGTCTGCTGGTCCCAGACCCCGGCGTTGCTCACCATGTCGTGGAACTCGCCCAGGTCCTTGCGCCAGACCGACGTCGAGATCGTGTCGCCGGTCGGGCCCGGCCCCTCGACCACCCAGGGCTGGACCAGCCGGTGCAGCGCGACCAGCGGCCAGCCCACGCGCAGCAGCACCGCCAGAACCGGCGTCGGCAGGGCGTTCAGCAGCGTGTCGAGCCTCAGATGCCGCAGTCCGCTCCAAAGCTCGCTCAGCCGCTCGCGCAGGGTCAGACCCGAGGCCCCCTGCGCCAGTTCCTCGCGTTCGGCCCGCGCCGTCGCGTTGCCGAAGAAGAGCCAGATCAGCGCGATGTCGAGCCAGGCCTGCGGGATCCGCCACTGGGTCCACTGCGCGGCCTGCGTCACGACCCAGTCGAGCGCCGCCGCCTGCCAGTCGAGCAGCACCGTGACCCAGCCCGACGGCGTCACGACGCCGCCGCCCGACAACAGCTTCAGGGCGCTTGTTGCCGCCAGCACGAACAGCGGCAGGCCGACAAGACCGACGATCCCGGCCAGCGCGCGGCGCAGCGACGGCCAGAACGACAGCGCCAGCGGGCGCAGGGTTTCGGTGTCCGACATGTGTCCTCCCCGGATCTGTCCGCGCCGAAGTTGCCCGGACGGACGCCGGTGTCAGCCCCTCCGAAAGTCGGGCCGTGGCCTCAGAGCCGGCGGAAGGTCAGGTAATGTTGCGGGCGTCCCTCGCGGATCGCCTTCTGTTCGTAGCGCGTCGAAAGCCAGTCGTCCCACGGCTGCCGCCAGTCCTCGGGGCCCTCGGCCAGCCATTCGAACCCGGCCTTCGGCACCTCTTCCAGCGTCTGGCGCACGTAGTCGGCGATATCCGTCGCCACCCGCAGTTCGGCCCCCGGCTTCATGCAGGCCGCCAGCGGCCCGAGATGCTCCTGAGTCACGAAGCGGCGGCGGTGGTGGCGTTTCTTCGGCCAGGGATCGGGATAGAGCAGGAACGCCTTCGACAGCGCGTCCCCGGGCAGCACGTCGAACAGGTCCCGCGCATCGCCGGGATGGATCGCGAGGTTGTCGACCTGCGCGTCGCGGATCTTCGACAGCAGCATCGCGACGCCGTTGATGAAGGGCTCGCACCCGATGATCCCGACCTGCGGGTTCTGCCGCGCCTGGTGGACGAGGTGCTCGCCGCCGCCGAAGCCGATCTCCAGCCAGATCTCGCGCGCGCCGGGGAACCGGGCGGCCAGGTCCAGCGGCACCCGGTCGGGATTCTCGTCCCAGTCCACGCGGCCCGGCGCGAGCTCGGCCAGCCGCGCGAGGTCGCGCTTCTGCGCCGGGCGCAGGGTCTTGCCGCGCTTGCGCCCATAGAAGTTGCGCCACGGCGCACCGGAGGGAGAGAGATCATCGTCGGTCATGGCCGCGCCCTGTGGCAAGCGCCGCGCGCGCCGTCAAGACGGGCGCGACCGCGAGGGACTCAGAACCACTGGCCCGGCTCCATCAGCCCGAGGTCCATCAGCATCTGGCTCGACCAGTCGAAGCGCACCGAGTTGTGCCAGCGAAAGGCGGTGATCGCCGCGCGCGAGCCGGGGTTGCGGCGCAGCGCCTTGGCGACGCGGAACGAGCAGACCGCCGCCGTCAGGTTGTGATGCCACGGGCAGGACACGGTGTTGTATTCCGCCTCGGACATCGTGTGATCCGGTCGGATCGTCAGGCCCGGCGCGGCGCGGAACAGCCCGATCCGGTCGAGCCGCCGCCGGTCCTCGGGGACATGCTCCTCGAAACGCCAGCGCAGCCCGCCGTGAAAATCCCACTGCCGGTCGAGCGGCGCGCCCTCCGCCGACTTGCGCTGCAGTGCGTAGTAGCCCGAGCGGTCGAGCCAGCAGTCCGCCAGGTCGACCCCGTCCGGGGCGCGCGCGAGGTCGCCGGGATAGAGGTCGATCGCATAGGTCAGCATCGCGTCGCGGCGTTCCTCGGCATGGAAGGCCAGCATCTCGCCGATCGAGCGGGTCTCGCAGAACGGGTAGATCAGGAATTCCGCGTTGTAACAGTAGTGCAGCCAGACCCCCGGCAGCGCCGCGATCACCCGGTTGATCTCGTCGAAGACCCGCTCCGGCACATGCGGGCGCGGCGTCACCGGGATCACGACCTCGGCGAGGCGGACCGGCAGCGGACGCTCGACATAGGAGAACAGCAGGATCGCCCGGGCACCCTTCGCCGCGAGATGCTCCAGCGTCTCGGCCAGCGCCACGCCGTCCTCGTCGAAGACCAGCGCCACCGGCCCGGTGCGCAGGGCAGGCGGCGGATCGGACAGCACCGCGTCGAGCGGACGGACGGGAAAGGGGATCGCGGGCATCGGCCTTCGGCTTGCGGTTCGGGCGGAGAGTCCGCCGAAATGCCTGCCGATGCAATCCCGCCCGGCGCTGGCGGTGCCCCGGCGTTGCGGCCAGACCCCGCCTGCGCTAGAGAGCGCCGGATATTCCCTCGACCCGGTGCCCGCCATGACCGACGCCAAGAAGCTGTTCGTCAAGACCTACGGCTGCCAGATGAACGTCTACGACAGCGAGCGCATGGCCGAGACGCTGGCCGCGCAGGGCTACGAGACGACCGACCGGGCCGAAGACGCGGACATGGTCCTGCTGAACACCTGCCACATCCGCGAGAAGGCCGCCGAGAAGGTCTATTCCGACCTCGGCCGCCTGCGGCCCCTCAAGACCGAGAAGCCTGACCTGAAGATCGCCGTCGCGGGCTGCGTCGCGCAGGCCGAGGGGGCCGAGATCACCCGCCGGATGCCGCTGGTCGACCTCGTGGTGGGGCCGCAGGCCTATCACCGCCTGCCCGACCTGATGGGCCGCGTCGCGCAGGGCGAGCGTCCCGTCGAGACTGAGTTTCCCGCCGAGGACAAGTTCGACCACCTGCCCGCCCGGCCCGGCGGCACGCTCGCGGCCCGCGCGCCGACCGCGTTCCTGACCGTGCAGGAGGGCTGCGACAAGTTCTGCGCCTTCTGTGTCGTCCCCTACACCCGCGGGGCCGAGGTCAGCCGCCCGGCCGCCCGCATCCTCGACGAGGCGCGCGGGCTGGTGGCGCGCGGGGTGCGCGAGATCACGCTGCTCGGGCAGAACGTGAACGCCTACCACGGGCAAGGGCCGGACGGCTGCGACTGGTCGCTCGGGCGGCTGATCCGGGCGCTGGCGCAGATCGACGGCCTGGAGCGGCTGCGCTACACCACGTCGCACCCGAACGACATGGACGACGACCTGATCGCCGCCCATGGCGAGGAGGCGAAGCTGATGCCCTACCTGCACCTGCCGGTGCAGTCCGGCTCGGACCGCATCCTGAAGGCGATGAACCGCAAGCACACGGCCGAAAGCTACCTGCGGCTGATCGAGCGGATCCGCGCCGCGCGCCCCGACATCCTGCTGACCTCCGATTTCATTGTGGGATTCCCCGGCGAGACCGACGCCGACTTCGAGGCGACCCTCGCCCTCGTCCGCGCGGTGGGCTACGGGGCCTCGTTCAGCTTCAAGTATTCCGCCCGCCCCGGCACCCCGGCCGCCGAGCGCGAGGATGTTCCGGCCGAGGTGGCCGACGCCCGGCTGCGGGCGCTTCAGGCCCTGATAACCGAACAGCAGCGCGCCGTGCAGGAGTCGATGGTCGGCCGCCAGGTCTCGGTCCTGTTCGAGAAGCCGGGCCGCCTGCCCGGCCAGATGGTCGGCAAGTCCGAGTACCTGCACGCCGTCCATGTCCCCGGCGAGGGAGTCGCGGCCGGGGATCTGCGCCGCGTGAGAATCACCGAGAGCGGTCCCAACTCGCTCGGCGGTCGCCTCGCGTGACCTGTCCACAGGGACGCGGACAGAAATCCGCCTCCTGTGGATGGCCGGGATTTCCCCGCGCGCTCAGACAGTCAGCGTCCTGAGCTTCTGTGGACAACCCCGCCGGCCCGCGCGGCGGGCAGAATCCCCCTTCCGACACGATCCAAATATGGTAACCATTTCGATATGTTGATGGTGCCATTCCGCGCGACACTAGCGCTTGCGCGAGGCACCGGTTTGCCACGGACGCCAAGGAGGCAACGTTGACCCGACTGGTCCCCCGTTTGAGCGGCATTCTGGCCGTTGTCATCACCCTTGTCGCCATCGGTGCCGGGGCCACGGCCTCGGCCCATGACGACCCGCGACCGCATATCCATGTCCCGCGCGGGCAGGCCCAGGCGCAGGTCCAGACCAACTCCGGCCCGGTCGGAGTCGTGAACGGCTCGCGCTACGTGCCGACGATCTGGGTCGATCCGGACGGCTGCGAGCACTGGGTGATGGACGACGGCGTCGAGGGCTACATGACCCCGCACGTCACCCGGCAGGGCATCCCGGTCTGCCGCCGCTTCGAGACCTGCGCCGTGATGAACTCGGACCAGCTCTTCGCCACCGACAGCCACCACATCAGCGCCCACGGGCGGCAGCGGCTGGCGCAGTTCTTCTCGGCGGCCGGGGCAACCAGCTACATCATCGTCGGCCACACCGACAGCCGCGCCAGCGACGAATACAACATGCGCCTCAGCTACCGGCGCGCCAATTCCGTGGCCTCGATCGCTGCCAGTGTGGGAGCGCGCATCGCCGACGTGCGCGGCATGGGCGAGCGGGCGCCGGTCGCCTCGAACGCCACCGCTGCGGGCATGCAGCAGAACCGCCGCGTCGAAATCATCTGCATCCGCTAAGGTCGGGGACCCGAGAATGAGAACCGCAAAGACCGCCCTTCTCCTCACTGCCCTGCCGCTGGCCCTCGCGGGCTGCCTCGGCGAGAAGATCGACAAGACCGTGGACCGCGGTTTCGACAGCAAGGACCTCAGCCAGTTGCAGGCGGGGATCTGGATCGACCCGGTCGGCTGCGATCACTGGATCATCGACGACGGCGTCGAGGGCTACCTCAGCCAGCGCCTCGACCGCTACGGCAAGCCGGTCTGCTCCGGCGCCGCGCCGCCGAACACCGCGATCGGCGACTTCAAGGGCGGGTCGGCCTTCCCGGACCCGATCTGACCCGCAGGGCGCCCATGGATGTCACCCCGTGTCAGGTTTGCCCTCCAGCCCCGACAAGGTGCACCACGACGGCCACGCGACCGCGCGTGGCCGTTTCCTTTGTGCCACCCTCCGCCGATTCCGGGCCAGCGGCCGAAACGTGCCTTGCCCCGGCGACACCGAGTTGCGACCCTGATCCCGAGACCTGAGCAAGGGAGTCCCTATTGGCGACGGCACCGCTGACCTCCGACACCGCCACCCTGCCCCCCGACCGCGTCGTGGAGTTTCCCGACACCGCCGACCTGAACCGTATCCTGATCGACCTGTGCGGCGAGTTCGACCGCAACCTCGCCCAGATCGAGCATCAGGTCGGCGTGCAGATCCTGCGGCGCGGCAATCACCTGACCATCCACGGCGAGCCCGAGGCGCAGACCCGCGCCGCGCTGGTGCTGCGCGAACTCTACGAGCGCGCCCGCGCCGGTCGCGCCATCGACGCCGGCGCCATCGACGGGCTGATCCGGCTCGAGTCGGACGCCGACCCGGGCAGCAGCTACGCCGGCGACCAGCTCGAGATGTTCAAGGGCGGCCGGTTCGAGCTGCGCACGCGCCGCAAGAGCGTCGAGCCGCGCACCGCCGTGCAGAAGGCCTATGTCCAGAGCCTGTTCACCAACGAGCTCGGCTTCGGCATCGGTCCCGCGGGCACCGGCAAGACCTATCTCGCGGTGGCGGTCGGGGTGACGAAGTTCCTCGCCGGTGAGGTCGACAAGATCATCCTCTCGCGCCCGGCCGTCGAGGCGGGCGAACGTCTCGGCTTCCTGCCCGGCGACATGAAGGAGAAGGTCGATCCCTACATGCAGCCGCTCTACGACGCGCTGAACGATTTCCTGCCCGGCAAGCAGCTCGACCGGCTGAAGGAAGAGAAGAAGATCGAGATCGCGCCGCTCGCCTTCATGCGGGGACGCACGCTGTCGAACGCCTTCGTCGTGCTGGACGAGGCGCAGAACGCGACGACGATGCAGATGAAGATGTTCCTGACCCGCCTCGGGCAGGGCTCGCGCATGGTCATCACCGGCGACCGCAGCCAGGTGGACCTGCCGCGCGGGGTCACCTCCGGGCTGGTCGAGGCCGAGCGCATCCTCAAGGGCGTCGACGGCGTCAGCTTCACCTACTTCACCGCCAAGGACGTGGTGCGCCACCCGCTCGTCGCGCGGATCATCGACGCCTACGACCGCGACGAGGCCACGGCGCTCGCGTCGCGCTGAGGCGATGACCGCCGCCCGTCCCCTGCCGGTGCCGGAACAGGCGGCGGACCTGACCCCCGGCTGGCTGACCGCCGCGCTCGGCACGCCGGTCGCCTCGGTCACCGCGACCCGGATCGGGGCCGAGCAGGGCTTCACCGGCGGCGCGCTCTACCGCCTGACCCGTCCGGACGGCCCGCCGCTGGTCGCCAAGCTCGCGCCCGCCGATCCCGCCCGCCGCGCCGCCTTTGCACCGCTGAACGCGCGCGAGGTGGCCTTTTACGCCGCGCCGGACCCGGCCCTGCCGGTGCCGCGCTGCCACTACGGGGCCGCCGATCCGGGGACCGGGGCCAGCGTGCTGCTGCTCGACGACCTGTCCGCGACCCGCGCCACCTCCTATCTCGACGGCCTGACCGCGCCGGACCTTCTCCGCACGCTGGGCGTGCTGGCCGGGGTGCATGGCCGCTGGTGGGCGCGGCCCGCCCTTGCCGCGCTGCCGCCCCCGGCCGGGCTCGACCATGCCGATTTCCCGGCCCTCTGGGCGCGCTACCCCGATGCGGTGGCCCGGCTGATGCCCGGGCGCGTCCTGTCCGACCGCCTGCGCCGTCTCGGCGACCATCTCGCGGCGGACCCGGCGCGCCTGCCCGGCCCCGGCCCGCACACACTGATCCACGGCGACCCGCAGCCCGACAACCTGCGCTTCGGCGCGGACGGCGCGCCGATCCTGCTCGACTGGCAGTTCCACGGCGCGGGTCCGTTCGGCTGGGACCTCGCCTACCTGCTGATCTCGGGGATGAAGCCCGAGGCCCGGCGGCGGAGCGAGCGCGCGGCGCTTCAGGCCTACCGCACCGCGCTGGCCCGGGCCGGCGGGCCGGACCTGTCGCCCGACACCATCGCCCGGGCGCTGCTGCGCGGTGTGCCGGGCAAGCTCTTCGCCACCGTCTTCGCAACCGTCTCCTTCGCCGCCGACACTCCACACAAGCTGGCCTATCGCCGGGCAGACCTCGACCGGCTGACCGCCTTCCTCGACGACCACGCCGTGACCCCCGCCCTGTGGGAGACCGCCGATGTCCCGTGACCGCCGCCCGCCCCGCGCGACGCCGCACCGGCCCTTCATCCCGGACCCCGCGCAGATGGCGCTGCGGCCGGAGGTGTCCGGCAACACGGTCAACGGGCTGGGCGAGACCGAACCGCGCCGCCCGTCGGTGGTCTACTGGGCCCCCGACCCCGACACGATCCCGCACGGCGCGATGCAGCGCTGGTTCTACACCGTCGATCCGGGCGACCCGCGCTTCGACGCCGCCCGGGCGGAGCGCCACGCGATGGCCGCAGCACCCCCCGCGCCCCTCGCCCCGGAGCGGGCCGACCGCAGCCCGGAGGAGTGGACCGCCGCGCTCGCCCGCTTCCCCCGGGCCGGGCTCTGCGAGAAGACCGGTGTCGCCCGGATGCGCCCCGGCTGGGTCTATGACCATGCCGAGGTGCCGGAGCAGACCGTACTCGTCTTCGGCGTGCAGCACGACTACGACGAGATCTCGCGCGCGCCCCACAGCGATGCCGGGGCCGAGGTGATGGCGCAGTACAACCGCGCCGCCCGCGTCGCGATCGAGGCCGCGAACTGGCTGCGGGGGCAGGGCTGGCCCGCCCGCCCCGTCACCGGCCCGATGACCGGCGAGATCACCCTGATCCCGCCCGCGCTCGAGGCCGGGTTCGGCGAGCTGGGCAAGCACGGCTCGCTGATCGACCGCGAGATGGGGGCCTCGTTCCGCCTGTCTGCCGTGCTGACCGACGCGCCCTTCGCGCCCACGCCCCGGGCCGAGCATGGCATCGACGCCTTCTGCGCGGCCTGCCGGGTCTGCGAGGACGCCTGCCCGCCGGTGGCGATCTCGCCCGACAAGCAGACCGTGCGGGGTGTGACACGCTGGTATGTGGACTTCGACGCCTGCCTGCCGTTCTTCAACCAGACCCAAGGCTGCGCGATCTGCATCGCCGTCTGCCCCTGGAGCCGCCCCGGCACCGGGCCCCGGCTGGCGGAGAAGCTCGCGCGGCGCGCCGCCCGCCTGACCGACGAGGAGACCGGCACCGATGCCGCACCGACGTGATACCGACGTGATACCGACGTTGCACCGACGCGGCCGGACGCCGCGGTTCGGGGGCCGGAGTGGCTGAGGCGATGACGCTCGAGATCGACGTGCTCTGCGAGGACCCGCGCTGGGAGGAGGCCGGTCTCGACGAGATGACCGACACCGCCGTGCGCGCCACGCTGGCCCATCTCGGGCTTGGAAACGGGTATGAAATCAGCGTGTTAGGCTGCGAAGATTCCCGCATCGCCGGACTGAACGCCGAGTTCCGCGGCAAGCCCGCCGCGACCAACGTGCTCAGCTGGCCCGCGGCTGAACGCGCCGCCGACACCCCCGGCGCCCGCCCCGATGCCCCCGCCGAGCCGGAACTGGGCGACATCGCCATCGCCTATGAGACATGCAGAAAAGAGGCGGAGTCGCAGCGGAAACCCTTTCGAAACCATGTTCTGCATCTAATTTGTCACGCAGTTCTTCATTGTCTCGGCTATGATCACATCGATGACGCGGATGCCACGCTGATGGAGGACACTGAACGCGCGATCCTTGCATCGCTCGGGGTCCCGGACCCATATGACACGCTGACAGGGGCGCCGGATGCGCTCTGAACACATGGAAAGGACAGATGGGCGACAGCACTGACCCGTCGTCCGGGGCGGCGCACCGCGCGCAGGACCCCGAGGACACGGACCAGACCGCCACCCCCGACCAGGGGGGCGGCTTCATTTCGAGAGTGATCGGACTCTTTTCATCGCCCGCACCAGATACCGGGTCGCCCCCGCCTGTGACCCACGCGCAATACGCGGCAGGGAGCGGGATCGGCATGGGCAACCTGCGCCGGATGCGGGTCGAGGACGTAGCCATCCCACGCGCCGAGATCGTCGCGGTGCCCGCCGACATCGGGCTGCCCGAACTGGTCGAGGTGTTCAAGACCAGCGGCATGACCCGCCTGCCGGTCTACTCGCGCACGCTCGACACCCCGATCGGCCTCGTCCATCTCAAGGACTTCGCGCTGAACTACGGCTTCAACGGCAAGCCCGCGAAGTTCAGCCTCAAGGGCATGGTGCGGCCGCTGCTGTTCGCGCCGCCATCGATGCCCATCGGCGTGCTGCTCCAGAAGATGCAGACCGAGCGGATGCACATGGCGCTGGTGGTCGACGAGTACGGCGGGGTCGACGGCCTCGTGACCATCGAGGACCTCATAGAACAGGTCGTCGGCGAGATCGCGGACGAGCACGACACGCCCGACGACGCGCTCTGGACCTCGGAGAAGACCGGCTGCTGGCTGGTGCAGGCCCGCGCGCCGCTGGACGAGTTGCAGGCCGAGCTTGGAATCGACCTGACCGAAGGCACCGAGGAGGAGGATGTCGACACGCTCGGCGGCCTCGTCTTCCTGCTGCTCGGCCATGTCCCGGCCCGGGGCGAGGTCGTGCCACACCCTTCGGGGGCGCAGTTCGAGATCGTCGATGCCGACGCCCGCCGGATCAAGCGCATCCGCGTCCGCCTGCCCGGCAGCCGCCTCGCCACCGCGCCGGCGGTGCGACCCGCAGCGGAATAGGAGCGCGATGCGCCTGACCGGACCCGGCCCGCGCGGGTTGATGGTGCTGGCCGCTGCCGGGGGCGCGCTGGCGGCCTTCGGGCAGGCCCCGTGGTCCCTACCCTACCCGGCGCTGGCGGGGTTCGCCCTCGGTCTTTGGACCCTGATCCTGGCGCCCTCGGCCCGCGCCGGCTTCCTCGTCGGCTGGTCGATGGGCAGCGGCTACTTCGCGGTCGCGCTGCACTGGATCGTCCAACCGTTCCAGGTCGATGCCGCGACCTATGGCTGGATGGCCCCCTTCGCGGCGATCTTCCTCGCGATGGGGCTGGGCCTCTTCTGGGGGCTGGCCGGGGCGGTGACGCAGGCGCTCGGCCATGACCGCCCGGCGCTGGCGCGGGGTCTGCTGGCGGCGCTCGCGCTGACCGCAACCGAGATGCTGCGCAGCGTGGTGCTGACCGGCTTCCCTTGGGCCCTGATCGGCCACATCTGGTCGGCATCCCCGCAGGCGCAACTCGCGGCGTGGATCGGTCCGCACGGGCTGACCCTGCTGACACTGCTGCCGCTCGGCCTTGCGCTCGGCTGGCTGCCGCGCGCGCCGCTGCGGGCCGCGGGTGTCCTTCTGGCCGCCACCGGGGCCGCGCTGGGACTGGGCCTGTCAGTGCCGCCCGCCCCCGCGCCCGGTCCGGAGGCCCCGGTGCTGCGCCTTGTCCAGCCGAACGCCCCGCAGCGCGAGAAATGGGACCCCGACCGTATCCCGGTCTTCTTCGCCCGGCAGCTCGAGTTCACCGCCGCCCCCGCCAGCCCGGCGCCGGCGCTGGTGATCTGGCCCGAAACCGCGATCGCGTGGTCGCTGCCCTATGCCGAGCCCGCCTTCGCCCGGATCGCCGCCGCCGCGGACGGGGTGCCGGTCGTGCTGGGCCTGAACGGGACAGACGGGCCGAGCTACACCAACACCCTCGTCGCGCTCGACGCCGCCGGGGGCGTCACCGCGCGCTACGACAAGGCCCGGCTGGTGCCCTTCGGGGAATACCTGCCGCTCGGCGATCTGGCAGCCGATTTCGGCCTGTCGGGCTTCGCGGCCCGGGACGGTGCGGGATACAAGGCTGGCCCCGGGGCCTATCTGCTGGACCTCGGCGCGGCCGGCACCGCGCTGCCGCTGATCTGCTACGAGGCGATCTTCCCGGGCTTCGGGCGCGCCCTGTCGCGACAGGCGGACTGGATGCTGCAGATCACCAACGACGCGTGGTTCGGCAATTTCGCAGGCCCGCGCCAGCACCTGGCGCTTGCGCGGATGCGCGCGATCGAGCGCGGCCTGCCGCTGGTCCGCGTCGCCAATACCGGGATCAGCGCGGTGATCGACGCGCGCGGCGCGATCACCGCCGGGCTCGCACTGAACGAGGCGGGCGCGCTCGACGCCCGCCTGCCGCCGCGCCTGCCGCCGACCCTATACGCCCGGACCGGCGACTGGCCCGCGCTGGCCCTGCTTTTGGCGCTTGCGGCACTCGCCCTGACGCTCGGACCCCGGCGCCGCGCCCCATCTTGACCCCCCCGCCCCGGCACTGTAGGCGTGAGCGGCCCCCACAACGGCTTCCTGGCGTGGCGGACGCAATTCCAATGGAGCACTTCCCGATGACCCGACCCAGCTACCTGTTCACCTCGGAATCCGTGTCCGAGGGACATCCCGACAAGGTGTGCGACCGCATTTCCGATGCCGTTCTCGATGCCTTCCTCGCCGAGGACCCTCTCGCCCGCGTCGCCTGCGAGACCTTCGCCACCACCAACCGTGTCGTGATCGGCGGCGAGGTCGGCCTCACCGACCAGGAGAAGCTGCACGAGTACATGGGCAAGATCGACGAGATCGCCCGGGAGTGCATCCGCGACATCGGCTACGAGCAGGACAAGTTCCACTGGCAGACGGTCGAGGTGACCAACCTGCTGCACGAGCAGTCCGCGCATATCGCGCAGGGCGTGACCGGCGCGGGCAACCGTGACGAGGGCGCGGGCGACCAGGGCATCATGTTCGGCTTCGCCGTCAACGAGACGCCCGAGCTGATGCCGGCGCCGATCTGCTATGCCCACAACATCCTCAAGACGCTGGCCGAGGTCCGCAAGTCCGGCGCCGAGCCGAAGCTCGGGCCCGATGCCAAGTCGCAGCTGACCGTGCGCTACGAGAACGGCCTGCCGGTGGGCGTCAGCTCGATCGTGCTCTCGACCCAGCACCTCGACGAGACGATGACCTCCGACGACGTGCGCGCGCTGGTCGAGCCCTACATCCGCCGCGAGCTGCCCGACGGCTGGATCACCGAGGCGACCGAGTGGTGGGTGAACCCCACCGGCAAGTTCGTGATCGGCGGGCCGGACGGCGACGCGGGCCTGACCGGGCGCAAGATCATCGTGGACACCTACGGGGGTGCTGCCCCGCACGGCGGCGGCGCGTTCTCGGGCAAGGACCCGACCAAGGTGGACCGCTCGGCGGCCTATGCCGCGCGGTATCTCGCGAAGAACGTCGTGGCGGCGGGTCTGGCGCACAAGTGCACGATCCAGCTCAGCTACGCGATCGGCGTGGCCAAGCCGCTGTCGATCTACGCCGACACCCACGGCACCGGCCAGGTCGAGGAAGCCGCCATCGAGCGCGCCATCGGGCAGGTCATGGACCTGACCCCGCGCGGCATCCGCACCCATCTCGGGCTGAACAAGCCGATCTTCCAGCGCACCGCGGCCTACGGCCACTTCGGCCGCGCCCCGGAGGCCGACGGCGGCTTCTCTTGGGAACGCACCGACCTAGCCGACGCCCTGACCGCCGCGATCCGCTGAGGCAAAGCAATCGGGCGGGCCGGAAACGGCCTGCCCGCTACTCGGACCGCAGACGCAGCGCCGCAGGTCCGAGGACCGAGTCGAAATCGACCTCGACCAGGCGCACCTGTCCGCCCGCCACTGCCGCGAAGACCGCCGAGAAGGCGTACTCGGTCCGCTCGGCCAGTTCCTCGGGCGTGTAGCCGTCGACCCGCACGTAGCGCCCGGTGCAGCGCAGCACGCCGCCCTCGCGCAGGGCTGGACCGACCTCGATCCGCGACCGGCGTGCCCCGTCGAACAGCTCGAACTGCCGGCCACAGGCCTCCGTCGCGGCGACCGGACGCAGGAAGGCCAGCGCGAAACTGACCGGGTCCAGCGTGCCGCCCTGCGTGGCGGGGTCGAGGCGGCGGTACCGGGCCGTGTCGGGGCTGAGCGTCAGGATCTCGGGCACGCCGTCCGCATACCGCATCCGGACCTTGAACGGCCGCCGCCCGAAATCGCGCTCGGTCTCGACGGCCCCGGGGATGAGGCGCCCGGCGCGCCGGGTCCCTTCCGACGATCCCGCGTAGACGCCCGAACTGACGAGCCGGGCCAGCCCGGCCGCGCGGAAGGCGGCGCTTGCGGCATAGGCGCCGTCGTCCAGCCGCCATGCGACCTCCAGCCGTCCCACGGGCAGGCCCAGCAGAACGGCGTCATAGGTCGCGCGCTCGGTGTCCGCGCGCAGCGGCGCGCCGAGCAGGACAAGGAGAAGACAGAGCAGGACTCGGGTCATGGCCCCGGGCTAGCCGTGAACTGTGTCAGGACTTTTTCAGCCGGATGACAACATCGACCTTCGCGATCTCCATGCCCTCGGGCACGTCGGGAAGGCGGGCGATCTCGAGCTGGTCGGCGGGCGCATCAGTCAGACGGCCCTCATCCTCCCAGTAGAAATGCGGGTGATCGTCCATCCGGGTGTCGAAGTAGCTCTTCGACCCGTCGACGGTGATCTCCTGGATCAGACCGGCATCGCAGAAGGCGCGCAGCGTGTTGTAGACCGTCGCGAGCGAGACCCGCTCGCCGGTGCGCAGCGTCGCCTCGAACAGGCCCTCGGCCGTCACGTGACGGTCCTTGCCGTCGCCGACCAGCAGCGCGGCAAGCGCGACGCGCTGGCGCGTCGGACGCACCCCGGCGCGGGTCAGCCAGCGTGTGCTGCGGGTGATGGTCTCGGGCGACATGCGATCCTCGCGTGGTCTGACCCCGTTATATGCGGCACAGACACAGGATTTCAATGCGAAACGCCCGGCCTGCCCGGCCCGGCCCTGCGGCCCGGACGCACAGCGCGCCGACCTTGTCACGTGGCGAGACGGGGTGCTAGACGGGTCGGAACTTCTGGAAAGGACTGACGCCGCGCATGACCCAGTATCCCACATCGTTCGACAAGGAGGGGCTGCTGAAATGCGCCCGCGGTGAGTTGTTCGGCCCGGGGAACGCGCAACTGCCCGAACCTCCGATGCTGATGATGGATCGGATCACCGACATCAGCGCGGACGGCGGGGCACATGGCAAGGGACACGTGATCGCGGAATTCGACATCACGCCCGACCTGTGGTTCTTCGCCTGCCACTTCCCCGGCAACCCGATCATGCCGGGCTGTCTCGGCCTCGACGGGCTGTGGCAGCTGACCGGCTTCAACCTCGGCTGGCGGGGCTGGCAGGGGCGCGGCTATGCGCTCGGCGTGGGCGAGGTCAAGCTGACCGGCATGGTCCGGCCCGACCGCAAGATGCTGACCTACAAGGTCGATTTCACCAAGGCCGTGCAGACCCGCCGCCTGACGATGGGGGTCGCCGACGGCATCGTCGAGGCCGACGGCGAAGTGATCTACCAGGTCAAGGACATGAAGGTGGCGCTGAGCGCGAGCTGAGCGCCACCCCCCGCGTCATTCGGGGAAATAGGCGTCGCGGATCCCGTCGAAGTCGAGCAGACCGATGCACGGGTCCGGCCCGTCGCAGCGGTCGGCATGCAGGACGCCGCCCTCGACGAAGGCATAGTCCCCGGAGGTCGTGGCCGTCTCGGACCCGTCTTCGTGGACATGGACCCAGGTGCCCGACACGGTCAGCCCCCAGTAATCGTTGGTATGGCCGTGCGGCGGCAGCGCCGTGCCCGGCTCCATGCGGATCAGCCAGACGCCGTCCCCGGCCTCCTCGCTGCCCCAGACGAGGGCAAGCTGCACCCCGGGCAGGCCGATGTCCTGCCACGCGATGTCGGCGGCGGCGACATGGGTCGGGTGTGCGTGGCTCTCGGCCTGCGCGACCCCGGTGAGGGTTGCAACGGCGGTCACGGCGGCGAGAATGGTCTTCAACATGCGGTTTCCTTTCGTGCCAATTGGGCGATCCGGCGTTTGCCAGATTACGTACCAAGTGGTACGCAAGTGATGCCGCCCGGTCAATAATAAAATACCACTTGGTATTATAATGAGTGACGACACCCCGAAGAAGCCACGCGGACGGCCGCAGACCCTCGACGCCGATCGGGTCGCGGAGCTTGCGATGCAGGCCTACTGGCACGAGGGTCCGACCGAGGTGTCGATCAACGCGCTCAGCGCGCGGGCAGGCGTGTCGAAGCCGTCGCTCTACCGGGCTTTCGGCGGCGAGGACGGGCTGACCCACGCGGCGCTCCGGACCTACGCCGCACAGGTGCTGGCCGAGGTGCTGGCGATCCTCGACGCGCCCGACGGGTTCGAGGCGGCGCTGGAGGGGCTGGTGCACTACGCGTCGGAAAGCCCGCTGTCCGACCCCGGATGCCTGTTCGTGAAGATGCGCGCGGCCCGCGACCGGTTCGGACCGCAGACACGCGGCCTGATCGACGCGCTGGCAGACGGCGCGACAGCGGCCTATGCCGCCTTCCTCGACGCGGCGCGGGCGCGGGGGGAGTGGACGGGCCGCGTCCCGACCGACCTCGCCGCCCGCTACCTCAGCGCCCAGATCGAGGCCGCGCTGGCACGCCGGGCCGCGGGGGTTCCCCCGGACGAGGTGCGGGCGGTGCTCTCCCTCGCCCTGTCGGTCCTGACGGCGCCGGACCGCCCGGACCCCTAGGTCTTCGTCAGCCACCACACCTGCTCGACCGGATAGCGCTTGCCCCAGTCGGCGGGGACATAGGCGCGCGTCTCGGTCACGTGGTCGGGGATGTAGAGTTCCTCGTACCGGGCGACGGCGAAGCCCAGCCGCGCGAACAGCACCAGCCAGCCGGAAAAGGTCAGGTTGAAGCAGATCCCGTGCGGGTCGATCTCGGCCTGCGTCCAGTCCGCGCCGGTGAAGCCGCGATAGGGGCGGTGCAGGACCGCTTCGCAGGGCGCGCCGCTGTAGGGGGTGGCGATGATTGCCAGCGGGTGATTGCCGAGAAAGACGCATGTGCCGCCCGGCCGCAGCAGCCGCCACGCCTCGGCCAGCCACAGTTCGGGCGGGCACCAGATCGCCGCGCCATATTCCGAGATGGCGAAGTCGAAGGACGCATCGGGCAGGCCGGTCGCCTCCGCATTGCCCTCGATCAGGGTGAGGTCGGTCCGGTACGCGGCCGCCATCCGCCGTGCCGTGGCCAATTGCGCGGGAGAGATGTCGATGCCCGTCACCCGCGCCCCGCGCCGCGCCATCCATGCCGAGACATAGGCGGTGCCGCAGCCCAGCTCGATGGCGTCCATGCCGGTCATGTCCCCGGGCAGCAGGTGCAGGTCCGCCTCGGGCGCGCCCCAGCAGCCCCATTCGGGCGTCTCCAACGCCCACAGCCGCTCGGCCAGGGCCACGTAGTTCGGCGCGTCGGCGTTCCAGACATCGCGGTTGACGGTCAGATGGTCGCGGGTCATCGGGGCGGTCTCCGTTCAGGTCAGCCTGCCTGAATACCAGACAATCGCGGTATCCCCTAACCCGAAGGCGCGGCGGTCCCGGGTCCCTCCCCTTGCTCCCCAGCGCCCTCTCCCCTAGACAGGCCGGAAGCTACGCAAGGGAGGCCACATGCGCCGCGTCGTCATCACCGGGATCGGGATCGTTTCGCCGATCGGAAACAACGCCGCCGAGGTCGAGGACAGCCTGCGCGCCGGACGGTCGGGGATCACCTTCTCGGACGTCTACGCCGAGCACGGGTTCCGCAGCCAGGTCCACGGCGTACCGAAGATCGTCCTGGAGGACGTGATCGACAAGCGTCAGCTCCGCTTCATGGGGCCGGGCGCCGCGTTCAACTACCTCGCCATGGAGCAGGCCATCGCCGACTCCGGGCTCGAGGAGAGCGACGTCTCGAACGAGCGCACCGGCCTCGTCATGGGCTCGGGCGGGCCGTCCACCTCGAACTTCTTCATCGCGCACAACACGGTGATCGAGAAGAAGGCCCCCAAGCGCATGGGGCCCTTCATGGTCACCCGCTGCATGTCCTCGACGAACTCGGCCTGCCTCGCGACGCCGTTCAAGATCAAGGGCGTGAACTACTCGATCACCTCGGCCTGCTCGACCAGCGCGCACTGCATCGGCAACGGCACCGAGCTGATCCAGTGGGGCAAACAGGACATCGTCTTCGCCGGCGGTGGCGAAGAGATCGACTGGACGCTGTCCTGCCTGTTCGACGCGATGGGCGCGATGTCCTCGAAATACAACGACACCCCCGAGACCGCCTCGCGCACCTTCGACAAGACGCGCGACGGCTTCGTGATCGCGGGCGGCGGCGGCGTCGTGGTGCTGGAGGAACTGAACCACGCGCTGGCGCGCGGGGCGAAGATCTATGCCGAGGTCACCGGCTACGGCGCGACCTCGGACGGCTACGACATGGTCGCCCCCTCCGGCGAGGGCGGCGAGCGCTCGATGCGGCAGGCGCTCAGCACCCTGCCCGAAGGCCGGAGCATCGACTACATCAACGCCCACGGCACCTCGACCCCGGTGGGCGACGTGACCGAGGTGGAAGCGGTCCGCCGGGTCTTCGGGCGCGGCACCACCCCGCCGATGGCCTCGACCAAGTCGCTGACCGGGCACAGCCTCGGCGCGACGGGTGTGCATGAAGCGATCTATTCGCTCCTGATGATGCAGGGGAACTTCATTGCGGCCTCGGCCAACGTCACGGAACTTGACCCGGCCATCGACGCGGCTGAAATCGTCACGGAACTGCGCGAGAATGTCTCGCTCGACAGCGTGCTCTCGAACAGTTTCGGCTTCGGCGGCACCAACGCCACGCTGGTGATGTCGAAGTATCTGGATTGAAGCGGCAGTCTCACAGGGTGATCCCATGACCGGAGCATTGAGCGGAAAACGCGGTTTGATCATGGGGGTCGCCAACGACCGCTCGATCGCCTGGGGCATTGCCAAGGCCTGCGCGGCCGCCGGGGCAGAGCTGGCCTTTTCCTACCAGGGCGAGGCGTTCGGCAAGCGCGTCCAGCCGCTGGCGCAGTCGGTGGGCGGCGGGCTGATGGTTGACATGGACGTGACGGACGACGCCTCGCTCGACGCGGGCTTCGGGCAGATCGCGTCCGAGTGGGGGCATCTCGACTTTGTCGTCCATGCCATCGCCTATTCCGACAAGACCGAGCTGACCGGACGGTTCCTCAACACCACGCGGGCGAACTTCAAGAACTCGCTCGACATCTCCTGCTATTCCTTCATCGAGGTGGCGCGCCGGGCGCGGCCGCTGATGCAGGAGGGCGGCAGCCTGCTGACGGTCACCTTCCAGGGCTCGAACAAGGTGACCCCGTTCTACAACGTGATGGGTGTCGCCAAGGCCGCGCTGGAAGCGGCGACACGATATCTCGCCAACGACCTCGGGCCGGACGGCATCCGCGTCAACGCGGTCTCGCCGGGCCCGATGAAGACCCTCGCGGGGGCGGCCATCGGCGGCGCGCGTCGCACCTTCCGGCACACCGAGCAGAACGCCCCGTTGCGGTCGAACGCGACGCTGGAGGCGGTCGGCGGCACCGCCGTCTACCTGCTGTCGGATGCCGCCGCCTTCACCACCGGCGAGATCGTCCACGTCGACGGCGGCTACCACATCCTCGGGATGCCGCAGGTCGAGAACCTCGGCTCGGCGGGCTGAGGCCGGTCAGGACGGCGTCATCAGCCCCATCGCGGCCCCGGTCGGATCGTGCAGGATCGCGATGCGACCCACGCCCGGCACGTCGAACGGCGGGCGGATCACCGTTCCGCCGGCCGCGGCGGTCGCCGCCGTGGCGGCATCGACGTCATCCACCGCGAAGTAGGTGAACCAGTGCGGCGGCACCCCCTCCATGCCCGGCATCGCGGTCATGTCGACGAGGCCCGCCACCATCTCGTCGCCGCGGAAGGCGACCCAGTAGTCGCCCGCGTCGCCCGCCATCGGCATCGCCTCGATGCGCCAGCCGAGACGGTCGGCGTAGTAGCGCTTGGCCCCCTCGACGTCGCGGGTCATCAGTTCGGACCAGAAAATGGCCCCGTGGGTCTCGGACATGACTCGTTCCTCCCGGCAGCAGTCCCGCCGGAAGGATAGCACGCCCGGGCGGCCAGGGCTCAGCCGATCGAGACCAGCGCGACCTTGAAGGTCAGGTCCTTGCCCGCCAGCGGGTGATTGGCGTCGAGCACCACGGCCTCGTCGGTGATCTCGGCCACGGTGACCGGAACCGCCTGGCGATCCGGGCCGCGCATCTGCAGCTGCAGCCCCGGCTCCAGCGGGATGTCGGGCGGGATCTGGCCGCGCGGCACGGCCTGCTGGGCCTCTTCGTGACGCGGGCCATAGGCCTCGTCACAGGGAATCGTGACCGTCTTTTCCTCGCCAACCGTCATGCCGGGCATGGCCTTGTCGAGACCGGGGATGATCTCGCCCGACCCGACGGTGAACTCGAGAGGCTCGCGGCCTTCGGAGGTATCGAACACCGAGCCGTCGGCCAGCGAACCGGTGTAGTGAATGCGAACAACGTCGCCGGAAGTAACCTGCGTCATGGAGTACCCGTGATGTGAGGAAGGATGAATTTCGGTGGCTGCGCCGCGCGCAGGTGGCACCGGGAGAAGGTCCCTACCCTACCAGCAGGAGACGGGCTGTAAACCCGCCGGGCCGCGACCGGCGCGTCCGGGCTGACACCCTGTCGCGGAAAGAACCTGCACCCTGCTCTTTTTGCAGGCGGTCCGGGATGCTATCTGCCGTTCATCTGGTTGCGGTACCACCGGCGGATCACTCCGCCGCGGACCGCGATCATCGCACGAGGACACCACATGTCGGACAAGGCTGGACGGCCCAAGGGACCTTCGATGTCCCGGCTCTTGCTGGCCGCCGTGTTCGAACGTCAGGGTGCCTCGGAAGTCTCCATCGCAGCCCTCGTGGACAAGCTCGGCGACCGGTCCTTCGGCTGGACCCTGCTGCTGTTCGCGATCATCAACGTGCTGCCCTGGCCGCCGGGCGCGACGCTGATCACCGGGATTCCGCTGGTGCTGATCACCGGGCAGATGGCCTTGGGCAACCACGCCGTCTGGGTTCCCGACTTCATCGGCCGCCGCATGGTCTCGCGGGCCACCTTCAGCCGCGCCATCCTGCGCCTCAGGCCGCTCTTCAAGCTGCTGGAGGCCACGACGCGCCGCCGGGGCGCATGGCTGTTCCGGCCGGACACCGAGCGGCTCGTCGGCGTGGCCCTGCTGATCATCGCCATCGTGCAGTTCATCCCGATCCCGCTGTCGGGATGGTTTCCGGGCTTCGCGCTGCTGATCTCGTCGGTCGGGCTGATCAAGCGCGACGGGCGGACGCTGGGCTTCGGGCTGGTCCTCGGGGTGTTCTCGATCCTGCTGACCGCCGCCGTGATCGCCTTCGCCGCCGCGGGCTTCGACCGGATGTTCCCGCACGGGCTGGGGCTTTAAGCCCCCGCGCACCCATGCTTTAGTCCCCGCGAGAGAGGGAGGGCGCATGGCCATCACAACCTGCATCTTCGATGCCTACGGGACGCTCTTCGACGTCTCGGCGGCCGCACGCGAACTGGCCAAGCGGCCCGGCCGCGAGGAGTTTGCCGCGCACTGGCCGCAGATTGCCCGCGACTGGCGGCTGAAGCAGCTGCAATACACCTGGCTGCGCGCGATCACCGGCGAACACACGGATTTCTGGAGCGTGACACAGGACGGGCTCGACTGGGCGCTCGAGGCCGCAGGGCTGGCCGGCGACCCGGTGCTGCGCGAGGACCTGCTGGCGCTCTACTGGGAGCTGTCCGCCTATCCCGAGGTGCCGCGGATGCTGGCCACGCTGAAGGCGCGCGGGTTCACCACCGGCATCCTGTCGAACGGCTCGCCCGACATGCTGGCAGGCGCGGTCGACAGCGCCGGGCTCGACCTCTACCTCGACCATGTCCTCAGCGTCGAGCAGGTCGGCATCTTCAAGCCCGCGCGGGCCGTCTACGACCTCGTGGGCCAGACCTGCGGCACGGCCCCCGCCGAGGTGCTCTTCGTCTCGTCGAACGGCTGGGACGTGGCGGGCGCCAGCGGCTACGGCTTCACAACCGTCTGGGTGAACCGGGCGGGCGAGCCGGTCGACCGGATGCCCCACCGCCCGGCCCACGTGCTGACCGACCTGACCGCCATTCCCGACCTCGCCGCGAGCGCCTGATGCCGATCCTGACCGCCCCCGATGGCACCGACCTGTTCTACCTCGACGAGGGAGAGGGCACCCCGGTGCTCTGCCTGTCGGGCCTGACCCGCACCCACCGCGACTTCGACTACGCGATGCCGGCCCTCGCCGGGCACCGGGTGATCCGGATGGACTATCGCGGGCGCGGGCAATCGGCCTGGGCCGACTACCGCAGCTACACCATCCCGCGCGAGGCGCAGGACGCGCTGCTGCTGCTCGACCACCTCGGCATCGAGAAGGCCGGGTTTCTCGGCACCTCGCGCGGCGGCCTGATCGCGATGGGCCTCGCCCCGGTCGCGAAGCACCGGATGCTGGGCGTCTGCCTGAACGACATCGGCCCCGAGCTGGGCACCAGCGGCCTCGACGTGATCATGGCCTATGTCGGGCGCAACCCGCGCTTCCGAACCCATGACGAGATGATCGCCGCGATGCCCGCGCTCAACCCGGGCTTCCCGAACGTCCCCGAGAGCCGCTGGCGCGAGGAGGTGACGAAGCACTTCACCGAGACCGAGCGCGGATTGCAGATCACCTACGACCCGAAGCTGCGCGACGTGCTGGTCGAGGCAGGGGCGCAGGCCGCGCCCGATCTCTGGCCCTTCTTCGACGCGCTCGCCGGGGTGCCGCTGGCGCTGATCCGGGGCGCGAACTCGGACCTTCTGACCGAGGCGACGGTGGCCGAGATGCGCCGCCGCCGCCCCGACATGCTGTTCACTAACGTGCCCGACCGCGCGCATATCCCCTTCCTCGATGAGCCGGAGTCGGTGGCCGTCCTGAAAGACTGGCTCGCCCTGCTATGACCGACATCGCGATGATCGAGGCCGCCGCCGCACGGGGCGCCGGCCATGTCCGCCGCACCCCGCTGCTGTCCTCGCCGTTCCTCGACGAGATTGCCGGGCGGCGTGTCTTCGTGAAGCCCGAGTGCCTGCAGCACACCGGGTCGTTCAAGTTCCGGGGCGGCTGGTCGGCGGTCTCGGCGCTGGACGAGGCGACCCGCACGCGCGGCGTAATCGCCTATTCCTCGGGCAACCACGCGCAGGGCGTGGCCCGGGCCGCGCAGGTCTTCGGCATCCCCGCCGTGATCGTGATGCCCGCCGACGCGCCCGCGCTCAAGATCGCCAACACCCGCGCGCTCGGGGCCGAGGTGGTGCTCTACGACCGGGCGGCGGGCGAGGACCGCGACGCCATCGGAGCCGGGCTGGCCGAGGCGCGCGGGCTGACCCTGATCAAGCCCTTCGACAACGCGCAGGTGATCGCCGGGCAGGGCACGACCGGGCTGGAGATCGCCGAGCAGGCCGCCGAGGCCGGGGTGACCGCGGCCGATGTGCTGGTGTGCTGCGGCGGCGGCGGTCTGACCAGCGGCATCGCGCTGGCGCTGGAGGCCCGCGCCCCCGGCCTGCGGGCCCGCCCGGTCGAACCGGAGGGCTTCGACGATGTCGCGCGCTCGCTGGCCTCGGGCCGGATCGAGACGAACACCGGCCCGGCGGTCGGCATCTTCGACGCCATCATCACCCCCAGCCCAGGGCAGATTACCTTCCCGATCCTGCACCGGCTCTGCGGACCGGGCCTCGTGGTGACCGAGGCACAGGCCAAGGCCGCCATGCGCGCCGCCTTCACGCGGCTGAAGATCGTGCTGGAGCCGGGCGGCGCGGTCGCGCTCGCCGCGGCGCTCTACCAGCCCGAGGCCGTCACCGGTGACGCGGTGATCGCGGTGGCGTCCGGCGGCAACGTGGACGCGGACCTCTTCGCGCGTATCCTGTCCGAGGGGGAGGACTGATCCATGCCGATGCTCGATCTCGGGGACGTGACGCTGAACTACCGCATCGACGGGCCGGAGGACGGTGCGCCGGTCGTCTTCGCCAACTCGCTGGGCACCAGCCTCGCGATGTGGGACCCGCTGCTGCCGCACCTGCCCGCAGGCCTGCGCATCCTGCGCTTCGACAAGCGCGGGCACGGGGCCTCGTCGGTGCCGCCCGCGCCCTATTCGATGGGCGGGCTGATCCATGACACCGAACGCCTGCTCGACCGCCTCGGCTGGCGCGAAGTGGTCTTCGTCGGTCTCTCGATCGGCGGGATGATCGCGCAGGGCCTCGCCGTGAAGCGGCTCGACCTGATCCGGGGACTGGTGCTGTCGAACACCGCCGCCAAGATGGGCACGCCGGAAAGCTGGGCCCAGCGCATGGACGCGATCCGCGCGGACGGCATGGCGGGGGTCGCGGACATGGTGATGGAACGCTGGTTCTCGCCCGCGTTCCTGGCCTCGGACCAGTTGCCCTACTGGCGCGACATGATGCTCGCCACCCCGGCCGAGGGCTATCTCGGCTGCTGTGCGGCCATCGCGGGCACCGATTTCTTCACGCCCACCAGCGGGCTGCGCCTGCCGACGCTCGGCATCGCCGGGACCGAGGATCGCGCCTCGCCGCCCGACATGGTGCGCGAGACGGTGGACCTGATCCCCGGGTCGCAGTTCGAGTTGATCCGGGGCGGCGGCCACCTGCCCCATGTCGAACGGCCGGAGGCCTATGCCGCCGCGCTGACCGGGTTCCTCCGCCGCATCGGACACGTCGCATGACCGAGATCCTGCTGATTCACGGCTCCTGCCACGGCGCGTGGTGCTGGCGCGACCTCCTGCCGGAACTGGCGGCGCTGGGCCACGACGCCCATGCCATCGACCTGCCCTCGCACGGCGAAGACCCGGCTCCGCTGGGCGAGGTCACGCTCGACGGCTACGCGCAGGCGATCCTGTCCGCGATCCGGGGCAAGGCGCTGGTCGTGGGCCATTCGATGGGCGGTTTCCCGATCACCCGCGCCGCCGCGCTGGACCCGTCGCGCATTGCCGGGCTCGTCTACCTTTGCGCCTACATGCCCGAGGCCGGGAAAAGCCTGATCGACATGCGGAAGGCCGGGCCGCGCCAGCCGCTGCAGGGCGCGCTCGACATCGCCGAGGACGGGCAGAGCTTCCGCTTCCGGCAGGACCGGATCGCGGACGTGCTCTACCACGACTGCCCGCCCGAGACCCTGACCTATGCCGCGCCCCGCCTCTGCGCGCAGGCGGTGTTGCCGCAGGCGACCCCGGTCGAGGGCCTCGAAATCGCCGAGGCCCTGCCGCGCGACTACATCGTCTGCGCGGAGGACCGCACGATCCCGCCCGAGTACCAGGCCGACATGGCCGCCCGCCTGCCCGTGGCGCAGCGGCACCGGCTCGACACCTCGCACTCGCCCTTCTTCGCCAACCCGCAGGCGCTGGCGGCCTTGCTCGACCGGATCGCTGCGGAAAGAACTGTCAACCAAAGTTGACAAGTCGACCTGTCGCGCTCGATAAGAGGGCAGACGGCGGCTGTTCCGCCAGTGAGCCGAACCCGCCATGTCCGATGCCGTCCAGCCCCCGCGCAAGAGCCGCCTGCCCTTCGTCTTCGTCCTCGTCACCCTGACGCTCGACGCGATGGGCATCGGCCTGATCCTGCCGGTGATGCCCGACCTCATCCGCGAGGTGACCGGCGGCGCGCTGGGACAGGCGGCGATCTGGGGCGGGGTTCTGACCACCTCCTTCGCGATCATGCAGTTCCTCTGCGGCCCGCTGGTGGGCAGCCTGTCCGACCGGTTCGGGCGGCGGCCGGTGCTGCTGACCTCGCTCGTCGTGATGGCGGCGGACTATGTGGTGATGGCCCTCGCCGGGTCGATCTGGCTGCTGCTGGCAGGGCGGATCGTCGGCGGCATCACCTCCGCCACCCAGTCGACCGCGATGGCCTTCATCGCCGACGTGTCCGAGGCGAAGGACAAGTCGAAGAACTTCGGCCTCGTCGGGGCCGCCTTCGGGATCGGGTTCGTCGTCGGCCCGATGCTGGGCGGCCTGCTGGCGGGTTGCGGCACGCGCGCCCCGTTCTGGGCCGCCGCCGCGCTGGCCTCCGCCAACTTCGCCTTCGGCTTCCTCGTGATGCCCGAGACGGTCACCGACCGCATCCGCCGCCGGTTCGAGCTGCGCCGCGCCAACCCGTTCGGGGCCTTCGCCGCGCTGCGCCGCCTGCCGGGCCTGACCCGCTACCTGACCCTGTTCTTCCTCTACGAGTTCGCCTTCATCGTCTATCCGGCGACCTGGGCCTACTTCACGCAGGAGCGCTTCGGCTGGTCGCCGGGCATGGTCGGTGTCTCGCTTGCGTCCTTCGGCATCGCGCTCGCGGTGGTCCAGGGCGGGCTGATCCGCGTGATCCTGCCGCGCTTCGGCGAGGCGAACACGGTGCTCTACGGCTTCTGTTTCAACGCGGTGGCGTTCCTCTGCCTCGGCCTCGTGACCTCGCCGACGCTGGCGCTGGTGCTGACGCCGATGACCGCCCTCGGCGCGGTGGTGACGCCCGCCCTGCAGGGGATGATGTCGCGCGCCGCGGCCGACAACCAGCAGGGCGAGTTGCAGGGGCTCATCGCCTCGTTCCGCGCGGTGGCCTACATCACCGCGCCGCTGGTGATGACGCAGATCTTCGGCCTCTTCACCCTGCCCGGCGGCCCGGCCTACCAGCCCGGCGCGGTGTTCTTCCTGTCGATGGGCCTGATGGGGGTCTGCCTCGCCGTGTTCCTGTCGAGCCGCCCCCGCACGATTGCCGCCTGACAGCGCCGCTGCGCGGGCCTAGTCTGCCGCCACACGCTGCCGGAGACTCAGCCATGCCCGCGCTCAACCGCATCGCCGACTTCGCCCCCGAGATGACGGAGTGGCGACGGCACCTGCACGCGAACCCGGAACTGGGCTTCGACTGCCACCAGACCGCCGCCTTCGTCGTGGACCGGCTGCGCGAGATGGGGATCACCGAGATCGAGACCGGCATCGCCGAAAGCGGCATCGTGGCGCTGATCGAGGGCTCGGCCCCCGGCCCGACCATCGGGTTGCGCGCCGACATGGATGCCCTTCCCATCGTCGAGGAGACCGGGGCCGAACATGCCTCGACCGTTCCCGGCAAGATGCACGCCTGCGGTCATGACGGCCACACCACGATGCTGCTGGGCGCCGCGCGTTACCTGTCCGAGACGCGCAACTTCGCGGGACGGGTCGCGCTGATCTTCCAGCCCGCCGAAGAGTTCGGCGGCGGCGGGCGCGTGATGCGCGAGGCGGGCATCCTCGACCGCTACGACGTCTCGGAGGTCTACGCGATCCACTGCGCCCCGGATTTCGAGGCTGGCACCTTCCACACCCGTCCCGGCCCGATCATGGCCGCCGTGGACGAGTTCGAGATCACGGTGACCGGCAAGGGCGGCCACGCCGCCTATCCGCACACCACCGCCGACCCGGTCGCCTGCGCGTTACAGATCGGGCAGGCGCTGAACTCGATCGTGTCGCGGAACACCGACCCGATCGACAACCTCGTCGTCTCGCTGACCCAGATCCACGGCGGCAGCGCGAACAACGTGATCCCGCAGTCTGTGCGCCTGTCCGGCACCGTACGCAGCTTCCGCCCCGCGGTGCAGGCGATGGTGCAGGAGCGCATCGCCGCGATCTGCACCGGCAGCGGGGTGGCGATGGGCTGCGACGTCGCGCTGGACTACCAGACCGACTATCCGGCCACGGTCAACGATCCCGACCGCACCGCCTTCGCCGCCGAGGTCGCCCGCGACCTGGCCGGGGACGCCAACGTCGATGCCGACACCGCGCCGATGATGGGCGCCGAGGACTTTTCCTACCTGCTGGAAGCGCGGCCGGGGGCCTATGTCTTTCTCGGGCAGGGGATCGGGCCGTTCTGCCATCACCCCGCGTTCGACTTCAACGACGAGGTCGCACCGCTGGGCGCGTCGTTCCTGGCCCGGCTGGTCGAGCGCGCCTCCCCCTTGCCCGGCTGACCGGCCCCTGACACCGGGTCCGCGTGACGGGGCGCGGGTCCGGCGCACCGCCTCCCCGTCCGACCAGCCCCGAGACCCCGATGCGCCCCGCCCTGCTTGATACCCTCCCCGGCTACAGTGCCGGTGCCTTTCGTGCCGACCTTCTGGCCGGAATCACCGTGGCCATGGTGGCCCTGCCCCTCAGCCTCGCCATCGCGATTGCCTCCGGGGCGGCCCCGGCCACCGGCCTCGTGACCGCGGTGGTGGCGGGCGGGCTGATCTCGCTGCTCGGCGGCAGCCGGGTCCAGATCGGCGGACCGACCGGCGCCTTCATCGTCGTGGTCCACGGGGTGATCGCGACGCACGGCTTCGACGGCCTCGTGCTCGCCACGCTGATGGCCGGCGGGATCCTGATCGTCGCCGGGGTCTCGAAGGCGGGCAGCCTGATCCGCTTCGTTCCCGAACCTGTCATCAACGGCTTCACCCTCGGCATCGCCATCATCATTGCGACGAGCCAGTTGAAGGACCTGTTCGGCCTCAGCGTCGAGGGCACGCCCGCCGGTCTGCCCGAGATCCTGCCCGCACTCTGGGTCGCGCGCGCCTCGCTGACCCCCGCCGCCCTGGGGATCGGGCTGGCGACGATGGTCGCGATCATCGTGCTGCGCCGCGCCTTTCCGCGCTTTCCGGGCCTGATCGTCGCGGTCGGCGCGACCTCGGGCGCGGCTGTCCTCCTGGGCCTTCCGGTCGAGTCGATTGCCGACCGGTTCGGCGCCCTGCCCGACCGCCTGCCGCTGCCCGCGCTGCCCGGGATCACGCTGGCCCGGCTGGCCGAGCTCCTGCCCTCGGCGCTGACCATCGCCTTCCTCGCGGGGATCGAGTCGCTGCTGTCGGCGGTGGTCGCGGACCGGATGACCGGCCAGACCCACCGCCCGAACGCCGAGATCACCGCGACCGGCGTCGCCAATGTCGCCTCGTCGCTGGTGGGCGGCCTGCCCGCCACCGGGGCCATCGCCCGGACCGCGACCAACATCCGGGCGGGCGGCGCCACGCCGGTCGCGGGCCTCGTCCATGCCGTGGGCGTGCTCGCGATGATGCTGCTCGCGGCCCCGCTGGCCGGGGCCCTGGCGCTGCCCGCCCTCGCGGGCCTGCTGATCCTGACCGCCTGGAACATGTCCGAGCCGCACAAGTGGCGCGACTGGGCGGCGGCCGGGCGCTCGGACCGGGTGCTGCTCCTGCTGACCATGGCGCTGACGGTGCTCGTCGATCTGACCGTCGCCATCGGGGTCGGCGTGGCGCTTGGCCTCGCCCTGCGCCAGCGCCGGGCCGACGCGCCGCCGCCGCCCTGGCGCCCGCGCCGGCGCTGACCCGACGGCAAGCGCCTTTCCCGTCATCCCGGCGTCGCATTTGGCCATGCGGGGGCGGTTGGCCCTGTCAGTCTCGCGCGAAACGCCGGACGACCAGAGTAGCCCCATGACCCAAACCGCCCCGACCGAAATCCGCGCCGCCGTCTGCACCGCCTTCGGCCAGCCGCTCCAGATCGAGACCCTGCACCTCGCCCCGCCGCGCGCGGGCGAAGTGCAGGTCAAGCTCGCCGCCTGCGCGATCTGCCACTCGGACATCACCTACGCCGACGGGCACTGGGGCGGTCCCCTGCCCGCCCTCTACGGGCACGAGGCCGCAGGCCATGTCACCGCCGTCGGCCCGGGCGTCAGCGGCGTTATCCCCGGCGACGCGGTCCTCGTCACCCTGATCCGCGCCTGCGGCACCTGCCCGTCCTGCGCCACCGGCCGCCCGGTGCTGTGCGAGGGCGACGGCTGGCACGACAGCCCCGTCACCCGCCCCGACGGCACGCCGGTCGCCGCTATGATGGCCTGCGGGGCCTTTGCCGAGGCGGTCAACGTGGACCGCAGCCAGATCGTGGCGCTGCCCGCGGACATGCCGATGGACGCGGCCTCGCTGCTGGCCTGCGGGGTCATCACCGGCGTCGGGGCGGCGGTGAACAGCGCGCGCGTCCGGCCCGGCGAAACGGTCGTCGTGATCGGCGCGGGCGGTGTCGGCCTGAACGCGATCCAGGGCGCGCGGCTTGCGGGCGCGGCGCGCGTCGTCGCCGTGGACATGCTGCCCGAGAAGCTGGAGGACGCGCGCAGCTTCGGCGCCACCGACGGTATCCTCGCCTCGGACCCTGCCCCCTGGGACCGCCTGCGCGAGATCACCCCGCGCGGCGCGGATGCCGTGCTGGTCAGCGTCGGCGCCGTCCCGGTCTATGCCACCGCCGGGAACTACCTTGCGAAGGGCGGACGCATGGTCGCCGTCGGCATGCCGCACAGCGGGGCCGAGGTGCCGTGGGACCCCGGCACCATCGCGGCCTACGGCCAGCAGATCACCGGCACCAAGATGGGCGACATCGTGCTGGCGCGCGATATCCCGTGGATGGTGGACCTGTGGCGGCAAGGACGGCTGCAGCTCGACAGCCTGATCTCGGGGCGCTTCCCGCTCGACCGGATCAACGAGGCCATCGCCGACACCCGCACCGGACGCGCCCGCCGCAACGTGATCCTGTTCTAGGCCCGGTCTGCAGCGGCCGGGAGCGCGGCGCAGGCCGGGGGAGACATCGGCACGCACCCCGGACCCGGACGGACGATGTCCGCCGGTTTCTCGCCGCCCGCCTTGCCTTGCGGGGCCCGCCCCGCGCAGTCTGCGCCCGAATGTGAAAGGGAGATGCCATGCGCCTGCAAGACCTCGAGGTGATCGTCACCGCCCCGCCGCCGCCCGGCTGGGGCGGGCGCTACTGGATCTTCGTCAAGGTGACGACGGCCTGCGGGATCACCGGCTGGGGCGAGGTCTACGCCGCCGCCGTCGGACCCAAGGCGATGACCGCCGTGATCGAGGACGTCTTCGCGCGCCACTTCCAGGGCACCTCGCCCGAGGAGATCGAGCGCCTGTTCCGCCGGGTCTATTCCTCGGGCTTCACCCAGCGTCCCGATCCCACCGTCATGGGGGCCTTCTCGGGTCTCGAGATCGCCTGCTGGGACATCCTCGGCAAGGCGCGCGAACGGCCGGTCTGGGCCTTGCTCGGCGGGCGGCTGAACGAGCGCGTCCGCGCCTACACCTATCTCTACCCTCTGCCGCACCACGACCCCGCGCGGTTCTGGGTCGATGCCGACCTCGCCGCCGAAGCCGCGGCGGCCCGCCTGCAGGACGGCTTCACCGCGGTCAAGTTCGACCCCGCGGGTCCCTACACGATCCGGGGCGGCCACCACCCCGCGATGAGCGACATCTCCCGCTCGGTTGCCTTCTGCGCCGCGATCCGTGAGTCCGTGGGCGACCGGGCGGACCTTCTTTTCGGCACGCACGGCCAGTTCTCGGTCGGCGGCGCGATCCGGCTGGCGATGGCGCTGGAACCCTATTCGCCGCTCTGGTTCGAGGAGCCGATCCCGCCGGACAACCTGCTCGACTTCGCCGAGGTCCAGCGCGCGACGCGGCTGCCCGTGGCCACAGGCGAGCGGCTGACGACCAAGGCCGAGTTCGGCACCGTGCTGCGCTCGGGCGGGGCGCGCATCCTGCAACCCGCGCTGGGGCGGGTCGGCGGCATCTGGGAGGCGAAGAAGATCGCCGCGATGGCCGAGGCGTTCGGGGCCGAGATGGCACCGCACCTGTATGCCGGGCCGATCGAGTGGCTGGCGAACCTGCACCTCGGGGCCTCGCTGCCGAACCTGCTGCTTCTGGAAACCATCGAGACCGGCGGCGACTTCCACCGCGCGCTGATCCACGGCGGGCCGGTCTGGGACGACGGTTACCTGGTCCCGCCCGACGCGCCCGGTCTCGGGTTCGAACTGGACGAAGCACTCGCCCGCGCCCATCCCTATACCGGCGACCGGCTGCACCTCGAGATGCAGGAAGCGCCCTGCGACTGGCGGCACGGCAACGCCTTCCAGGGCGGGGCACCGACCGAGACCTGAGCGGCGCGGCAATCGCGCGACTTGTCGGCATTTCGGCCCGCGGGCGTTAACCCGGCCTTGGCACGGGCACGCTTCCCTGCGGCCGGAGGCGACGATGACCGGCACCGCGACCGACCTGCCCGACCTGGAACCGCTGGTGGCCTTCGTGGTCGAGGGCTGCACGCCGCCGCCGCGCCCCCGGCAGGCGCTGGTCCTGCGGCTGGCGCAGGACTGGCCCGACCTGCCCGGTCTCGCCCTGACGCTGGTGCTGGCAAGCGCCGCGCAGGGCCTCGCCGCGATGCTGCGGGATGGCCGGCGCGAGGCTGCCGGTCTCTACCGGCTCGCCGCGCTGGTGGCCATCGACGTGCTGGTCCTCGAACGTCGCCGCCCGCCGGGCGGTCCGGTCACCGCGGGCGAGCTGGCCCGCTACTGGGCCCGGGGCGACCCGGTGTTCCGTCCGCCCTGACGCGGCCTCAGCGCAGCGCGGCCTCGGCGGCGGCGCGGATCGCGCGGATGTTCTCGCCATAGGGCGCCGGATTCGCGACCGAGCCGCCCTTGAACACCGCCGACCCGGCGACGAGCACGTCCGCCCCCGCCTCGGCCACCAGCGGTGCGGTGCCCGGATCGACCCCGCCGTCGATCTCGATGTGGATCGGACGGTCGCCGATCATCTCGCGCAGGCGGCGCACCTTCTCGACCTGGCTGGCGATGAACTTCTGCCCGCCGAAGCCGGGGTTGACGGTCATCACGCAGATCAGGTCCACCATGTCGAGCAGATAGGCCACGTCCTCGATCCCGGTGCCGGGGTTCAGGGCCAGTCCCGCCTTGCAGCCCGCGCCGCGGATCGCCTGCAACGTGCGATGGATGTGCGGCCCGGCCTCGAGATGCGCCGAGATCACGTCCGCCCCGGCCCTGGCGAAGGCCTCGATGTAGGGATCGACCGGCGCGATCATCAGGTGCACGTCCATGACGCCCCGGATATGGGGCCGGATCGCGGCGCAGGTCGCGGGGCCGAAGGTGATGTTCGGCACGAAATGCCCGTCCATCACGTCGACATGGACCCAGTCCGCGCCTTCCGCCTCGATCGCGCGGCACTCCGCGCCGAAGTTGGCGAAGTCGGCGGCGAGGATCGACGGCGCGATCTTGATGCGGCGCGAGAAGCCGAGGTCGGTCATGGCGGGTCCTCCGGTCAGGGTCGCCCCGCCATAGCGCCGTTGCGCGCCGGGGCCAAGCCCGTCGCCGCGCGCGGGCCCCGCCCCCCTGGCGCAGATAATCCTTGATCGGCAGGCCAAGACCTGCCCCCATCGGGGCGGGCCCGCTCCCGGCTTGCGCGCCCGGTCCCGGCATGGGATAATTTTGACCAACCGGTAAAATAACGACGGAAGAGCCACGCCCGTGTCCCAGCCGACAACCCAGACCTCCGCGCTCTCGGTCGCGCATCCGCACCTGCCGCAGACCACCGAGCCGCGCCCGTCGGTGCAGCCGCTCGACCTCGACTGGGCGCTCGACGTGGCGGTGAACACCTCGGCCGTCGAACGCCGCTGCGCCACCCTGCCGGGCCGCCGCTCGGTCAAGAAGGACTACCAGGCGGCGTGGCTGCTGAAGGCGATCACGCTGATCGACCTGACCACGCTGGCGGGCGACGACACCGCCGGGCGGGTCCGCCGCCTCTGCGCCAAGGCGCGCCAGCCGGTGCGCCCCGACCTGCTCGACCGGCTCGGAATGCCGGGCGTCACGGTCGGCGCGGTCTGCGTCTACCATGACATGGTCGAAACCGCGGTCGCCGCGCTCGCAGGCTCGGGCATCCCGGTCGCGGCGGTCTCGACCGGCTTCCCCGCCGGCCTGTCGCCGCTCGACACCCGGATCGAGGAAATCCGCCGCTCGGTCGCCGCCGGGGCCGCAGAGATCGACATCGTGATCTCGCGCCGCCACGTGCTGACCGGCAACTGGCAGGCGCTCTACGACGAGATGGTGGCCTTCCGCGAGGCCTGCGGCGACGCCCACGTCAAGGCGATCCTTGCCACCGGCGAACTGGGCACCCTGCGCAACGTCGCCCGCGCCAGCCGGATCTGCATGCTGGCCGGGGCCGACTTCATCAAGACCTCGACCGGCAAGGAGGGCGTCAACGCCACCCTGCCCGTCAGCCTGACGATGATCCGCGCGATCCGCGACTACCACGCCCGCACCGGCTACCGGATTGGCTACAAGCCCGCGGGCGGCATCTCCAAGGCGAAGGACGCGCTGACCTATCTCGCCCTGCTGCGCGAGGAACTCGGGCGGCGCTGGCTGGAGCCGGACCTCTTCCGCTTCGGGGCCTCGTCGCTGCTGGGAGACATCGAGCGGCAACTCGAACACCACGTCACCGGCGCCTATTCCGCCGGGTTCCGGCACGCGATGGCGTGAGGCGAAGGACCGATCCATGACCATCCGCGATATCTTCGACACCCTCGACTACGGCCCCTCGCCCGAGTCCGAGACCGAGGCCAAGGCCTTTCTCGACGCGCATGACCGGCGCTTCGGGCATTTCCTGAACGGCAGCTTCACCGCCCCCGGCGCGCAGATGTTCGCCACCGCCGCGCCCGCGCGCGGGCAGCACCTGGCCGATGTCACGCTGGGCAGCGCCGCCGACGTGGACGCCGCTGTGGCCGCCGCGCGGCGCGCCTTTCCGAAATGGTCGAAACTGCCCGGCCACCAGCGCGCGCGGCACCTCTATGCGCTGGCGCGGCTCCTCCAGAAGCACGCGCGGCTCTTCGCGGTGCTCGAAAGCCTCGACAACGGCAAGCCGATCCGCGAGAGCCGCGACATCGACATCCCGCTGGCCCAACGGCACTTCTACTTCCACGCCGGTCTCGCCCAGCTGATGGGGGCCGAGATGCCCGACCGCGCGCCGCTGGGCGTCTGCGGCCAGATCATCCCGTGGAACTTCCCGCTGCTGATGCTGGCGTGGAAGATCGCGCCCGCGCTCGCCGCCGGGAACACGGTGGTGCTGAAACCGGCGGAATACACCCCACTGACCGCGCTGCTCTTCGGCCAGATCTGCCGCGAGGCCGGGCTGCCCAAGGGTGTCGTCAACATCATCACCGGCGACGGCAGCACCGGCGCTGCCCTCGCAGCGCATCCGGACGTGGACAAGGTCGCCTTCACCGGCTCGACCGAGGTCGGCCGCCGCATCCGAGAGGCGACCGCCGGTCAGGGCAAGGCCCTGACGCTCGAGCTGGGTGGCAAGTCGCCCTACATCGTGTTCGAGGACGCCGATCTCGACAGCGCGGTCGAGGGCCTCGTCGATGCGATCTGGTTCAACCAGGGTCAGGTCTGCTGCGCGGGCTCGCGCCTCCTGGTGCAGGAGGGCATCGCCGACGAGTTCCACGCCCGCCTCAAGACCCGGATGGCGAAGCTGCGCGCGGGCGACAGCCTCGACAAGTCGATCGACATCGGCGCGGTGGTCGATCCGGTGCAACTGAAGACCATCGCCGATATGGTCGCCGCCAATACCGAGGGCGAGACGCATCACGCCCCTATCGCCCTGCCGCAGACCGGCTGCTTCTACCCGCCGACGCTGATCACCGGTCTGTCGCCCAGCGCGCGGCTGATGCAGGAGGAGATCTTCGGCCCGGTCCTCGTCTCGACCACCTTCCGCACGCCGGACGAGGCGGTGCAACTGGCCAACAACACGCGCTACGGCCTTGCCGCAACGGTCTGGTCCGAGTCGATCAACCTCGCCCTCGACGTGGCGCCGAAGCTGAAGGCCGGCGTGGTCTGGGTGAACGCGACCAACCTCTTCGACGCGGCGGCGGGTTTCGGCGGCGTGCGCGAAAGCGGGTTCGGGCGCGAAGGCGGCTGGGAGGGCCTGCTGGCCTACACCCGGCCCACGACCGCGACGAAACCGCTGAAGCCCGTCGCGGCCTACCCGGCCCCTGCCGACCCGGCCCCGGCCGACCCGATCGACCGGACCGCCAAGCTCTATATGGGCGGCAAGCAGGCGCGGCCCGACGGCGGGTATTCCGCCCCGGTCTGGGGTCCGCGCGGCGCGCTGCTGGGCCACGTCTCGCTCGGGAACCGCAAGGACATCCGCAACGCGGTCGAGGCGGCCGCCAAGGCCCAGCCCGGCTGGGCGAAGGCCCCGGCGCATCTGCGCGCGCAGATCCTCTACTACATGGCCGAGAACCTCGCGGCGCGCAGCCGTGACTTCACCGACCGCCTGCGCGCCATGACCGGCGCGCCCGCCGCGACGGCCGAGGCCGAGGTCGAGGCGTCCATCGCCCGGCTCTTCACCTATGCCGCCTGGGCCGACAAGCTGGACGGCGCGGCCAAGGGCGTGCCCCTGCGCGGACTGGCCCTCGCCCTGCACGAACCCGTCGGCCTGATCGGCGCGCTCTGCCCGGACGAGGCGCCGCTGCTGGGCCTCGTGTCTGTCATCGCCCCCGCCATGGCGATGGGCAACGCCATCGTCGCGGTCCCCGGCCAGCCCTTCCCGCTGGCCGCCACCGACTTCATCCAGGTGCTGGAGACCTCGGATGTGCCGGGCGGGGTGGTCAACCTCGTCACTGGCGCCCACGCGGAGCTGGCCCCGACGCTGGCCGCGCACCTGGAACTGGACAGCGTCTGGTCATTCTCCTCGTCCGACCTGTCGCGCGCGATCGAGACGGCCGCGAGCGGCAACCTGAAACGCACCTGGGTCAACCACGGGCGCACCCGCGACTGGACCTCGCCCGCCGGTGAAGGCCGCGCCTTCCTCGAGGCGGCGACCGCGATCAAGACCGTCTGGGTGCCCTATGGCGAATAGGCTCGCGGCCCTCGTCCTGCTCCTCGCCGCGCTCGCGGGTCCCGCGCGCGCCGAGTGGAACGACGCCGAGCGCAAGTTCGTCATCCAGACCCTGAACCAGCTTCAGAAGCTGTCCTTCAAGCACCACCGGGAATACTGCGGCTTCCTCGGGGTCACCGCGCACGGCAAGTTCGCCACCGGCGGGCTCAGCCAGGGCACGCTCGACAGCTGCTTCCCGATCAAGCCCGACTACCTGACGGTCACCGCGTCGTTCCACACCCACGGCGGCTTCGATTCGACCCACTGGTCCGAGGTGCCCAGCCTGCAGGACGTCGACAGCGACGCGGCGGGCGGCACCAACGGCTGGGTCGCCACCCCGGGCGGGCGGCTCTGGTTCATCAACGGAACCACACGCACGCTGACCCTGGTCTGCGGGCCGGGCTGCATGATCACCGACCCGAACTACGTGCCGAACGTGCCCGGCCCGGTCGGCAGCGCCTATACCTACGACGAGCTGCAGCGCCTCTTCCGCGACTGATCCCAGCAAAAAGGCTTGCCAGACCGCGGACTTCCGGGCCCCATGGGCTGAGTGTGCTCCCGTGGAGGTCTTCGCCCATGTTCCCGTCCCGCCTTGCCCTTGCGGCGCTGATCTGCCTCGCACCCGCCGCGGCCTCCGCACAGGCCGCCGCCGAGCGCGCCTTTGTCACGGCGCTGCTGAACCAGCTTCAGGACCGCTCCTTCGCGGAGAACCGCGAGTACTGCGGCTACATCGGCTTTGACGGCAGCGGTCGCCTGACCTCCGGCCCGGTGGCGCGCGGCCAGATGGACAGCTGCGAGCCGCAGTGGCCCGACAACCTCGACGTGATCGCCTCGTTTCACACCCATGCAGGGTTCGACCTCGAAGCCTACTCGGAAACCCCCTCCTCGACCGACATGGAGGGCGACGAGGCCGACGGCGTCGATGGCTGGGTCGCCACGCCCGGCGGGCGGCTCTGGTACATCGATTCGACCGACATGGTGACCTCGCAGATCTGCGGAATCGGCTGCCTGAAGCGCGACCCGAAGTTCCGCCCCGGCGTCCACGGCGAGATCCGCCAGTCCTACACCTACAACGAGCTCCTGCGCCTCGAAGGCAACTGAGCTCGGCTCACTTCCGCCCGGTGCGGCGCCCGATCCAGGCCCAGAACCGCTCCTTCAGCGAATCGGCCTGCCGGTCGGCGTGGTCGATGGCGATCGTTATGTCGTCCACGATCGGCTCGATCCGGCGTTCCTTGAACCGGTCCCACAGCCGCCAGAGCCACAGCACGAAGCCCGCCAGCACCGTCAGGAAGATGATGTTGAACCACGGGATCAGGCGCACGTCGGGGCTGTCGACAGGCCGCACCGCGACCGCGTTCGGAAAGGCCGACAAGAACTCGGTGCGCCAGCCGTAATGGGTCATCACCACCCATTGCGGGTTGGCCTGCGTGCTGACCAGGTCGGCCGCCTCGGTCTGCAGGTTCGAGCTGTCCAGCTTGAAGTAGGGCGGCCAGCCCCAGCCGGTATCCTCGTTCCGGTAGACCATCACGTCGCCGTTCGGACGCACGGTGTTGATGAAGCGCACGTCGCGGCTGGACCCGGCCGTGGTGGCGTTGCCGGTGTCGGGCGCGGCCCAGAAGATCGAGTTCTCGCCGAAGTCGATCCGCCGGATCTCGGTCTCGACGATCCGCACGATGTCGCGTTGCGGCAGGGTGTAATGGAAGAAGCCGAAGACCAGCAGCGCCAGCACGATCCGGATGGCCCAAACGACGTAACGCATCGGCGCCCTCCTCAGGCGAAATTCACGAAATAGACCAGCAGCGCGATCACCGTCAGCGGCAGCACGTAGACCGCCCAGATCAGCTTGCGCCGGATCGAGCGTTCGTACTCGCGCATCTCGCGCTCGTAATAGGTGTCCCAGTCGATTCGCCGGCCCGGCAGCGCCTCCCACTCGGCACGCGCCCGGCGCTCGGCCGCGTTGCGCTGCGCCCAGCTCATCAGCAGGAACACCGCCGTCTGCACCAGCAGGACGAGGATGAACAGGCGCAGGACACCGATCATGGGCAGTCTCCGGTCAGGCGCGGGGCGATGGACACCGCGCACAAAGCCCGCGCGCGGCTGCCCCTGTCAACCGACATAAGGTGCCCGGACCGCTTATGGAATGCCGCGGGGACTTGAGCCGCCCCGCGCGCCCGCCTACCGTCGCGGCATGTCGGATGCCCCCCTCCTCGAAGCGATCGCCGCCCGCCGGGACGACCTCGTGTCGCTGACCCGGGCCCTCATCCGCATACCCACGCTGAACCCGCCCGGGCGGAACTATCACGAGATCTGCGCCTTTCTCGAAGCCCGCCTGTCGGCCAAAGGGTTCCGGACCGAGATGATCCGCGCAACCGGGGCCCCCGCCGACAGCGACCGCTACCCGCGCTGGAACCTCGTCGCCCGGCGCGAGGGCACGCGGCCCGGCGACTGCGTCCACTTCAACAGCCATCACGACGTGGTCGAGGTCGGCCACGGCTGGACCACCGACCCGTTCGGCGGCGAGGTGAAGGACGGCCGCGTCTACGGCCGCGGCGCCTGCGACATGAAGGGCGGGCTGGCGGCCAGCATCATCGCAGCCGAGGCCTTTCTCGACACCCACCCCGACTTCGCCGGGGCGGTCGAGATCAGCGCGACCGCGGACGAGGAGTCGGGCGGCTACGGCGGCGTCGCCTACCTGGCGCAGCACGGCTACTTCGACCCCGCGCGCGTGCAGCACGTGATTATCCCCGAACCGCTGAACAAGGACCGCATCTGCCTCGGCCATCGCGGGGTCTGGTGGGCCGAGATCGAGACCAAGGGGCGAATCGCCCACGGGTCCATGCCGTTCCTCGGCGACAGCGCGATCCGCCACATGGGCGCGGTGCTGCACGAGATCGAGACGGTGCTCTATCCCTACCTCGCCACCAAGCGCACCGAGATGCCCGTCGTCCCCGAGGGCGCGCGCCAGTCCACCCTGAACATCAACTCCATCCACGGCGGCGAGCCCGAACAGGACGAGGGGTACACCGGCCTGCCCGCGCCCTGCGTCGCGGACCGGTGCCGGATCGTGCTCGACCGACGGTTCCTGATCGAGGAAGACCTCTCCGAGGTGAAGGACGAGATCCGCCGCCTGCTGGAAAAGGTCCGCGCCGAGCGCCCCGGCTTCGACTACGAGATCCGCGAGCTGTTCGAGGTCGTCCCGACGATGACCGACCGCGACGCGCCCGTGGTGCGCTCGACCGCCGCCGCCATCGAACGGGTGCTCGCGCGCCAGCCCGACTACGTCGTCAGCCCCGGCACCTATGACCAGAAGCACATCGACCGGATCGGGCGGCTGAAGAACTGTATCGCCTACGGGCCGGGCATCCTCGACCTGGCGCACCAGCCCGACGAATGGGTCGGCATCGACGACATGGTCGACAGCGCGGGCGTCATGGCGCTGGTGCTGAAGGACCTGCTGGCCTGATGCCCCGCCGGGGGCCGGCCCGTCTCAGACGACGAAGCCGCTCAGACGACGAAACCCATGTGCTCGAGACAGCGCTGCGCCAACTCGCGCGCCTCGGCAGCCCCGTTCAGGATGTCGGCATTCAGTTGCTTCACCAAGCGGCTCATCTCGCCCTGACGCAACAGCGCGCGCACCGTTTCGGCGGCCTGTTCGCGGTCCATCGCGAGGATGTCTTCGGGTCGCGGCAGCGTGCTGACCATAGACATGTTCCCCTGTCTGTCGGTGTTGTCCGTCCAGCGTTAACGGCAAAACAGATGTCAGGCAAACACCGATTTGCCGCAGTGCCGCATCGCAGCACGAGCGCTGAAAGACACACGCAATCGGCAGTTGCCGCAGGACCCCGCCCCCGCCTAACCTGTCAGGGAGTCACCACGCCCCAGGGAGGAGGCCAGCCCATGCTCACCCGCCTGACATCCGCCGCCGCCGTGCTCGCGCTTTGCGCGGGCGGCGCGTTTGCCCAGCAGACCGACATCACCATCGGGATGGTGCTGGAACCGCCGAACCTCGACCCGACCGGGGGCGCCGCCGCCGCCATCGACGAGGTGGTCTATGCCAACCTGTTCGAGGGCCTTACCCGCTTTGCCCCCGACGGCTCGGTGATCCCGGCTCTCGCCGAAAGCTGGACGATCTCCGACGACGGGCTGACCTATACCTTCAAGCTGCATGACGGCGTGACCTTCCACGACGGCACCACGATGGACGCCGAGGACGTGAAGTTCTCGCTCGACCGCGCACGCGCCGCCGACTCGACCAACGCCCAGAAAGCGCTCTTCGCCGGGATCACCGACGTCACCGTGATCGATCCGCTGACCGTGCAGGTCACCCTCGGGGCCCCGAACGGCGCGTTCCTCTTCAACATGGCCTGGGGCGATGCCGTGATCGTCGCGCCCGAAAGCGTCGCGCAGGCCGCGACCGCCCCGATCGGCACCGGTCCCTTCAAGTTCCAAGACTGGGTGCAGGGCGACCGCGTCGAGCTTGTCGCCTACGAGAACTACTGGGGCGAGAAGCCCGCCCTGACCGAGGCGACCTTCAAGTTCATCCAGGACCCGACCGCCGCCTTCGGGGCGATGATGGCGGGCGACGTCGACGCCTTCCCGAACTTCCCCGCGCCCGAGACCCTGTCCCAGTTCGACGCCGACCCGCGCTTCTCAGTGATCGTGGGCTCGACCGAGGGCGAGACCATCCTCGCCATGAACAACAAGGCACCGCTCCTGTCCGACAAGCGCGTGCGCGAGGCGATCTCGCACGCGATCAACCGCCAGGACATCATCGACGGCGCGATGTTCGGCTTCGGCACGCCGATCGGCACCCACTTCGCCCCGCACAACCCCGACTACGTCGACCTGACCGCGCAGTCGGCCTATGACCCGGACAAGGCGAAGGCCCTGCTGGCCGAGGCCGGGGCCGAGGGCGCGACCCTGCGCTTGGCCCTGCCCCCGCCCTCTTACGCGCGGCGCGGCGGCGAGATCATCGCGGCCCAGTTGCGCGATGTCGGCCTGACCGTCGAGATCACCCCGCTGGAATGGCCGCAGTGGCTGGAGCAGGTGTTCCGCGGCAAGGACTTCGACCTGACCATCGTCAGCCACACCGAGCCCGCGGACATCAACATCTACGCGCGGCCCGACTACTACTTCCAGTACGACAACGCCGACTTCCGCGCGCTGATCGACGAGCTGACCCTGACCACCGACCCGGCCAAGCGCACCGAGCTGAACCAGCAGGCCCAGCGCATGATCGCGGACGACTACGTCAACGGCTACCTGTTCCAGCTCGCCAAGACCGGTGTCGCGAATGCCAACATCGAGGGGATGTGGGAGAACTCGCCGACGCAGGCGAATGACCTGACCGGCGTGCGCTGGACGAACTGACCCGGACCCGATCCGAACGAGAGGGGCGCGACCGCAGGGCCGCGCCCCTTTTCCGTGCGCCTCAGCCGACCACGTTGAACCCCGGCCCGTAGGGATAGCCGGTGATGTTCTCGGCACCGTCCTCGGTCAGGATGAGGATGTCGTGCTCGCGGTAGCCGCCCGCGCCGGGCTGCCCCTCGGGGATCGTCAGCATCGGCTCCATACTGATCACCATGCCCGGCTCCAACACGGTGTCGATGTCCTCGCGCAGTTCCAGCCCGGCCTCGCGCCCGTAGTAATGGCTGAGCACCCCGAAGGAATGTCCGTAGCCGAAGCTGCGGTACTGCAGCAGGTCTCGCTCGGCGAAGAAGGCGTTGACGCCCTCGGTGACCTCGGCGCAGGTCGCGCCCGGCTTCAGGAGCGACATGCCCAGCTCGTGTGCGGCCACGTTGGCCTCCCAGACCGCCAGGGTTGCGGGATCGACCTCGGCCACGAACAGCGTCCGCTCCAGCGCGGTGTAATAGCCCGAGATCATCGGGAACGTGTTCAGCGACAGGATATCGCCGCGCGTCAGCACCCGGCCCGTGACCGGGTTGTGCGCCCCGTCCGTGTTGATCCCCGACTGGAACCAGACCCAGGTATCGCGGTACTCCGCGTCGGGAAACCGGCGGGCGATTTCCAGCTCCATCGCGTCGCGCCCGGCCATCGCCACGTCGATCTCGCGCACGCCTTCCCGGATCGTGTCGCGGATCGCGTAGCCGCCCACGTCGGCCACCGCCGCACCCGCCCGGATCAGCTCGATCTCGGCCGGCGACTTGACCATCCGCTGCCGCATCGTCGCGGCGCTCAGGTCCACGAGCCGCCCCGGCTGCAGCGCCTCGCGCAACTCGGTGCGGGCCTTCACCGTCAGGTGGTCGGCCTCGTAGCCCAGCACCGCCGACAACCCGGTGACCGAGCGCACCGCCCGCCAGAAGTTGCCGCGCTGCCAGTCGGTGTAGGTCAGCGCCTCGCCGTGACAGCGCCGCCACGGCTGCCCGGCGTCGATCCCGGCCCCGATGACGACGCTGGTCGCGGGCGTCACCACGAGGCCGTAGGACCGCCCGAAGCTGCAATAGAGAAACCCCGAGTAATAGGCGATGTTGTGCATCGAGGTCAGCACGACGGCCTCGCAGCCGGTCGCGGCCATCGTGCTGCGCAACCCGGCGAGCCGGGCTTCGTATTCGTCCGCCGCGAACGGCAGCGGGGCCTTTTCCCCGTTCGGAAAGGCATGGAATTCGGGACGCTGCATCTGCGGTCCTCCTTCGCTCGAAGCGTCCCGGCGTACAGGACCCAAGAGAAGACGCGGAGGTCCGCGGGCCCGACGCCATCGGACCGCCGACAGGAAACCCCGGGACGCGGCGCGGGGCAACCCCGGGGGGACGCAAAGGTTGCGATCCGCTGAATCCGGCGCGCGGTCGCACCGACGTCATACCGACGTGAAACCGACGCGGAACCGACGCCGCACCGACGCCGCTGCAGGCACCATCGTGGCGCTGGACCCGGCCCCGGCCCGCGCCTAGGCTCGCGCCATGACGCGCTACCTGCTGACCCGGTTTGCCTCGCTTTTCGCCACGCTCCTGGCGGCCTCGCTGGTCATCTTCGCGCTGCTCGAAGTGGTCCCGGGCGACGTCGCGGCGGTCATGCTGGGCCTCAACGCGGCGCCCGAAGCGGTCGCCGCCCTGCGCGATCAGCTTGGCCTCGACGCCCCCCTCGTGACCCGCTATGTTACTTGGATCACAGGGTTTTTCACCGGGGACCTCGGCACCTCCTACACCTACCGGGTCCCGGTGGCCGAGCTGATCGCGGCCCGGCTCTGGGTCTCGCTGCCGCTCGCGATCTACGCGCTCGCCCTCTCGACCGTCATCGCCATCCCGATAGGCCTGATCGCCGCGATGCGCGCCGGCCGCCCCGCCGACAGCGCGATCATGGGGGTCACGCAACTGGGCATCGCGGTCCCGAACTTCTGGTTCGCCATGTTCCTCGTCCTGATCTTCGCGATCCAGCTCCGCTGGTTCCCGGCGGGCGGATTCTCGGGCTGGGACAAGGGGTTATGGGAGGGCCTGCGGTCCCTGACCCTGCCCGCGCTGGCGCTGGCGGTGCAGCAGGCCAGCATCATGGCCCGCGTCACCCGCTCGGCCACGCTGGAGACGCTGGACCAGGACTACATCCGCACCGCCCGCGCCAAGGGCCTGAGCCGCACCCAGACCGTGCTGCGCCACGCCCTGCGCAACGCGATGATCCCGGTCCTGACCATCCTCGGCCTGCAATTCTCGTTCCTGCTGGCCGGCGCGATCATCATCGAGAACGTCTTCTACCTGCCCGGCCTCGGGCGGCTGATCTTCCAGGCCATCACCCAGAATGACCTGATCGTGGTGAAATCGGTGGTCATGCTGCTGGTCTTCGCCATCGTGCTGGTCAACTTCGTCGTCGACCTGGCCTATGCCGCCGTCGATCCCCGGTTGAGGGCGCGGGCATGAGGCGCAACCTCGTCCTCGGCGGCACGCTGACCGCGCTCTTTGCCCTGCTGGCACTCCTGTCCTTCGTCTGGACCCCGCATGACGTCACCGCGCTGGACATCGGCGGCAAGCTCGCCCCGTCGAGCGCCGAGCACTGGCTCGGGACCGACCATTTCGGCCGCGACATGGCCAGCATGCTGATGGTCGGCGCGCGCATCTCGATCGCCGTCGCGCTGGCCGCCGTCGGCTTCGGCATGGCCCTCGGCGTGCCGCTGGGCCTGCTGGCCGCGGCGCGGCGCGGCGGCCTGGTGGACGAGGTGGTGATGCGCGGCAACGACCTTGTCTTCGCCTTCCCGAGCCTCGTGATCGCCATCCTGATCACCGCCGTCTTCGGCCCCTCGGTCTGGAACGCCATCCTCGCCATCGGCATCTTCAACACGCCGGTCTTCGCGCGGGTCACGCGCGGCGCGGCGCTCAGCCTGTGGACGCTGGACTACATCCTCGCCGCGCGGGTGGCGGGCAAGGGAATGCTCCGGATCAGCGCCGAGCACATCCTGCCCAACATCGCCAACCTGCTGGTGGTCCAGGCGACGATCCAGTTCGCGGTCGGCATCATCATCGAGGCGGGCCTGTCCTATGTCGGCCTGGGCGCGCAGCCGCCGACGCCGAGCTGGGGCCGGATGCTGGCCGAAAGCCAGACGATGATCTCCTTCGCGCCGACGCTGGCGCTCTATCCCGGCCTCGCCATCGTGACGATGGTGCTGGGGCTGAACCTGCTGGGCGACGGGCTGCGCGACGCGCTCGACCCCCGCATGCAGCGGGTGCGGGCATGATCGAGCTCGACCGCCTGTCCGTGGACATCCGCGGCACCCCGATCCTGCGCGACGTCTCGCTGTCGCTGGCGGCAGGCGAGGTCTTCGGTCTCGTCGGCGAAAGCGGCTCCGGCAAGTCGATGACGGCGCTCGCGCTGATGGGACTGCTGCCGAAGGGTGCACGGGCGACCGGCGCGATCCGTCTCGACGGCGAGGACCTGCTGGGCCTGAGCGAGCGGCAGATGTGCGACCGGCGCGGGCGCGTGCTGGGCATGATCTTCCAGGAGCCTATGACGGCCCTGAACCCGGTGCAGACCATCGGCGACCAGGTGGCCGAGACCCTACTGATCCACGGTCGCGCAGGGCGGGCCGAGGCCCGCGACGCCGCCCGCCGCATGCTGGACCGGGTCGGCCTGACCGCCGACCGCTTCCCGCTGACCCGCTATCCGCACGAACTCAGCGGCGGGCAGCGCCAGCGGGTCTGCATCGCGCTGGTCATCGCTCTGCGGCCGCGCCTGCTGATCGCGGACGAGCCGACCACCGCGCTCGACGTGACGACGCAGGCGGGCATCCTCGACCTGCTGGGGCGGCTGGTCCGGGAGGAGGGCATGGCCCTGATGCTGATCACCCATGACCTCGCGGTGACCGCGCGCATCGCGGACCGGGTCGCGGTGATGGAAAAGGGCCGGATCGTCGAGACCGCCCCGACCGAGACGCTGTTCCGCCAGCGTCGCCACCCCTACACCCGCGCGCTCTTCGGGGCCTCGACGCACCAGCCGGACCGCATGCCTGCGACCGGTGACGCGCCCTTGCTCAGTGTCGAGGGTGTCGTGCGCGACTACCGCCTGCCGCGCCGGACCGTGCTGGGACCGACCCCGATGTTCCGGGCCGTGAACGGGGTCAGCTTCACGCTGAGACAGGGCGAGAGCCTCGGCCTCGTGGGCGAGTCGGGGTGCGGCAAGTCCACCCTGACCCGTGCCATCCTCGGACTGGAGCCGGTGCAGGCCGGGCGGATCACGCTGGGCGGTCAGACCATCTCGCCCGCGATGCCGAACGCGATGCGGGCGCGGATGCAGGTGGTGTTCCAGGATCCCTACGGCAGCTTCAACCCGCGCCACAAGGTCGAACGCCTGATCGCCGAGCCGTTCCACCTGACCGGGCGTCCCGCCGATGCCGGGAAACGGATCGACGCCGCGCTGCGCGAAGTGGGCCTCAGCCCCGACGACCGGCACAAGTATCCGCACGAGTTCTCCGGCGGGCAGCGCCAGCGCATCGCCATCGCCCGCGCGCTGATCACGCGGCCCTCGCTGATCCTGCTGGACGAGGCGGTCAGCGCGCTCGACGTGCGGGTGCGGGCGCAGGTGCTGGACCTGCTCGCGGACCTGCAGGCGCGGCACGGGCTCAGTTACCTGTTCGTCAGCCATGACCTGAGCGTGGTGCGCCGGATCACCGACCGAGTGATGGTGATGAATGCGGGCGAGATCGTCGAGGCGGGCGAGACCGCGCAGGTCTTCCGCGCGCCGACCCATCCCTATACCAAGAGCCTGATCGCGGCGGCGCCGACGATCCCGGAAGCGTGGCGCGAGGAGGAGACTGCCGATGCTGGATGACCTTTGGTTCGACCCCGGCCAAGTGCTGATCGGCGGGACGTGGCAACCGGTGGCCGATCACCTCGGGATCGAGGACCCCTCGACCGCGCGCGAGATCGGGCGCATCGCCCGCGGCGGCACGGCCGAGATCGACGCTGCCGTAGCGGCCGCCGAGGCCGCGCTGCGCGGCGATTGGGGCCGCCTGACCGCCGCCGAGCGCGGACGCCTGCTGACGAAACTGGGGCGTCTGGTCGAGGACAAGGTGGAGGTGCTGGCGCGCCTCGAAGCCGCCGACGTCGGCAAGCCGCTGAGCCAGGCGCGGGCCGATGCAAAGGCGCTGGCGCGCTACCTCGAATTCTACGGCGGGGCCGCCGACAAGGTGATGGGCGAGACGATCCCCTACCTCGACGGCTACACGGTCTACACCCTGCGCGAGCCGCATGGTGTCACCGGCCACATCGTGCCGTGGAACTACCCGATGCAGATCATCGGGCGCTCGGTCGGCGCGGCGCTGGCGATGGGCAATGCCTGCGTGCTGAAACCCGCCGAGGAGGCCTGCCTGACCGCGCTCGCCTTCGCGGACCTCGCGCTGCAGGCCGGCTTCCCGCCCGGCGCGCTGAACGTGGTGCCGGGACTGGGCGAGGAGGCCGGGGCCGCCCTGTCCGGGCATGCCGGCGTGCATCACCTGAGCTTCACCGGCTCGGTCGGCGTCGGGGCGCTGGTGCAGGCGGCAGCCGCGCGCAACATCGTGCCGGTCACGCTGGAACTGGGCGGCAAGTCCCCGCAGGTGGTGTTCGAGGACGCCGATCTGGACGCGGCGCTGCCCTTCCTCGTGAACGCGGGCGTGCAGAACGCGGGGCAGACCTGCTCGGCCTCGTCGCGCATCCTCGTGCACCGGTCGCGGCATGACGAGTTGCGCGAACGGATGGCGAATGCCTATGGCGCGCTGTCGGTCGGCCCGGCGATGGCGGACCTGCGCGTCGGACCGCTGATCTCGGCCCGCCAGAAGGAGATCGTGACCGGCTTCCTCGGCCTCGCCCCCGAGGCGGTGGCGGCGACCGGCGTGCTGTCGAACAGCGCCGATCCCGCCGGGCATTTCGTGCTGCCGCACCTGCTGGACGGGCTCGGTCCCGACCACACGCTGGCCAGGGACGAGATCTTCGGCCCGGTGCAGGTCATCCTGCCCTTCGCGGACGAGGAGGAGGCGGTCGCCATCGCCAACGGCACGGATTACGGCCTCGTCGCCAGCGTCTGGAGCCGCGACGGCGCCCGCCAGATGCGGATGGCCAAGCGGCTGCGGGCCGGGCAGGTCTTCGTCAACAACTACGGCGCGGGCGGCGGGGTGGAACTGCCCTTCGGCGGCGTCGGCAAGTCCGGGCATGGCCGCGAGAAGGGCTTCGAGGCGCTCTACGGCTTCTCGGTCCTGAAGACGGTCGCGGCCTTCCACGGCTGACCGGCGCGCGCGCGTTAACGCCCCGTTCACCCTGTTCCGGCCAGATGGGACAGGGGAACGGAGAACAGCCGGATGTCGGTGCGCGCCCATACCGTCGCCTTCGAGGGGGTCGAGGCCCGGCCCGTCGAGGTGCAATGCGCCCTGTCGGCGGGGATGCCCAGCTTCGCCATCGTGGGCCTGCCGGACAAGGCTGTCAGCGAGGCGCGCGAGCGGGTGCGTGCGGCGCTTCTGGCGCTGGGACTGGCGCTGCCCGCGAAGCGGATCGTGGTGAACCTCGCCCCCGCCGACATGCCCAAGGAGGGCTCGCATTTCGACCTGCCCATCGCGCTGGCGCTGCTGGCGGCGCTGGCCATCGTGCCGCCCGACCTCGTGGAAGAGACGGTCGCGCTGGGGGAGTTGTCGCTCGACGGCACCCTGATCCCGGTGATCGGCGCCCTGCCCGCCGCCCTGACCGCCGCCGAGAGCGACCGCCGCCTGATCTGCCCGCGCGACTGCGGCCCGGAAGCGGCCTGGGTCGGCGCGACGCAGGTGATCGCGGCCGACACGCTGCAAGCCGTGCTGCGCCACCTGACCGGCGAGCGGCCGATCGCCCCGGCCCGGCCCGGCGAGGCGACGACCCCCGCCAGCGGCCGCGACATGCGCGACGTGAAGGGGCAGGACCGCGCCAAGCGCGCCTTCGAGATTGCCGCAGCCGGGCGTCACCACATCCTGATGGTCGGACCGCCCGGCGCGGGCAAGTCGATGCTCGCCGCACGGCTGCCGGGCCTGCTGCCGCCGCTGACTCCGGTGGAGGCGCTGGAAACCTCGATGATCCACTCGCTTGCCGGGCTGATCGACGCGGGCGGGCTGTCGATGACGGCGCCCTTCCAGGAACCGCACCACACCGCCTCGATGGCCGCCATCGTGGGCGGCGGGCGCGGGGCGAAGCCGGGACAGATCAGCCTCGCCCACAACGGGGTGCTGTTCATGGACGAGTTTCCCGAGTTCCCGCGCGGCGTGCTCGAGACCCTGCGCCAGCCGATCGAGACCGGGCAGGTCGTGGTCGCGCGGGCCAATGCCCATGTGCGCTATCCCTGCCGCTTCATGCTGGTCGCCGCCGCCAACCCCTGCCGCTGCGGGCATCTCTTCGATGCCGCGCGCGCCTGCGGACGCGCCCCGAACTGCGGCGACGACTACATGGGCCGCATCTCGGGGCCGCTGCTGGACCGGTTCGACCTGCGCCTCGAGGTGCCCGCGGTGACGCTGGACGACCTCGACCGCGCCGAGGGCGGGGAAAGCTCGGCCCGGATCGCGGAACGGGTGGCCGCCGCGCGCGCGGTGCAGGCGCGGCGGTTCGACGCCGTGCCCGACGTGCGGGTAAACGCGGAGGCGGAGGGCGCCCTTTTGGAAGACATCGCCGCGCCCGATGCCGAGGGGCGCGCCCTGCTGACGCAGGCCGCGGCGCGCTACGGCCTGACCGCGCGCGGCTATCACCGGGTGCTTCGGGTGGCGCGCACGATCGCCGACCTGGCGGGCAGCGAGACGGTGCGACGTCCGCACCTGGCCGAGGCGCTGGCCTACCGCCTGCCCGCCGCGGCGGGTTAGCGCCCGGCCTCTGCCAGGCGGCGGTCGATGGCGTCCCAGATCAGCCCGGCGGCGTTGGTGCCGTCGAAGCGCTCGAGCTCCTGGATGCCGGTGGGCGAGGTCAGGTTGATCTCGGTCAGCCAGTCGCCGATCACGTCGATGCCGACGAAGACCTGGCCCCGCTCGCGCAGGACCGGCCCGATCCGGGCGCAGATCTCGCGGTCGCGGTCGCTGAGGGCGACTTTCTCCGGACGGCCGCCGACATGCATGTTCGAGCGGGTCTCGCCCGCGGCCGGAACCCGGTTGATCGCGCCGACCGGCTCGCCGTCGACGAGGATCACGCGCTTGTCGCCCTTCGAGACGGCGGGCAGGAACTTCTGCACGATCAGCGGCTCGCGGTTGATGCCCGCGAACAGCTCGTGCAGCGAGTTGAGGTTGCGGTCCTCCGGGGTCAGCCGGAACACGCCCGCGCCGCCGTTGCCGTAGAGCGGCTTGAGGATGATGTCACCGTGCCTTTCCTTGAACGCCTTCAGCGTCGCGAGGTCCCGCGCGATGGTGGTCGGCGGCGTCAGGTCAGGGAAGTCGAGGACCATCAGCTTCTCGGGCGCGTTGCGCACCCAGAACGGGTCGTTGACGACCAGCGTCCGGTCCCGGACCCGGTCAAGCATGTGGGTGGTGGTGATATAGCCCATGTCGAAGGGCGGATCCTGCCGCAGCCAGACGACATCCACCTCCGCGAGGTCGAGCACGGTCTCGGGACCGAAGGTGACATGCTCGCCCTTGACGCGCCGCAGCGTGACCGGGCGGGCGCGGGCGGTGATCCGGCCCTCCTCGTAGGCCAGCCGGTCGGGCGTGTAGACGCTGACCTCCCAGCCGCGCACCTGCGCCTCGAGCGCGAGACGGAACGAGCTGTCGGCGTCGATGTTGACCCCTTCGATCGGGTCCATCTGGAAAACGGCGTGTCTGGGCATCTGGCACCTCCGCCGCTGTCTTGGCGCAGGGCGGCAGGCGGGGCAAGGCCCGGTGTGTCAGGCGAGCGTCACGTTCTCGATGGTGGCGACCTGCCCGAGGCGGTCGACAAGCCCGATGTCGAGCCGCAGCGCCGTGCTCAGCGGCAGGCCGCGCGCAGCGAGGAATTCCCCGGCGGCAGCGGCGATCCGCGCGATCTGGCGGGCGGTGACCCGGCCGAGGGCCGCGTCGTGGGTGTCCCCGCGCTTGACCTCGACGAAGACGAAGCCGTCGCCATCGGCGCAGATCAGGTCCACTTCACCCGCCTCGCCGCGCCAGCGCTGCGCGACCGAGGGCAGGCCGCGCCGGGCATAGTCGCGTTCGACCGCGTCTTCGGCCAGCACGCCGTTCCGGTAGGCCTTGGCGCCGCTGCGGGCGCGGGCGGCGCGGGACAGGGCGCCGGGTGCCGTGTCAGTCATCGCGCCCCGCTTTCCCCAGGGCCAGGGCCCGCTGGTAGACGGTGCGCCGGGGCAGGTCGAGGTCGGCGGCCACCCGGTCGACCGCATCGCGCAGGGTGGTGGTCGACAGGGCCGCCGTGAGCGCCTCGGTCAGGTCGGCAGCGCTGGCGCTGCGCGGCGGCGCGCGATCCAGTACGAGCACGATCTCTCCCTTCTCGGTCATCGTTCCGAGGGTGTCGCGCAGCGTGCCGAGCGGACCGCTGCGCACCTCCTCGAACCGTTTGGTCAGTTCCCGGCAGATCGCCGCCGGGCGATCCTCGCCGCAGGTCTCGCACAGATCCCTGACCAAATCCTGAACGCGCCGCGCCGTTTCGAACACCACCACCGTCGCACTGGCCGCGGCCATCTCGGCCAGCATGGCCGCACGCGCCGTGCCCGACTTCGGCGCGAAGCCGAGGAAGGTGAATCGGTCGGTCGGCAGGCCCGCGAGGCAGAGCGCGGTCAGCACCGACGACGCCCCCGGCAGGGCCGTCACCGCCAGATCCCGCGCCCGCGCCGCCCGGACCAGCTCGAACCCCGGGTCGGCCACCATCGGCGTGCCCGCGTCCGAGCACAGCGCCACCGCCCTGCCCGCCGCGACATGGTCGAGCAGGCGTTCGGCATCCTTCGGCCCGGAATGGTCGTGGTGCGGCACCAGCGGACGCCCGCCCACGGGGATGCCGTGGATATCGAGCAGCCGGCGCAGCACGCGGGTGTCCTCGGCGGCCAGCACGTCCGCGGACGCCAGCACGTCGAGGGCCCGGAGCGTGATGTCGCGGGCGTTTCCGATCGGGGTGGCCACGAGGTAGAGGCCGGGCGTGAGCGAGGTCATGCTGCCTTTCCGGTTTGAGCGAGTTTGGTGCGGTCCGGGTCCGGGCGACCCGTTTACTTGGTCCGTCGAACCGCATACCCTCCGCAATGTCTAGTATATCGCCTCGGGGGGCAAAGCGACTTATGGGAATCACTGGCTATACACGACGCGTGGTCGCACGGATTTTCGTGTTTCTTTTCGCCGGGCTGGCCGTTGCGGCCTGTCAGCCGATCTCGATCGGCGGACTCGGCGGCGGACCGACCATCTCGACCCGAGATCCGATTCCCGTGGCCCTTCTCGTGCCCTACGGCTCGGGCGGTGCCGGCGAGGAGACGCTGGCCCGCAGCCTCGAGAACGCCGCGCGTCTCGCCGCCGCCGACCTGTCCGGCGTGACCATCGACCTGCGCGTGTATCCGACCGCAGGCAATGCCCAGCGCGCCGCCGCTGCCGCCACGCAGGCGGTCAACGAGGGCGCAAAGATCATCCTCGGACCGGTCTTCGGCGAAGAGGCCAACGCGGCCGGGCTGGCCGCCGCCAGCCGCAATGTCAACGTGCTGGCCTTCTCGAACAACACCGCGATTGCCGGCGGCAACGTCTTCGTGCTGGGCAACACCTTCGAGAACACCGCCTCGCGCCTGATCAGCTACGGCGTCACCCAGGGCCGGACCCGGGTGCTGACCGTCTACGGCAACACCACGGCGGGGGCGATCGGGCGCGATGCCATCGCCGGGGCGCTGTCGCGCTCGCTGGCGCAGAACGTCGGTGCCGTCGCCTACGAGGAAAGCCAGCAGGGCGTGATCGACGCGATCCCGACCATTGCCGAGACCGCGCGGCAGGCTGCCGCCGACTCGGTGTTCTTCACCGCCGACACCCTGGGCGCGCTGCCCATCGTCACGCAGCTTCTGTCCGAGAACGGGATTTCGCCGCAGCAGTACCAGTTCATGGGCCTCACCCGCTGGGACATCCCCTCGGGCACGCTGGCGCTGCCCGGGGTGCAGAACGGCGTCTTCGCCCTGCCCGATCCGAACCTGACCGCCACGTTCCAGGCCCGTTACCAGGCCGCCTACGGCGCGGCCCCGCACCCGATCGCGGGCCTCGCCTATGACGGAATCGCGGCGGTCGGCGCGCTGGCGGCGTCCGGCAACACCGCCGCGCTGACCCGCGGGGCGCTGACGCAGTCCTCGGGCTTCCGCGGGGTCACCGGGGCATTCCGGCTACGGTCGGACGGCACCAACGAGCGGGCGCTCGCGGTCGCGCGGATCGAGAATCGCCAGGTCATCGTGGTCTCGCCCGCCCCGTCCGGGTTCGGACTTGCCGGACTCTGATTTCAGCCCTCCGGGGATCTTCCCTGCGCCGCCGGACGGGTTGCCCTGTCCGGCGCATCTCGTTTTCGACGACACCGCGATGATCGAGGCGCTGGCCGCGCTGCCACCGCGCAGCAGCGGGGCGGAAGGGCGGCAGGCCGCCGTCCAGATCCTGAAGGAAGCCCGCCAGCGCGGCGTTGCCGAGATCGCGGCGCGCCTCGCGGAACGTCCCTTCGATTCGCGCCCGGTCGTGCGCGCCTACGCGTGGCTGACCGACCGCATCGTGACCAGCGCGCTCTGGGTCGCGCAGAACCGGCTGCACCCGAACCCCAACCCGACCAAGGGCGAGCGGCTCAGCCTGCTGGCCGTCGGGGGCTACGGGCGGGGCGAGATGGCCCCGCACTCGGACGTGGACCTGCTGTTCCTGACCCCGACCAAGATCACGCCCTGGGCCGAGAGCGTGATCGAATCGACGCTCTACATGCTGTGGGACCTCAAGCTGAAGGTCGGCCACGCCAGCCGGACGGTGAAGGACTGCCTGCGCCTCGGGCGCGAGGACTACACGATCCGGACCGCCCTGCTGGAGCAACGCCCCATCGCGGGCGACGCGGCGCTGGCCGCGCAGTTGCGCGAACGGCTGGTCAACGACCTGTTCCGCGGGACGGGCCCGGACTTCGTGGAAGCCAAGCTCGCCGAACGGGACGCCCGGCTGTCGGGCCAGGGCGGCCAGCGCTACGTGCTCGAGCCGAACGTGAAGGAGGGCAAGGGCGGCCTCCGCGACCTGCAATCGCTGTTCTGGATCGCGAAGTACCTGCACAATGTCGAGGACACCCGGCAACTCGTCGATCTCGGGGTCTTCACCCGCGAGGAGTATCGCGGCTTCCGGCAGGCCGAGGATTTCCTCTGGGCGGTGCGCTGCCACATGCACCTGGTTGCGGGACGCGCGGTCGAGCAGCTGACCTTCGATCTGCAGGTCGAGGTGGCCGAGCGCATGGGCTTCGCCGACCAGGGCGGACGGCGCGGCGTCGAGCACTTCATGCAGGCCTATTTCCGCGAGGCGACGCGGGTCGGCGAGCTGACGCGCATCTTCCTGACGGCGCTTGAAGCGGCGCATGTGAAGAAGGAACCGGCGCTGATCGGCTTCCTGAAGGAGACCGGGCGTCGGCGGCGGGTGAAACCCGGCTTCGCGGTCCGGCAGGGCCGGCTCGACGTTTCGGACCCCAACGCCTTCTTCGCCGACCCGCTGAACCTGCTGCGGATGTTCGAAGAGGGCCTGCGCACCGGCCTGCTGCTGCACCCGGACGTGATGCGGCAGATCACGTCGCGGCTCGACCAGATCAACGGCGACCTGAGGGCCAGCAAGGAAGCCAACCGGATCTTCCTCGACCTGCTGCTGAAGCACGGGAACCCCGAGCGCGCGCTCAGGCGGATGAACGAACTGGGCGTGCTCGGGGCCTTCATCCCCGAGTTCCAGCACATCGTCGCGATGATGCAGTTCAACGTCTACCACCACTTCACGGTCGACGAGCACATCATCCAGTGCATCTCGGTCCTGAGCCAGATCGAACGCGGCGAACTGCGCGAGGCGCTGCCGATTGCCAGCCGCATCCTGAAGGACGGGGTCAACCGCAAGGTGCTCTACGTCGCGCTGCTGCTGCATGACATCGGCAAGGGCCGCCCGGAGGACCATTCGATCCTCGGCGCACAGATCGCCCGGCGGGTGGTGCCGCAACTGGGCCTCTCCGCGAAGGACGAGGAAACCGTCGTCTGGCTGGTGCGCTATCACCTGCTGATGTCGGACATGGCGCAAAAGCGCGACCTCGCCGACCCGCGCACCGTCCGGGACTTCGCCAAGCTGGTGAAGACCCGCGAGCGGCTGGACCTGCTGACCGTGCTGACCGTCTGCGACATCCGCGGCGTGGGGCCCGGCACCTGGAACAACTGGAAGGCGCAACTGCTGCGCTCGCTCTACCGGATGACGGCGGACGCGCTCGACAACGGGCTGGAGAACATCAACCGCGAGAACCGCGAGACCGAGGCGAAGAAGGCCCTGCGCGACGCGCTCGAGGACTGGCCCGCCAAGGACCTGAGGCGCGAGGTCAACCGCCACTACGGCCCCTACTGGCAGGGGATGCCGGTCGAGGTGCATGCCATCGCGGCGCGGCTGCTGCGCGACATCGGTCCGGGCGAATTGCTGGTCGACCTGACCCCGGACCCCGACCGGGACGTGACCCGCGTGGTGTTCGTGCTGGAGGATCACCCCGGCATCTTCAGCCGCCTTGCCGGGGCAATCGCGCTGGCGGGGGCGAACACCGTCGATGCGCGGACCTACACGTCGAAGGACGGCTATGTCGTGGCGACCTTCTGGGTGCAGGACGCCGACGGCACGCCCTATGCCGAAAGCCGCCTGCCCCGCCTGCGGCAACTGATCGAGAAGATCCTGAAGGGCGAGATGCTGGCCCGCACCGCCCTCAAGAGCCGGGACAAGATGCGCAAGCGCGAGAGCCAGTTCCGCTTCCCGACCTCGATCAGTTTCGACAATGACGGTTCGGACATCTTCACCATCATCGAGGTCGATACCCGCGACCGGCCCGGCCTGCTCTACGACATCACCAAGACGCTGGCCGACAGCAACATCTACATCTCGTCGGCACAGATCGCGACCTACGGGGCGCAGGTGGTCGATACCTTCTACGTGAAGGACATGTTCGGCTTGAAGTTCCACTCGAAATCCAAGCAGGAGGCGATTGCGCGCAAGCTGCGCAACGCGATCGAGCAAGGGATGGAGAGGGCGCAATCGTGACCAGACCGATCCGGCTTCTGGCCGGGTTTCTGACCGTCGGGCTCTGGACCATGGCGAGCCGGGTGCTCGGCTTCGCGCGGGACATCCTGATCGCGGCCTATCTCGGCTCGGGCCCGGTTGCCGAAGCCTTCCTGATCGCCTTCAGCCTGCCGAACATGTTCCGCCGCTTCTTCGCGGAAGGCGCGTTCAACATGGCCTTCGTGCCGATGTTCTCGAAGAAGCTCGAATCCGGCGAGGGCCCGCTCGACTTCGCGCGGGACGCCTTCTCGGGCATGGCGCTGGTGCTGAGCGTCTTCACCGTGGCCGGGATCGCCTTCATGCCTGCGCTGGTGCTGGCGATGGCCAGCGGGTTCGCGGGCGACGAGCGCTTCGCGATGACGGTCGAGTATGGCCGGATCGCGTTTCCCTACATCCTGTTCATCTCGCTGAGCGCGCTGGTCTCGGGCGTGCTGAACGCCACCGGGCGGTTCCTCGCGGCGGCGGCGGCCCCGGCCCTGCTGAACCTGATCTTCCTCGCGGCGATGCTGCTGGTGGACAGCGTCCACCCGGCCCACCCCGAGGACACGCTGATCGGACAGGCGCTGGTCTGGGCGGTGCCGCTGGGCGGCATCGTGCAGCTGGCGCTGGTCTGGATCGCGGCCAGCCGGGCCGGGTTCCGGCTGACGATCCGCCGCCCCCGCCTGACGCCGGAACTGAAACGTCTGGCGATCATCGCGGCCCCGGCCGTGCTGGCGGGCGGCGTGGTGCAGGTGAACCTGCTGGTCGGCCGCCAGGTCGCCAGCTTTTTCGAGGGGGCCGTGGCCTGGCTGTCCTGGGCCGACCGGCTCTACCAGTTGCCGCTCGGCGTGGTCGGCATCGCGATCGGGGTCGTCCTGTTGCCCGACCTGTCGCGGCGGCTGGCGGCCGGGGACAGCGCGGGCGGGCGCTTTGCCTTCTCGCGCGCGGCCGAGGTCTGCCTCGCGCTGACCGTGCCTGCCGCCGTCGCGCTGTGCGTGATCCCCGGGCCGCTGGTATCGGTCCTGTTCCAGCGCGGCGCCTTCACCGAGGCGGACGTGGCCGCCACCGCGCTGGCCGTGGCCGTCTACGGCGCGGGCCTGCCCGCTTTCGTGCTGCAGAAGGTACTGCAGCCGCTCTTCTACGCGCGCGAGGACACCCGCAGCCCGCTGCGCTATGCCGTGGTGGCGATGGCGATCAATGCGGGCGTCGCGGTCGGCCTCGCGCCGGTCACCGGCTTCATTGCCGCCGCCCTCGGGACCACGCTGGCGGGCTGGGGCATGGCGGCGCTGCTCTGGCGCGGCTCGCGCGGCATGGGCGAGGCCGCGACCCTCGACGACCGGTTCCGGGCCCGGGTCTGGCGCATCCTCGCCGCCTCGGCGGTGATGGGCGCGGTGCTCTGGGGCGCGGCACAGGGGATGGAAAGCTGGCTCGCCACCAGCGGTGTGCGCTACCTGGCGCTGACGCTGCTCGTGGGCCTCGGGATCGTCAGCTACGGCATCGCCGGGCAGGTGCTGGGGGCCTTCCGAGCCAGCGAGTTCCGCGCGGCGTTCCGCCGTCAGCGCTGACGCAGGCGCGCCAGCACGCGCTGCCAGCCGCCGGGGCTGACGACGAAGGACAGCGCGAACCCGGTGATGAACCCGGTCAGGTCGGCGACCCACTCGTTCGTCGAGCCGAAGAGCAGGCCGAAGACCAGCTGGATGCCGAGCAGCATTCCGATCAGGGAAAAGGCCCGCAGCCGGTTCTGCCCGACCGCGTCGAGGCTGGTCCACATCAGGTAGGTGAAGCCGCCGATCAGGCCGTAGACCCCGGGATAGCCGCCGACGAGCGGGTACTCTTCGGTCAGCAGCAGGCCGTAGCCCAGCGCCCCGGCCACCGCGGACAGGAAGAAGATGGCGAGGAAGGCAAAACCGCCGAACGCCTCGCCCACCATCTTGCCCATGGCGAGGATGAAGACCACGACGAACAGGGCATGCGTGAAGCTGGCGTGGATCAGCGGGTAGGTCACGAAGCGCGCCAGTTGCTCGACCGGCCAGCGGTTGTTGGCGCGCATCCATTCGAAGATGACGTCCGCGAAGGCCCAGTCCTGCACCGCGGCCAGGCGCCATCCCACCGCCTCCGGCCCGCCGATCAGGCCGCGCGCGCCCAGCGTGAACAAAAGCTCGATCCCCGCGATCACCGCGACGAGCGCGATCACCACCGGCGGCAGCGGATTGAACGGGGCGGCGTTCGGGTCCATGTCGGGCGGGGTCATCGCGGGGCCTTCGGTTGACGGCAGGATGGGGCATGGGTAAGCCACCCGCACCCTCAGGTCCAGACGGAGACAGGCCGCATGACTGCGCCCCACTTCACCCCGCGCGTGTTCTCGGGCATCCAGCCCTCGGGCGGCCTGACGCTGGGCAACTACCTCGGCGCGATCCGGCGCTTCGTCGAGATGCAGGACCGCGGCGGGTTCGAGACGATCTACTGCATGGTGGACCTGCACGCGATCACCGTCTGGCAGGACCCCGAGGCGCTGCGGAAGAACACGCGCGAGCTCTGCGCGGGTTTCATCGCCGCCGGGATCGACCCGGAAAAGTCCATCCTCTTCAACCAGAGCCAGGTGCCGGAACACGCCCAGTTGGGCTGGATCTTCAACTGCGTCGCGCGGATGGGCTGGATGGCCCGCATGACCCAGTGGAAGGACAAGGCCGGGAAGAACTCGGAAAACGCCTCGCTGGGCCTCTTCGCCTATCCCGCGCTGATGGCCGCGGACATTCTCGTCTACCACGCCACCCATGTGCCGGTGGGCGAAGACCAGAAGCAGCATCTCGAACTGACCCGCGACATCGCGGCGAAGTTCAACCACGACTACGGCGTGGACTTCTTCCCGCTGACCGAGCCGGTGATCGAGGGCGCGGCCACCCGCGTCATGAGCCTGCGCGACGGGTCGAAGAAGATGTCGAAGTCGGACCCGTCGGACATGAGCCGGATCAACATGACCGACGACGCGGACGCGATCGCCAAGAAGATCCGCAAGGCCAAGACCGATCCGGAGCCCCTGCCCGAAACGGCGGAGGGGCTGGCGGACCGCCCCGAGGCGCGCAACCTCGTGAACATCTACGCCGCGCTGTCGGACCTGACGGTGGAGCAGGCGATGGCGCAGGTCGGCGGTCAGCAGTTCGGACAGTTCAAGCCGATGCTCGCCGATCTGGCGGTCGAGAAGCTGGCGCCGATCTCGGGCGAGATGGCGCGCCTGATGGAAGCCCCGGACGAGATCGACGCGATCCTCGCGCGCGGCGCCGAGCGGGCGCGCGAACTGGCCTCGCCGATCCTGCAGCGCACCTACGAGATCGTCGGCATGGTGCGCTGAGACGGTGCCGGTCACGCTGGTCCTGACCATCCACCCCGAACCGCGGTCCTTCACCGCGGCCTGGGCCGGGGCCAGCGCGACAGCGGCCGAGGCCCTCGGGCACCGCATTCTGCGCTCGGACCCCTATGCAGAGGGCTTTGCCCCGGCCGAGGGACCCGCGCTCTATTCCGATCCGCCCGTGCCCTTCGATCCTCTCAAGGCACAGGAAACCCTGTCGGACGCGACCCTGCCCACCGACGTGGCCCGCGAGGTCGCACGGCTGCGGCAGGCCGACCGCCTGATCATCCATTTCCCGATGTGGTGGTTCGCCCCGCCCGCGATGCTGAAGGGCTGGTGCGACCGGGTGCTGGTGCATGGCCTGCTGCATGACACCGACAACCGGTTCGACCGTGGCCGCTTCCGGCATCTGGACGTGCTGTTCTGCGTGACGACCGGCGGCGACGCGGTCGAAAGCGGTCCCGACGGGCGAGAGGGACACTGGCGCCTGTTGCTGTGGCCGCTGGCGCAGACCTTCCGCTACATGGGGGCCCGCGTGAAGGAACCCGTCGCGCTGCATGGCGTGCACGGCTATCACATGGGCCCGCGCAAGGCCGCGCTGGAGGAGCGCCTCGCGCAGGCCCTCGACGCACAAATGGCCCTTCTGGCGGCGTGGGACGACCGGCCCGACTGGCCGTTCCATACGGACGCGGACTTCGACGCGGAGGGGCGGCTCAAGGCCGGGATCACGTCGTTCGATCCCTTCATCCGGCACCGGGAGTGACGCAACGGCACTCCGTTTCGGTGCAATTGCGCACATTTTGAGCACGCCGCAGGGGTGGACTTGCGCCAGCGCGCAAACTATACGTTGGTCTCCGATCCAACAACCAAAGGAGGCCCGCATGGCCCACAAGACCGCCCAGGCGGCCCTGTCCGCGCCTGTCACGACTTCCAAGGGTCATCCCTTGCCGAAGAATGCAGGGGGAATGGCATACCAGCAAGGCTTCGCCTCGGCTGCGTAACGAACAGCGTACGGGCGGGCTGGACCTCCGGTTCCCGCTCGCCCTATGGTCCCGCCGACAAGGAAGGGGACCGCGCAGATGGCAACCGGAACCAACATCAAGACATATTTCAACGGTGCCTGGCATGACGGGGATATCCCGATCATGCGCGCGGCCGATCACGGCTCGTGGCTCGGGACGACCGTCTTCGACGGCGCCCGCCGCTTCGAGGGCGTGACGCCCGACCTCGGCGCCCATTGCGCGCGGGTCAATCGCAGCGCGGAAGCACTGATGATCACCCCCACGGTCGAAACCGCAGACATGGTCGCGATCGTTCGGGAAGGGCTGGCCGCCTATGCCCCCGACGCGGCGGTCTACATCCGGCCGATGTACTGGGCGCTGGAAGGCGGCGACCTCGGCGTGGCCCCAAAGGAGGGTGCCACGGGTTTTGCCGTCTGCCTCGAACAGATCCCGATGGCGGACCCGGCGACCTCGACGACCCTGACCCGGACCCGCTTCCGCCGCCCGGTGCTTGAGGACGCGGTGGTCAACGCCAAGGCCGGGTGTCTTTACCCGAACAACGCGCGGATGCTCGTCGAGGCCCGCCAGAAAGGGTTCGGCAACGCGCTGGTGGCCGACGCGATGGGCAACGTGGCCGAGACCGCGACCGCCAACGTTTTCATGGTGCGCGATGGCGTGGTCTTCACCCCGATCGCGAACGGCACGTTCCTCGCCGGGATCACCCGCAGCCGCCACATCGCCAACCTGCGCGCGGACGGGGTCGAGGTGGTCGAAACCGTTCTGGGCTTCCGGGACTTCGAGGAGGCCGACGAGGTCTTCCTGTCCGGCAACATGACGAAGGTGACCCCCGTCACCCGGTTCGAGGACACCCACTACCAGGTCGGCCCGATGACCCGGCGCGTGCGCGAGCTCTACTGGGACTGGGCGCTGTCGGCGGCCTGAGTCCGCGGCGCTTGCACGGGCACGGCGGCTGCGCCATCCTGCACAGCCGCGACAGGGAGAGCGACGATGCGCAAGTTCATGGTGGTGCTGGACGACAGCCGCGAATGCCTCAACGCGATGCGCTTTGCCGCGATGCGGGCCGCCAATACCGGCGGCGGCGTGCTGATCCTGTCCGTGATCCCGCCTGACGAGTTCAACCACTGGATCGGCGTCGGCGAGGTGATGCGGCAGGAGGCGCGCGAGCGGATCGAGGCGCATTTCGAGGTCTTCGCCAAGTGGATGCGCGACAAGCAGGGTGTCGACCCGGAACTGGTGATCCGCGAGGGCGAGCCGGTGGACGAGATCCTCGCCCAGGTGAAGGAAGATCCGGAGATCGGGGTGCTCGTGCTCGGCGCGGCCGCGGACAAGAAGGGACCCGGCCCGCTGGTGACCTCGCTGGTGCGGCAGGCCGGCTCGCTGCCGCTGCCGCTGACCATCGTGCCGGGCGACATGAGCAAGGAGCAGCTTCAGGCGGTGACCTGAGCGCTCGCGCATAGGGCGAGTTTCTGGAATTCTTCCAGACGCGTTGACGGGGCAGCCCCCCGCCGCCATATAAGAGGCAACCTGAAGGGGGCCTGCCCATGTTCATCCAGACCGAATCCACTCCGAACCCGGCGACGCTGAAGTTCCTGCCCGGCCAGGAAGTGCTCGAGGTCGGCACCGCCGACTTCCCGGATGCCGAAAGCGCCGCGCGCTCGCCGCTGGCCGCGCGGATCTTCGCGGTGGACGGGGTGAAAGCGGTGTTCTTCGGCCTCGATTTCGTCACCGTCACCAAGGCCGACGCGACCGAGTGGGACCACATCAAGCCCGCGATCCTCGGCGCGATCATGGAACACTACCAGTCCGGCGCGCCGGTCATGGGCGCGGGCGAAGGCCCGTCGGACGGGCACGCCAGCCATGACGGCCCGGACGGCGAGATCGTCACGCAGATCAAGGAGTTGCTCGACACCCGCGTGCGCCCGGCCGTGGCGCAGGACGGCGGCGACATCACCTTCCACGGCTTCGACCGCGGCATCGTTTACCTGCACATGCAAGGGGCCTGCGCGGGCTGCCCGTCCTCGACCCTGACGCTGAAGATGGGCATCGAGAACCTGCTGCGCCACTACATTCCCGAAGTGCTGGAGGTCCGGCCCGTTGCGGCCTGAGCTCCTGATCCTCGGCTTCGACACATCGGCCGCGCATTGCGCGGCCGCTTTGCTGTCGGGCGACCGCGTTCTGGCAGCGCGGCACGAGGACATGGGGCGCGGGCAGGCCGAACGCCTGATCCCCCTGCTGGACGAGGTGCTGGCGGAGGGCGGTGCGGGCTGGTCCGACCTGTCCCGGATCGGGGTCGGCATCGGACCCGGCAACTTCACCGGCATCAGGATCAGCGTCAGCGCCGCGCGCGGGTTGGCGCTGGGGCTCGGGCTGCCGGCTGTCGGGGTGTCGTTGCTCGATGCCCTCGCGCTCGGCACCGCCGGGCCGCGCCTGACCTGCCTCGCGGCACCGCGCGGGCAGGTCTACGTCGCGGGCCACGACACCGCCGCGACGATCCCGGCGCAGGCGCTGCCGCTGGAGGCGGTGCCTCGGGACTGGGCAGAGCCGGGCCTTGTCTGCATCGGCTCCGGCGCGGACGCGGTCGCGGCGCAGCTGGGCGCGACCCCGGCCGACCCGGCGCTGCCCGATGCGGTCGCCATCGCGCGCCTTGCGGCGCTGGCCCCGACGGACCGACCGCCCGCGCCGCTCTACCTTCGGGCGGCGGATGCGGCCCCGTCGCGTGAAACCGGGCCGAGGATGCTGGCGTGACGCCCGACGCGCTTGCGGCCCTGCACGCGCGTTGCTTCCGCCTGCCGCCGCCCTGGAGCGCCGAAGCCTTCGCCGGGATGCTGGAGCTGCCCGGCTGTGTCCTGCTGACGGACGACACCGGCGCGGCCTTCCTGCTGGGCCGGGCGCTGGCGGGAGAGGCCGAGGTGCTGACGCTTGCCGTCGCGCCCGAGGCGCGGCGCAGGGGGATCGCCCGCACCCTGCTCGCCCGTTTCGAGGCCGCTGTCCGCGCGGCAGGGGCGGACAGCGCCTTTCTCGAAGTTGCTGCCGACAACCTTGCGGCGCGCGCGCTCTACGCCGCGCAGGGCTATGCCGAGGCCGGGCGGCGCAAGGGCTACTATTCCGCGCCGGGACAGGCGGCTGTGGACGCGCTTGTCCTGTCCAAGACCCTGACGACGAACTGACCCAGCGTCATTTGCCCGGTTCGCAGGCACCTGCCGCCTGACGGGGCAAAGCGCACCGAAAAGGCACTTGACCCCCTTCCTGCCCTGCGTCCTAAATCGCTCCATCCAAGGAATTGGCGGCCCTGTGTCCCGGATCGGGATTCGCGGCTGAATTACAACCAACCGGGAGACCATTCATGACCCTGATGCAAAAACTGCTCGGTGCGGCCGCCGGCCTCGCGCTGACCGCCGGCGCTGCCTCTGCAGACCCCGCCCTGATCTTCGACCTCGGCGGCAAGTTCGACAAGTCCTTCAACGAGGCCGCCTACAACGGCGCGCAGCGCTGGGTGTCCGAGACCGGCGGGTCGTACCGCGAGATCGAGATGCAGTCGGAAGCCCAGCGCGAGCAGGCCCTGCGCCGCCTCGCCGAGTCCGGCTCGAACCCGATCGTGATGACCGGCTTCGCCTTCGGTGACGTGCTGAACGTCGTTGCCCCGGACTACCCGGACACCTCGTTCGTGATCGTCGACATGGTCGTTGATCAGCCGAACGTGCGCTCGGTGGTCTTCAACGAGCACGAGGGCAGCTACCTCGTCGGCATGATGGCCGCGATGGCGTCCGAGTCGGGCACCGTCGGCTTCATCGGCGGCATGGACATCCCGCTGATCCGCAAGTTCGCCTGCGGCTACGCGCAAGGCGTGAAGGCCGTGAACGGCGACGCGACCGTGATCGCCAACATGACCGGCACCACCCCGGCGGCTTGGAACGACCCGGTGAAGGGCGCGGAACTGACCAAGGCGCAGATCAGCCAGGGCGCGGACGTGGTCTATGCCGCGGCCGGCGGCACCGGGGTCGGCGTGCTCCAGGCCGCGGCTGACGAGGACATCCTGTCGATCGGCGTCGACTCGAACCAGAACTACCTGCACCCGGGCGAGGTTCTGACCTCGATGCTCAAGCGCGTGGACAACGCCGTCTACGAAGCCTTCATGGATGGCCCGGGCCTCGAGACCGGCTTCCGCGTGATGGGCCTGTCGAACGGCGGCGTGGGCTATGCCCTCGACGAGAACAACGCCGCGCTCGTCAGCGACGAGATGAAGGCCGCCGTGGACGCCGCCGCCGCCGAGATCGCCTCGGGTGCGCTGTCGGTGCACGACTACATGTCGGACAACAGCTGCCCGGCACTGACCTTCTGATCCGGGCAGACCCGATCTGAACACCAGACAGGGCCGCGTTGCAGCGATGTGGCGCGGCCCTGTTGTCTTCCGACCCGGAAAGGGCAGCCATGACCGCGACCGCCCCCGCCATCGAACTGAAGGGCATCTCCAAGGCCTTCGGTCCCGTGCAGGCCAACAAGAACATCTCGATCCGCGTGATGCCCGGCACGATCCACGGCATCATCGGTGAAAACGGCGCGGGCAAGTCCACGCTGATGTCGATCCTCTACGGGTTCTACAAGGCCGACGCTGGCGAGATCTTCATCCAGGGCAACGAGACCGAGATCCCCGACAGCCAGGCCGCGATCCGCGCCGGTATCGGGATGGTGTTCCAGCACTTCAAGCTGGTCGAGAATTTCACCGTGCTCGAGAACGTGGTGCTCGGGGCCGAGGACGGCGCGCTGCTGAAACCGTCGCTGGCCAAGGCGCGGCAGCAGCTTCTGCACCTGTCGAAGGAATACGAACTGAACGTCGAGCCGGACGCGCTGATCGAGGAGATCGGCGTCGGGATGCAACAGCGCGTCGAGATCCTGAAGGCGCTCTACCGCAAGGCCGACATCCTGATCCTCGACGAGCCGACCGGCGTGCTGACGCCGGCCGAGGCGGATCACCTGTTCCGCATCCTCGAAGGGCTCAAGGCCGAGGGCAAGACGATCATCCTGATCACCCACAAGCTGCGCGAGATCATGGCGATCACCGACAACGTCTCGGTCATGCGGCGGGGCGAGATGGTGGCGACGGTCAAGACCGCCGAGACCTCGCCGCCGGAACTGGCCGAGCTGATGGTCGGGCGCAAGGTCCTGCTGCGCGTGGACAAGACACCCGCCGCCCCCGGCGACGTGGTGCTCGAGGTCGAGAACCTGCGCGTGGTCGACGAGGACAAGGTCGAGCGGCTGCGCGGCATCTCGTTCAACGTCCGCAAGGGCGAGATCCTCGGGATCGCGGGCGTCGCGGGCAACGGCCAGTCCGAACTGCTGGAGGTCCTGGGCGGCATCCGCGATGCCACCGGCACCGTGCGCCTGAACGGCCAGTCCATCGACCTGACCGGCCGCAAGTCGGACGGCCAGTCGCGGCGGGCGCGCGGCATTGCCCATGTGCCGGAGGACCGCCAGCGCCTGGGCCTGATCATGGACTTCATGGCGTGGGAGAACGTGGGCTTCGGCTATCACAACGACGCGGCGTACAACCGCAACGCCTTCCTGATGGACAACGAGGCGCTGAAGACCGACACCGAGGGCAAGATGAAGCGCTTCGATGTCCGCCCGCCGAATCCCCGCCTGCAGGCCAAGAGCTTCTCCGGCGGCAACCAGCAGAAGATCGTCGTGGCGCGCGAGATCGAGCGCAACCCGGACCTGCTGCTGGTCGGCCAGCCGACACGGGGCGTCGATATCGGCGCGATCGAGTTCATCCACCAGCAGATCGTCGCGCTGCGCGACGCCGGGAAGGCGGTGCTGCTGGTCTCGGTCGAGCTGGACGAGATCATGAGCCTGTCGGACCGCATCGCGGTCATGTTCGACGGACGGATCATGGGCGAGCGCGACCCTGCCAAGACAAACGAACGAGAACTCGGCCTGCTGATGGCAGGCGTGACCGAGACGGACAGCGCCGCCTGAGGCCCCGGAGCCGAACGCCCGCGACAACGAGGAGCAAGACGACATGGACGGGATGCCCCGCTGGGCCGATGTGATCCTGGTGCCCCTGATCTCGCTGATCATCGCCTTCGCGATCTCGGCGCTGGTGATCCTCGCCATCGGCGAGGACCCGGTCGCGGCGGTCAAGCTGATGGTCGCGGGCTCGCTCGGTTCGACCTATGGCTGGGGCTATACGCTCTACTACGCCACCAACTTCATCTTCACCGGCCTCGCGGTGGCGGTGGCCTTTCACGCCCGGATGTTCAACATCGGCGGCGAGGGGCAGGCGACGCTCGGCGGGCTCGGCGTGGCGCTGGTCTGCCTTGCCCTGCCCTGGCCGCACTGGGCGCTGGCGCTGCCCGCCGCGATGCTGGGCGGCGCGCTCTTCGGGGCGGCGTGGGCGCTGATCCCGGCATGGCTGCAGGCCAAGCGCGGCAGCCACATCGTGATCACCACGATCATGTTCAACTTCATCGGCGCGGCGGTGCTGAACTATTTCCTCGTCAACGTGCTGCGCCCGCCGGGCCAGATGGACCCGGCCACCGCCCGTTTCCCCGAAGGCAGCAACCTGCCGACCCTACATGACCTGCTGGCCCCGATCGGGATCGAGTTCTCGCGGGCGGCCCCGGTCAATGTAACCTTCCTGATCGCCCTGCTCGCCTGTTTCCTGGTCTGGCTGCTGATCTGGCGCACCCGCCTCGGCTACGAGATCCGGGCGTTCGGGCACTCGGAACCGGCCGCGAAATACGCAGGCATCAGCCCGACCAAGATCATCGTCGTGGCGATGCTGATCTCGGGGGCGCTGGCCGGCCTGATGGCGATCAACAACGTGATGGGCGAGAGCGAGCGCCTGGTGCTGAACTCGGTCGAGGGGGCGGGCTTCATCGGCATCGCCGTCGCGCTGATGGGCCGCTCGCACCCGTTCGGCGTGTTGCTGGCCGCGATCCTGTTCGGGTTCCTCTACCAGGGCGGCGCGGAACTGGCGCTCTGGACCTCGATCCCGCGCGAGCTGATCGTGGTGATCCAGGCGCTGGTGATCCTGTTCACCGGCGCGCTCGACAACATGGTGCGGATGCCGGTCGAGAGGCTGTTCCTCGCCCTGCGCCGTTCGTCCAAGTCCCGTCAGGCAGCGGAGTGAGATCATGGATTTCCTGACCCTGGTCCAGGTGCTCGACTCGACGGTGCGTCTGGCAACGCCGCTGCTTCTGGCCTGCCTCGCCGGTCTCTTTTCCGAGCGCGCGGGCATCTTCGACATCGGCCTCGAGGGCAAGATGCTGGCCGCCGCGTTCTTCTCGGGCGCCGTCGCTTTCGTGACCGGCTCGGTCTGGATCGGCCTGCTGGCGGGAATCGCGTCCTCGATGATCCTGTCCGGCCTGCACGGCCTGGCGTCGATCACCTTCCGGGGCAACCAGCTGATTTCGGGCGTGGCGATCAACTTCCTCGCGGCGGGGATGACGGTGCTGATCGCCCAGAGCTGGTTCAGCCAGGGCGGGCGGACACCGTCGCTGATCGGCAACGCGCGCTTCGAGGGTATCGAGTTGCCCTTCGCCATCGGCCCGACCGATGCGCAGGCGGCGGGACGGCCGCTGAGCGAGCTGATCTCCGAGGCCGGACCTGTCATGCAGTTCTATTCCGAGCTGATCTCGGGCCACTCGGTCCTTGTCTACATCGCGCTGCTCGCGGTGCCAGCGACATGGTGGATCCTGTTCCGCACCCGCTTCGGCCTGCGCCTGCGCGCGGTGGGCGAGAACCCCGCCGCGGTCGATACCGCCGGGATCTCGGTCGTCGGGCTGCGCTTCGCGGCCGTCGGGATCTGCGGCGTGCTCTGCGGCATCGCCGGGGCCTACCTGGCCACCGCGCTGCAGGCGGGCTTCGTCAAGGACATGACCGCCGGGCGCGGCTACATCGCGCTGGCCGCGCTGATCTTTGCCAAGTGGCGGCCGTGGTACGCGCTGTCGGCCTGCCTGCTGTTCGGTCTGCTGCAGGCGCTGGCGCTGCGCAGCGACGTGGTCGAGGGCATCATCGGCTTCCCGATCCCCGTGCAGCTGCTCGACAGCCTGCCCTACATCCTGACCGTGGTGATCCTGGCCGGGTTCGTCGGCAAGGCGATCCCGCCGCGGGCCGGAGGCGAGCCCTACGTCAAGGAGCGATGACGCGCCGGTCTGTTCCGATTTGTCGCAGCATGCCCCCTACCCGCCCCGGTCGCCGGCAGTCTAAACGATAGGGGCGTCGTCAGGACCCGGTCCATGCACATCTACCTCCCGATTGCCGAAGTGTCGGTCAATGCCTTCCTGATCCTCGGCATTGGCGGGCTGGTCGGGGTGCTGTCGGGCATGTTCGGCGTCGGCGGCGGGTTCCTGATCACGCCGCTGCTGTTCTTCGTCGGTATCCCGCCCGCGGTCGCCGTGGCGACCTCCACCAACCAGATCGTCGCCTCGTCGGTGTCGGCCCTCTTCGCGCACCTGCGCCGGCGGGCAGTGGACATGAAGATGGGCAGCGTGCTGCTGGCCGGGGGCCTCGCCGGATCGGCGGTCGGCGTGCAGATCTTCAACACGCTCAAGTCGCTGGGGCAGGTCGATCTGCTGGTGAACCTCTGCTACGTCGTCTTCCTCGGCGTCGTCGGCAGCCTGATGCTGATCGAGAGCATCAACGCCCTGCGCAACGCGCGGCGCAACGGTCCCCCCCCGAAGCGCCGCCAGCGCAACTGGGTCCATACCTGGCCGCTGAAGATGCGGTTCCGGACCTCCGGCCTCTACATCTCGGTGATCCCCCCGCTGCTCGTGGGCGTGGCCGTCGGCGTGCTGGCCGCCATCATGGGGGTCGGCGGCGGCTTCATCATGGTGCCCGCGATGATCTACCTGCTGGGGATGCCGACCAAGGTCGTGATCGGCACCTCGCTGTTCCAGATCATCTTCGTGACCGCCTTCACCACGATGGCGCATGCGATCACCAACCAGACCGTGGACATGATGCTGGCCCTTCTGCTGATCCTTGGCGGCGTCGTGGGCGCGCAGGTCGGCACCGGCATCGGAACGCGGCTGAAGGCAGAGCAACTGCGCATCCTGCTGGCGCTGATCGTCGTGGGCGTGTGCCTGAAGCTCGCGCTGGAACTGGTGCTGCCCCCGGCCGAACTCTATTCGCTGGGAAGCGGCGCATGAGGCTCGGGGCGCTCCTGCTGGCTGCCGCGACGGCCCTGCCGCTGCCGGCCGCGGCCGAGGCGATCGTCGCGGAACTGTCGCAGACCCGCGTGTCGATCACCGCCAACTTCGACGGGTCCGAGATCCTCGTCTTCGGCGCCGTGAAGCGCGAGGCGCCGCTGCCCGAGGGCGAGCTCGACGTGGTGATCACGGTCCTCGGCCCGCTGGAGCCCATCGTCGTGCGCCGCAAGAGCCGGGTCGCAGGCATCTGGGTCAACACCGCCTCGGTCGAGGTCGACGCGGCCCCGACCTTCTATGCCATCGCCACGACCGGCCCGCTGGCCGCCGTGATGAGCGATACCGAGGACCTGCGCCACAAGGTCTCCATCGCACGGGCGATCCGCTCGGTCGGCGCGCCGCAGGACGTCACCGACAGCGAATCCTTCACCGAGGCCCTGATCCGCATCCGGCAGGACACCGGCCTCTACCAGCTGGAAGAAGGCGGGGTTCGTCTGAAGGACGCCACGCTCTTCGACACCGCCTTCGCGCTTCCGGCGAACCTGACCGAGGGCGAGTACCGGACGCGCATCTTCCTGACCCGCGACGGCACGGTGATCGACCGCTACGAGACGACGATCTCGGTCAGCAAGGTCGGGCTGGAACGCTACCTGTTTGCCCTCGCCCACGACAGCCCGGCGCTCTACGGGCTCCTGTCGCTGCTGATCGCCATCGCGGCGGGCTGGGGCGCGTCCAGCGCCTTCCGGTACCTGCGCCGCTAACCGCGCCCGATATAGGGCATCTGCCGCGCCATGATCGTCATGAACTGGACGTTGGCTTCGAGCGGCAGCACGGCCATCGACCAGACCGCGTCCGCGACATGGCTCACGTCCATCATGGCGACCGGCGGATCGCCCTTCGCGCGGTTGGCGCGGTCGAGGTCTTCGAGCAGCGGCGTGCGGGCATTCCCGATGTCGATCTGGCCGCAGGCGATGTCGATGTCCCGCCCGTCGAGCGACAGCTGCCGCGTCAGGCCGGTTATCGCGTGCTTGGTGGTCGTGTAGCAGACCGCGCCCGGCCGGGGCACATGGGCCGAGATCGACCCGTTGTTGATGATCCGCCCGCCGCGCGGCTCCTGCCGCCGCATCTGCCCGAACGCCAGCCGCGCCGCGAGGAACATGCCGGTCAGGTTGGTGGACACCGCGCGTTCCCAGTCGCCGAGCGGCACCTCGTCGATCATCCCGGCGGGGGTGAAGATGCCCGCGTTGTTGAACAGCACGTCGAGCCGCCCGGTCCGGGCGGTGAATTCCGCAAACGCGGCCTCCATCGCCGCCGCATCGGTCACGTCCGCGACGAGGCAGTGGGCGTTGGGCGCGCCCTCGGCCACGGCCGCCAGCGCGTCTGCGCGGCGAGCCAGCAACCCGACCTGCCAGCCTTCGGCGAGGAACTTCGCGGCGCAGGCCGCACCGATTCCGGCCGACGCGCCGGTGATCAGGATCGACGGCATCGGCTCAGAACGCCTTGAAGGTCATCGTGGTCAGCGACCGCTCGACCCCGGGAATGTCGTTGAGCTTCTCGTTGACGAAGCGCCCGACGTCCTCGGACTCCGGGACATAGACCTTGGCGAGCAGGTCCCAGTCGCCCGAGGTCGAATACAGCTCGGACACGATCTCGCGGTCGTAGATGCGTTCGGCGACCTCGTAGGTCTTGCCGGGCGTGCAGCGGAACTGGACGAAGACGCAGCGCATGGAACCCTCCCTGATGATGGCGCGACCCTAGCCGTCGGCGGCGTCCGCTTCCAGACCCGCGTCCAGCGAAAGCGGCGCGGCGGCCTCGGCCAGATCGTCGATCGACAGCGGTGTTTCCGGGCGCCTGAGGCGGCTCTGCGTCACCCAGATCAACCGCTCCTGCGCGCGGGTGATGGCGACGTAGGCGAGGCGCTTCCAAAGGGGTTGCCCGGCCTCCATCCGGCCCGACCATGCCGCGGCCGACAGGTCGGGGGCAAAGACCTGCACGGTGTCCCACTGCGAGCCCTGCGCCTTGTGGATCGTGACCGCTGCCCCGTGCAGGAAGGCCGCCCCCATGCGGGCTGCGAAGGGCAGGAACGGCTCTTCCTCGTCCGGCTTCTCGATCTTGATGATCGACGCCACGCCCGTGCGCGGCTCCGGGGCTCCGACGACATAAACGCGCGAGAAGCCGGGTTTGGTGCCGGGCCCGAGGTAGATCGCCTGCGCCCCCTTGATCAGGCCGCGGGCTTCAAGGTCGAGCCGCTTGCGCCGGTGCTTCAGCGGCAGTTCGATCCCGTCGCAGATCAGCGGCTCGCCGGGCAGCAGCTCGGTCTCGGGCGCGCCGAAGGCGGTCCGGAAGGCCTGGATCATCCGGATGCGGGTAGCATTGCGCCAGACCAGCGCCGGCGAGCGCGCCATCAGCGCAGCATCGATCCGGGGGCTGACCACGACCCGGTCGTCGCGCGCTGCGGCCTCGTGCACCATGGCGGCGAAATCGTCGTAGTCGAGCGACGGATCGCCCAGGGCATGGGCGAGATCGAGGATCGGGTTGTCCTGTGCCTGCCGGTGAATCCGCGACAGGTGCACGACGCGCTCGTCCGGCAACGCCTCGAACACCATCTTGCCGGACTGCCCGACGGGGGCCAGCTGGGCCGGGTCCCCGAACAGCACCAGCGTCGGGAAGATCTCCTGAAGGTCCTCGAACTGGCGCGCGTCCAGCATCGAGGCCTCGTCCACGAACCCGATGTCGAGGGGTTCCTCCCGGCGCTTCCACCCGGTGATGAAGTCCGACCCGCGCAGGCCGGCCGCCGCCAGCGCACCGGGGATCGAGGCATGGGTCTGGAAGACCGCCATCGCGCGGTCGAGCGCCAGATCGGTCAGGCCCTCGATCTCGGGGCGGTCACCCTCGCCCGCCAGCCACTCGGCGATGCGCTCGTACTCCGGGTCGTAGACCGGCGTGTAGAGAATGCGGTGGATCGTGGTCGCGGGCACGCCGCGCAGGCGCAGGACGCTCGCCGCCTTGTTGGTCGGCGCGAGGATCGCCAGCGTGCGGCGGTCCTTCTTGCGCTTGCCGTCCCAGTCGCCCGACACCGTGGTAACCCCGGCCGCGGCGAGGTCGCCCGCCAGTTGCGCCAGCAAGGCCGTCTTGCCGGAGCCCGCCTTGCCGGTGATCGCCAGCACCTGCGGGGCGGCCCCCTCGCGTGGCGGGAGGGTGGTCCCGTCGATCAGGTCGATGCCCGCCGTGCCCAGCATCTCGGCTGCGCGGTCATAGGCCTCGGCCTGATCGGCGGAAAATGCGAGCGCGGGCAGGGTCATGGCCGGACCCTATCCCGCGCCGCCGCGGGCTGCCAGCCGGATCAGGCCGCGAGGTTCGGTCCGAAGGCCCTTGTGACCCAGCCGCGCGAGGTGGCGGCCGTGACCCCGGCCTGCGCCCGCAAGCGGGGCAGGACGGCCTCGGCAAAGGCCCAGAGGCCGACGCTGACCGCCCCGCGCCCGGTGCCTGAAGCCCCCGGGATGATCGGCCCCCAGCCAAGGCGGCGATAGATCAGCGTCATGTGCCCGTCGAACACCCCCACCGCATGGCTGAGACCGGAGGCGAGGCCCAGCTCGGCCGCCGCCAGCATCAGCCGCGCCGCCGTGGCTTTCGGAGCCTCGGGCGCGAGGCAGAAGCGCGTGCATTCCCAGATATACGGGCTGACGATGCGGGTGCCGTCGGTCAGGTGCGTGAAGTGGTCATTGACCATGGTCGGGCCGGTCGTCGGCAGGAACCGCATCGAGCCCGCATGGCGCCCTGCCGCGTCTGTGGCGATCACGTAGAGCGGGATCTCGGCGTCGTAGGCGTCGCGCTCCTCGCCCACCGCGTCCACATCGACGGACCAGCCGAGACGGTCGCGGAACTGCGCCGCGCGGTCGCGGTACATCTGCGGCCCAAGTCCCGGCTGCGCGTCGAGCTCGTCGGCATAGAGATACTGGATCATGGTCTGTCCCCCGTGGTCGGATGCCCCCGAGGGAAGGCGGCAGACGTTAACGGGGTCTCACCGAACGGTCGAAGATCGGGGGTTGCGGGGCTGACGACTCAGACGACGATCAGTCCCTGCACCATCGCGCGGGCGACCGCGTGCACCGTGTTCATCGCGCCGAGCTTGTGGCGGGCACTCTCGATGTAGACCCGCAGGGTATGCTCGGAAATGTGCAGCCGGTCGGCGATGGCGGCGCGGTTGTGCCCGGCGGCGAGCAGCGTCAGCGCGTCGATCTCGCGCGGGGACAGCGCCCGCAGGTCGGCGGCATCGCGGTTGCCCTCCAGTTCGAGCGCCTTCTGGTTGACGAAATGCGCGACCAGGATCAGGTCGCTCAGCCGTTCGTCGCGCAGGCGCGTCCAGCTTTCGTCGGTGACGGTGTCGTTGACGGTGAAGACCGCGAACTGGCCGCCGGGTCCCCGGATCGGCAGGGACAGGCCCTGCGTGCCGACACCGTGATCCAGCGCCTCGTGCAGGAAGGACCGGGCGGCCCGCGACGTCCAGTCGAGCGCGCGCCAGTCGATGGGATGGAAGCGGCGATAGCAGCCCTGCACCACCGGATCGATCCGCTCGTAGGACTGCGAGACATAGCGGACGACCCAGTCCGGACTGTAGGTCAGCGCGGCATACTGCTCGCCGGTGGAATTGACGGAATGGTAGACGAGGTGCCCCACCTCGAACACGTCGCGCAGCGCAAGGATCTCGCGTTGCAGGTCGTCGCCGGTCCTAGCGAGCCTCAACCGTTCCAGACAGTGGTGAAGCGATCCCTCCATTGCCGCCGAACCGCCCTCCCTGCGCGGCTTGCGCAAGTTCCGCAGCGGCGACGAGGATCGTGTCGTCGAGCTGGTCGGACAGCGCCCGCATACCGTTCTGCTGGGCGAAGCTCCGAAGGTCCGCCAGCACGTCGATCATCCAGTCTTGTGCCATCTGACTCTTCCTCTGGAAGTGTTAACGATTGGTTAACACAACCTTAGCACGAGTGCCGTTTTCCGGACCATTCACGGATTTGTATCCCTCTTTTCTGGCGAGGTGACAAAAGCCAACCGGTTGAGATCGCGACCCTCCATGACCCGCCTCCGAAAACCCGGCGGCACCGGACGGAGGTATCCGCCCGGTGCCACAGAGTTCAGGTCGAGTCGCGTTAAGGCCGGGTTAGCGGCCCGTGCTCGCCTCCAGCGTGTCCTCGAAGGTCCGCAGCCCGGTGCGGGGCGCCTGCACGAGCACGGCCATGTTGCCCGGCTTGTGCTGGTTGCGCAGCATCTTCATGTGCGCGGCAGGAAGCTCGGCCCAGGGGAAGACCTCGGACAGGCAGGGATCGAGGCGGCGCTCCAGCATCAGCTTGTTGGCCGATGCGGCCTGCTTCAGGTGCGCGAAGTGCGACCCCTGCAGACGCTTCTGGTGCATCCACATGTACCGCACGTCGAAGGTGCAGTTGAACCCGGTGGTCCCGGCGCAGATCACGACCATGCCGCCCTTCTTGCAGACGAAGGTCGAGACCGGGAAGGTGCTTTCGCCCGGGTGCTCGAAGACCATGTCGACGTTCACGCCCTTGCCGGTGATGTCCCAGATGGCCTTGCCGAACTTGCGGGTCTCGTTGAACCATTCCTTGTACTCCGGCGTGTTCACCGTGGGCAGCTGGCCCCAGCAATTGAATTCCTTGCGGTTGATCACGCCCTTCGCCCCGAGCCCCATGACGAAGTCGCGCTTGTCCTCGTCGGAGATCACGCCGATGGCATTCGCGCCGGCGGTGTTGATCAGCTGGATCGCGTAGGAGCCGAGACCCCCGGAAGCCCCCCAGACCAGCACGTTCTGACCCGGCTTCAGGTCATGCGGTTCATGCCCGAAGAGCATCCGGTAGGCGGTGGCGAGGGTCAGGGTATAGCAGGCGCTCTCTTCCCAGGTCAGGTGCCGCGGGCGCGGCATCAGCTGCTGCGCCTGCACGCAGGTGAACTGCGCAAAGCTGCCGTCCGCGGTCTCGTATCCCCAGATCCGCTGGCTCGGCGAATACATGGGATCGCCACCGTTGCATTCCTCGTCGTCGCCGTCGTCCTGGTTGCAGTGGATCACGACCTCGTCGCCGACCTTCCAGCGCTTCACCTTGGCTCCGACCTTCCAGACGATCCCCGCCGCGTCGGAACCGACGATGGCATAAGGGGCCTTGTGGACGTCGAAGACCGAGACCGGCTGGCCCAGCGCCGCCCAGACCCCGTTGTAGTTGACGCCGGCCGCCATGACATGGACCAGAACTTCGGTATCGCCGACCTCGGGCACATCGACCACTTCGAGCTGCATGGCGGTATCCGGCTCGCCGTGACGTTCGCGGCGGATCACCCAGGCATGCATCTGTTTCGGCACGTAGCCGAGCGGAGGCATCTCGCCGAGGTCGTAGAGATCCTTCTCCGGGGCGTCATAGGGCGCGGGGGCCAACTGGGTATCGAGTGCCATGGCGTCCTTCTCCAATCTGGGGCTGCTGCATCGCAGAATCATTCTGCGCTGCGGGAACTGCCCTTGATCTAGGGACAGCCTCGCAACAAAGCAACTCGAAATTGGACAAATGAGAAATTTTATGTCGCAGCCGATGGCTACCGGTCGCGATGAACCAGTTGCAGCACCGAGTTCGCATAGAAGCGCAGCAGGGCGTCCTCGCCGGGGGCCACATGGTAGCCCTCCGCCGTCTCGCGCAGAACGCCGCGCGCCACGAGACCGCGCAGGCCCACGGTCACCTCGTAATCCGGATCGTCGCGCGGCAGGTGGACATGCGCCCCCTGCGCCGCCAGGGCGGTGCGCAGACGCCCCGCCTCGGCCACGATGGCCGCGCGCGGCATCGGGCCCTCGGCTCCGGCCAGAACGGCCGCGACCAGCGGCACCGGCAGGACCGGCACGATATCGCGCACCCGCGTGGTCAGCAGGTCACCCAGATGCCCGACGTCGATCCTGCCGCCGTTCTCTGCCATGGCGGTGCGCAACGAGACCGGCGCACCGAAGCTGACCGCCGCATAGCCGAAGCGGTGGAAGCGCCCGCTGACCCGCTGGAGCAGGTGCCGCGCCGCGACCCACAGCGCGCGGCGGATCGACACCCGGAAGGCCCGTGTCCCGGTGTCCTGCGCCTTCACGAGAACCCTGTCCTCGATCACGCGGTCGTAGTTGATGCCGATCGGCACGAAGACCACGTCGCGGTCGCGCGCGGGATCGAACCCCTGTAGCACGTAACTGAGCAGACCGAGTTTCGCGGGCCCCACCCGCCCGTCCAGCGACAGGCCGCCTTCCGGGAACATCGCCTGCGTGACGCCGTTCGCCGCGGACAACTGAACGTACCGCGACAGGACCCGGCGGTAGAGGGGATTGCGCGACCGTCGCCGGATGAAATAGCCGCCGAGCGCGCGCACGAGGCTGCGCAGCGGCCAGACCCGGGCCCATTCGCCCACCGCGTAAGCCAGGGCCGAGCGTTCGGCGACGAGGTAGGTGACCAGCACGTAATCCATGTTGGACCGGTGGTTCATCACGAAGATCACCGTCGCGTCGTGGTCGATGGCCGAGATCGCCTTCTCGTCATAGGCGCCTAGCCGCACCCGGTAGAACGCCCGGCTCAGCAGCCGCGCAACGCGCGTCGCGAACCCGAAATAGGCCGCCGTCGAAAAGCCCGGCACGATCTCGCGGGCGTAGCGCCGCGCCTTGGCGAAGACGACCTCTTCCGGGATGCCCTCGGTCCGTGCATGCTCCTGCACCGCCTGCATGACCTCGGGCGAGTAGAGCACGCGGTTCACCGTGTCCTGTCGCTCCAGCAGCTTGAACGGTTCGATGGGCCGGTCGAGGCGCGCGTTCAGGCGGGCCACCGCCCGCTCCATGCGCCGCCGGAGGAACCAGCGCAGGCCGGGACCCAGCACCCGGTCCACCGCCGCCACCGCCGCGAAGCCCAGGATCAGGAGGAGGGCCCAGACGGGCAGCGCAACGGTTTCAAACATTCCGAAACCTTTGCAGGGCCACCGCCAGCCGTAAACCGGGTCATGCCGCGACGCGGCGAATTGACAGCAATAGATCGTTGCCCGTATTAACCCCAAAGCGAAATTAAATTGCCAAACTCGACTCGCGAGGATGCCGATGACCGACACTGCCCAGAAGCCCGCCAAGGACAAGCCGTGGCTGTTCCGCACCTATGCCGGTCACTCGACCGCGGAGAAGTCGAACGCACTCTACCGCGCCAACCTTGCCCGGGGGCAGACCGGCCTGTCGGTCGCCTTCGACCTGCCGACCCAGACCGGCTATGACAGCGATCATGTGCTGGCGCGCGGCGAAGTCGGCAAGGTCGGCGTGCCGGTCTGCCACCTCGGCGACATGCGCACGCTGTTCCGGGACATCCCGCTCGAGGACATGAACACCTCGATGACCATCAACGCGACGGCGCCCTGGCTGCTCGCGCTCTATATCGCGGTGGCCGAGGAACAGGGCGCGGACGTCAGCAAGCTGCAGGGCACGGTCCAGAACGACCTGATCAAGGAGTACCTTTCGCGCGGCACCTACATCTGTCCGCCGAAACCCTCGCTGCGGATGATCGCCGACGTCGCGGAATACTGCTATCGCGCCGTGCCGAAGTGGAACCCGATGAACGTCTGTTCCTACCACCTGCAGGAAGCGGGCGCGACACCGGAACAGGAGCTTGCCTTCGCCCTCGCCACGGCCATCGCGGTGCTCGACGAACTGAAGCCGCGCATTCCAGCCGAGGACTTCCCGACGGTGGTCGGGCGGATCTCGTTCTTCGTGAACGCGGGCATCCGCTTCGTGACCGAGATGTGCAAGATGCGTGCCTTCGTCGATCTCTGGGACGAGATCTGCCGCGACCGCTACGGCGTGACCGACCCGAAGTTCCGGCGCTTCCGCTATGGCGTTCAGGTCAACTCGCTGGGCCTGACCGAGCAGCAGCCCGAGAACAACGTCTACCGCATCCTGCTCGAGATGCTGGCGGTAACCCTTTCGAAGAAGGCCCGCGCCCGGGCAGTGCAGCTTCCGGCCTGGAACGAGGCGCTCGGCCTGCCCCGGCCGTGGGACCAGCAATGGTCCCTCCGCATGCAGCAGATCCTTGCCTACGAGACCGACCTGCTCGAATTCGGCGACCTCTTCGACGGGAACCCCGCCGTGGATGCCAAGGTCGAGGAGTTGAAGGCCGGTGCCCGCGCCGAGCTTGCGAACCTCGACTCGATGGGCGGCGCGATCGCGGCGATCGATTACATGAAAGCCCAGCTCGTGAACGCGAACGCCGACCGCCTGAACGGGATCGAACGCGGTGAGACCGTCGTCGTCGGGGTCAACAAGTACCAGCAGGGCGAGCCCTCGCCGCTGGTGGACGAAGAGGGCGGCATCCTCGTCGTCGATCCGGCGGTGGAAGCCGACCAGATCGCCCGCCTCGATGCCTGGCGGGCCGAGCGCGATGCCGAGGCCGTGGCGCGGGCGCTGGCGGCGCTGCGGGCCGCCGTGGCAACGGGCGAGAACGTCATGCCCGCCTCCATTGCCGCCGCGAAGGCCGGTGTCACGACCGGCGAATGGGCCGGGGTGATGCGCGCCGAACATGGCGAGTATCGCGGCCCCACCGGTGTCAGCCGCGCGGTGTCGAACAAGACGCAGGGCCTCGACGATATCCGCACGATGGTGGATGCCGTCTCGGACAAGCTGGGCCGCCGCCTGAAGTTCCTCGTCGGCAAGCCCGGGCTCGACGGCCATTCCAACGGCGCCGAGCAGATCGCCTTCCGGGCCCGCGACTGCGGCATGGATATCGAATACCAGGGCATTCGCCTGACCCCGGAAGAAATCGTCGCCGCCGCCCGGGCGGAAGAAGCCCATGTCGTTGGCCTGTCGATCCTGTCGGGCAGCCACATCCCGCTGATCGAGGACGTGATGACCCGCATGCGGGCCGCGGGCCTCGGTCATGTTCCCGTGATTGTAGGAGGGATCATTCCGGACGAAGACGCGGCGCGGCTTTCCGCGATGGGCGTGGCAAAAGTCTATACGCCCAAGGATTTCGAGCTGAACCGGATCATGCAGGATATCGTGACCCTCGCCGATCCCGAGCCGATTGCCGCCGAGTAAGCCCCTTTTCTGCCATCTTTCGGGAAACGGGACGCAATTGCGTCCCGTTATCTTTTGGCGTATTTCTGGTTCGTGCGCGAAACTTGCAAAGGACAAATCCCATGGCACTCGATCTCGACAAAATGTCGGAAGCTGAGCTGAAGCAACTTCAGAAAGACGTGGAAAAGGCGCTTGTGACCTTCGAAACCCGAAAGAAGGCCGAAGCCCGCAAAGCGCTCGAGGCACTCGCCGAAGAGCACGGCTTTTCCCTGAAGGACCTCGTGGACGGAAAGGCCAGCAAAGGCGGGTCGGGCAAGGGCACAGGCGTTCCGAAATACGCGAACCCCGCTGACCCGTCGCAGACCTGGACCGGCAAGGGCCGTCAGCCCGTCTGGTACAAGGAAGCCATCGAAGCCGGTGCGGACCCCTCCAGCCTCGAGATCTGAGGGACCGACACCCCGACCGTGACGAACGCTCCCCCTGCCTTGCACCCGGCGGGGGGAACGTGTTTTCTGGGACCCTGATCACAGGGGCCGGAGCGCCTCGCCTTCCGACAGGATCCCAAGATGACCATTCATATCGGTGCCGCACCCGGCGACATCGCCGAAACCGTGCTGATGCCCGGCGACCCCCTTCGGGCACGGTGGGCGGCGGAAACCTTTCTCGACAACCCGGTCTGCGTGAACGAAACGCGCGGCATGCTCGGCTATACCGGGACATGGCGCGGGAACCGCGTCACGATCCACGGCTCCGGCATGGGAATGCCGTCCCTGTCGATCTACGCGAATGAATTGATTCGAGATTTCGGGGTAAAGACGCTCATTCGGATCGGCTCTGCCGGTGGGATGCAGCCACAGGTAAAGCTGCGGGACGTGGTTCTGGCAATGACCTCGTCGACGATGTCGACCCCGTCGAAAGGCTTCTTCCGCGAACTGAATTACGCACCCTGCGCCGATTTCAACCTCTTGCAATCGGCCTTTGCCGCGGCGCAGAAAAAGGGTGTCGCAACCCATGTCGGGGGCATATATTCGTCGGACGTCTTCTACGACGAACGCCCCGACCTGAACGAGCAGATGACCCGGCACGGCATCCTCGCCGTCGAAATGGAAGCTGCGGAACTCTACACGGTGGCGGCGCGCTATCAGTGCCGGGCGCTGGCGGTACTGACCATTTCCGACCACCTGCAAACCGGCGAGGCGCTTCCGAGCGCGGATCGGCAATCGAGTTTCGGCGACATGGTCGAGATCGCACTGGAGGCCGCCTTCGCATGACGCTGACTCCGATCACGATGAAACGTCCGCTCTGCGGGCGGCAGGTCGGGGCCATCGGCCTCGGCTGCATGAGCTTCGGCGGCATCTACGGCAGCACCACGCGGGACGAGAGCCTCGCCTGCCTCAGCGCCGCGCATGACCTCGGCATGGATCATCTCGACGTGGCCGAGATCTACGGGATGGGCCTGTCGGAAGAGATCATCGGCGAGTGGCTGCGCCGCACCAACGCACCGGTGACGCTGGCCACCAAGGCCGGCATCTATCCGCATCCCAGCCGGGATTTCCGCAACGATGAGGCCAGCGTGCGCGCATCGCTCGAAGGCTCGCTGAAGCGGCTGGGGCGCGACCATGTCGAGCTGTTCTACATCCACCGACGGGACCAGCGCATCCCGGTCGAAGACGTGATGGGCACGCTCGGGAAATTCATCGACGAGGGCAAGATCGGCGCCATCGGCCTCAGCGAGGTGGCGCCCTCCACCATCCGGCGCGCCCATGCGGCGCACCCGGTCGCGGCGGTGCAGTCGGAATACTCGCTCTGGACCCGGCAGCCCGAACTCGGCGTGCTGCAGACCTGCCGCGAGCTCGGTATCACCTTCGTCGCCTTCTCGCCGGTCGGGCGGGGCATCTTCGCGGACAGCTTCCCGAAGCGCGAGGACTTCCCGGAGGGCGACTTCCGCACCGCTAACCCCCGGTTCATGGAACCGAACTACGCGGCGAACCGGGCGATCATCGCGGGCTTCCAGGATTTCTGCCGCGCGCGGGGATGGTCGACGGCAGCCGCCGCCATCGCCTGGACGCTCGACCAGGGCGACGACATCCTGCCGATTCCCGGCACCCGCACAGCGAAGAACCTCGCCGACTGTGCGCAGGCCGACCGCATCCGCTTCACCGACGAGGACAGGACCGAGATTGCACGGCTGCTCCCCGTCGGGTTCGCGCATGGCGACCGCTACTCCGACGTTCAGATCGTCGGGGTCGAGCGCTACTGCTGACGCTTACGCGGCCTTCCGCTGCCGGGGCGGACCCCGGCGGCGGTTGCGTTGCGGACGCCGGGCGCCGCCGCGCTTGTCCTCTTCCGCGACGTGCCCCATCCAGGGCGTCCCGCCCGCAACGTGCAGGCGCTGACCCAGCACCTTCTCGATCGCGCGCAGTTCCTTGACCTCGTCCTGGCCGCAGAAGGCGACGGCCTTGCCGTCAGCCCCGGCGCGGGCCGTGCGGCCGATCCTGTGAACGTAGGTTTCCGGCACGTTCGGCAGGTCGAAGTTGTAGACGACGCGCACTTCCGGAATGTCGATGCCGCGCGCGGCCACGTCGGTGGCGACCAGCACGGTCAGCTTGCCTTCCCGGAAGCCGTCGAGCGCGCGGTCGCGCTGGCCCTGGCTCTTGTTGCCGTGGATCGAGCCCGCATCGAAGCCGGCGGCCGTCAGCGACTTCATCAGCCGCTCGGCGCCGTGCTTGGTGCGCGAGAACACGATGGCCCGCTCGCCGCGATGGGAGGCCAGCATGGTCTTCAGCAGGCCGACCTTCTCGCCCTTGTCGACGAAGTGCAGCTCCTGCGTGACCTTGTCGGCGGTCTTGCCGGGCGGGGCCGCCTGAACGCGCACCGGGTCGGTCAGATAGGCATCGGCGATCTCGGCCATCAGCTTCGGCATGGTGGCCGAGAACAGCAGCGTCTGGCGCTCGGTCGGCAGCAGCTTCACGATCTGGCGCAGGGCGTGGATGAAGCCCATGTCCAGCATCTGGTCCGCTTCGTCCAGAACGAGGTGCCGGGTCTCCGACAGCGTGACCGCGCGGCGGTCGAGCAGGTCGATCAGGCGACCGGGCGTCGCCACGAGGATATCGGTGCCGCGCAGCAGACGGCTGGCCTGCGCGTTCAGCGAGGCCCCGCCAACCACCATCGCGACCTTCAGGTGCGATTTGCCGATGAAGCTCTGAAGCGCCTCGGTGATCTGCCGGGCCAATTCGCGGGTGGGCGCGAGGATCAGCGCGCGCGCGGATTTCGGCGCGGGTTTCTCGCCGACCGTGTTCAGCATCTGGATCAGCGGCAGGCCGAAGGCCGCCGTCTTGCCGGTGCCGGTCTGCGCGAGCCCCATCAGGTCGCGGCCTTCCAGCACGCGGGGGATCGCCTTGGACTGGATCGGAGTCGGATCGGTCAGGCCGATCTCGGCCAGACGGGCGGCGAGACGGTCGCTCAGACCGAGTTCTGCAAAGTAGTTCAAATCATTTCCTTTCCGGGTGCCCTCAGGCGACCCCGGTCTTTCGGGCCCTCCGGCCCGGCGCTCTCGTCACGCGAAACGGCACGTCGGCGTGCCACACCGCGTGACACACCCCGTTCGCGTTGGACCCCGCGCGTGACATCGGATTCCGGTGGCCCGTTACGCCGGGCCGGGCGGACCGCGAGGCGGTCGAGAGACTCGTCCGCGACGCGCATGCGTCGGGTCCGATCACGCGTCGGACAGTCGAGCCGTGCGGGGCAAGTGGACGCTCGCGCGCTGCAAGTCAATCCCCGTGTTGCCGATCATAGCCGTTCGGCGCGGGCGAGACCCACTCCGCGGGCGGCTCGGGTGGCACGAAAACCTCGACGCGCAAGGGGTAGCACGCCGCGGCATCACTGGAATGCTCGGCCGAGCAATCCCCGCCCGGACAGGCCGACAGCGCGCCCAGCAGATCGATCTCGGCGAAGAACTCCAGGTGGTCGCCGGGCCGAACCGGGCTCGCCTTCATGAAGTACTGCCCGGTGTCGCGGGTGAAGCCGGTGCACATGAAGACGTTCAGCACGTCGTGGACATATGCCTCGGCCTCGGTCCGGGGCAGACCCGTGGCCTCGGCCAGCGCCCGGGTCAGGTTCGAGTGGCAGCAGTGATGATAGGTGCCGCCCGATAGCAGCCTGTGGGTGTAGGGGTCGCAGCGGGTGCCGATCACGTCATGCACCGACCCGCCATAGGCATCGATCCCGTACCAGTCGAGCGTGTCGGCCACGATGGTCGCCATCGGGCGCAGGTAGGGGAAGCAGGACCACATCCGGTCGCCCGTGCTCAGGTGGGTGCCGTGCAGCGCCCGAGTCTTGCCCGAGAAGAACCGTTCGGCGAGGTTCCCCCTCGCCCAGACGTTCAGGTCCCCGACCTGCGGGCCATCCACGCAGGTGATCCGGAAGAAGCCGCCCGCCGGCACCTCGAAGGACGCCGCCTCGCGGGGGGCCGCGACGACCTCCGCCACCTTCACCGCGGACGCCCGGGCGGCCCGGTAGGCCGCCAGATCAGGCACCGGCAACGTGTCGTCCGGGTAGCAGATGACAGGCACTATGGCGCGGCGGGCCTCGGCGTCAGCGGGGGGCGGGGTCGGCATCGTCGCTCTCCTTGTCCGCGCCCGACGAGAACCAGCCCGTGCCCTTCTCGCGCGGCGGACCGTACCAGTCCTCGTTCCGGGTCAGGTACATCGTGCCCGCCAGCGCCGCGAAGGCAAGCGTCGCCCCGGCCAGAAGCGCGTAGTCCGCCGAGCGCAGGATCAGGTAGAGCACGCCGTAGGTCAGCAGCAGCATCACCGCCAGCACGGCTGTCCGCCGCCCCAGCTTCAGCCCGAGCGCGCCAAACATCGTCAGCAGCCCGACCGTCGCCCCGGCGCTGAGGGCATAGGCCGCGCCGAAGCCGATCTGCTCGGCATAGGCCACCATCAGCAGGACGAAGATCGACTGCGCCAGCCCGATGAGGATGTATTGCACCGGATGGGTGGGGCGCCGGGTGCGGTTCTCGATCAGCAGCACCGTCAGGAAGGTCAGCGCGATGAACAGGACCCCGTAGCGCGCGGCGCGATAGGCCTTCTGGTAGAAGTCGTTCGGCTGGAAGAACCGGACCCCGAAGGCCGTGTCGCTGCGGGCGATGCCGTCGAAGTCCTCGCGCGACACTTGCGGCAGGGCGCGGGCGAGATGCGGGATGGTCCAGGTCGCCTCGAACCCGTCCTCCGCGATCTCCGGGCCATCGGGCAGGAACGCCCCGAAGAAGCTCGGATGCGGCCAGTCGCTGGTGATCGTCACCCGGCTGTCGCGCCCGACCGGGGTCAGGCGCAGCTCTTCCGCCCCGTTCAGACCCAGCCGCAGTTCATAGGCGTCCGCCCCGCGCGGATCGCCCAGCACCGCGAGGATGCCGCCCGTGCGCCCGCCGCCCGACAGCGGCTCCAGTCCCTTCTCGACGCCGTCCACCGTCAGAACGGCCTCGCCCCTGAGCGCCCGGTTCGCGGTCAGGCTGAGCCGCAGCCACGCCTGATCCCAGACCGCGCGCTCGCCGTCCGCCAGCCAGCCGGCGGCGGTCGAGGTGTCGAAGCCGAAGCGCAGCACGGCCGTGGCGGTGTAGACCGGCACCTGGAAGATGCCCCGGCTGCGAACCTCGGTCGCGGTATCCACCTCGGCCGCAAAGGCCTCGGGCAGGATGTAGATCGACGGTTTCTGCCGGATTTCGGTGACCTCGTAGGTCTCCTGCCGGACCTGGCCGGTCACGGGGTCGGTCACGTCGCGGCTTTCGGTGCGGGTCACCGGCCCCTCGACCGGGATCACCAGCACGGGGCCGGACAACAGTTGCGGCCCGCCCCACTCCTCGCCGACCTCGCTGACTGCCTGCCGGGAATAGTTGGCGCGGCTGTCGATCACCGCGCCCACGAAGAAGAGCGGGATGAACATCAGCAGGACCAGCAGGCCCACTATCAGGAATCTCACGCCCGCCGATCGCATGTGCCACTCTCCCGCCCGCGCCGATATCCGAAGGCATAGCGCAAAGCAGTGCGTCGCGACACGTCAGGTTTTCCGGACCCCGAACGCAAACGGGCCCGGCACTTGGCCGGACCCGTCGCTTGTGCACCCTGTCCCGGTGCCGTCAGATCACGACGACATCGAGCGGAGGGAAGCCGTTGAACCCGACCGAGGCATAGGTCGAGGTATAGGCACCGCAGTTGCGGATGATGAACCGGTCACCGGCGCGCAGGCCTTCCGGCAGTTGCACCGGGCGCTTCTCGTAGAGCACGTCGGCGCTGTCGCAGGACGGACCGGCGAGGATGCAGGGGCCCATCGCCTCATGGTCGCGGTCGGTGGTGAACTGGTAGCGGATCGCCTCGTCCATCGTCTCGGCCAGACCCGAGAACTTGCCGATGTCGAGATAGACCCAGCGGTGAATGTCGTTGTCCGACTTGCGAGACACCAGCAGCACCTCGGCGGCAATCATGCCGGCCTCGGCAACCAGACCCCGGCCCGGCTCGGCCATGACATGCGGCACGTCTCCGAAACGGGCGCGCACCAGCTCCATGACGCGGGCGGCATAGGCGGTCGGCGCCTCGATCTCCTCACCGTAGAAGGCCGGGAAACCGCCGCCGATGTTCAGCAGGGTCAGACCGTGACCGGCTTCCTGCGCGGCGTGCCAGACGGCGGCGACCTGGTCGAGGGTCGCGGTCCACATGTCGGCGCGCCGGGTCTGGCTGCCGACATGGAACGAGAAGCCGACCGGGTCGAGACCCAGCGCCTTGGCGTGGTCGAGCAGCGACAGCGCCTTGTCCCGCGCGCAGCCGAACTTGCGGCTCAGCGGCCAGTCGGCCTCCGACGCGTCGACGATCAGGCGGATGTAGACCTGCACGCCCGGCGCGTGGAGGGCGATCTTCTCGAGCTCTTCCTCGGCGTCCGCAGCAAACAGGGTGATCCCCGCATTGTAGGCGAAAACGATGTCCGAGACCTTCTTGACCGTGTTGCCGAACGAGACGTGGTCGGCATGCGCGCCAAGACTCAGGCACAGCTCGATCTCGGCGCGGCTGGCGGCATCGAAGTGCGAGCCCCGGTTCACGAGGGTCTCGATGATCGCGCGGTCGGGGTTCGCCTTGACCGCATAGTGGATGCGGGCATGGCCGAGACCAGCGGCCAGCGCATCGTACTGACGGGCCACCACCTCGGTGTCGAGCACGAGGGTGGGACGGTCGAAGGACGACCGGCGGATGAAGCTCTCGATGCGGGAGACAGCAGACAGGTCTTCGCGGCCAGCGAGGCCGTTCACGTAGGCGTTCATGGTCATCTCCAATAGACCCGGGCCCCGGAGGTCCCGACCAGTACCAAGGGAGACGTTACCGTCGCTACGTAAACACGGGTGGATGTCCCACCGGCCAGAGGCGCGTGCGTTGGCGTCTGTGGGCGCGCATGTGGGACTTTTCACTGAATCGCGCAAGGAATTTTTTCGGGTAGCGCCAAAAAAATGTATCCACGGCATCTGCCCGGCTTCCGCCGAACTTCCGCCCGGTTCGTTGCGTTCAAGTCGTGACAAATGTCACAGACTTTCCGCCCCCTGCCGTCCGACGGCCACCTGCCCCACCTCGACGCCCTGCGGACGTTCTGCATGGCGCTGGTGGTGCCGCTGCACGCCTATTACCTCGGCTTTCCGGATTATACCTGGGTGGCGGTCCTGTCGGACAGCTTCCACATGGCGACCTTCTTCCTGATCTCGGGCTACCTCGCGGGCGGCAGTCTGGCGCGGCGCGGCGCGTCGGAGTTCCGCGCCGAACGCCTGCTCAGCCTCGGTCTGCCGCTGCTGACCATCGTGCTGCTGCTGAACCCGCCCACGCTGGCCTTGCACGAGTTGCTGCACCGCGGATCGCTGGACGGGTTCACGACACAGGCGGCGGCGCAGATCGTCAGCGGCAAGATCGTGCTGCACGGCTGGTTCCTGATCGCCCTCCTGATCTACGTCGCGCTGACCCCGCACCTGTCCCGGCTCCTGTCGCGCCTGCCGGGGCCGGCGCTGCCGCCGTCGCGCCGGGGCCTCGGGCTGCTCGTCCTCGTGACCGTGCTGGCACTGCCCGCCGAACTGCTCTGGCGGGGCGAGGACGGACCCTTCGGACTGCCGCTCTTCGTCTACGAGACGCTGCGCTATCTTTGGGCCTACGCGCTGGGGCTGGCGGCCTGGCAGCACCGTGCCCTCTTTGCCGCGCTGCACCGCCCCGATCCGGCAGTGGTCCTCGTGGCACTGGCCGTCTGGCTGGTCTGCCTCACCATGCCGCCGCGCGACCCGCTGGCGTGGGACCTGCTCTACACCCTGCGCCGGACGTCATCGGCCCTCGTCCTGATCCCGGCGTTTCTGTGGCTGTCGCGGCGCTTCGCCTCTCGGGAAACGCCCCTGTCCCGCGCGCTGTCGCAGGCCAGCACGACCACCTACGTCGTGCAGTGGATCACGCTCTACATTCTGGCGCTCTGCCTGCCCGTGCAGAACCTCTCGCCCCATGTCGCGTTCTGGAGCCTGACGGCCCTGGCGCTGATCGCCGGGTTCGTCCTGCATCACGGCCTCGTCACGCGCAGCCGCTGGGCGGCGTGGCTTCTGACCGGCAAGCGGCCGTCCCGGGCTCAGGCGGTATCGAGCGCCGCGATCCCCAGCACGGTCGGCAGGTGCTCCACCAGTTCCGTCCAGCTTTCGCCGCCGTCGAAACTGCCGAACACCGATCCCGTGTTGGTCCCGAAATAGACCCCGGCCCGTGACTGGCGGTCGGTCGCCATCGCCTGCCGAAGAACAGTGAAGTAGCAGTTCCGCTGCGGCAGGCCGCTGCGCTGCGCGGTCCAGGTCTCGCCCCCGTCGCCCGAGGTCCAGACGGCAGCCGCCGCGTCGGGCGGATAGCGGCCCTCGATGTCCCCGTTCAGCGGGATCACCCACACCCGCTGCGGATCGTACGGATCGACCTCGATCGGGAAGCCGAAGGTCGACGGCAGCCCCTCGGTCACGTCGTCCCAGTGCCGCCCGCCGTCGCGGCTGCGGAACACGCCGTGGTGGTTTTGCTGGTAAATCAGGTCCGACCCCGGTGCGCGGACCATGTTGTGCACGCAGAAGCCGATCTTGCCGTCGCGCGGCGCGGCCGGGTGGTGGTGCATCACGCAGCCCTCGGCGTTGGACAGACGGTTGCGCCGCTCCCACGACGCGCCGCCATCCTCGCTGGCAAAAACCCCTGCCGACGAGATGCCGGTCCAGAGCTTCTCCGGATCCTCCGGCGACGTGACGATCGTGTGCAGCACCAGCCCCGCAGCCCCGGGCATCCACGACTCCCGCTCGGGAAACTCGGCGAGGCCCGCGTTCTTCTCCCACGTCACGCCATCGTCGCGGCTGACCAGCAGCTGCGCCGGTTTTGTTCCGGCATAGAGCAGGCCATTGGCGCGGTGCAGGGCCCAGACCGACTGCAACTCCTTGCCGAACGGAACTTCGGTGTCCGTCCAGCCGATCATCGCGGCGAAGTCCGGATCGTTCCGCGCCCAGTCGTCCATCGTCCCACCCGACAGTTTCGACAGCGTCCATGTCGCCCCGCCATCGGTCGAGCGCCAGACACCCGCGCCGAACCACTCGCCGCCGCCCCCGGCCCAGAGCGTGCCCGTCTCCGGGTCACCCGCCATGTGGTTGATCGGCCAGCCGCCGCAATGGGGGCCGGTGACCTCCCAAGTCCGGCGTTCGGCGTCCCCCGTCAGAACGAAGGCGCCCTTGGTGGTTCCTACCAGCAGATGTGTCGGCATGTCGGTCTCTCCCGTTCCCGGGACTGATCTTGCCATGCCGCCGCGGACCCGCCTAGCGTCAGGATCAGCCGGTCACGATCAGGTGCCCGGCGAGGCCCAGCATGAAGCCCGCCACCGCGCCCAGCGGCGGCGCGTGCCGGTTGGCCAGCACCGCCTGCGGGGCGATGTCCTCGAACACGAGGTAGAGAATGCCGCCCGCCGCGAACAGCATGATGGCACCGAGAAGGCCCTGCGCCTCGGCCAGCGCGAGGTGACCGACCCCCGCCCCGAGCGGGCCGAGCAGGACCAGAAGACAGAACATCCCGAGGATGCGGCGGGACGTGATCCGGCCCGCGCCGATCAGTTCGCGGTAGGCGTTGAAGCCTTCGGGAAGGTTCTGCAGGAAGATGATCCCGGCGAGAACCAGCGCGGTCTCGGACCCGGTGGCGAGCAGCGCCCCCAGCGCCAGCGACTCGGGCAGGAAATCCAGCAGCATCGCGACCAGCTGCGATCCGCCCCCGCCGCGTCGGTCCAGCTGGCTGTCCACCAGCGCGAAGGCCACGCCGCCGGCGCCCAGCAGCGCCACGGCGGCCAGCGGCGAGAGGTGCCGCGCCCCCTCAGGGACGAGCACCAGCGCCACGGCCGAGAACAGTGCCCCGCCGCCGAAGGCGACCACGGTATGCCGGAGTTCGTTCTCCAGCCATTGCGGCCGGATGTGCTCGACGCGCGCGAGGAGGCCCCCGAGCGGGCTCGCCAGCCCCGCGAGCGTCGAATAGACGAGGGCCAGTGTCAGGCTGTCGGTGATCTGAGGCATGTCAGCCCTCCCTTCCCCGACAGCCCGGGGCCGGTTCAGACGTGGCGTTCGACCATCATCTTCTTGATCTCCGCGATCGCCCTGGCCGGGTTCAGGCCCTTCGGACAGGTCTTCGCGCAGTTCATGATGGTGTGGCAGCGATAGAGCTTGAACGGATCTTCCAGTTCGTCCAGCCGCTCGCCCGTCGCCTCGTCCCGGCTGTCGATGATCCAGCGATAGGCGTGCAGCAACGCGGCCGGGCCGAGGTAGCGATCCCCGTTCCACCAGTAGCTCGGGCAGGAGGTCGAGCAGGAGGCGCACATCACGCACTCGTAGAGACCGTCGAGCTTCTTGCGGTCCTCGATGGACTGCTTCCACTCCTTCTCGGGCGTGTTGGTCTTGGTCTCCAGCCACGGCATGATCGAGGCGTGCTGCGCATAGAAATGCGTCAGGTCCGGGATCAGGTCCTTCACCACCGGCATGTGCGGCAGCGGGTAGATCTTCACGTTGCCCTTGATCTCGTCCATGCCGTAGATGCAGGCGAGCGTGTTGATCCCGTCGATGTTCATCGCGCAGGAGCCGCAGATCCCCTCGCGGCAGGAGCGGCGGAAGGTCAGCGTCGGGTCGATCTCGTTCTTGATCTTGATGAGCGCGTCCAGAACCATAGGACCGCAGGTGTCCATGTCGACGAAATAGGTGTCGACGCGCGGGTTCTGTCCGTCCTCCGGGTTCCAGCGGTAGATCTGGAACTTGCGGACGTTCTTGGCGCCCTCCGGCTTGGGCCAAGTCTTGCCCGTGCGGATGGTCGAATTCTTCGGCAGGGTGAACTGCACCATGAGATTGGTCCCTTCTTAGCCGGTCACGAGGCCGAGGGGCCGGCTCGGCCCCTGCCCGGTGCGCTGGAACACGCAGTTTTCATAGACGATGTCGGGGTCCTGCGGGTTCAGGATGTCGTCGGTGATGGTCAGCCGCAGACCGCCCGCCGGCCCGTTCGAGGTGACACCGCCCCGGATCGAGCCGGTCACGCCATCGGCCGCCCGCGCCCGCGCGGCGCAGGACTCTTCGATCTTCGCCAGCGACGGACCGCGGCCGAGGCCGCAGCCCGCCAGCCCCAGGCCGGCCACCATCAGCAGGATGCCCGCGGCGCGCATCAGTAGACCCGCGCCTTGGGGGCGATCTTCTTCAGGTCGATGCCGCCCTCGTTGTGGCCCAGCAGCGGGTTCAGGTGGACCGGGCGGTAGTCGAGTTCGACCTTGCCGTTGACCCAGGCCAGCGTGTGCTTCCGCCAGGTCTCGTCGTCCCGGTCCGGATAATCCTCGTGCGCATGGGCGCCGCGGCTTTCCTTGCGGGCTTCCGCGCTGACGATGGTGGCCAGCGCGTTCGGCATCAGGTTGGTCAGTTCCAGCGTCTCCATCAGGTCGCTGTTCCAGACCAGCGAGCGGTCGGTGACCTTGATGTCGTCCATCTTGGAGGCGACGCTGTACATCTTCTCGACGCCCTCGGCGAGGGTCTTGTCGGTGCGGAACACGGCCGCGTCAGCCTGCATGGTCTTCTGCATCTCCAGACGCAGTTCCGCAGTGCCGACTGTCCCGTTGGCGTGGCGCAGGTCGTCGAAGCGGGACAGCGCCTTCTCGATCGCCGCGGCCGACGCCACCGGTACCGAGCTGTCCGCATCCACGGTCTCGCCTGCGCGGATCGCAGCGGCGCGGCCGAAGACCACGAGGTCGATCAGCGAGTTCGATCCGAGGCGGTTCGCGCCGTGCACGCTGGCACAGCCCGCCTCGCCGACCGCCATCAGGCCGGGCTGGACACGGTCGGGATCGTCCGCGGTCGGGTTCAGCACTTCGCCCCAGTAGTTCGTCGGGATGCCGCCCATGTTGTAATGCACGGTCGGCAGCACCGGGATCGGCTCCTTGGTGACATCGACGCCCGCGAAGATGCGCGCGGATTCACTGATGCCCGGCAGGCGCTCGGCCAGCGTCTCGGGCGGGAGGTGGTTCAGGTGCAGGTGGATGTGGTCGCCATCCTTGCCCACGCCGCGCCCCTCGCGGATTTCCATCGTCATGCAGCGCGAGACCACGTCGCGGCTGGCGAGGTCCTTGTAGGTCGGCGCATAGCGCTCCATGAACCGCTCGCCTTCCGAGTTGGTCAGGTAGCCGCCTTCGCCACGGGCGCCCTCGGTGATCAGGCAGCCCGCGCCGTAGATGCCGGTCGGGTGGAACTGCACGAACTCCATGTCCTGCAGCGGCAGCCCGGCGCGGGCCACCATTCCCCCGCCGTCGCCGGTGCAGGTGTGGGCCGATGTCGCGCTGAAGTAGGCGCGGCCATAGCCGCCGGTCGCCAGCACGGTCATCTTCGCGTTGAAGACGTGCATGGTGCCGTCGTCGAGCTTCCACGCCAGCACGCCCTGGCACTGGCCGTCGTCGCTCATCAGCAGGTCGATGGCGAAGTACTCGATGAAGAACTCGGCCTTCTGCTTCAGCGACTGGCCATAGAGCGTGTGCAGGATCGCGTGCCCGGTCCGGTCTGCCGCCGCGCAGGTGCGCTGCACGGGCGGGCCTTCCCCGAACTGGGTGGTGTGGCCACCGAAGGGGCGCTGGTAGATCTTGCCGGTCTCGGTGCGCGAGAACGGCACGCCGTAGTGTTCCAGCTCGTAGACCGCCTTGGGCGCCTCGCGGGCGAGGTACTCCATCGCGTCGGTATCGCCCAGCCAGTCCGACCCCTTCACGGTGTCGTACATGTGCCACTGCCAGCTGTCGGGGCCCATGTTGCCGAGCGAGGCCGCGATGCCGCCCTGTGCCGCCACGGTATGCGACCGGGTCGGGAACACCTTGGTCACGCAGGCGGTGCGCAGACCCTGTTCGGCCATGCCCAGCGTGGCCCGCAGGCCCGCGCCACCGGCACCGACCACCACCACGTCATAGTCGTGGGTCTCGTAGGAATAAGCTGCCATTCTTTTCAGGTCCTCGCTCAGATCGCCAGACGCGCGAGGGCGTAGAGGCCGGTGGCCATCGTGCCGTAGCTCACGCCGATCATGGCGATGATCAGGAATTTCCGGGTCGCTCCGTCAGTGTAGTCCTCGATGAGGACCTGAACACCGTACCGAAAGTGATTGAGGGCGACGATCAGCCCCAGCGCGGTCGCCAGCGCGGGAAACGGCCGGGCGAAATGCGCGGTCACGGCCTCGTAGCTTTCGCCGACGACGGGGCCGACGGCGATCAGGAACAGCGGGACGAGCACCAGCAGCAGGACGCTGGTGATCTGCATGTGCCAGAGGTGCTCGGTGCCGGTCTTGGCCGAACCGAGGCCCGCGGCCCGCTTGCGGTCGGTGACGTATGCCATGTCTGCGTCCTCCTCAGAGCGCCGCGACGGTCAGGACCGTCAGCACGGCCGAGCCGATGAACATGCCCCAGCCCAGTTTCTCGGCCGTCGGCACGTCGAGGCCGCGGCCGCTGTCGAAGTAGAGATGCCGCAGCCCGCCAAGCGAGTGGTACCACAGCGCCCAGATCGACCCGAGCATGACAAGCTTGCCGAACCACGAGGTCAGCACGGCATCAGCCAGCGCGAAGTATTCGGGGCTGGTTGCGGCGGCGAGCAGCCACCAGACGATCAGGAGCGTGCCCACCAGCAGGGCGTTGCCCGTGATGCGGATGAAGATCGAGGAGATCGCCGTCATCTGCATCCGGTAGACTTGGAGATGCGGCGAGAGGGGCCGGTTCCCCCGGTTCACGTCGGCCATCGGGGCTCCCTTTCAGGTCAGGCTTGAACGGCGTTCTACGGTATACAATCCCCTTCATGGGAGGTTTTCGCGGCGGTGTCACGGGACGACGCACGCGCGAGGCGCGGTTTTTTGGCGCAACCGGGCGGAATCTTCGTATTTGTGATCACGCGCGGAAAAAACGTGATCACAGAGTGGCTCCGCGACTCAGCGCGGGACCAGCGCCCAGTAGTCCAGATCGAGCAGGATGCCCGGCAGGTACTTCCCGTCCGCGCCCTTCAGCGTGCCGACGCTGCCGTCCTTCGTGGCCACGAGCCGCAGGCGCAGCGCGCCCACGCCCGGGGCATCGGTCTCGGCCTTGTCCAGCACCTCGGTCCAGGCCTTCACCGTATCGCCCGCGAAACAGGGGTTGGCATGGGCGCCCGCGTTGATCGCCGCGAGGATCTGCGCGTTGGCCAGCCCGTTGAAGGACAGCGCCCGCGCCATGCTGATGACGTGACCGCCGTAGATCAGCCGCTTGCCGTCCTCGCGGAAGGTGGCATCGAAATGCACCTTGGCCGTGTTCTGCCACAGACGGGTGGCCTGCATGTGCTCGGCTTCCTCGATGGTGACGCCATCGACATGGTCGATCACCTCGCCCACCTCGTAGTCGTCCCAGCGATGCGGCTCGCCCGCGAGGGTGAAATCATAGCGGCTGAAGTCCAGCCCCTCGGGCACCTTCAGGTCTGCGGCCGGCACGACGGACGCCAGCTCCGGCACCACGGTGTCCGGCGCCGGTGCGCTGACGTCGCGTTTGCGCACCATGACCCAGCGCACATACTCGACCACGACCTCGTCATGCTGGTTCAGGCCGCGCGTGCGCACCCAGACTACGCCGGACTTGCCGTTCGAGGTCTGCTTCAGCCCGATCACTTCACTTTCCGACCGCAGCGTGTCGCCGGGCCAGACCGGGGCGAGGAAGCGCCCCTCGGCATAGCCGAGGTTCGCCACCGCGTTCAGCGACACGTCCGGGACCGTCTTGCCGAAGACCACGTGGAACGCGATCAGATCGTCGAGCGGGCTGAAGGGCAGACCGCAGGCCTGCGCGAACCGGTCCGAGGAATGCAGCGCGTGCCGGGCTGGGTACAGCATGTGGTAGAGCGCGCGCTCCCCCATCTTCACGGTCCGCGGCACGGCATGGGCGATCACCTGCCCGACGCTGTAGTCCTCGAAGAAGTAGCCCGCGCTGTTCTTCGTCATGCTCACTGGTCTCCGAGCTTCATGTCCGGGGAGTAGGTGCCGCCCGGCACGGTCTTGGTCACCGCCTGCCCGCAGCGCATCACGCCGCGCGCCGCGTCGAAAGCATAGGTGGGGTCGCCGTGCAGTTCCCAGCCCGCCGCCAGCGCCGCGCTGACCTTGTGGCAGAAGGCCGAGGTGTCGTCCTCGGTCAGCATCCGGTAGAGCTTCATCGCATCACCCCGGGAACGGCGAGACGCCGAGCCAGGCGTGGATCATCGTGATCACGCCGAAGGCGACCAGCACGCCCACGCCGTAGATGACCTCGCGCAGGGCACCCTGCGGCGCGGCGGGGGTCCAGGCCCGGTCGGCCTTGTTGATCAGGATGACCGACAGCACGGCCCAGGCCAGCATCCCGCCGAACAGGAGGATCGAGGCGAGGTCGCCGTTCACCAGCAGGTGCGCGATGGCCCAGGTCTTGACCCCGGTCAGCTGGGCATGCCGGATCTTGCGGCCCAGCCAGACTTTCGCGCCGCCCGCGAAGAAGATGTAGAGGCCGACCAGCATCAGCAGGTTGTTCAGGTGAACCATGAAGGCGGGCGGGTACCAGACGTTGATGAACTCGGCCCCGCGATAGCCGACGATCATCAGGACAAGGCCCGCGAGGATCCCGACCGTCGCGAGGGCCTTGCCCTTGTCGCCCATGGCGGCGCGCTGCGCCGGGCGCAGGCGCTTGAAGAGATGGGCGATGGTCCAGAGGACCACCCCCAGAACGAGCAGAATCATGTACATGGCGTCACTCCGTGGCGAGGGTTCCGATTGCCTCGGCTTTTGCCAGAGTCTGCCGCGCGGTCACAACGTGCAAATTCTCGACGATCCTGCCATCCACGACAGCGACGCCCTGCCCCGCGGCCTCGGCGGCCTCGAACGCAGCGATCTGGCGGCGCGCCAGGTCGATCTCGGCCTCGGACGGCGCGAAGACCGTGTTGGCGATCGCGACCTGGGCCGGATGGATCAGGGTCTTGCCGTCCATCCCGAGGTCGCGCCCCTGCTCGCATTCCGCGCGCAGACCGTCCTCGTCCTTGAAGGCATTGTAGACGCCGTCCACGATCACGATGCCCTCGGCCTTGGCCGCCAGCACGCACAGCGACAGCGCCGTCAGCAGCGGCAGCCGGTCGGCCCGGAACCGGGTCTGCAGGTCCTTCGCCAGATCGTTGGTGCCCATGACGAACCCGGCCAGCTTCGGATGTGCGGCAATCGCGGCGGCGCTCAGCATCGCGCGCGGCGTCTCCATCATCGCCCAGACCGGCAGGTCGCCGGTGATCGCGGCCAGCGCCTCGATCTGCTCCGGCCCGTCGACCTTCGGCAGCAGCACCGCGTCGCACGCCATGCCGCGCACGGCCTCCGCATCCGCCCGGCCCCAGTCGGTGTCGAGCCCGTTGATCCGCACGATCCGCAGCCGCCGCCCATAGTCCTTGTCCGCCAGCGCCGCCGCCAGCGTGGCCCGCGCAGCCGCCTTCTCGTCCGGCGCGACCGCATCCTCGAGGTCGAAGATGATCGCGTCCACGTCCAGCGTCGTCGCCTTGTCGAGCGCGCGCTCCTTCGAGCCGGGGATATAGAGAACCGAGCGGTAGGGGCGGGTGTCCATGACTGTCTCCGTCTGTCTGCGTGCGGAAAGAACCAGAAGAGCACCGCAGACGCAACATTCTTTCTTCCGCAGCGCAGAAACGCCGCGGCCCTGCAGCGTACGCCCCGTTAACCGCTTCTGAACGACCGGCGCGCAGCCTTTTCGCAGGACACGACGGACCCCCGCGCAGGCCCAGCCTGCCCTGCCAGAAAGGCCAGACCTATGCTGAAGACCTCCCGCCTTGCCGGTGCCGCGCTGCTTGTCGCGGCCGCCACCGCCGCCCTGCCCGCCGGCGCGCAGTCCCGCTCCTGCGGCGACCGCGACCGGATCGTCGCGATCCTCGCCGAACGCTACGGCGAGACGGTCCGCTCCATGGGCCTGGCGGCCAATGCCTCGATCTTCGAGGTGTTTGCCTCGGACGAAACCGGAAGCTGGACGATCACCATGACCACCCCGGACGGCCAGACCTGCCTGATGGCCTCCGGGCAGGCGTTCGAGGCGCTCGCGGCGGCGCCCGCGACCGCGTCCGAGGACGCCTGACCCCCGGTCCTGCCCCGCCCGGCGGCGGGGCGGGACACCCCGCCCGGGACCTTGGGGCGCTTCGCCGCGCTGCGGCTGCCTTGTCAGGATGCCGGTCAGGCGCTAGACGGGCGCGCACATCCCAACCGACCCGGAGACCAAATCCATGGCCAGACCCAAGATCGCCCTGATCGGCGCGGGCCAGATCGGCGGCACCCTCGCCCATCTCGTCGCGCTGAAGGAACTCGGCGACGTCGTCCTGTTCGACATCGCGGACGGCACCCCCCAGGGCAAGGCGCTCGACATCGCCGAGTCGGGACCGGTCGAACGGTTCGACGCCGCCCTCAAGGGCACCACGGATTACGCCGACATCGCGGGCGCCGACGTCTGCATCGTCACGGCCGGCGTGCCGCGCAAGCCCGGCATGAGCCGCGACGACCTGCTCGGCATCAACCTCAAGGTGATGAAGTCGGTCGGCGAAGGCATCGCCAAGAACGCCCCGAACGCCTTCGTGATCTGCATCACCAACCCGCTCGATGCGATGGTCTGGGCGCTGCGCGAATTCTCGGGCCTGCCGCACAACAAGGTGGTCGGCATGGCCGGCGTGCTCGACGCGGCCCGCTTCCGTCACTTCCTGTCGGTCGAGTTCAACGTCTCCATGAAGGACGTGACCGCCTTCGTGCTCGGCGGCCACGGCGACACCATGGTCCCGCTGACCCGGTACTCGACCGTCGCCGGCATCCCGCTGCCCGACCTCGTGAAGATGGGCTGGACCACGCAGGAGAAGCTGGACGCCATCGTGCAGCGCACCCGCGACGGCGGCGCCGAGATCGTCGGCCTGCTGAAGACCGGCTCGGCCTTCTACGCCCCGGCTGCCTCGGCCATCGAGATGGCGGAAGCCTATCTCAAGGACCAGAAGCGCCTGCTGCCCTGCGCCGCCTACTGTGACGGCGAGTTCGGCCTGAAGGGCATGTACGTCGGCGTGCCGACCATCATCGGCGCCGGCGGGATCGAGCGCGTGGTGGACATCGAACTGAACAAGGACGAGCAGGTCATGTTCGACAAGTCGGTCGATGCCGTGAAAGGCCTCGTGGCCGCCTGCAAGGGCATCGACGAGTCGCTGGCCTGAGCCACGCTCTTCTAGGATTTGGAAAGGGCCTCCGCCTGCGCGGGGGCCCTTTTCGTTCCGGCATCACCGGACAAGGTCGTTCGGCGGAGTCGCGCGGCGGGTCAGGCCGTCACCGGCGTTCTGACCTTCTCGTTGCGGATGTAGTAGCGCGAGCCGTCCTTCTTCGAGGACTTGCTGAACGAGATCTCCACGTCACGATCGAGCTTCACCATGAGTTCGAGCAGCTTTTCGAGCGAGAACCCCCGAAGTCTGCCGTTCTTGAGCGCCGAAATTTTCGGCTGGGTCAAGCCGAGCAACTCGGACGCCTGAACCTGCGTCAGGTGACGATGGCGCAGGATGGAGTTGATCTGACCGACGATAGCGGCCTTCAGCTTCAGTTCGGGCGCATCGTCGAGACCCAGATCGGCAAAGACGTTGTCACTCCCGACCTCGATCTCGACCGGAACATGATCTTCCGTCATTTCGTCATCCCCTTCGCATCCTTCTTCGCCTGGGCAAGATCCTGCTTCAGCCTGCCCAGGCGGCTTCTGATCAGGTCCAGATCGGGTTTCGGAGTCTTTATCCCGGTCGTGGATTTCTTCTGGAACGCGTGCAGGACGTAAATGTCCTCTCCCAGCTTCAAAGCGTAGACGGACCGATAGGTGTCGCCGTCATGGTCCGCCACGATCTCGAACACCCCGGCTCCGAGCCCGCTCATCGGCTTGCTGAAACCGGCCTTGCGACCCATCTGCGCCTCGCTCAGCGCATAGCCGATCTGAATCCGGACATCCTTCGGGAAGCTCAAGAGACGCTTCTTCGAGTCGTAGAGCCACCTGATCCCGCGCTCGCGCCTGTCCTCCAACGTTGCCGCCCCTTATACCAATATAGGGATATACAATGCCTGTCAAAGCCCGCAGGGACCGCACGGCCGTTGCAATGCCTCGGTCGAACAAAGAAACCGTTAAGCCTGCTCAAACTGACAGGGGGTGCCATCCCTGCGCGGGGGCCCTTTCCCGTTGCCGCCCCGGCGTTGACATCCCCGGGCCCTTCTGCCCCTCATCGCGGCAACGACAGGGGCCTTGCCATGACCGATATCTTCGACGCCGAACTTGAACAGCGCCTGGTGCGCTATGCAGCCATCGACAGCCAGTCCGACATGGACCGGCCCGGCGCGCCGTCGACCGAGTGCCAGCACGCGATGCTCGACCTGATGGTCGAGGAACTGACCGCAATCGGCGCGGCCGAGGTCGTCAAGCAGCCCTACGGCACCGTCACCGCGACCATTCCCGGAAATCGCCCAGGCCCGACCATCGGCTTCCTCGCCCATGTCGATACCGCCCCGCAGTTCAACGCGACCGGCGTGAAGCCCCGCGTGATCCGGGGCTACAACGGCGGCGACATCACCTTTCCCGACGCGCCGGACCTCGTGCTCAGCCCGAAGGACTTCCCCTACCTCGCCGAGAAGGTCGGGCAGGACATCATCACCGCCTCCGGCACGACTCTGCTCGGGGCCGACGACAAGTCCGGCATCGCGGTCATCATGACCGCCGCGCGGTACCTCCTCGCCAATCCCGACCTGCCGCGGCCCACGATCCGCATCGCCTTCACCCCGGACGAGGAGATCGGGCGCGGCGTCGATGCCCGCCTGCCGGCCGACCTCGGGGCCGACTTCGCCTATACCTTCGACGGCGGCGACCTGGGCGAAGTGGTCTACGAGACCTTCACTGCCGATTTCGCCACCGTCACCGTCACCGGCGTCTCGATCCATCCGGGCGAGGCTACGGGCAAGCTGGTCAACGCGATCCACCTGGCCTCGCGGATCGTCGGCACCCTGCCGCAAGCGACCCTGACGCCCGAGACCACCGCCGACCGCGAGGGCTTCCTGCACTGCGTGGACATGTCCGGTGACGCCGCGCAGATGACCCTGCGCCTGATCCTGCGCGACTTCGAACTGGACGGGCTCGCGGCGAAGGGCGACCTGCTCCGCCAGGTTTGCGCCGCCGTCGCCGCCACCGAGCCGCGCGCGCGTCACCGTCGAGATCGTGCCGCAGTACCGCAACATGCGCTACTGGCTAGAGGACAACATGGCTCCGGTCGACCTCGCCCGCGCCGCGCTGGCCGATATCGGCATCGCCCCGATCGAGACCGTGATCCGCGGCGGGACCGACGGCTCGCGGCTGACCGAGATGGGCGTGCCCTGCCCCAATCTCTTCACCGGGCAGCAGAACGTGCATGGCCCGCTCGAGTACATTTCCGTGCAGGACATGGCCCGCGCGACCGAACTGATGCTCGGAATCGCGGCGCGCGCGACCGGCTGAGTCTTTGCCCGACCGTGCCCGGAGGGTGAGTCGCCGCCCTCCCGCACCCCAACACCCCGCTATGTGATCACACTTTTTCTGGCTGTGATCACAAATGTCGGTTTTCCGGGTGCTGCGGCAAAAAGCCGATTTGCCTGTGTGCAACGGTATGCCATGCCGCGTGGAACACGGAAGCAAGACGGGACAGTCTCCATGAACATCCACGAGTACCAGGCGAAGGCGCTCCTTCGCAGCTATGGTGCGCCGGTCAGCGATGGCCGCGTCGTGCTCAAGGCCGAGGACGCCAAGACCGCCGCCGGCGAGCTTGACGGACCGCTCTGGGTGGTCAAGGCCCAGATCCACGCCGGCGGGCGCGGCAAGGGACACTTCAAGGAGGCCGACGCGGGCGAGAAGGGCGGCGTGCGCCTCGCCAAGTCCGTCGAGGAAGCCGCGGACGAAGCCAAGCGGATGCTCGGCCGCACGCTGATCACCCACCAGACCGGCCCGGCCGGCAAGCAGGTGAACCGGATCTACATCGAGGACGGCTCGGGTATCGAGACCGAGCTTTACCTCGCCCTGCTCGTGGATCGCGGCAGCAGCCGGGTGTCCTTCGTCTGCTCGACCGAGGGCGGCATGGACATCGAGGAAGTCGCGGCAAAGACCCCCGACAAGATCCTCTCGTTCAGCGTCGACCCGGCGACCGGCTACCAGCCGTTCCACGGCCGCCGCATCGCCTTCGCGCTCGGGCTCAGCGGCGCGCAGGTCAAGCAGTGCGTCCAGCTGATGGGCACGCTCTACCGGCTCTTCATGGACAAGGACATGGAGATGCTCGAGATCAACCCGCTGATCGTCACCGACAAGGGCGACCTCAAGTGCCTCGACGCCAAGATGGGCTTCGACGGCAACGCGGTCTACCGGCATGCCGACATCGCCGCCCTGCGCGACGAGACCGAGGAAGACCCGAAGGAACTCGCGGCCTCGAAGTTCGACCTGAACTATATCGCGCTCGACGGCGAGATCGGCTGCATGGTCAACGGCGCGGGCCTCGCGATGGCCACCATGGACATCATCAAGCTCTACGGGGCGGAGCCGGCCAACTTCCTCGACGTGGGCGGCGGCGCAACCAAGGAGAAGGTGACCGAGGCGTTCAAGATCATCACCTCGGACCCGAACGTCAAAGGCATCCTCGTCAACATCTTCGGCGGCATCATGCGCTGCGACATCATCGCCGAGGGCGTGGTGGCCGCGGTCCGCGAGGTTGGCCTGCAGGTGCCGCTCGTCGTGCGCCTCGAAGGCACCAACGTCGAGAAGGGCAAGGAAATCATCAACACTTCCGGCCTGAACGTCATCGCCGCCGACGACCTGAAAGACGGCGCGCAGAAGATCGTCAAAGCGGTGAAAGGCTAATCCAATGGCAGTCCTCGTCGACGAAAACACCAAAGTCATCTGTCAGGGCCTGACCGGCTCGCAGGGCACCTTCCACACCGAGCAGGCCATCGCCTACGGCACCAAGATGGTCGGCGGCGTGACCCCCGGCAAAGGCGGCACCGAGCACCTCGGCCTGCCGGTCTTCAACTCGGTTCACGAGGCGAAGGCCGTGACCGGCGCGAACGCGACCGCGATCTACGTGCCCCCGCCCTTCGCGGCGGACTCGATCCTCGAAGCGATCGACGCCGAGATGGAACTGATCGTCTGCATCACCGAGGGCATCCCGGTGCTCGACATGATGCGCGTGAAGCGCGCCCTGATCGACAGCACGTCGCGCCTGATCGGCCCGAACTGCCCCGGCGTGATGACCCCGGACGCCTGCAAGATCGGCATCATGCCCGGGTCTATCTTCAAGCGCGGGTCGGTCGGCGTCGTGTCGCGCTCCGGCACGCTGACCTACGAGGCCGTGAAGCAGACCACCGACGTCGGCCTCGGCCAGTCCTCGGCGGTCGGCATCGGCGGTGATCCGATCAAGGGCACCGAGCACATCGACGTGCTCGAGATGTTCCTGGCCGACGACGAGACGCAGTCGATCATCATGATCGGCGAGATCGGCGGCTCGGCCGAGGAAGAAGCGGCGCAGTTCCTCAAGGACGAAGCCAAGCGTGGGCGCAAGAAGCCGGTCGCCGGCTTCATCGCGGGCCGCACCGCCCCGCCCGGACGCCGGATGGGCCATGCCGGCGCCATCGTGGCGGGCGGCAAGGGCGACGCCGAGTCCAAGATCGAGGCGATGAAATCCGCCGGGATCATCGTCGCCGACAGCCCCGCCACGCTGGGCGAGGCCGTGCTCAAGGCGATCGGGTAACCGCACGCCGACCAAGCGACAGCGCGGCGCGGGGGGACGCTCCCGCGCCAGCATTTCAAAGGGTGGACCCAACGATGACCGATCAAAGCCCGAACGACCTGTTCCATGCCTCCAGCTTCATGCAGGGGCATAACGCGGAATACCTCGAACAGCTCTACGCCCAGTATGCCGCCGACCCGAACGCGGTCGATGCCGCCTGGGCCGATTTCTTCCGTGCCCTCGGCGACGCCGAACAGGACGTCAAGGCCGAGGCCAAGGGTCCCTCCTGGGCGCGCGCCGACTGGCCGCCCGCGCCGAACGACGACCTGACCGCCGCCCTGACCGGCGAATGGGCGATGCCGGTCGAGGCCAAGGCCGCCGGTGACAAGATCAAGGCCAAGGCGCAGGAACAGGGCGTCAGCATCTCGGACGAGGCTATCAAGCGCGCCGTGCTCGACTCGATCCGCGCCCTGATGATCATCCGCGCCTACCGGATCCGGGGCCACCTCGTGGCCGACCTCGACCCGCTCGGCATGCGCGACAAGACCGTCCACCCCGAGCTCGACCCCAAGTCCTACGGCTTCACCGATGCCGACATGGACCGCCCGATCTTCATCGACCAGGTGCTCGGCCTCCAGGTCGCCTCGATGCGGCAGATCCTCGACATCGTGCAGCGCACCTACTGCGGCACCTTCGCGCTGCAATACATGCACATCTCGGACCCCGAGCAGGCCTCCTGGCTGAAGGAGCGGATCGAGGGCTACGGCAAGGAAATCACCTTCACCCGTGAAGGCCGCCGGGCGATCCTGAACAAGCTGGTCGAGGCCGAGGGCTTCGAGAAGTTCCTGCACGTCAAGTACATGGGCACCAAGCGCTTCGGCCTCGACGGCGGCGAGGCGCTGATCCCCGCGATGGAACAGATCATCAAGCGCGGCGGCAGCCTCGGCGTGAAGGAGATCGTCATCGGCATGCCGCACCGCGGCCGCCTGTCGGTGCTCGCCAACGTGATGAGCAAGCCCTACCGCGCGATCTTCAACGAATTCCAGGGCGGCAGCTTCAAGCCCGAGGACGTCGACGGGTCCGGCGACGTGAAGTACCACCTCGGCGCCTCGTCCGACCGCGAGTTCGACGGCAACACCGTCCACCTGTCGCTGACCGCCAACCCCTCGCACCTCGAGGCGGTGAACCCGGTCGTGCTCGGCAAGGCCCGCGCCAAGCAGGACCAGCTCGGCGACACCGAGCGTCGCGCCGTCCTGCCCGTGCTGCTGCACGGCGACGCCGCCTTCGCGGGCCAGGGCATCGTGGCCGAGTGCTTCGCGCTCTCGGGTCTGCGCGGCCACCGCACCGGCGGCACCATCCACATCGTGGTGAACAACCAGATCGGCTTCACCACCGCGCCGCACTTCTCGCGCTCGTCGCCCTACCCGACCGACAACGCGCTGGTCGTCGAGGCGCCGATCTTCCACGTCAACGGCGATGACCCCGAAGCCGTGGTCCACGCCGCCAAGGTCGCCACCGAGTTCCGCCAGAAGTTCGGCAAGGACGTGGTCATCGACATCTTCTGCTACCGCCGCTTCGGTCACAACGAAGGCGATGAGCCGATGTTCACCAACCCGGCGATGTACACCCGCATCAAGGGGCACAAGACCACGCTGTCGCTCTACACCGAGCGCCTCGTGAAGGACGGTCTCATCCCCGAGGGCGAGATCGAGGACATGAAGGCCGCCTTCCAGGCCCGCCTGAACGACGAGTTCGAGGCCGGCCGCGAGTTCAAGCCGAACAAGGCCGACTGGCTGGACGGCCGCTGGTCGCACCTGAACAAGCAGGGCGAGAAGTACCAGCGCGGCAAGACCTCGATCCCGGAAAAGACCCTGGCCGAGATCGGTGCCGCCCTGACCCGGGTGCCCGAGGGCTTCCACATGCACCGCACAGTCGAGCGCCTGCTCGACGCCAAGCGCGAGATGTTCTCGACCGGCAAGGGCTTCGACTGGGCCACCGCCGAGGCGCTCGCGTTCGGCTCGCTGCTGACCGAGGGCTATCCGGTCCGCCTCGCCGGACAGGACTCGACCCGCGGGACGTTCTCGCAGCGGCACTCGGCCTTCATCGACCAGCAGACCGAGGAGCGGCACTACCCGCTCAACCACATCCGGGACGGGCAGGCCCGGTACGAGGTCATCGACAGCGCGCTCTCCGAATACGCTGTGCTGGGCTTCGAATACGGCTACTCGCTGGCCGAGCCGAACGCCCTGACCCTGTGGGAAGCCCAGTTCGGCGACTTCGCCAACGGCGCGCAGATCATGTTCGACCAGTTCATCTCGTCGGGCGAGTCGAAGTGGCTGCGGATGTCAGGCCTCGTGATGCTCCTGCCGCACGGTTTCGAGGGCCAGGGCCCCGAGCACTCGTCGGCCCGCCTCGAGCGCTTCCTGCAACTCTGCGGCCAGGACAACTGGATCGTGGCGAACTGCACGACGCCCGCGAACTACTTCCACATCCTGCGCCGCCAGCTGCACCGCAGCTTCCGCAAGCCGCTGGTGCTGATGACGCCGAAGTCGCTCCTGCGCCACAAGCTGGCGATCTCGGAGGCCGCCGACTTCACCACCGGCTCCAGCTTCCACCGCGTGCTCTGGGACGACGCCGAGAAGGGCAACTCCGAGACCACCCTGAAGCCCGACGCCGAGATCAAGCGCGTCGTGATCTCGTCCGGCAAGGTCTACTACGACCTGCTGGAAGAACGCGACGCCCGCGGGATCGACGACATCTACCTGCTGCGCCTCGAACAGTTCTACCCGTTCCCGGCCATGTCGCTGTCGAAGGAGCTCCGGCGCTTCCCCGACGCCGAGGTGGTCTGGTGCCAGGAAGAGCCCAAGAACCAGGGCGGCTGGACCTTCGTCGAGCCCAACCTCGAATGGGTCCTGACCCGCAACAAGGCGAAGCACACCCGGCCCGCCTATGCCGGGCGCCCGGCTTCCGCCTCTCCCGCCACGGGCCTCGCCAGCCAGCACAAGGCACAACAGGCCGCGCTCGTGAACGACGCGCTTACTCTGGAAGGATAACGTCACATGTCCGTTGAAGTTCGTGTTCCCACGCTGGGCGAGTCGGTCACCGAGGCCACCGTCGCCACCTGGTTCAAGAAGCCGGGCGATGCCGTGGCCGCCGACGAGATGCTCTGCGAGCTCGAAACCGACAAGGTGACGGTCGAGGTGCCCGCCCCCGCCGCCGGCACGCTGGCCGAGATCGTCGCCGCCGAAGGCGCGACCGTGGGCGTCGACGCGCTCCTCGCCTCGATCACCGAGGGCGCAGGGGCCGCCGCCGCAGCGCCCGCCGCGAAACCCGCCGCTGCCGAGGCCCCCGCGGCCTCGAACGCCGTCGACGTGATGGTGCCGACGCTGGGCGAAAGCGTGACCGAGGCCACCGTCAGCACCTGGTTCAAGAAGGTCGGCGACACCGTCGCGCAGGACGAGATGCTCTGCGAACTCGAGACCGACAAGGTCTCGGTCGAGGTGCCCGCGCCTGCCGCCGGCACGCTGACCGAGATCGTTGCGCCCGAGGGCACGACCGTGCAGGCCTCCGGCAAGCTCGCCGTGATCGGCGGCGCCTCCGCCCCGGCGACCTCCGCCCCGGCCCCGGCGGCAGCCCCCGCCACTGCCGCGCCCGCGGCCTCCGGCAAGGATGTCGAGGACGCCCCCTCCGCCAAGAAGCTGATGGCCGAGAAGGGCCTCGGCGCCGACCAGGTCCAGGGCAGCGGCCGCGATGGCCGCATCATGAAGGAAGACGTGATGAAAGCCGTCACCGCCGCCGCCACCGCTGCGCCCGCAGCCGCCCCCGCCGCCGCGCCGCGCGCGCCGGTCCCGGCCGAGGACGCCGCCCGCGAGGAACGGGTCAAGATGACCCGTCTGCGGCATACCATCGCCCGCCGCCTGAAGGACGCGCAGAACACCGCCGCGATCCTGACCACCTACAACGAGGTGGACATGACCGCGGTCATGGAAGTGCGCAACACCTACAAGGACGCCTTCGAGAAGAAGCACGGCGTGCGCATGGGCTTCATGTCCTTCTTCACCAAGGCCTGCGTCCATGCCCTGAAGGAAGTGCCCGAGGTCAACGCCGAGATCGACGGCACCGACATCGTCTACAAGAACTTCGTCCACATGGGCATCGCGGCGGGCACCCCGCAGGGCCTCGTCGTGCCGGTGATCCGCAACGCCGACACCATGTCCTTCGCCGAGATCGAGAAGGCCATCGCCGAGAAGGGCAAGCGCGCCCGTGACGGCAAGCTGTCGATGGCCGAGATGCAGGGCGGCACCTTCACCATCTCGAACGGCGGCGTCTACGGCTCGCTGATGTCCTCGCCGATCCTGAACCCGCCGCAGTCGGGCATCCTCGGCATGCACAAGATCCAGGACCGCCCGATGGTCATCAACGGCAAGATCGAGATCCGCCCGATGATGTACCTCGCGCTCAGCTACGATCACCGCATCGTCGACGGCAAAGGCGCCGTGACCTTCCTCGTCCGCGTCAAGGACGCGCTGGAAGACCCGCGCCGGCTGCTGCTGGATCTGTGATGAGTAATTTGGAGCGCTCTAACTTCGTACTCGCGCGGATCCTGAACCTCGCAATGGAGAATGGAATAAGCCACTGGAGTATGTCGTTTTCAGACCTTGATCTGGATGAGGAGTATGCCACGCATTTCTTTCCCTGCATTCAGTGGCTTGAAGCTGAAGGCTTAATAAGAGTTGGTGCCTATAGTCGCTCTCTTGGAGGATATGCAAATGGTAGCGTCCAAGACATAGCGCTCACTTCGCTTGGCATGGCTGTTCTCGGTCAAAAAGTCACTATTGACGGAACCAGTCAGGACTTCGAGGAAACGATTAAGGATGTGAGTGAGGGGCGGGTCGACTACAATCGCATTGGCGATGCGATCGGAGGCATCCTCGGTGGTTTGATTAAGTCACTTGGAAGCTGAAATGACCCCGGAACTCACCGTCCTCGTTCTCGCCGCGCTGCTCCAGATGGCGCAGATGGTCCTCTATTCCGTGCTCGGAAACCTGCAGGCCGGCAGCCGCGCCGCGCTGTCGCCGCGCGACGAACCGGTCCGCCTGACCGGGGCCGCGGGCCGCGCGCAGCGGGCCATGAATAACCATTTTGAGGGACTCGTGCTCTTTACGATCGCGGTCCTCGCCGTCACCTTGGCGGGCAAAACCTCGGGCTTCACCGCCGCCTGCGCCAGTGTCTACCTGATCGCCCGCATCCTCTACGTGCCGGCCTACCTGCAGGGGCTCAGCCCATGGCGCAGCCTGATCTGGGCGGCGGGATGGCTCGCAACGCTGGGCCTTCTGCTGGCCGCGCTCTTCTAGCTCCGCGCCGATGCTGCGCTGCAGTACCGACGTGATACCGACGTGAGACCGACGCGATACCGGCGTCGCAGAATCAAGGGAACGACCTCATGGCAAACTTCGACGTCATCGTCATCGGCTCCGGTCCGGGGGGCTATGTCTGCGCCATCCGCTGCGCCCAGCTGGGACTGAAGACCGCCGTAGTCGAAGGCCGCGACACGCTCGGCGGCACCTGCCTGAACGTCGGTTGCATTCCCTCGAAGGCGCTGCTGCACGCCAGCCATGCGCTGCACGAAACCCATGAAAACTTTGAGAAAATGGGCCTCATGGGCGCCAAGGTGACGGTCGACTGGGACAAGATGCTGGCCTACAAGGACGACGTCATCGGCCAGAACACCAAGGGCATCGAGTTCCTGTTCAAGAAGAACAAGGTCACCTGGCTCAAGGGCTGGGGCTCGATCCCGGAAGCCGGCAAGGTCAAGGTCGGCGACGAGGTCCACGAGGCCAAGCACATCATTCTGGCCTCGGGCAGCGAACCCGCCACAATCCCTGGGGCGGACGTGACCATCGACGAGAAGATCGTCGTCACCTCGACCGGCGCGCTCAGCCTGCCGAAGATCCCGGGCAGCATGGTCGTCGTCGGCGGCGGCGTGATCGGCCTCGAACTGGGCTCGGTCTATGCCCGCCTCGGCACCAAGGTCACCGTGGTCGAATTCATGGACGGCATCACCCCGGGCCTCGACGGCGAGACCGCCAAGGCCTTCCAGAAAATCCTGAAGAAGCAGGGCCTTGACTTCGTTCTCGGCGCGGCCGTCCAGAAGGTCGAGACCGGCAAGTCGGGCGCCAAGGTGACCTGGAAGCTGCGCAAGGACGACAGCGAGGCCAGCCTCGACGCCGACGTCGTCCTCGTCGCCACCGGCCGCAAACCCTACACCGAGGGCCTCGGCCTCGACGCGCTCGGCGTGACCATGACCCAGCGCGGCCAGATCGCGGTCGACGGCCACTATGCCACCAACATCAAGGGCCTCTATGCCATCGGCGACGTGATCGAAGGGCCGATGCTGGCCCACAAGGCCGAGGACGAAGGCGTCGCCGTCGCCGAGATCATCGCCGGGCAGGCGGGCCACGTGAACTACGACGTGATCCCGGGCGTGGTCTACACCCACCCCGAGGTCGCCAACGTCGGCAAGACGGAGGAACAGCTCAAGGCCGAGGGCCGGGCCTACAAGGTCGGCAAGTTCTCGTTCATGGGCAACGGCCGCGCCAAGGCCAACTTCGCGGGGGACGGCTTCGTGAAGCTGCTGGCCGACAAGGAAACCGACCGCATCCTCGGCTGCCACGTCATCGGGCCCGCGGCGGGCGACCTGATCCACGAGGTCTGCGTCGCGATGGAATTCGGCGCCTCCGCCGAGGACCTTGCCCGCACCTGCCACGCGCACCCGACCTTCTCGGAAGCCATGCGCGAGGCCGCGCTGGCCTGCGGCGACGGCGCGATCCACGCCTGAGGCGACGGGCAACGCAGGCCCACGCCCGCCCTTGCGGGCGGTCGTTCCTCCCTCGGTTCGCCCCACCGGGGCGACCCGCCCTGCGGGACGGTCGCCACCTGCGGTGACGGTGCGATCCACGCCTGACGATCCGCCCCTCGGCAGGCCGGGGATGAGTATTTGAGCCAAGAAGAAGGGGAGGGTTGCACCTCCCCTTTTGCCGTCGCACCCTGCGGAAAACGGGAAGGGGCGGCACATGCAACTGAAGGACAAGACGGCGATCGTGACCGGCGGCGGCTCGGGGTTCGGCGCGGGAATCGCGCGGGCCTTCGCGCGCGAGGGCGCGACCGTGATGGTGGCCGACATCAACACCGCCGCCGCCGAGGCCGTCGCCGCCGAGATCGGCGGCCTCGCGCAGATGGTCGACGTGTCGGACAACGCCTCCGTCGCCGCCATGGCCGCGGCGGCGCTGGCGGCCTGGGGACGGGTCGACATCCTGGTGAACAACGCGGGCATCACGCATCTGCCGAAGCCGATGGAGGAGGTCACCGAGGACGAGTTCGACCGTGTCCTCGCCGTCAACGCGAAGTCGGTCTATCTGACCGCGAAGCACCTCGTGCCCGCGATGAAGGCCGCCGGGACAGGCGCGATCCTGAACGTGGCCTCGACCGCAGGGGTCTCGCCGCGCCCGCGACTGAACTGGTACAACGCCTCGAAGGGCTGGATGATCACCGCGACCAAGGCGATGGCGGTCGAACTGGCCCCCGCCGGCGTGCGGGTGAACGCGATCAACCCGGTGGCGGGCGAGACGCCGCTGCTGAAGTCCTTCATGGGCGAGGACACGCCCGAGATCCGCGCGAAGTTCCTGTCAACCATCCCGCTCGGCCGGTTCTCGACGCCCGAGGACATGGGCAACGCCGCGGTCTTCCTGTGCTCGGACGGCGCCAGCATGATCACCGGCGTGGCGATGGAAGTGGACGGCGGGCGCTGCATCTGATGACCCGCGTCGCCACCGAGATCCCTGTCGCCTCGGGCGTGTTCGCCAGCCAGCCGCTGGTCTTCGCGCACCTGCTCGACATGGCCCCGGACACCGACCTCGACCGGATCGACGTGATGCAGGGGACCAACCTGCGCGCGCGACTCGGGCATTACTTCGCGCCGCAGATCATCACCGGCATCCTGACCGAGATGGGCGAGGCCGACACGCTGGTGCTGTTCCTGCCCGGTGCGCTGCCGCTGGAGACGCCGCGCCTGCGGTTCCTCGGCCTTTACCCGGGCACGGTGGTGCGCGCGACATGATGCGCCCCGGTCCGCGGAACGCGATCACCGACGTGGCGGATCTGCGCGTCGGCCATGCCTCGGACGCGACGATCCGGACCGGGTGCAGCGTGGTGCTGGGCGAGCGCCCCTTCGTCGCAGCCGTGCACGTGATGGGCGGCGCGCCCGGCACCCGCGAGACCGACCTGCTGGCCCCCGACCGGCTGGTGCAGGAGGTGGACGCGCTGGTCCTGTCGGGTGGCTCGGCCTTCGGGCTGGATGCCGCGTCGGGCGTGGCGGACGGGCTGCGCGCGATGGGGCGCGGGTTCGTCGCGCGCGGGCAGCGGGTGCCGATCGTGCCCGGCGCGATCCTGTTCGACCTCGCCAACGGCGGGGACAAGGCCTGGACCGAGAACCCCTACAAGGCACTCGGGCTTGCGGCGCTGGCCGCCGCCGGTCCGGAGGTCGCGATCGGCAGCGTCGGCGCGGGCACCGGGGCCACCACCGCGACGCTCAAGGGCGGGCTCGGGACCGCCTCGACCGTGGTCGAGGGCGTGACCGTCGGCGCGCTGGTCGCCGTCAACGCACTGGGATCGGCGACCGTCGGGGACGGGCCGTGGTTCTGGGCCGCGCCCTGGGAACTGGCGGCGGAGTTCGGCGGCCTCGGCCCCGCCCCCGCGCATGATCCGGCCTGGCTGCCGGGACCGAAGCCCGATCCGGGCACCGCCACCACCATCGCCATCGTCGCGACCGACGCCACGCTGACGCAGGCGCAGGCGACCCGCATGGCGGTCGCGGCGCATGACGGGCTGGCGCGCGCGCTGGTGCCGTCGCACACGCCCCATGACGGGGACCTCGTGTTCGCGGCGGCCACCGGGACGGCGGGTGTGCCGGACGCCCGGATGCAGGCGCTGCTCGGCCATGTCGCGGCCACCACCCTGTCGCGGGCCATCGCCCGCGCGGTGTTTGCGGCAACACCCGCCCCCGGGGACCTGCTGCCGACATGGGGCCAGCGGTTCAGCCGGTAAGCGCGCGGCAGAGCGGGTGCGCGGGATCGGCCAGCCCGTCGACGATGTCGAAGTGGTGCCGGCCCGCCTCGACCTCGACCGGGCAGGACCAGGCCGCGCCCAGCCAGCGCGCCTGGTCGAGGAACACGGGCCGTTCGTCCGCCCCGACCCAGACGGTGACCGCGACACCCTCCGGGGCCGGGTGCAGCACCGGGCTTTCTGCCGCCGCGCTCGCGTCGGTCAGGTGCAGCGGCCCGGCCATCGCGGTCTTCTGCAACTCGCGCAGGTCCGCGACGGGCGAGATCGGCACCACCCGGTCGACCCGCGACCGGCAGCCGAGCCCCGTATCGGCACAGACCATCCGGGCGGCCAGGTGCCCGCCCGCCGAGTGACCTGCGATCCGCACCGGGCCGTCCGGCACCCGGGCCGCGACCGCTGCGACGGACCGCGCGACGCTGCGGGTGATCGCGGCCACGTCCACCTCGGGGCAAAGCGGATAGCCGGGCAGAGCGACCGCCCAGCCCTCCGCCAGCGGCCCGGCGAGGAAATGCGTCCAGTAGGACGGATCGAAGCGCAGCCAGTAGCCGCCGTGGATGAAGACCACGAGGCCCCGCGCGGGTCCCTCGGGCCGGATCAGGTCCACCGTCTCGCGCGGGTGCGGGCCGGTGCTCAGCCCCTCCGGCGGATGCGCGGCGCGGAAGGCGGCCGCCGCCGCGGACCAGCGCGGCGGAAACGCGTCCGAGCCCGGAATATGCGCCGCATTGGCGTAGGCGTCGTCCCAATCCATTTGATCTCCTCCCGCAGCGGGCTTACCTCAGGTGCGAAACCTTGGCGAGGGAGGCCACCATGCTCGACACGATTACCGACCTCAAGGCCCTGCTGAAGGACCCGGACCTGCTGGCCACGAAGGCCTACCTGGCAGGCGAATGGGTCGAGGCCGACAGCGGCGCGACCTTCGACGTGCTGAACCCGGCGCGCGGCGACGTGATCGCCAGCGTGCCCGACCTTGGCCGGGCCGAGACCGCGCGCGCGATTGCCGCCGCGGAGGCCGCGCAGAAGGACTGGGCCGCCCTGACCGGCAAGCAGCGCGCCGGTGTGCTGCGGCGCTGGTTCGACCTGATGATGGAGCACCAGGACGACCTCGCCGTGATCCTGACCGCCGAGCAGGGCAAGCCGCTGGCCGAGGCGAAGGGCGAGATCGCCTATGGCGCCTCCTTCGTCGAGTGGTTCGCCGAGGAAGCCAAGCGCGTCTACGGCGAGACGATCCCCGGCACCGCGCCCGGCACCCGCATCCAGGTAATCCGCCAGCCGGTCGGCGTGGTGGGCGCGATCACGCCGTGGAACTTCCCGAACGCGATGATCACCCGCAAGGCGGCCCCGGCGCTGGCCGCCGGCTGCGCGATGATCGTGAAGCCCGCCGAGGACACGCCGCTGTCGGCCCTCGCCCTCGGCGTTCTCGCGGACCGCGCCGGTCTGCCGAAAGGCCTGCTGTCGATCCTGCCCGCGGCGCAGGGCAAGGACATCGGCGAAGAGCTGTGCCAGAACCCGGTGGTCCGCAAGATCACCTTCACCGGCTCGACCGAGGTCGGGCGCATCCTGCTGCGGCAGGCCGCCGACCAGGTGAAGAAATGCTCGATGGAGCTGGGCGGCAATGCGCCGTTCATCGTGTTCGATGACGCCGACCTCGACGCAGCGGTGCGCGGCGCGATGATGTGCAAGTTCCGCAACGCCGGACAGACCTGCGTCTGTGCCAACCGCATCTACGTCCAGTCCGGGGTCTACGACGCCTTCGCCGCGAAACTCGCTGAGGCGATCAAGGACCTCAAGCTGGGCGACGGCTTCGCCGAGGGCGTGACCATGGGCCCGCTGATCAATGCCGACGCGGTCGCCAAGGTCGAAGCACACCTGGGCGACGTCACCGAGAAGGGCGGCACGCTGGTGACCGGCGGCAAGCGCGCCTCGAACGGCGGCTTCTTCTTCGAGCCGACGCTTGTGACCGGCGTCACGCAGCAGATGGCCGTCGCCCGTGAAGAGACCTTCGGCCCGCTCGCCCCGCTCTTCCGCTTCGACGACGTCGAGGACGTGATCGCGATGGCGAACGACACGATCTACGGCCTCGCCGCCTATTTCTATGCCCGCGACCTGAGCCGCGTCACCCGCGTCGCCGAGGCGCTGGAATACGGCATCGTCGGGGTGAACACCGGGATCATCTCGTCCGAGGTCGCGCCCTTCGGCGGGGTCAAGCAGTCGGGCCTCGGGCGTGAAGGCTCGAAGCACGGCATCGAGGAGTACCTCGAGATGAAATACATCTGCATGGCGGTCTGACCGCCAGCAGACACCGGACAGGAAAAAGGCGCGCCCTCGGGCGCGCCTTTGCCGTTCTCGGAGGAAAAACAGGCTGGTCTGTCAGGCCGCTCAGGCGGCGGTCTGGGCCTCGACGGCCTTCACGTCGAGGGTCTTCGGACCGCTTATCTCGATCCGGCGCGGCTTCAGGGCCTCGGGCACCTCGCGCTTCAGGTCGATGTCGAGCAGGCCGTTCTCCAGCCGCGCGCCTTCGACGCGGACATGGTCGGCCAGCGTGAAGCGCTTCTCGAAGCTGCGCTCGGCGATGCCGCGGTGCAGGAAGGTGCGCTCCTCGTCCCCGTCGGCCTTCTTCGCGGTGACGAAGAGGGTGTTCTCCTTCACCTCGACGGTCAGGTCGTCCTCGGTGAAGCCGGCGGCCGCGATGGAGATACGGTAGCGGTCCTCGGCGGTCTTCTCGATGTTGAAGGGCGGGTAGCCGCTCTGGCTGGGAATGTCGCTGGCAAGCAGGCTGTCGACGATCTCGGCGAAGCGGTCGAAGCCGACGGTGGCACGGTAGAGCGGGGTCATGTCGATGTGACGCATGGGTCATCCTCCTGGGAAGCGATGGTTGCGTGTCGGTTCGGGCCCCCCGTGCGGGGCGACCCTGTCAGGTGCCGCGGCCCCATCATGGGCCCCGCGACAATGCTGAGTTAGGAACAGCGCTTTTCGCTTTCAAGACCCCGCCGGACCCGGGTCAGGGGCGCAGGAACTTGACCGCGCTGCCGCCCTGCATCACCCGGCCGGAGGTGCCGACGGCACTGCCCGCCACCACCCGGCCCGGCTCGGGTCCGTCGGGGGCCAGCAGGTCGGCCAGCCGTCCCACCCGGTCCTCGATCCGGCTGGCGAGCGCCACGCGCCGCCCTTCCCAGACCGCCTTGGCCGAGACGACGGCCACCAGTTCCGGCACCCCGCCGAGGCTGAGGAAGACCGGAGCACCCGAAGCCCCGAAGTCGACGTCGCAGGACAGGACCTGCGCGCGCTCCTCCTCGGTCAGCACGGAACAGGACCGCTCCAGCGACGGCGCCTGCTCGCGCTCGCGGGCGTAGGAGACCACCGAGACATCGGTCAGCCCCGGCGTCCGCTCGGCCACACGCAGCGGCGCAATCCCCGCGACGCGGATCGGCTGGCTCAGCTCCAGCAGCGCGAGGTCCGCGCCGACCCGGGTGACGGGATCGGGATCGCGCAGCCGGTAGCGCGGATCGACCGCTGCCCGGCGCACCGCGCGATAGGCCGCGGCGCTGCCGTTGCGAAAGCCCGGCATGAAGGTCAGCCCGGCCAGCGGCAGGCGCGCCCCGCTGCGTCGGTCGAAGAGGCAATGCGCCGCCGTCAGCACCAGGTCCTCGGCCACCAGCGTCGCCGTGCAGAACCCCCGCCCGTCGAGGTCGAGCCGCCCGACCGCCGCGAAGTCGCGACCCGCATCGGTGGTGTCGAGGGCAATCAGGGGGGTCTGGGCATGCCCCGCGCCGCCGCGCAGCGCGGCGAGGACAAGGATCACGAACAGCACCAGGGTGCGGGCAGACGGCAGCAGGCTCATGCGCATGAAGGTGACCCCGGGGCTGGGCGAAAGTTGGGCGGGGCTCAGGCTGTTTCCAGCCCGGCCTCCACCAGCGCGCGCGGCACCGGCCCGCCTGTCGCCCAGTCGAGCAGCTCGACCGTGTGCACCACCGGCACCCCGGTCCCCGATCCGATCTGCATCATGCAGCCGATATTGCCCGCCGCGATCACGTCCGGCCGCGTCGCCTCCAGCGTCTCGACCTTGCGCGCCTTCAGCTGTTTCGAGATCTCGGGCTGCATAAGGTTGTAGGTCCCCGCCGATCCGCAGCACAGGTGGCTGTCCGCGGGCTCGACCACCTTGAAGCCCGCCGCCTTCAGCAGGTCCTTGGGCGCGGTCTTGATCTGCTGGCCGTGCTGCAGCGAGCAGGCCGCGTGATAGGCCACCTTCAGCCGCTGCGGCCCGGTCGCGGGCAGCGTGAGCGTGCTCAGAAGCTCCGAGACATCCATCGCGATGGCCGAGACGCGCGCCGCGTCCGCCGCCAGCACCTCGGTCCGGAACATGTGCCCGTAATCCTTGACCGTGGTGCCGCAGCCGGAGGTGTTGATGACGATCGCGTCCAGCCCCTCGCCGTCCATCTCGCGCACCCAGGCGCGGATGTTCTTCGCCGCCGTGGCGTGGCTCTCCGAGGTCTTGCCCATGTGATGAGTCAGCGCCCCGCAGCAGCCCTGCCCCTCCGCGATCACGACGTCACAGCCCAGCCGCCGCAGCAGGCGGATCGTCGCGTCGTTGATGTCGGTGTTCAGCGCCCGCTGCGCACAGCCGGTCATCAGCGCAACCCGCTTGCGACGCGGCGCGCTGGCCGGGAACACCTGCGGATCGTCGTTGCGGCTGACCGGCGGAATCCGCTTCGGCGCCATCTCCAGCACCGCCCGCAGCCGCGCGTCGGGCATCAGCCGGGCGAAGGGCCGCCCGATCTTGGCGCCCAGCAGCGCGATCCGGAACCGCATCGGATAGGGCAGGATGCGCGCGAGGATCCAGCGCAGCGCCCGGTCCGAGAACGGCCGCCGGTAGGTCTGCTCGATATACTCGCGGGCATGATCGACGAGGTGCATGTAATGCACGCCCGAGGGACAGGTGCTCATGCAGGCGAGGCAGGACAGGCAGCGGTCGATGTGCTTGACCGTCTTCTCGTCCGCCGGGCGGCCCTTCTCCAGCATGTCCTTGATCAGGTAGATCCGCCCGCGCGGGCTGTCGAGCTCGTCGCCCAGCACCTGGTAGGTCGGGCAGGTGGCGGTGCAGAACCCGCAATGGACGCAGGTCCGCAGGATCTCGTTCGAGCGCTGGATCGCGGGCGCTTTCAGTTGCTCGGGCGTGAAGGTGGTCTGCATCGGGCTATCCCATCCGTCCGGGGTTCAGCAGGCCGCGCGGATCGAACTGCGCGCGCAGGCCCTTGGTGATCGCCGCCAGCGGCGCGGGGTCCGGCTGGAACACCGGCAGGCGGGTGCGGGTCTCGGCACTCGCCCGCACCAGCGTGGCATGGCCGTCGAACCGGCCCAGCCGGGCCCGCGCATCGGTGCCGGGCGGCAGCTCGGCCCACACCAGCCCGCCGCCCCAGTCATAGAGCACCCGGTCCGCGTTCAGTTTCGCCACCAGCGCGGGCGCGTCCGAGGGCTTCAGCGACAGCCGCCACACGTCGCCCCCGGTGCCGTGGAACGGCGCCGCGTCGCGGATCCAGGCCCAGCCCTCGGCGGTGCGGACCGGGTCCGTCTCGACCGTGCTCGGCCCGAACTCCGCCAGCAGCGCCTGCAGCCTCGCCGTCCTGTAGTCCACCTGTTCGGCGAACCCCTCGACCCGCAGCATGGTCACCGGAGGCCCGTCAGGGCCCGCGCAGACATGCGCCGCCCCCGACACCTCGAAGGGCGAACCCAGCGCCATCGCCAGCGCCTCGACCGCGCGCGCGTCGCTCAAACCCTCGATCATCACGACGCCGGCGGCATCGGGCCGCGGCAGCACCTTGAAGGCGACCTCGGTCAGCACCCCCAGCGTGCCGTGCGAACCTGCCAGCAGCTTCACGAGGTCGTAGCCGGTGACGTTCTTCATCACCCGGCCGCCGTTCTTGATGATCTCGCCGCGCCCGTCCACGAAGCGCACGCCGATCAGGCTGTCGCGGCAGGCCCCGACCTGGATCCGACGCGGCCCGCTGACATTGGCGGCGACCACGCCGCCGATGGTCGGCTCTCCTGCGGTCCCGAGCAGCCCGCGGTGATCCATCGGCTCGAAGGGCAGGCGCTGGTTGCCCTCGGCAAGCGCGGCCTCGATCTCGGCCAGCGGCGTCCCCGCCCCGGCCACCAGCGTCAGCGCGCCCGGCTCGTAGAGGCGGATCCCCGCGAACCCGGCAGTGGACAGCGGTGTCGCCGCCACCGGCGCGCCCACCGGCCGGGTGCCACCGCCGACGATCTCGAACGGGCCGGTCGCGTCGCGCAGGACCGCGCTCAGCTCGGCTTCGGTGCTCGGTGCCAGCATCGCCGCACCCCTCTTCTTGGCAAAAAATACTCCGGGGTCCGGGGCGGAGCCCCGGTCCGCGGTCTCAGGCCGCCGCGGCGGCCGGTTCCCGGCGCGAGGCCGTGACGGTCAGCGGGAACACCTTGGCCGGGTTCAAGAGCCAGGCCGGATCGAACACGTCCTTGACCCTGAGCTGGGCTTCCATGTCGCCCTCGGTGAACTGGGCGTGCATCAGGTCGCGCTTCTCGATCCCCACGCCGTGCTCGCCGGTCAGGCAGCCGCCGACCTCGACGCAGAGCTTCAGGATGTCCGCCCCCATCGCCTCGCACAGCTCCAGGTCGCCCGATTTGTTGGCATCGAACAGGATCAGCGGGTGCATGTTGCCGTCCCCGGCATGGAACACGTTGGCGACGTCCAGCCCGTATTTCTTCGACAGCTCCTTGATGCCGCCCAGCACGCGCGGCAGTTCGCTGACCGGGATCGTGCCGTCGAGGCACATGTAGTCGTTGATCTGCCCCATCGCGCCGAAGGCCGACTTCCGCCCGAGCCAGATCTTCTTCGACTCGTCCTCGGACTGGCTCTCGCGCAGTTCCACAGGGTTGTGGCGCAGCGCGATCTGCTTGATCAGGCCGAGCTGCATGTCGATCTCGGCCGGGCTGCCCTCGACCTCGACGATCAGCAGTGCCTCGCACATCGGGTAGCCGGCCTTGGCAAAGGCCTCGGTCGCCTCGATGCAGGGCCGGTCCATGAACTCGATCGCCACCGGCAGGACGCCCGCCTTGATGATGTCGCTGACGCAGGCCCCGGCGACCTCGTTCGAGTCGAAGCCCATCAGCACCGGCCGCGCGCCCTCGGGCTTGCGCAGGATGCGCAGCGTGGCCTCGGTCACGACGCCCAGTTGCCCTTCCGAACCGCAGATCACGCCCAGCAGGTCCAGACCGCCCGCATCGAGATGCGCGCCGCCGATCTCGACCACGGTGCCGTCCATCAGCACCATCGTCACGCCCATCAGGTTGTTGGTGGTCACGCCATATTTCAGGCAATGCGCCCCGCCCGAGTTCATCGCGATATTGCCCGCGATGGCACAGGCCAGCTGCGACGAGGGGTCGGGGGCATAGAAGAACTCTTCCGCCTCGACCGCGCCGGTCACGCTGAGGTTGGTGCGCCCGGACTGCACCCGGATGTAGCGGTCGGCGTAATTCGTCTCCAGCACCCGGTTCAGCCGCGCCACGCCGAGGATCACCGAATCGGCCGTGGGCAGCGCCCCTCCCGCCAGCGAGGTGCCCGAGCCGCGCGGCACCACCGGCACGCCCTCCTTGTGGCAGATGCGCAGGACCGCGCTGACCTCCTCGGTCGTCGAGGGCAGCACCGCGGCCAGCGGCGGGCAGCGGTAGGCGGTCAGCGCGTCGCATTCATAGGCGCGGGTTTCTTCGGGATCATGGATCACGGCATGATCGGGCAGCACTTCGCGCAGGCGCGCGACGATACGGGCCTTCTTGGCCATCACACCGGCGTTCGGCGTCGGCATCTGCATGATCGTCCCTCCCATGGCGCTGGTATTGGTAAAAAAGTATAACCAATTCTCGCAACCGTCCAGACCTATCTTCGGACAGGACGTCGCGCCCCGGTGCGCCCGGGGCGCGGGACGGAAAAAAGGCCCCGCGCTTGCACGCGGGGCCCCTCACCAATGCCGACTGAAAAGGTCTCGGTGAAATTACTCGGCGGTGCCGATGCTGAAGAACATCGTCTCGCCGGAATGGTCGTCGACGCCGTCGTTGTCGGTCGAGACCCAGATCGTGCCGTCCGGGGTGATCGCCAGGCCTTCGACCTTGTCGAGCACGTAGCCGCCGGTCGAGGTCAGCGCCGGGATCAGGTCGGCGACTAGTTCCTTCGACACCACAGGCAACTCGCCGCCCAGCGCCGCGGGCACCATCTCGGCGGCCGGGATGCGGTAGACCTTCTTGGTCACCGCTGCGGTGCCGATCTGGTTGTCGCGCTCGACGACGTAGACCCAGTCGCCGTGGGCGGTGATTTCCGACAGCCCGACCCAGCCGGTGGCGGGCTCGGCCTTCTCGTAGCGCACCGCGCCCCACTCGCCGGTTTCGGTGTTGTAGGAGACCAGCTTCACGGTGTTCTTCGGGTCGTCCTTCCACTCGCGCTGGATGGCGATCCAGAGCGTGTCACCGATCAGCGTGATGCCTTCCGCACCGAAGCGCACCTCGTTGGCCAGCAGCTCGGCCGGGAACGAGATCTCTTCCTCGATCTCGCCGTCCGGCGCGATCTTGTAGAGCGCGTGCGGCACGAGGCGGTCGGTGCGGCCTTCGGAGGCCACCCAGAAGTTGCCCTCGCCGTCCAGGGTGATGCCTTCCATGTCCAGCTTCTGCGCCGGGCGACCCGCGCGCGTCACCGGGATCGCGTCCACGATCCGCGCCGGGGTCTGGCTCGGGTCGATGTGGAAGATGGTCGGCTGGAAGCCGTAGAAGCTGTCGTTGACCGCGTAGATCGTGCCGTCGGGAGCGCCGACCATGCCCGAGTTCGCGCCCCACCCGATCAGGGTGTCGGCACCGGCCGAGGTCAGATGCGGATAGACCGCCGGGGCGTCCTGGTACTGGTAGACCATGACATGCGCGCGGGCAGCGCCGTCCTCGAAGCCGTCGAACTCGTTGGCGGTCGCCAGAAGGCCGCGCTCGGGGATGGCGATCGCGCCCTCCGGCGAGATGCCCGAGGGCAGCAGCTGCTTCAGCACCGGCGCGGTCGGGTCGGTGACGTCATAGACGCCGACGATCGAGGCGCGCTCGGACAGGAGGAACAGGTAGGGCGTGCCGTCGAAGACCGCGAATTCCATGCCCTCCGGCTCGACGCCCTTGGCGTCCGAGCGGCGGTCCGGATAGTGGCCGATCTGCAAGATGGCATGCTCGAAGCTCGGACCGCTTTCCCAGACCAGCGTGCCGTCCTTGCGGAAGATGGTCATGCCGCGCGACCCGCCGTCCATGTCGCCCTCGTTGGCGATGGCGAAATGGTCGTCGTCGATCCACTGCAGGCCGTCCGGCTCGCGCAGGCGGCCCGGCTGGCTGTCGGTGAACAGAAGCGCTGCGCGCTCGTCCTGGGTGTCGATCCCCTCGAGGTCCACCGCCCCGGCCGAGAAATGCGACACGACCGAGCCGTCACGGCCGAGCACCACGATGTGGTTGTTCTCCTGCATCGTCACGGCGGTCTCGCCGAGGCCGTTGATGTCCACGAACTCGGGCTCCGGGTCCTCGCCCGCGATCTCGGCGAGGCCCGTCACGTCGGCCTTGATCATCGTCGCGCAGTCGATGGCGCCGTCCACGATCGGGAACAGCGCGACATGGCCCGCGGGCATCTGCGGCACGCGCCCGTCGCCGAGGTCCTCGTCGCGCTCGTTCTCCACGGCGACCGCCAGCAGCGAGCCGTCCTTGGCGATGGCGGTCGAGTCCGGCTGACCGCCCAGGTCGCAGCGCCCGGTCTCGGTCATGGTGGCGACGTCCACGATCTTCACGAAGCCCGACGGCGCGGTGTAGCTCTCGGAGGTGTTCACGCCGACGAAGGCGGTGGTGCCGAGGATCGACACCGCGGTCGGCTCGCCGGCCATCTCCATCACGCCCTTCGGCTGCGGGTTGGCCGGGTCGGTGATGTCGATCGCGCCGATCACGCCCGCCGGGCTGTCGGTGTAGACCAGCGTCATGCCATCGGCGGTCGCCGCGATGATCTCGGCCGAGGTCACGTCCGGGGCATCGCCCGCGAAGTTCGATGCGACCGGGAACGAGGCCACGCGGTTGAAGTTCATTTCGGCCAGCGCCGGGGCGGCGGTCAGGCCGACCATCGCGGTGGTGGCCATCAGCAGGCGGACGGACATGGAGAGACTCCCTTGCTAGTGTCCCGGCGTCAGTGCCGCCGCAACGCAACGGGCGCATTACAGGGTCATGTCGGTTTCGTGACGCTGGGCAGGCCCCCCCTCCCCCGCTAAAGTCGGGGGCGACACACCGGGAGGCCGGACCGCTGCCGCTGGAAATCCTCGACGACCTGCGCCGCGCGCGCCTCGACGGCACCGAGTTGCCCCTCGGGGCACGGGCGTTCGACGTGCTCGCCTACCTGCACGCCCATGCCGACCGCGTGGTGACGAAACAGGAACTGCTCGACGCGGTCTGGTCCGGCCTGATCGTCGAGGAAAGCAACCTGACGGTGCAGATCGCCGGCCTGCGCAAGGCACTCGGGCGGCAGGCGATCCAGACCGTCCCCGGCATCGGCTACCGGCTGACCCTCGACGCGCCCGCCGCCCTGCCCGACACCGGCGCAGCGCCACAGGTGCCCGACATCCCGTCGCTGGCGGTGCTGCCCTTCACCAACCTCACCGGCAGCGCCGACCGGGGCTATCTGGTGGACGGCATAGTGACCGAGATCACCACGGCGCTCAGCCGGGTCTCGGGGATCTTCGTGATCTCCTCCACCTCCAGCTTCACCTACAAGGGCCGCACCGTCGACCTGGCCGAGGTCGGACGCGATCTGGGCGTGCGCTACGTGCTCGAAGGGTCGATCCAGCAGGCCGGGCAGCGGCTGCGCATCTTCACCCAGCTGGCCGAGGCCGGAACCGGGCATACGCTCTGGCAGGAGCGGTTCGACGGCAGCACCGACGACATCTTCGAGTTGCAGGACGAGGTCGCCGCCCGGGTCGCGGGCGCGCTCGAACCGAAGCTGATCTGGGCCGAGGCCGCCCGCGCCCGCGCCAAGCCCACCGGCAGCCTTGCCGCCTACGACCTCTGCCTGCGGGCGTTGCCGCTGATCGCGAAGCTCCACGCCCCGGAAGCGCTGTCCGAAGGGCTGACGCTGATCCGGCAAGCGCTGGCGCTCGATGCGGGCTACATCCACGCCCACGCGCTGGTCTGCTATGCCCACACCTCGTCCTTCGCCACGCGCTGGTGGACCTTCGAACAGGCCGAGGCCGCGCTGCCCAATGCGCGGATCGTGCTCGACAGCGGCACCGACGACGCCTTCGCGCTGGCCTATGCCGGGCATTACATGGCCTATATCGGGCGCGGCTATCGCGAGGGGCTGACGGCGCTGCAGCGGGCGGCGGTGCTGAACCCGAACTCCGGCACCGTCCACATGCTGCTGGGCTGGGTGTACAACTACCTCAACGACAATGAACCGGCGATCACCCATCTGGAACGCGCCAAGCGCCTCAGCCCGCTGCACCCGCATATCGGCGTCATCAACTGCGGGATCGGCAACGCGCTGTTCCAGCTCGGGGACTATGCGCGGGCGGTGACGGCCTATGAGCAGGCAATGACCGAGTATCCCGAGTTCGCCTCGAACCAGCTCAGCCTGATCGGGGTCTACTGGGCCCTGGGGCGCACGGCCGACTCGGCGCGGATGGCCGAATGGCTGCGGCGGAAGGTGCCGGACATGAGCGTCTCGACCTTCAAGCGGACCCGGCCACAGCACAGCCCGGAGTACCTGGAGCTGATGACAGAGGCGCTGCGGGCGAACGGCTTTCCCGAATAGCGCGCTCAGCGCAGCAGGCGGTCGGCGGCGCGGCGGGCGGCTTCGGCGCGGGCGCGCGCGGCCAGCAGGTCCTCGGGGGTCACGACGCGCGGGGTGCCCAGCGCGGCCAGCCGTGCCCCGAGGGCGGCGATCAGCCCGCCAAGGCGCACCGGGGCGGCAGAGGCGGCGGGAACAACGGCGGTGTCGAGGGTCAGGCGGGTCATGGCGGGTCTCCGGGTCATGGGGTGTCGCTTCGATGAAACGACCCTCCCACGGCCGGACCCTTCCGGTCCTTAAGCCGTCCGAACCCCGGCCTTAAACGTTCCGAAAGCCCGGCTCAGGCCCGCCGCCCCTCACGCAGCCAGGCCGCGACGCTGAGCAGCGCGGCCAGCGCCAGGAAGAGCCACGCCGCCACCAGCGGGGACACCCGCAGGTCGGTGGTCAGCGCGGCGTCGCGCGGGGTGATCCCGATCCAGCCGCGCCCGGCGGCCACCCGGCCCTCGCGCACCGTGCGCAGGTCCGGCACGCCCTCGGACAGCGCCACGATCCCGCCGCGTGTCTCGCGCACCGCCGGGTCGAGCTTCGCACCGCTGGCGATCGTCTCCTCGAACTCGCGCGGCGCGGCGGGGCCGAGCGCCGTGACCCGCTCAAGGTCACCCTCCGCCAGCCGGTAGAGGCCCGGCTCTGGCGCATCGAACACCGCCTGCGACCGGCCGGGCGCAACGGTGTCCATCGGCAGCACGGTCACGCTGCCGTCGGGCCCGGTGATCGTGACCTCGCGCGGGGCGTCGTCGAGCGCGCGCCGGGTGATCGTCAGGGTCTGCCCGTCGGCCTCGGCCACCAGCGCGTCCTCTTCGAGCTCCGGCTCCTTCATCATCCAGTGCGCCAGCCGCCGCAGCAGTTCCAGTTGCGGCCCGCCGCCCTCGAACCCCCGGTCCCACAGCCACGCCTGATCGGAGGCCAGCAGCGCCACGCGCCCCTCGCCCACCCGGTCGAGGATCAACAGCGGACGCTCGCCCGGCCCGGTCATCGCGACATCGCCCGAGGTGCGGTCCAGCTCCACCAGCCGCATCCAGCGACCCCATTCGGGCGCCTCGCCCTGGAACAGGCCCGCCGTCACCGGGTGGCGCAGCCCGACCTCCGAGACTTGCGGCCGGTAGCCTTCCTCCAGCACCCGCGCGGTCGGCGCGCCGGGCAGCACGTCGCCCAGCGCCGAGCGGTAGATCGACGAGGCATCGGCGAACTCCGGCCCGGCCGCCACCAGCACGGCGCCCCCCTCGCGGACGTAATTGGCGATGTTCTCGTAGTAGATGCCCGGCAGGATGCCGCGCCGCGAGTAGCGGTCGAAGATGATCAGGTCGAACTCGTCGATCTTGTCGAGGAACAGCTCGCGCGTCGGGAAGGCGATCAGCGACAGCTCGGTAACCGGCACGCCGTCCTGCTTTTCCGGCGGGCGCAGGATGGTGAAATGCACGAGGTCCACCGCTGCGTCGGACTTCAGCAGGTTGCGCCAGGTCCGTTCGCCCGCATGCGGCTCGCCCGAGACCAGCAGCACCCGCAGCCGGTCGCGCACGCCGTTGATCTGCACCACGGCGGCGTTGTTGCGGTCGGTCAGTTCGCCCTCGGCCTCGGCGACGCGGAAGGTGACGACGTTCTGCCCGCCATGCTGCAGGACAAGCGGCACCTCGATGTCGCGCCCCAGCGGAATGCGCGCGGTGAACGGATCGCCGCCGTCGATGGCGACCTCGACCGCGACCTGGCCCGTCGCCTCGGACGCGGGCACGGCGCCCTGGTCCTCGACCCGCAGGACCATGCTGACCTCTTCGCCGATGATCCCGAAGGCCGGGGCGTTCTTCACCACCAGCCGCCGGTCCCAGTCGTCGGGCTGGCCCGACAGCAGCAGGTGCATCGGTGCGGGCAGCGGCGGCAGGCGGTCGAGGTCATGCAATTGCCCGTCCGACAGCAGCATCACCCCCGCCAGCCGCGCCTGCGGGATCTCGGCCAGCGCTTCGGACAGCGCGGTCATCAGAAGCGTGCCGCCGTCCCCCGGGGCATCGCCCAGCCGCACGACCTGCAGGTCGGTGTTCGGACGGGCGGTGATCTCGGCCTCCAGCGCGGTCAGCGCCGCCTCGGTCTGCTCGGCCCGGCCGCCGATCCGCTGGCTGGCGCTCTCGTCCACCACGACCAGCACGATGTCCGACAGCGGGTCGCGCTCTTCTTCCTGCAGGCTGGGGTTGGCCAGCGCGAACAGCAGCACGGCCGCCCCGATCGCCCGCACCCAGGCGCCCAGCAGCCCGCGCCAGCCCGCGAAGACCAGCAGCAGGGCCATGCCCGCCGCCAGCGCGGCCAGCACGCCCCACGGCAGCAGCGGATCGAAGACGACGGTGCCTGTTGTCAGCGCGTCCATCAGTTCCCCAGCCTGTCCAGAAGGGCCGGCACGTGGACCTGGTCGGACTTATAGTTGCCGGTCAGCACGTGCATGATCAGGTTCACCCCGAAACGGTAGGCCAGTTCGCGTTGCTGCCGCCCCGAGTAGCCGCGCCCGACCGGGAACATGTACTGTCCCGCCTCGTCCACGGCCCAGGCCGACGCCCAGTCGTTGCCGCCGATCACCACCGGCGTCACCCCGTCGTTGAGATTGCGGAACGGCACGCCCTCGACGCGCTCGGCATCGGGCGGCGCGGCCTCGACCCACAGCGTGCGGCCGAGGTAACGGCCGGGAAAGTCCTGCAGCAGGTAGAAGGTGCGCGTCAGGACATGGTCCTGCGGCAGCGGCTCCAGCGGCGGGATGTCCAGCGGTGCTGCCAGCCGCTGCAGCCCGCGCAGCGCCTCGGTCTCGCGCCCGCCGACGGCGATGTCCGCATCGCGGGTGTCGAACAGGATCATGCCGCCCGACCGCAGGTAGCGGTTCAGCTTGGCATAGGCCTCGGCGCTGGGGCGGGCCTGGTCGGGGGTGACCGGCCAGTAGAGGAACGGGAAGAAGGCCAGTTCGTCGGTTTCGAGGTCGATCCCCATCGGCTCGGCCGGCTCGACCGCGGTGCGCTCGAACAACACCTGCCCCAGCCCGCGCAGCCCGGCCTCGGCCACGTCGTCGAGCCGCACGTCGCCGGTCAGCACATGTGCCAGCACGACAGCGCTGGTCGCCTCGATGGCGAAGGCATCCGGCCCGGCGGCCTCCTGTGCGCGCAGCGGCCCGCCCGGCAGCGCCAGCGCCAGCCCGAGCACCAGCGCCGCGGTTGCGCCGCGCGGGCCGGTCAGCCGCCCGCTCAGCCACAGCGAGGCCACCGCGTCGACCGCCAGCAGGATCAGCGCCGCCATCAGCAGCCAGCCGGTCAGCGGGCGTTCGGGCACGACCGCCAGCCCCTCGACCGCGACACCGGCGGGCCATGCCGCGGGCGTCAGCACCGTCTCCGGCCCGATCACGTTGCGCGCGATCCGCCGGTCGCCCCCGGCATAGAGACCCGGCGGCACCTCGCGCGACAGGGGCGCCTCGGCCAGCGTCGCCCCGGACAGGCCCGGCAGCATGCCCGCGTCCTCCAGCACGCCGAACGCGGTCAGGCGCTGGTCCGGCACCCAGGTCGTGCCCGCCAGCGCCTCGGCGGTCAGTTCGCTCGGCCGGGTCGAGACCGCCAGCCGCTCCAGCATCTGCACGAAGAGACCCGACAGCGGCAGCGTCGACCACTCGGCGTTCGCGGTGACATGGACCAGCACGACCTGCCCCTGCCCGACCGCCTTGCGCGTCACCAGCGGCGTGCCGTCGGCCAGGGCCGCGATCACCCGCTCGGGCAGGTTGGGGTCAGGCTGCGCCATCACCTGCGCGGTCACCTCGACATCGTCCGGCACGGCGAGGCCGAAGAAGGGCGAATCTTCCGCGAACGGCCGCAGCGTCTTCGGCTCGCCCCAGCTCATCGCACCCCCGACCGAGCGTCCGCCCGCGCGCAGCCGCACCGGCATCAGCGGGTCTTCCTCGGTCCGGGCGACATCGCTGGCCGCCAGGCGCGGCCCGGCGAAGCGCAGCAGCAGCCCGCCCTTCTCGACCCACTCCAGCAGATCGGCGGCTTCCGCGCCGGACAGGGTCGCCACGTCCGCCAGCAGGATCGCGTCCGGGTTCGCGGGCAGCACATCGGCCAGCGGCAGTTCCAGAAGATCGGCGGTCGGCTCCAGCGCCTGCCGGAGATAGTGCAGCGGCTCCAGCAGTTGCAGGCCCTCGCTGTCGTCACGGCCCGAGAACAGCGCGATCTCGCGCCGCCGCAGGCTGTCGTCCGCCAGGCTCACGGCGCCCGCATGGACCTGGCCCTGCACCTCGAACCGGGTGATCCGGTTACGCAGCTCGGCGGGCATGGCGATCCGGGCGCTGCCCTCGGTGGCGCCGTCCTGCAGGGCGACCGGGATGCGCTCCAACTCGCGGGTCACGCCGTTCGGATCGGGCCCGCGTGCGATCACGACGACCTCGCGCGCCCCGGCCGGATCGGCCCGGCGCACGGTGACCTCGACCTGCCCGTCGGCTAGCCGCGCCGGGGCGATGGCCAGCACGGCGCGCCCGCCCTCGACCGCGCGCACCGTCCCGCGCGCCCGCAGCGCCGCGATCAGGTCGTCGCGGGCCGGGAAGTCGAGGCCGTCCGACAGCCACAGCGTGTCGAAGCCGCCATCGAGCCGGCCGATCCAGGCCGCGACCGCCTCGGGGTCCGGGGCCCAGGGGTTCGGCCGGAAGGACGGCAGCGTTGCGCGCAGCGCCTCGGCGGGCCGGAAGCGCGGCGCTTCGGGCGGCAGGTCGGTCAGCGAGACCAGCGCCGCCGGACGGCCCAGACGCGCGGCCTCGGCCAGTTCGGCGTCGATCCGGTCGATCCGGGCCGACCAGTCACGCGCGCCCGCCCAGCTTCCGTCCGCGAGGATCAGGAGCGGCCCGTCGCCCGCCCCCTCGGCCTCGGGGTTCAGGACCGGCCCGGCGAAGCCGATGATCATCGCGGCCACGGCGAGCGCCCGCAACACCAGCAGCCACCACGGCGTCTTGTCGGTCTCGGTCTCCGGGTCCTTCAGACCCAGCAGAAGCGCGACACCGGGAAAGCGGCGACGGACCGGCGCGGGCGGCACCGCGCGCAGGATCAGCCAGAGCACCGGCAGCGCGATCAGGCCGAGCAGCAGCGCGGGCGTGGCAAAGGCGACGGGTCCGATGGCGAACATCTCAGGCCCCCCGGTCGAGGGCGCGGTAGAGCCACAGCAGCGTCGGCTCGGCCGGATCGCCGGTGTGATGGGTGGTGAACTGCCAGCCGGTGCGCCGGGTCAGCAGCGCCAGCCGGTCCCGCCGCTCGGCCAGCCGGTCGAGATAGGCCGTGCGCAGGCCCTTGGCCTTGAGTGTCTCGAAGCGCAGCGTGCCCTGCATCGACTCGAAGACGGTGCGCCCGTTGAACGGAAACGCCTCCTCGTCGGGGTCGAGCACCTGCACCAGCGCGCCCTTCACCCCCCGGTCGGCGGCTTGCGTCAGGGCGGTCTCGACCGCCTCCACCGGGCCGAGGAAGTCCGACAGGAATACCGCGCGGCTGCCCGGCGGCAGCGCGCGCGGCTTCGGTGTGCCGTAGTCCTGCGGCTCGACCGGGTCCATCAGCGCCTGCGCCAGACGCAGAAGCTGCCCCTTGCCGCCCTTCGGCGGCTCGTCGAGCCCGGTCAGGCCGACGCGTTCCCCCCCGCGCACCGCGAGGATCGCCAGCGCCATCGCCAAGGTCTGCGCCCGCCGCAGCTTGGAGGGCCGCGCCTTCGCCCCGGCGAAGGCCATCGACGCGCCGTCATCGACGCCCAGCATCAGCGCCTGCGTCGCCTGCCACTCGGTCTCGCGCACATAGGCGCCGTCGGCCCGGGCCGAGCGGCGCCAGTCGATGGCGCGCAGGCTGTCCCCCGAGACCGCCGGGCGGTACTGCCAGAACTCGTCACCCATGCCCGCGCGCCGCCGTCCGTGCACGCCCAGAAGCACCGTCGCCGCCAAGTGCTCGGCCCCGATCATCAGCGCGGGCAGGCTTCCGGCGACGGTCTCCGACCGGTGGCGGAGCGTCTCTGGCGTGTGCAGCGCGGAGGGCGCGGGATGGGTCACGCGGCCGCCTCGGTGCGGGTCACCTGCCGCGTCACGCCGTCGATGATGGACCCGAGCTCCTGCCCTTCCGCCCGTGCGGCGAAGGTCAGCGCCATGCGGTGCGTCAGCACCGGGCGGGCCAGCGCCGCGACATCGTCGATGGACGGCGCAAGGCGGCCCTGCAACACGGCGCGCGCCCGCACGCACAGCATCAGCGCCTGCGCGGCGCGCGGCCCCGGCCCCCAGGCCACGCCGCGGGTCACGGTCTCGGGCGCCTCGGGCTGGCCCGGACGGCAGGCGCGCACCAGGTCGAGGATCGCCTCGACCACGGTCTCGCCCACCGGCATCCGGCGGATCGTCTTCTGTGCCGCGATCAGCGCCGCGCCGTCGAGCACCTCGTGCGGGGCGGCCTCGGCGGTGCCGGTGGTCGCCAGCAGGATGCCGCGCTCGGTCGCGCGGTCGGGATAGGCCACGTCGATCTGCAGCAGGAAGCGGTCAAGCTGCGCCTCGGGCAGCGGGTAGGTGCCCTCCTGCTCGATCGGGTTCTGGGTGGCGAGCACGTGGAACGGCGCGGGCAGCGGACGGTGCTGGCCCGCAATCGTCACCTCCCGCTCCTGCATCGCCTGCAGAAGCGCCGACTGGGTGCGCGGGCTGGCGCGGTTGATCTCGTCCGCCATCAGGAGCTGGCAGAAGATCGGCCCCTCGATGAAGCGGAACGAGCGCGCGCCGTCCGCCCCGGTGTCGAGCACCTCCGAGCCGAGGATGTCGGCGGGCATCAGGTCGGGGGTGAACTGCACCCGGTTCGCCGACAGGCCCATCGTGGTCGACAGCGTGTCCACCAGCAGCGTCTTGCCGAGGCCGGGCAGACCCATCAGCAGCGCGTGCCCGCCCGACAAAAGCGCGGTCAGGGCGAGGTCCACGACCTGCTCCTGCCCGATGATCCGGGTGGCGATCGAGGCGCGCGCCTCCGCCATGCGGGCGCCCAGCGCCTCGATCTCGGTCACAAGGGTCTCGGGATCGGTCATGGTCGGGCTCCGCACTGGAATTACGTCGTCGTTCCCGGCAAGGTATCGCTTCCAGCAGGAATGGCAAAAGCAATGCGCTCACAAAACATCGTGAAACCGTCCGCCGACGACATTGCCGCTTCCGCGCGCGCGGCTGGCAAGAAGGGCCCGCCGCCCGTGCACCTGTGGAACCCGCCGTTCTGCGGCGACCTCGACATGCGGATCGCGCGGGACGGCACGTGGTTCTATCTCGGAACGCCGATCGGGCGCGCACCGCTGGTGCGGCTCTTCGCGTCGATCCTGAAGCTGGAGGACGGCAAGTACTTCCTCGTCACCCCGGTCGAGAAGGTCGGCATCACCGTGGACGATGCGCCCTTCGTCGCCGTCGATGTCGAGCGCACCGACGGGGCGGACGGACCAGACCTGACCTTCACCACCAACGTGGGCGACACCGTGGTCGCGGGGCCGGACCATCCGATCCGCGTGACCCGCGACCCCGCGACCGGCGAGCCGTCGCCCTATGTCATGGTGCGGCGCGGGCTGGAGGCGCTGATCGACCGCAAGAGCTTCTACCGGCTGGTGGACATCGGCGAGCATCGCGACCACGACGGCGCCCGCTGGTTCGGGCTGGTCTCCCGGGGCGGGTTCTTCCCGGTCATCCCCTCCGCCGAGCTGGAGGTCTGAGCCCATGTTTCCCGCCCGCGCGGCCCCGCTCCTGTTCGCGCTGATCCTGTCGGGGCTGATGTCCTGCCTTGTCTCCGGCTTCTCGACCCTGCGGGTGATGGGGCTCGGCGAGGGCGTGTTCACCACCTGGATGACCAACTGGCTGGGCGCCTGGACGCTGGCCTTTCCCGGCGTGCTGATCGTCGCCCCGGTCACGCGGCGGCTGGTGGCGCGGCTGGTGCGCCCGGCCTGAGGCCCCTACCGGCGAAACGGCGAGGGCCGGAGCCCCTGCGCGGCGCTGTCCCGGACGTCGGCGATCCGCTTCGCCCGCGTCGGCGGCGTCTTCGCGGTCTTGATCCACTCCAGCGTCCCGCGCTTCACCGAGCGCGGCCAGCCGTCCCAGACCGGGCGCAGATCGCCCAGCGCCGCGGCGAGGTCGCCGGGCACCTCCAGCAGCTCGACGTCGTCGAGAAAGCTCCACATCCCGTTCGCCTGCGCCGCCGCGATCAGCGCCTCGCCCGCGGGCTGCATCCGCCCCTCGGCCCGCATCCGGGCCACCTTGTCCTTGTTGACCGCAGACCAGGCCGACTTCGGGTTGCGCGGGCTGATGCGGATCTTCGCGCGGTCGGCATCCACCGAGCCCGTCACCGAATCGACCCAGCCCCAGCACAGAAGCTCGTCGATCAGCTCGCCGGTGCTGACGTAGTGGGGCGTGTGCTTCTTCCAGCTGACCAGCCAGACCGTGCCCGCGGTCGCGTGGTTCGCGGCCAGCCAGTCGCGCAGGTCCGCGACCGAGCGCACCTCGACGGCGTCAGACGCGCTCATGCCGCCACTCTCCCGGGGGCAGCCCGTCCAGCGCCCAGGGTCCCACCCGCCAGCGGATCAGGCGCAGGCAGGGCAGGCCGACCGCCGCCACCATGCGCCGCACCTGCCGGTTCCGGCCTTCGCGGATCGTCAGCCGCAGCCACGCGTCGGGCACCGTCTTGCGCACCCGCACCGGCGGCTCGCGAGGCCAGAGGGTTTCCGGGGCGTCCACCTGTGCCACCTCCGCCGGGAGGGTCACGCCGTCCTTCAGCCCCACGCCCCGGCGCAGCGCCTCCAGCGCGGCCGCGTCCGGCACCCCCTCGACCTGCACCAGGTAGGTCTTCGCCATCTTGTGCTTCGGGTCCGCGATCCGCGCCTGCAACCGACCGTCGTCGGTCAGCAGCAGCAGCCCCTCCGAGTCGCGGTCGAGCCGCCCGGCGGCATAGACGCCCGGCAGATCGATCCAGCGCTTCAGGCCCGGCCACTGCCCCTCGTCGGTGAACTGGCTGAGCACGTTCATGGGCTTGTTGAAGGCGATGAGCATGGCCCCCTATAGCCGCAACGCGCGCCGGGCCGAAGCCCCAACGGCAGGTCCCGGCGCAACGGCGCGCTGGTCAGGCGGCGCGGGATAGGCTTTGCTGGCGCTCGCCCCCTGCCCGGACCCAGCCCATGACCGATTTCCTGCTGCTCGCGTTCATCTTCCTCGTCGCCGGTGTCGCGGCGGTGCCGGTTGCCAGCCGCCTCGGCCTTGGGTCGGTGCTGGGCTACCTGATCGCGGGGATCGCCATTTCGCCGGTGCTGGCGCTGCTGCACGTCGATGTCCTCTCGATCCAGCATTTCGCCGAGTTCGGCGTGGTGATGATGCTGTTCCTGATCGGCCTCGAACTGGAGCCGCGCCGCCTGTGGGAGATGCGCGCCCGGCTGTTCGGGCTGGGCGGCGGCCAGATCGCGGGCACCACGGTGCTGGTTGCGGCGGCGGCGATGGTGCTGGGCCAGCCCTGGACCATCGCGCTGACGGTGGGCCTCGTGCTGGCGCTGTCGTCCACCGCCATCGTGCTGCAGACGCTGGGCGAGAAGGGCCTGATGAAGTCCGACGGCGGCGAGGGCAGCTTCGCCGTGCTCCTGACGCAGGACATCGCGGTGATCCCGATGCTGGCGCTGATCCCGCTGCTGGCCCTGCCCGAGCTCGCGGTGCACGGCGGTCACGTCGCCGAGGACGGCCACGGCGGCGCGCTCAGCCTCGTCGACGGGCTGGCGGGCTGGCAACTGGCGCTGATCAACGTGGGCGCCATCGCCTTCGTCATCCTCGTCGGCAGCGTGCTGACCCGGCCGCTCTTCCGCTTCATCGCCGCCGCGCAGTTGCGCGAGCTGTTCACCGCGACGGCGCTGATGATGGTCATCGGCATCGCCCTGCTGATGAGCCTCGTCGGCCTCTCGCCCGCGCTCGGCACCTTCCTCGCGGGCGTCGTGCTGGCGAACAGCGAGTACCGGCACGAACTCGAGTCGGACATCGACCCGTTCAAGGGGCTGCTCCTGGGCCTGTTCTTCATGACGGTCGGTGCGGCGATCGACTTCGGCCTGCTGTTCGGGGCCTTCGGCACCATCGTCGGGCTGACGCTGGGCCTGATGCTGATCAAGGGCGTCGTGCTCTACGCGCTCGGCGTCATCTTCCACCTCAAGGGCGCGGACCGCTGGCTGTTCGCGCTGGGGCTGGCGCAGGCCGGAGAGTTCGGCTTCGTGCTGCTGGGCTTCACGGTGTCGAACGCGGTGCTGCCCGCCGCGCTGGCCGATGTCCTGCTGCTGGTGGTGGCGCTGTCGATGCTGCTGACCCCGGCGCTGTTCATCCTCTACGACCGGGTCATCGCGCCCCGTTTCGCGACGGCCGAGGCGCGCGGCCCCGACGAGATGCCCAGCGACGGCCAGATCCTGATCGCGGGCGCGGGCCGGGTCGGCGGGCTGATCAACCGGATCCTGCTGTCGGCAGGCTACCGGACCACGATGATCGACTACTCCTCGCGGCAGATCGATGCGCTGCGCACCTTCGGCATCCGCCTGTTCTTCGGCGACGCGACGCGGCCCGACCTGTTGCAGGCCGCGGGCATCGCCGAGGCGCGGGTGCTGATCGTGGCGCTCGACGACGCCGAGCAGATCACGGCGCTGGTGAAATACGTCCGCCACGCCTACCCGAACGTGCATGTCATGGCGCGGGCGCTCAACCGGCACCATGTCTACGAGCTCTGGGCGGCGGGCTGCCGCGACATCGTGCGCGAGACCTATGACAGCAGCCTGCGGATGGGCCGCTCGACGCTGGAGGCGCTGGGGCTCGACCGCGCCACCGCGCAGGAAATGGTGGACGCCTTCGACGAGGTGGACCGCGCCGCGATGATCGAGGTTGCGCCGGTCTACCGACCCGGCGTGCCGGTGCTGGAGAACCCCGAATACGTCGAGAAGATCCGCGAGATCATCGGCCCGCGGCAGGAGGCGCTCAAGACCCGGATGATCGCGATCCGCAGCGCGGCCGAACGCAAGACCGGCAGCTAGCCCTCGCCCCGCGCCGCGTCCCAGGCCTTCAGCCAGCGTTTTGGCGCGGCCACACGCCAGGTGCTGTGCAGCCGCGCCTCGGCCCAGCCGGGATCGATCCGCCCCGCCGCGACCAGAAGGATGCCGTGGTTCGCGTAATGGGGATGCAGCAGGAAGGTGTCCGGGTCCGCCCCGTGCAGCGCCTCGCGTTCCTCGTTGCTGCCCTTGAAGCAGGCGGCGTCCATGTAGGGGGACCACCAGACCCACATCTTGCCGTGCGCCTTCAGGCAGGGGTTGCCCCAGGCCGTCGTCTCGATGACCTCCGGAAGTCCGAGGCCCAGCGCGAAGTCGCGCAGGGCGGGCCATGTGGCGATCCCGGTCAATGCGCTTCCGCCCAGTTTGCCCCCTGCCCGGCATCGACGACCAGCGGCACGTCGAGGTGCAGGACCGGGGCGCAGGCGCCCTCCATCACCTCGCGGGCGCGTGCGATCAGGGCCTCCACGTCGGCCTCGGCCACTTCGAAGACCAATTCGTCGTGGACCTGCAGCAGCATCCGGGCGTCGAGGCCCCCGGTCGCCGCCTCCATCCGCACCATCGCCCGGCGGATGATGTCGGCCGCGGTGCCCTGGATCGGCGCGTTGATCGCGGCCCGCTTGGCAAAGCCCGCGCCGGGACCCTTGGCGTTGATCTCGGGCGTGTGGATGCGGCGGCCGAACAGGGTTTCCACCCGGCCGTGTTTCTGCGCGAAGGCCACGGTGTCGTCCATGTAGGTGCGGATGCCGGGGAAGCGCTCGAAGTAGCGGTCGATGAAGCCCTGCGCCTCGGCCCGCGGGATGCGCAGGTTGCGCGCGAGGCCGAAGCCGGAAATCCCGTAGATCACCCCGAAGTTGATCGCCTTCGCCTGTCGCCGCACATCGGGCGTCATCTGGTCGAGCGGCACGTTGAACATCTCGGACGCGGTGGCGGCGTGGATGTCCTGCCCCTCGCGGAACGCCTGCTTCAGCGCCTCGATGTCGGCGATATGGGCCAGAATGCGCAGTTCGATCTGGGAGTAGTCGAGGCTGACCAGCACCTTGCCCGGATCGGCCACGAAGGCCTCGCGGATGCGGCGGCCTTCCTCGCTGCGGACCGGGATGTTCTGCAGGTTCGGATCGGTCGAGGCCAGGCGCCCGGTGTTCGCGCCCGCGATGGAATAGCTGGTGTGGACGCGCCCCGTCTCGGGGTTGATGTGGTCCTGCAGCGCGTCGGTATAGGTCGATTTCAGCTTCGCGAGCTGCCGCCAGTCGAGGATGCGGCGCGGCAGTTCATGCTCGGTCGCGAGGTCTTCCAGCACGTCCGCGCCGGTGCCCCAGGCGCCGTTCTTGCCGCGCTTGCCGCCCTCGAAGCCCATCTTGTCGAACAGGATCTCGCCCAGTTGCTTGGGCGAGCCGACGTTGAACTTCTCGCCGGCCAGTTCCTGGATCTCGTCCTCCAGCCCCGCCATCGTCTGCGCGAAGGCGTTCGACATCCGGCTGAGCACGTCACGGTCCACCCGGATGCCGCGCCGTTCCATCCGGCCCAGCACCGCGACCATCGGGCGTTCGAGATACTCGTAGACCCGCGTCACCCGGTTGCGGTGCAGCTGCGGCTTCAGGTGCTGCCAGAGCCGCAGGGTGATGTCGGCATCCTCGGCGGCGTATTTCGTGGCCTCGTCGATCGGCACCCGGTCGAAGGTCACCGCGCTCTTGCCGGTGCCGAGCAGCGACTTGATCGGGATCGGGACATGGCCGAGGTAGCGCTCGGACAGCGCGTCCATCCCGTGCCCGTGCAGCCCGGCGTTCAGCGCGTAGCTGAGCAGCATCGTGTCGTCGATCGGCGCGATCTCGATCCCGTAACGGGCGAGGATCTTGGCGTCGTATTTCATGTTCTGGCCGATCTTCAGGACGCTCGGGTCCTCCAGCACCGGCTTCAGCAGCGCCAGCGCCTCGTCCAGCGGCATCTGCCCCTCGGCCAGTGCATCGTCGCCGAAAAGGTCGTCCGCCGCCCCCGCGCGGTGGGTCAGCGGCAGGTAGGCCGCCTCGCCCGGCTCGATGCAGAGGCAGACCCCCACGAGATCGGCCCGCATCTCGTCGAGGCCCGTCGTCTCGGTATCCACAGCGACATGGCCGCGGGCCACCGCGCGCGCCAGCCAGTCCTTCAGGGTGTCGGCATCGCGGATCGTGACATAGCGGGACGGATCGATCGGCGCGGCGGCGGGCGCATCGGCGGGGGCCGGATCGGCGCCTTCCGGCGTGGTGTCGGGGATCGCGGGGGCCTCGACCCCCAGCCGGTCGGAGATCCGCCTTGTGATGGTGCGGAACTCCATCTCGGTCAGGAAGCCCAGCAACTGCTCCGGGTCCGGCTCGATCACCTCGAGGTCTTCGAGGGTGAAATCGAGCTCCATCGTGTCGCAGAGCTTCACCAGCTCGCGCGACAGCCGGATCTGGTCGGCCTTCTCGACCAGTGTCTGCCGCCGCTTCGGCTGCTTGATCGTCTCGGCCTGCGCCAGCAGCGTGTCGAGGTCGCCGAACTCGGTGATCAGCTGCGCTGCCGTCTTGATCCCGATGCCCGGCGCGCCGGGCACGTTGTCCACGCTGTCGCCCGCCAGTGCCTGCACGTCGACGACGCGCTCGGGGTAGACGCCGAACTTCTCGAACACGCCCTCGCGGTCGATGCGGCGGTTCTTCATCGGGTCCAGCATCTCGACCCCTTCCCCGACGAGCTGCATCAGGTCCTTGTCCGAGGACAGGATGGTGACGCGCCCGCCCGCCTCGCGCGCCTGCCGCGCCAGCGTGGCGATGATGTCGTCGGCCTCGAAGCCCTCGACCTCCTTGCAGGCGATGTTGAACGCCTCGGTCGCGCGCCGGGTCAGCGGGATCTGCGGGCGCAGGTCCTCGGGCATCGCCTCGCGGTTGGCCTTGTACTGGTCGTAGAGGTCGTTGCGGAACGTGTGGCTGCCCTTGTCGAAGATCACCGCGACATGGGTCGCGGCATCGGCGCCGGTATTCGCCTCGACATAGCGCTGGAGCATGTTGCAGAAGCCCGACACCGCGCCGACCGGCAGACCGTCGGACTTGCGCGTCAGCGGCGGCAGCGCGTGGTAGGCCCGGAAGATGTAGGCCGAGCCGTCGATCAGATGCAGGTGGTGTCCCTTGCCGAATGCCATGGCGCGCTCCCCGTTCTTTCGGACCGGTCTAGCCCGGGGGCCGGGTGCCGTCCATGACAAGCGGTGCCGGGGTCAGGGCTGTTTCGGTCCGGGACCGACGCGGTGATGCAGGCGGGGACCATCCGACAGCGCCATGATCACGACGATTTCTCCGGGCAGCGGCGCATCGCCAACCATCAGGCTCCAGGTGTCGATATGGGGAAACGACCACGGGTTGTCCTTGTGGCCCAGCGGAACGTCGATGACGCTCCCGACCGCACCGATCTTCACGTTCGCGGGGATCAGGGCCGCGCCGCCGCCGATCGCGGCCCGCATCGGCGCGCCCAGCCGCGGGTGAACACAGGCCGCCCCGTGCTCCATCAGCCCGTCCGTCCCGACCAGCGCCGCCTTGCCGTAGGATACCGCGGGGTTCGGGAGCCGCTCGGCGATCCGCGCCATGAGCTTCTCCCCAAGCGCCGCGCCGAGGACGAAAAGCGGCTCGAGGTCCTCGCCATGCCGGCCCGCGAAGGGGTTGCGGATCACCGCAAGCGCGGCGGCTCGGGTGACGGGTGCGCCCGGCAGACCGGATTCGTCGGTGCCGGTGGTCTCGACGATGATCTGGGTTTTCCGCAGCTCCACGGGATCAGGTTCCCGGCGCGGAGTGCACCATCTGCATCATGATCGCGATGAAGAACACCAGCGAGGCGCTCATCACGAAGACATGCCAGATCGTGTTGTGGAACTTCATGCCGCCCGCGACGAGGAAGAGCGTGCCCATCGTGTAGAGGATCCCGCCCGCGATCATCAGCGCGGTCACCGGGGCGGGCAGCTGCGCGAGGATGTCGCCGCCGCCGAACAGGACCGCCCAGCCCATGCCGAGGCAGAGCAGGATGCCCACCCCCGCCGAGCGCCCGCCGCGCAGCATCGCGTAGCCGGTGCCCGCGACCGCCGCCCCCCAGAGCCCGGCCAGAAGCCCGGTCCCGGCCCCGGTCAGGACCGCGAAGGGCGTATAGGTGCCCGCGATCTTGAGGTAGATCGCCGAATGGTCGAGGCGGCGCAGCCAGTCGCGCCAGTCCGGCCGCGGCAGGTGGTTGTAGAGCAGCGAGCAGAAGATCATCGCGACAAGCGTCGCGCCGTAGACGCTGACCGCCGTCAGCGTGCCCGCGTTGCCGTGCCAGACCGCCGCGAGGGTAATCAGGACCGGCACCGCGACCAGCGCCGCCAGAAGCGCGGCCAGATGCACCACGGCATCCGAGAGAAGCTCGGCGCGGGAATACTCGGTGCGGGCCACGAACAGACTCATGGCGTGATGGTAGCACTCCCGCGCGGCAAGTCGCGGGGGATTTCACATTCCGTAAGGTCAGTGGGCCGTCAGGTCAGCGGTCAGCGGGCGCTCAGCCGTCCTTGCGGCTTTCGTGGATGAAGCGCTTGTCGCAGTAGCCGCATTCGACCCAGCCGGTCTCTTCCGGGATCTGGAGCCAGACGCGGGGATGTCCCAGCGCGCCCTCGCCGCCATCACAGGCCACGCGCCATTTCGAGACGATTTCGGATTCGGGCACCTGGGTGGTCATCGGGAAACCTTTCGCGGGGAGCGGTTGTCGCGCCGGACGGCGCCCGCTAGATCGGCGGCAACTTACCAAAGACGGCAGGCCGGACAAGACCCGGCAGGGGGACGCCATGTCACAGAACGCCATCGAGATCACCGGCCTGCGCAAGACCTACCGCGCCGGACGGGGCGCCCCCGCCAAGGAGGCGCTGCGGGGCGTCGACCTGAACGTGCCCGCGGGCTCGGTCTTCGGACTGCTGGGGCCGAACGGGGCGGGCAAGTCGACACTGATCAACATCCTCGCGGGGCTGGTGACCAAGACGGCGGGCAAGGTGACGATCTGGGGCTTCGACCAGGACGTGAACCCGCGCCAGTCCCGGGCCGCGATCGGCGTGATGCCGCAGGAGCTGAACCTCGACCCCTTCTTCACCCCGCGCGACGCGCTCGAAGTGCAGGCCGGCCTCTATGGCGTGCCGCCCGCGCAGCGCCGCTCGGACGAGATCCTCGCGATGGTCGGCCTGACCGACAAGGCACAGGCCTATGCCCGCACCCTGTCGGGCGGCATGCGGCGGCGGCTGCTGCTGGGCAAGGCGCTGGTCCACCGCCCGCAGGTGCTGGTGCTGGACGAGCCGACGGCAGGCGTGGACATCGAGTTGCGGCAGATGCTGTGGCGCAACGTGCGGCGGCTGAACACCGAGGAAGGGATGACGATCATCCTGACCACGCATTACCTCGAAGAGGCGCAAGAGATGTGCGACGAGATCGCCATCATCGATAAGGGCCGCAAGATCGCGCAGGACAAGACCGCGAACCTGCTGGCCCGGCTCGACGCCAAGACGCTGGTGGTGACCCCTGACGCGCCGCTGGCGCAGGCCCCCGACCTGCCCGAGGGCGTGACGCTGGAGCACCGTCCGGACGGCGCGCTGGCGCTGGGGTTCCGCAAGGGCGCGGTCAGCATGGAGGCGCTGATCGCGGCGCTGCACCGGGCGGGCGTCTCGATCCGCGACATCGCGACCGAGGAGCCGGACCTCGAGGACGTGTTCCTCGACCTGACCGGCAGCGGGGCACACGCCGATCCGGGACAGTAGGTCAGCCTGCCTGACCCGATGTTTCGCGCGCGAAACAATGCGTCAGCCTAACTGACTGATAATTAACACTTTATTTACGCCCCCGGACGGATGGCCCGCCCGGACGCCCCTCGCCGCCGATCCGGGGCGGGCGTGGCCGTTTCGGCACAGTCGGCCGGAAATCCCACCGCCCAAATACAGAATATTGGGGCGAATTGTCTTTTTAATACATCATGTTGATTGACGCCCCCCCTGCGAAAGGATGGCCCACTGCGCCAACCGTCGTCTTGGGGGATCGCGGTCATGGCTGCCACACGTCTCGCCGCTGCCGTCATCGCAGCGACCCTGCTTGCCGCACCGGCGAAGGCCGAGATGTTTTCCGGGCGCTACGGCGGCCTGTCCTTCGGCACGATCTCCGGCACGGCCCTGACCAATGACGACGGCCCGCGCTTCGGGCAGCGCACCGTCTCGATCAGCGGCAGCGACCGGGACCTGCACGGCGGCGTCACCCGGCGCAGCGGCACGCGGGTGCAGGGCTACGAGTTCGAACGCATCGCCACCGGGGCCTCGGGGTTCAACACGCAGACTGCCGTCTTCGGCCCGAACACGATCCGCAGCGAACGGACCGCGACCTTCGAGCGCCTGTCGGTCGCGAGCGCCCGCTTCGGTGTCGTGCGGGACGGCTGGCTGCTGAGCGCGGCCGCCGGACTGGTCTGGGGCGAAGGCTCGACCACCAACGCCGAGTTCAACGAGACCGCCGGCAGCTACGATTTCCCGCCCGACACCGCCGAGTTCGGCAAGATGGGCTTCGCGCTCGGGGTCGCGGCCGAGCGGATGGTGTTCGACGGCGTCTCGCTGGGCGTCGCGGTGCAGTATTTCGACTTCGGCCTGCTCAGCCGGGTTCTGAGCAAGGAGTCGGTCTACAGCCAGTCCAAGTCGCTCGGGCGGGTCTCGATGCGGCTGACCTGGTGGTTCGATCCCTGAGAATGCGCAGCTTCCGGGTCGCGGATCGCGCGGCCCGCACGGCAGGGTGCCCGGGACCACAGCCCGGAGCCCCGCCATGCCGATCCGTTTCCTGCCGATGCCCACCGAGACCGCCGCCGCCTATCGCGCCGGGGCGCCTGACGCGAACGGCCAGCCGCCCGAGCGCGCGGTGTCGGACGGCGGCGGCAATCCGTGCCGGCACTGCCTGCGCATGATCCCCGAGGGCGCGCCGATGCTGATCCTCGCGTACCGCCCGTTCGCCACGCTCCAGCCCTATGCCGAAACCGGGCCGGTGTTCCTGTGCGCCGCCCCCTGCCCCGCCCATGCGGGAGACGGGCTGCCGGAGGTGCTGACCGCCAGCCCGGACTACCTGCTGAAGGGCTACCGCGCGGACGAGCGCATCGCCTACGGCACCGGCCGCGTGACCCCGCGTGCGGAGCTGGCGGCCTATGCCGAGACGGTGCTGGCCGACCCCGCGATCGCGTTCGTCGATGTCCGCTCGGCGCGCAACAACTGCTGGCAGGCGCGGATCGTGCGGGCCTGACCGACTCAGGCCGGTTGCAGCATCCGGCCCAGGTTGCGCCCGCCGAGGATGTGGACATGCAGGTGCGGCACTTCCTGGATCGCGTTCGCGCCCGCGTTCGAGATCAGGCGCCAGCCGTCCTCGGCCACGCCCAGCATGTCGCAGACCCTGGCGACGGTGCGGGCGTAATCGACGATCTCGGCGTCCGAGGCTTCGGCGCAGAAATGGTCGTAGGTGACATAGGGCCCCTTCGGGATCACCAGCACGTGGACCGGCGCCTGCGGGTAGATGTCGTGGAAGGCGAGCGTGTGCTCGGTCTCCAGCACGGTCTTGTTCGGGATCTCGCCGCGCAGGATCTTCGCGAAGATGTTCTGGGGGTCGTAGGTATAGGCCATCGGCTCTCTCTCAGTCGCTGAACAGGTCGGGGCGGGCGGCGATGTCGCGCGCCTGCTCCCAGGGGATGCGGAAGAATTCGGCCAGCACGCCCGCGTTGGTCTCGGCGGCCTCGCGCTCGTCGATGCGGTAGACCTCGGGGAAGTTGGCGTCGCGGATGCGGTCCTGCTCGAGCAGCACTTCCTGGCGCAGTGTCGGCAGCAGGCGGCTGAGCGTGTCGGGGCCGGACCGCTCGCCCGCCAGCCCGACGCGGCGGGCATGACCGACGAGGTACTCGTCCGAGAAGGTGCAGGAGATTTCCAGCATCCGGGTGCGCGCCTTCGCGGCGTAGAAGTCGCGCATCAGGTCGATCGCCGCCGGGTCGAGGCAGATCGCCAGGCGCTCGGTCTCGTGGAAACTGAACAGCATCCGCAACAGCGCCCGCCGGTGCCGGGTGCGCTTGTCGAGCGAGCTTTCGATGCCGCCGAGGTCGGGCAGGTCGGCGTCGATCTCGTTGAAGAGATAGGCCGCCCCCTTCAGCCCGAAGCCGGTCCGCGCGACGCCGAACAGGCGTTTCGCGACGTGCCATTTCTTGCAGGCGAGGATCAGCAGTTCCCGGTCGCGCCCGAGGCTCGACTCGGTCTCCCAGAAGCGCGGCGCGAACCGCCGCCCGATCCGGCCGCGCTGGGTCAGGAAGCCGTGCAGCTTGCGGCCCTCATCGGAAATCTCGAAGTCGGTCTCGCCCGAGTTCCACAACTCGCCCAGCCGCTGCTTCAACTCCAGCGCGTCGGGCGAGATCTTCCGGGCGAACAGGTGATCCTGCCCGATCAGCAGCGTGTAGTGGTCGTTGTAGAAGGTGACCGGCATCCCGTAGTCCGAGAACATCAGGAAGGTCAGCGTCCGGCTCTCGATCTCGCGCGAGGGCACGAGGTGGCGCACGAGGGTCTGGAAGAACGTCTCGTCCGGGATCCAGGTGGTGCGGAAGAACCGCGTCACGTCCGGCCGCTCGGCGAGGAAGGCCAGGATCTTCTCGACCGTGGACCGGCGCAGGCACCACCACTGGCTGCCGATCATGATCTTCAGGTCGGCGGGCGGATCGCGGTCGAGCTTCAGCCGCCGCTGGAGGTCGAGCGACCAGTAGAAGCGTTTCGGCTGGGTGCGCTCGTTGAACCAGTGCCGGTAGCGCAGCCGGTCGGCCTGCATCCCGGTCTTGATCCAGCCCGAGGTGAAGAAATCGACGCTTTCGATGAAATCGCGGTCCGAGGGCGCCAGCTTGGCATGGGCGTAGCCTGCCGACTTCACCGGCATGCAGTCGCCCGACAGCATGTAGAAATGCGTGGCGTCGGGGAACTCGGCCTCGGCGTGGCGCAGCATGCCCAGCGAAGCCTCGACGAGGCTCCACTCGCCCCAGCCGCAGCGCACCCGGCGCGGCGCGAGACGCACGTTCGGCAGGTCGGCGGCCCCGGTCCGGACCCGCTGGAACGCGGCCTCGGGCGCGTTGGCGTCGAAATGGATGACCAGCGCATCACCCGAGGCGGTCAGCCGCCGCGCCTGCGCGAGGACCGCGTCCGGGTCCTTGTGACAGAGCAGGAGGAAGGCGATACGGGTCATTTCGGGCGTCCGGCTCGGCCTCTCCCCGGGGGCGGGACCCGGCACAGTTGCCGCGCCGCGTTGCGCCTTGCCGGTTTTCTTGCTCTTTTGCTCGCAAAGTCGGGCCGTCAATGCAAGCGGCCCCGGAACGCGCGCGAGGCAACGAATGACCTTCCCCGGCACCTGGATGACCGAGAGCGAGAGCCTCGTCTATCGCGTCGTCCCGAAATGCGCCTGCTCGACCATCGGGCAGATCATGTTCTACGGCGACCACGGGCGGTTCTTCGACGGGGATATCCACGACTCGACCTCGGGCCTGCACAAGTGGGGGCAGGACGACAGCCAGGCCGCAATCCGGCGCGTGGTCACCGGGCAGGCGGCCTATACCTTCACCTGCGTGCGTAATCCCTACACGCGCATCCTGTCGGCCTTCTTCGACAAGATCGCGGGGATCCAGCGCAACGGTCGGCGCTACAGGGGCAACCTCGTGCCGCAACTGGCCCGCACCTACGGGATCGAGGTCGGCAGCCCGGAGGACGATTTCGACTTCGACCAGGTCGCCAGCTTCCGGCGCTTCCTGCTGTTTGCCCGCGACACCATCCGTTTCCGCCGCCCGATGGACCCGGACATCCACTGGTCGCCGATGGCGGGCCATGTCTCGACCCTGATCCACGGCGGCGGGCGCTATGACCACATCTTCTTCACCGAGCGGTTCAACGAGGGGATGCAGGTGGTGCTGGACCGCGTGCCGCTGCGCAACCCGGTGCTGCTGGACGACATCCCCCGCTTCAACGAGAGCGAGGGCCACGGCCCGAAGCGCGCGCACCCGGTCGAGGCCTATTTCGACGACCTGTCCCTGCACCTCGTCCGCGAGATGTACCACAAGGATTTCGAGGTCTTCGGCTACGACATCGACGATCCGTCGAACAAGTTCCCGGTCCGGGCGATCGACCTGGAAGAGGTGCATCACAAGCTGGGACCCAACGCGCCGGACTGATCCGGCGCGCCGGGGGAGGCGGGCTCAGGCGGCCGCGGGGCTGCTGTGCGCGGCCGCGTCGGGCACGATCTCCAGCATGGTGATGCCGCGCTGGCGGCGGGTCTCGACGATGCGGTGGGCATCGGCGATCCGGTCGAGCGGCAACCGCGCCCCGATGACCGGCCGGATCTGGCCGGCGGCCGCCATCGCGGCGAGGCGGGTCAGGCTTTCGTGCGAGGCCATCGCCACGTTGAACACAACGCGCCGCCCGCCGCGGCGCCAGGGCCAGAGCGATTGCAGCATCTCGCGCACGCCGCCCTCGACGACCAGCAGCCGCCCGCCCTTCGCCATCGCGCGGCGCATCCTGCGGTAGGGCAGGACATGGATCGGATCGAAGAGCACGTCCCAGCGCTCGCCCATGCGAGCGACGTCGCGGCGGGTGTAGTCGACCACGTGATCGGCCCCGAGCGCGCGCAGCATCGGGTGCGCGTCGGGCCGCGCCATCACGGTGACCTCGGCCCCCAGCGCCTTGCCGACCTGCACCGCGAGATGCCCGACATTGCCCGCAGCGCCCGCGACCAGCAGCCGCTCGCCCGGTTTCAGGGCACCGAAGGTGGCGAGGAAGCTCAACGCGGTATCGCCGCCGAAGGGCAGGGCCGCGGCCTCGGTGAAGCTCAGCGCGTCGGGGATATGCGCGACCGCGCCCTCTGCCCTGACGGTGACGTACTCGGCGTGGGTGCCATGGCCGTTGAAACCGAACACCCGGTCACCCGGCGCATAGCGGGTCACGCCCGCGCCGACGGCGGTCACGGTGCCCGCGAAATCGACGCCGGGAATGCGGTGGCGCGGCTTCGTCAGGCCCGAGACCATCCGCCCGATCAGGCGCAGGCCCTTCGGATAGACCGCGGCGCGCAGCCGCCAGTCGGCGGTGGTCACGGGGGCGGCATGGACGCGAACGAGGATCTCGCCCGGTCCCGGCACGGGGGTCGGCACTTCGGCGAGGATCAGGGCGTCGGCGGGGCCGTAACGGTCGATGGTGGCGGCGTGCATGGTGTGTCTCCGGCTCGGGTGTCTCTGTCTGGCCTTGGGGATACCCATGCAGAGACCTTTCGAGAATTGACCAAAACCGCGTTTCGTTTATGCATAAACGCATGAACTGGGATGCCGTCCGCTTTGACTGGACCCGCGCGCGCGCCTTCCTGGCGACCGCCGAGGAAGGATCGCTGTCCGCCGCCGCGCGGGTGCTGAAGCTGGCGCAGCCGACGCTGGGCCGCCAGGTCGAGGCGCTGGAGCAGGAACTGGGGGTCGTGCTGTTCGAGCGGGTCGGCCGGCGACTGGTGCTGACGCCCGCGGGCCTCGACCTGCTGGAGCACGTGCGCACGATGGGCGAGGCGGCGCAGCGGGTGGCGCTGCTCGCCTCCGGGCAGAGCCACAGCCTCGACGGCCCGATCCGGATCAGCGCGGGCTCGGCGGTCGCGGCCTATATCCTGCCGCCTGTGATCGCGGAGCTGCGCGCGGCGCATCCGGACATCGAGATCACGATCATCGCCACCGGCACCCAGAGCGACCTGCAGATGCGCGAGGCCGATATCGCCATCCGCAACGCGCAGCCGACCCAGAACGACCTGATCGCCAAGCGCACGCCCGATCGGCCCGCGGGCCTGTTCGCCCGGCGCGATTACCTCGAGGGGATCGGCGGCGACCTGTCGCGCGCCGACTTCATCGGCTTCGAGGGCAGCGCCAACATGGCCCGGGCGCTGACTGAGCGCGGCTACCCGGTCGAGGCGCGGCAGTTCCGCATCCTGAGCGAGGCCCACCTCGTGCAATGGGCCTATGTCCGGCGCGGCATGGGGGTCGGGCTGATGATGGACGAGATCGCGCTGGCCGATCCCGACATCGTGCGCGCCGTTCCGGGGTTCAGCGTGCCGGTGCCGATGTGGCTGCTGGCCCACCGCGAAGTGCGGACCAGCCGCCGGGTCCGGGTGGTCTACGACATGCTGGCCGAGGCCCTCAGCCAGCTGCCAGAGCGTCCCGTACCACCGGTTTGAGCCGCAGGTCCGGCACCTCGGCGAACGCGAGGTCCTCGGTGCCGAGGTAGCTTTTCTGGTTCTGCGCGGTCCAGCCGTTGGTCGCCAGCCGGTAGGTCCGGCCCGGCACGATGTCGAGGGCGGCGGCATGGACATAATCGCCGGTGCGCGCGTCGAGGCCCGTCGCCAGGTGCTGGTTCGCCCGGCCGAGGATCGCGGCGAGACGGTCGCCCGGCACCTCGGCCACCGCCAGCGTGCCGTCGAAGCGCAGGAAGGCGTCGAAGTCGAACTGCGTCAGCGGCCCGGCGGCAAGCGGCGCGCCGAAGGTGGTGTGTCCCAGCAGCGCGAGGTCCGCCCCGGTCGCCGCGCGCACCGCCTCGACCGCGACGAGGATCGAGGCCGGCAGGTCGAGGGCCACCGGGCGCTCGGCGATCACCGCGGTGTCTTCCGCCGTCAGGTGCGCGGCCTTCACGGCAACAATGGTGTCGGCCAGCGCCGGGTCCCCGCCGCCGGGCGCGATCTCGCGCCACGTCATGTCGAGCGCCACGCCCTGCGCGCCCTTCGTCAGCCCGATCACGCCCAGCTTGCTGCCCCAGCTGGCGCCGTGGGCATAGCTGAGCCCGCCCGCGCGGTGGGTGAAGTCGAGGTGGTCGTGCGCGCCGAGCGCCAGCATCGGGGTATCGAGCGCAGCGAAGATCGCCTTGTCGGCGCTGACGCCCGCATGGCTGACCAGCACGGCAAGGTCGGTGCCGCCCGTCACCTCGGCAAAGGCGTCGCGGGCAAAGCCGACCGGGTCGGGCAGCACCAGCGTGTCGCGCGCGGGCTGACGATAGACGAAGGGGTTGTCGGTCCCGACGGCCAGCAGCCCCAGTGACAGGCCGCCCAGCCCGATCCGGTCCGAGACCGAGGCGAAGAAGCGCCCGGTGCGGCGGTCGATCAGGTTGCCGAGCGGCTGCGCGCCCGCCCCGGTGATCCGCGCGACGGTCGCGGCCATGTCGTCCTCGATCGCGGTCTCGTGGTTGCCGAGGTTGACGTAGACCGGCAGTTCGGCGGCGAGTGCGCGCAGGAAGGCCCAGTCGGCCTCGGCGCCCGAGCGCAGGGCGGCGACGTTGCCGCGCTCGAAGAGATCGCCGTTCAGGATCAGCGCGGCGGGCCTGCCCTGCGCCTCGGCCCGCACGGCGCGGACGGCCGACAGGATCGCGGGCAGGCGGGCATAGGGCGAATGCAGGTCGGCCAGCGTCAGCAGCAGCGCCTCGCCCGCGGGCGGCGCGGCACGGACGGGCCATGCCGCGGCAAGAGTCGCGGCGGCGATGCCGCGCAACACCAGGCGGCGCGACAGGGAAAAGGTGACCGGCGGCATGGCGGACCTCGGAAGAGCGGGATGCGATGCAGCAGTGATGGACGATTCTTGTGTCGGGTAAATCACCAATGTGTTGCATCTGCACGATAATCGCGCGCCGCAACCTTGGCCCGGCCCGGCTTTGCGCCATATGCCGGCGTGACGATCACGGAACCGGACCCTGCCCATGACCATCGCCTTGATTCTGGGCAGCGGACCGAATGCGATCGACTGCCGCGACTGGCCGCGTGCCCCGTTCACGCGGATCGTTGCGATCAACAACGCGTGGCAGGTGCGCCCGGATTGGGACGACGTGATCTTCCCCGAGGATTTCGACCGCGCCCGACTGCCAAAGCATCTGACGGGTCATCAGACGTTCGTGGAGGCTGCCGCCTACGTGCCCGCCCAGAATGCCCTGGGCGGCTTTGTCTGGGGCGGCGGGACCATGGCCTTCACCGCGGGCTACTATGCCCTGCACGCGTTGCGTCCCAAGGTCATCGCCTACCTTGGCTGCGACATGGTCTATCCGGATCGGGGCGAGACCCATTTCTATGGCACGGGCACGCCCGACCCCCTGCGCGACGATGTGACCTTGCGCTCGCTCGAAGCGAAATCGGCCCGGCTGATGGTCCTTGCCGCCCGGCAGGGCTGCGCGCTGGTGAACCTGTCGGGCGCGGACAGCCGCCTTGTCTTCCCGCGCGCAACGCCGTCCATGCTGGAAACCGTCCGGCCACGTGCCTTCGATCCCGCGAGGGTCGATGCGATCCTCGCCGCCGAGCGGGCGCAGGGCTACGAGGTGCCCTCGGGCCGCTACTGGCTGGAGGAAGATCGCTTCGACCCCGAGCAGATCGACAGGATAGACGCGCTGTGGCTGGGGATGGCCTAGACCAGCCCGGCCTCCCGGAACAGCGCGGTCAGGTCGGCCTCGGGACGCGGACCGATGTGCTGGATCACCGACCCCGCCGCCAGGTTCGCCATCCGCGCCGCGGTCGGCAGGTCGGCCCCGTGGGTGATCCCCCAGAGGAAGGCCCCCGCGAAGGCGTCCCCGGCCCCGGTCGCATCGACGATCTCGACCGGGTCGGCGGGCACGTGCCACCACTGCGTGCCCTGGTGGACGTAGCAGCCGTTCTCGCTGTCGGTGACGGCGAGGATGTCCACCTCCGCCGCCAGTTCGGCACGGGCGGCTTCGAAGTCCCCGGTCTCGACCATCGCCAGCGCCTCGGCCCGGTTGCAGAACAGCAGGTCCACGCCGTCGCGGATCATCGCGCGGAATGCGTCGCGGTGGCGCGAGATGCAGAACGGGTCGCTGAGGGTCAGCGAGACCTTGCCGCCCGCCGCGCGGGTCGCGGCGATGGCCTTGGCGAAGGCGGCGTGGCTGTCCGGCCCGTCGAAGCGGTAGCCTTCGAGGTAGATCCACGCGGCCTCGGCCATCTGCGCCTCGTCGATGTCGTCCGGCGTCAGGAACTCGGTCACCCCGAGATAGGTGTTCATCGACCGCTCGCCGTCCGGCGTGACCAGGACGATGCAGCGCCCGGTCTCGTCCTTGTGGTCCTTTGGGGCCAGCGCGGTCTCGTAGACCGCACCCTGCGCGCGCAGGTCATGGGCGAAGATCGTGCCGAGCTGGTCGTCCTTGACCTTGCCGACATAGGCGGTCTGCCCGCCCAGCGCCGCGATCACCGCTATGGTGTTGGCCGCCGAGCCGCCCGACACCTCGCGCGCGGGACCGATCCGGCCATAGAGGTCCACCGCGCGGGGCATGTCGATGAGCTGCATGATGCCCTTCTCGATGCCGGCCTCGGCGAGGAAGGCGTCGTCGCAGCGCGCGAGGATGTCCACCATGGCATTGCCGATGCCGACGACGTCGAAGCGTTTGGTCATTGGGTCTTTTCCTCGAAGGAGCAGAGGTCGTGGATCAGGCAGGCCCCGCACTTGGGCTTGCGCGCGACGCAGGTGTACCGGCCGTGCAGGATCAGCCAGTGATGGGCGTGGGTCTGGAACTCGACCGGGACATGGTCCTCGATCGCGCGTTCCACGGCATCGACGTCCTTGCCGGGGCAGATGCCCGTGCGGTTGCCGACCCGGAAGATATGGGTGTCGACGGCCTGCGCCGGGTGGCCGAACCACATGTTCAGCACCACGTTGGCGGTCTTGCGCCCGACGCCCGGCAGCGACTGCAGCGCGGCGCGGGACGAGGGCACTTCGCCGCCGTACTCGTCGACGAGGATGCGGCTGAGCTTGATGACGTTCTTCGCCTTGTTGCGGAACAGGCCGATCGTCTTGATGTGCTCGATCACGCCCTCTTCGCCGAGCGCCAGCATCTTCTCGGGCGTGTCGGCCACCGCGAACAGCCCGCGCGTGGCCTTGTTCACCCCGGCATCCGTGGCCTGCGCCGACAGCGCCACCGCCACGACCAGCGTGTAGGCGTTCACGTGCTCGAGCTCTCCCTGCGGCGCGGCCTCGGCGGCCTGGAAGCGCAGGAAGATCTCGCGGAGCGTGGCATAGGGCAACTGGCGGGGCATGTCCCCTCTTGCCGCGCCGCCGCAAGCCCGTCCAGCCCTTCGCGACGCGGTACCCTCGTCCGTGCCATGAAATCACCATCTCCGCGCAGGACTCCCGCCATCCCGCGCGCGCAGGCTCGCGCGCATGAGTCGCCTCGATACCTTCCTCTTCATCACGCCGCGCTGGACCACCGGCGCGGACGGCTACACGCGTTTCGACGCGGATGCCTTCGCCGCCGACAACCTCGCCCGCCTCGTGGTCGAGGACGATGACGACCGCTTCGACGGCTATATCGGCTTCGACGCGACCCAGACCGGCACGCTGACCGACGCGGCCGGGGGAACGCTGGCCTCCGGCGCGGTCAGCCCGTACTTCCGCTACACCGCCACCACCGAAAGCGGCACCAGCTTCACCTTCGACATGATCGTCATGCCCTCAGGCGTGGTGGGCTACCTGCCCTCGCGCCTGCCCGACCCCGGCGAAGGCTTCAAGATCACCGGCTGGACCCTCGTGCCCGGCTCGGGCGCAAGCTATGACAGCGTCCCGCGCTTTCCCTGTTTCGCGCCGGGCAGCCTGATCGAGACGGCGACCGGCTGGCGCGCGGTCGAGGCGCTGGCGCCCGGCGACCTGGTCCGCACCCGCGACGCCGGCTACCAGCCGGTGCTGTGGACCGGCTCGGCCCGGGTGCCCTGGACCGCGACGAGCGGCCAGCGCCCCGTGCGCCTGCTGGATCACCCCGCGCTGACCGGCCGCCTGACGCGGCCGCTGACGCTGTCGGCGCTGCACCGGGTGCTGCTGAGCGGGCCGGACCTGATGCTGTGCACCGGCCTCGACGAGGCCTTCGGCGCGGCGGCGGGGCTGGTCCCGCAGGTGGCGGACGGGTCGGGCGAAGCGGTCTGGCACCATGTCCTGCTGCCCGGCCACCACGTGATCCGCGCCAACGGCATCTGGGTCGAGTCGCTGCTGGCCGCGCCGCGCGCGCTGTCGTGGCTGCCGCCGGAGGAGGCCGCGCTGGTCCAGCGTCTCGGCTGGCGGGACGGCGCACCACCGGTGCCCTGCCGCCCCTGCCTGAGCCTGTCGGAGACCCGTGCCGTCTGCGGCACCGGTCCGCTGCGCCGCGCCGCCTGAGCGGCTACTTCGTCACCCGCCCGCCGCCGATCACCTCCGGGTCGATGGCAAGCAGCGCATGCCCGTCGGTCGGCCCGAAGTCGAGGGCGCTGCAGAGCGCCTCGGACGGCGCGTTGCCCGTGCGGATGCCGGTGAAGAAGCGGGTCAGGCCCAGCCGGTCGGCCATGGCCACCAGCACCTCGGCCCCGAGGCGGCTGGCGATCCCCTCGCCCCTCCGGTCGGGGTGCGTGGACAGCATGCCCCACCAGCAGAAGCCCGGATACGCCGATGCGGGGTGGAACTGCAGCACCGAGGCGGCCGCGCCCACCGCGCGTCCCGACGGCTCGACCGCCATGACGCAGAGCGCGGGCCGCTCAACGCCGCGGATGAAGGGGCCAAGCGGCAGCAGCACCTCGCAGGACTGCGTCACCGCGTCGAGGGCCGCCATCCGGTCCGGCGGGGTGTCGGCGTCGATCCACTCCAGCGTCAGGTCATCCGGCAGCGGCCGCCGCGCCAGCCGGGCGCGCGCGCGGTCCTGCGTCTGCGCGCCGCTGGTCCACATGACGAAGCTGTCGGTCACGAGGCCCGCCGCCATCAGCGCCGCACCGCGCGCGTCCAGATCGGCGGTCGGCACATGCTCGCAGGCGGCGGCCCCCACCAGCCGCGCCAGCGCGATCTGGCGGGCGATGTTGTCGTCGGTCGGGTCGGCCAGCGCGACCGCCCGCCCGTGGGTGCAATACTGCGGGTCGTCGCGCAGCAACTGCCACGCGGACCACGTCCGCCGCTGCATGGCCTGCTGCCCGGAGGCACCGAAGGTTTCGGGAAAAAGGGTATCCATACGAAAGAATGGACCCAACCCGGCGATCCGGCAATGCATGTCGTGCGTCGGCTTGCGCAACATCCGGGTCGCGCAGCCCCGGTCCGGGCGGCTAGAACGGGCACATCCGCCCGGAGAGGTGCCATGACGCTCGACCTGACCACGCCCGACGAGGACCGCTATCACTACGCCATCGTGCGCCGCGCCATCGAGGCCATCGACAGGTCCGAGGACCCGCTGTCGCTGGACGCGCTCGCGGCCGAGGTGAACCTGAGCCCCGCGCATTTCCAGCGCGTGTTCTCGCGCTGGGCCGGGATCAGTCCGAAGCGACTGCAGCAGTACCTCGCCCTCGGGCACGCGAAGGCGCTGTTGTCCGAGCGCTTCACCACGCTCGAGACCGCCCACGCGGTGGGCCTGTCCGGCGCAGGCCGGCTGCACGATCTCTTCCTGCGCTGGGAGGCGATGAGTCCCGGCGACTATGCCCGCGCGGGCGAGGGGCTGACGATCCGCTGGGGCTGGTTCGACAGCCCCTTCGGCCCGGCGCTGGTGATGGGCACCGAGCGCGGGCTGTGCGGCATCGGCTTTGCCGCCGAGACCGGGCCCGAACCCGCCATGGCCGACCTGCGCGCCCGCTGGCCGCGCGCCGCTTTCGCGCAGGACGCGGCGGCCCTGAAACCCTGGGTGGACGCCGCCTTTGCGCAGACCGGGCAGACGCCGCTGCACCTGATCGGCGCGCCGTTCCAGATCAAGGTCTGGGAGGCGTTGCTCGCGATCCCCACCGGCCACGTGACGACCTATTCCGAGGTGGCGCAGGCGGTCGGCAACCCGCGCGCCGTGCGGGCTGTCGGCACCGCGATCGGGCGCAACCCGATCTCGTGGCTGATCCCCTGCCACCGGGCCCTGCGCAAGACCGGCGGTCTCGGCGGCTATCACTGGGGCCTTCCGGTGAAGCGCGCGATGCTGGCCTGGGAGACCGCGCAGATCGACGCGGAGGCCGGGCGCGGCTGATCCGGGGCCCGGTCACGTCTGGGCGATTTCCCGCCCGCCGGGCCTCGCCGGGGTTGGAGGCGCGCGCGTGGGCGCTTACCTCTGCGGGCAAACGAGCCCCGGGAGAGTCCCATGACCGCACGCAACTTCCCCCGTCCCCTCGGCCGTCTCGGCCTCGCGCTCGGCGCGGTGTCGCTGGTGGCCGTGTCCGCCTGTACCGACCCCGCCACCGGCGAGCGCTCGAACGCCCGAACCGGCGCGCTGATCGGCGCGGCCGCGGGGGGCCTGTTCGGTCTCAGCCGCGACGGCGACGCACCGGCCGAGACCCTGATCGGCGCCGCGGTCGGCGCGGGCATCGGGGCGGCCATCGGCAACGAGCTTGACAAGCAGGCGCGCGAGCTGCGCTCCGAGCTCGGCGGGTCCGGCGCGACCGTCACGAACACGGGCGACCAGCTCGTGGTGACCATGCCGCAGGATATCCTCTTCGCGGTGGACAGCACGACGATCCGGCCCGACCTGCGCGACGACCTCGCGGCGCTTGCCGCGAACCTGCAGCGCTACCCGGACACCACGGTGGACGTTGTCGGCCACACCGACAACACAGGCACCGCGTCCTACAACCAGAACCTGTCGCAGCGCCGAGCCCAGGCGGTCACCAATGTCCTCGTGGCCAATGGCGTGGCACCGGCGCGCCTGCGCGCGATCGGCCGCGGCGAGGATGCGCCGATTGCCTCGAACCTGACCGAGGAAGGACGCGCGCAGAACCGCCGCGTCGAGATCATCATCCGGCCCCGCGCCTGAGCGCCGGTCCCGGCGTCCCGCCCCGCGGGCCGCTGGACAGCACCCCCTCTGCGGTCATATGTCTTGACCAATCAGGGGGGAACGGATGCCGTTTCAGAAGATCCAGTCCGAGAAGCTGGCGCACGCGGTCGTGCGCCAGATCGAGCTTCTGATCCTGCGCGGCATCCTGCGGCCCGGCGAACGCCTGCCCTCAGAGCGTGACCTTGCCGACAAGCTGGGCGTCTCGCGCCCGTCGCTGCGCGAGGCCATCGCCGCTCTGCAGGACGAGGGGCTGCTGGTCGCCAAGGCCGGTGCGGGCGTCTACGTGGCCGAGGTGCTGGGCAGCGCCTTCTCCCCCGCGCTGATCAAGCTGTTCGGCAGCCATGACGAGGCGGTGTTCGACTACGTCGGCTTCCGCCGCGACCTCGAGGGGCTGGCGGCCGAGCGGGCGGCCCGCATCGGCTCGGACACCGACCTGAAGGTGGTCGACGCGATCTTCCGCAAGATGGAGGCCGCGCATTCCAAGCGGAACCCGGCGGACGAGGCGCGCCTTGATGCCGAGTTCCACCTCGCCATCATCGAGGCCAGCCATAACGTGGTGATGCTGCACATGATGCGCTCGATGTTCGACCTGCTGCGCGGCGGCGTGTTCTACAACCGGCAGATCATGTTCCGTCAGCGCGTCACCCGCGACCTGCTGCTGGACCAGCACCGCGCGATCAACGTCGCCGTGCAGGCCCGCGACCCCGCGGCAGCCCGCGCGGCCATCGAGGCGCATCTCGACTACGTCCGCGACAGCCTCGCTGATTGGCGCCGGATGGAGGCGAACGAGGCGATCGCCCGCCAGCGCTACGAGCACGAGCAGGCGCGGGACTGAGCGCCGGATGACAACCGCCTGTTAACCGCGTTCCGGAAGAGTTCCGACCGAGAGTCGGACCTTGGCCATCGCATACCACCCCAAGCGCGGGACAATCGTTACCGTCAACTTCAACTCCGGCTTCCTGCCCCCGGAGATGGTGAAGCGGCGTCTGTGCGTCGTGCTCTCGCCGCCGATCCGCGCGCGCGTCGGCCTGTGCACGGTTGTTCCGCTCAGCCTGTCAGAACCGTCGCCCGTGCAGCCCTATCACTACAGGTTCCAGATCCCCTTCGACATGCCATCCGCGTGGGGTGACGTCCCGCGCTGGGCGAAGTGCGACATGATCTGCGCCGTCGGCCTGCACCGCGTCGACCTGATCCGTCCTGGCAAGGACGCCCACGGCCGGAGGCGCTATCAACTGGCCGTGCTTCCACAGGACCATTTACGACGCATTGAGACTTGCGTGTTAGCCGGTCTTGGCCTGCCACCTTTGACAGGCTGACGCGGAGATCGTATTTTCGCTCCGTGGCGGCGCTGCCTTGGCATCCGCGTTAAGACCCTGCGAAGGGCCACTGGCCAGCGACGTGACAGCAAGCGTCGGGCCAGTGCTGCTGGGCCTCCGGGTGCAAACCTGGGGGCCTTTGCTTTTCCCAACCTCACAAACGAAAAGCCCCGGCGCGGGGCCGGGGCTTTCCTGATGTCGTACGGGGCGCCGCTCAGTGCAGGCGCTGTTCGACCGTCTTGATCGCGTCGTCGACCAGCGTCGCGCGGTCGGTGTCCTGCAGCGCCTTCGCGATGACGTCCCCGGCGGCGGCCACGGCCACCGTGATCGCCTGGTCGCGGACCTGCTTGACGGCCGCGGCTTCGGCGCTGGCGATCTGATCGTCGGCGGCGGCCAGGCGGCGTGCCATCGAACGCTCGAGCTCGGATTTCGCCTGCTCCGCCATCAGTTCGGCGTCGGCTTTGGCATGCGCCACGATCCGGTCGGCGTGGTCCTGCATCTCGCGGCTCTTGCGCTCATAGCTGGCGAGAAGGGCCTGCGCCTCTTCCTTCAGCGCGCGGGCCTCGTCGAGTTCCTTGCGGATCCCGGCGGCGCGGCTGTCGAGCGACCCGGCCACCAGTGCGGGCACCTTGAAGTACACCAGCACCGCGAGGAACACGAGGAACGCGATCAGCACCACGAAGTTGGTGTTGTGCAGCGAGAAGAAGGGCCCGGAGGCAGCCTGCACGGGTGCGGCAAGCAGCATCAGGGCGGCAGCGGGGGTCCAGAGCGTCTTCATGGGTTATCCTTTCAGACGCGCCGCGACGGCGGCGGACACGGCCTGGGCATCGCCCTTGCCGGGGGTCAGCAGCGCAACCAGTTCGGACGCGGTGTCGCGGGCCACTTCGGCCACGGCATCGGCGGCACCGGCGCGGATTTCCTCGATGCGCTTCTGGCTTTCGGCGGCGCGGGCCGCGATCTCGGCGTCGGCTTTCGCCTTGGCCTCGTCCAGTTGCGCCCCGATCTCGGCCCGGGTCTCGGCCGCGATCCGCGAGGCTTCCGCCCGCGCATCGGCCAGAGCCTGTTCATAGGCCTTTTCCGCCTCCTGCGCCTTGAGCTTCAGCTCTTCGGCGGCGGCGATGTCGTTGGCAATCGTGCCCTGCCGGTCGGTCAGGACCGAGGCGATGCGCGGCAGCGCGACGCGGGACAGGATCAGGTAGATGACGACCAGCGTCACCACTAGCCAGAAAATCTGGTTGGGGAAGGTCGAGAAATCGAGCTGCGGCATACCGACGGCTGCGGTAGCCTCCGCCGCGCCGTGCGCGCCTTCTGTTGCTTCGGTGGCCATGTGTCCCTCCTGGGGTTTCCGGAACATCGGGCGCCCCCCGCCATGGGGCGCGCCCGACCGTAAGGAAATCAGACCGGGATCAGACGGCGAACATCAGCAGCAGCGCGACGAGGAACGAGAAGATCCCGAGCGCTTCTGCGAAGGCGATACCGATGAACAGCGTGGCGGTCTGGCCGGCAGCGGCCGACGGGTTGCGCAGAGCGCCCGAGAGGTAGTTGCCGACGACGTTGCCCACGCCGACTGCCGCGCCACCCATGCCGGTGCAAGCGAGGCCCGCGCCGATCAGGGCGCCCATTTGAACGATATCGCCTTCCATGTGCTTTCTCCTTACGATGGAATTTGCGTTTCCTTGTGGCGGGGCGAACCCTGCCGGGTCGGGTCGGCGGGGCCCGCGGCCCCGACCGGGGATCAGTGATGCGGGTGCAGCGCGTCCTTCAGGTAGACGCAAGTCAGGATCGTGAAGACGTAGGCCTGAATGAACGCCACCAGGATTTCGAGGCCGTACATCGCGGTGATCGCGAGGATCGACAGCGGCGTCACGAGGACACCGATCCCCGACATCAGCACCAGCGGCGCGAAGGCGGCGAACACCTTGATCACGGCGTGACCGGCCATCATGTTGCCGGCCAGTCGGATCGAGTGGCTCACGGGACGCGCGAAGTACGAGATCAGTTCGATGACCGCCAGAACCGGCCGGATCGGCAGCGGCGCGGCCGAAACCCAGAAGAGGCTCAGGAAGCCCGGGCCGTTCTTCACGAAGCCGAGGATCGTCACCGTCAGGAACACGCCCATCGCGAGGACGGCGGTGACGGCGATGTGGCTCGTCGTGGTGAAGGCCAGCGGCAGCAGCCCGAGGAAGTTCGAGAACACGATGAACAGGAACAGGGTCATGATGTAGGGGAAGTACCGCAGACCGTCCTTGCCGGTGATGTCCTCGACCATCTTGTAGATGAAGCCGTAGGCAAGCTCGGCGACCGACTGGGTGCGGCTGGGGACCAGCGCGCGGCGCCGCGTGCCCATCACGAACAGCAGCGCGATGCAGACGACGGCAAGCGCCATCCACAGCGTCACGTTGGTGATGGTGTACCACGCCACCTCGTGCCCGCCGAACAGCGGTTTGACCAGGAACTGGTCCATCGGGTGAAAGACCAGCCCGCCTTCTGCGCCGTGCTCTTCAGTCGCCACGTCCGTTTTCCCCTTCGTCCGTCAGGGCGCTCGCCCCGGGTAGCTTGCCTTCTTGCATCTCCTTGGCGGTGCGGACCATCGTCTTCACACCCGCCGCGAAGCCCAGCAGCGTAAACACCACCAGCAGGATGGGCATGGTGCCCAGCACCACATCCAGCCCGTATCCGATCCCGAAGCCGATCCCGAGACCCGAGACCAGTTCGATCACCATGCGCCAGGCGTGCTGCGCCTGACTGTAATGCTCCTCGACCTTGGGCTTCGGCCGGTGCTTGCCCTTCACCGCGTCGATCTTGGCCTGCAGGGCCTCGAGCTTGGCGGGATCCGGCTCGTCACTCATGCGCGCACACCCCTTGTCGGTTGGCCGGCAAGCTAGGCAGAGGGCGCGCCCGAGTCAACGCGCCGCATCGCAGAGAGACGGACGCGCAAGTGACTGTTTATATGTATTTTTCCCACGGTGCGACAGATTGGCTGCCGGGTCCGGGCCCGCCGGGACGCCCGGGAGCATATTCAACCATCCGGTTGACCATTGCCCGCTGCAGGGCCTAGGGCTGGCGCATGAGCCCGTCCCTCGACACCGTGTTCCAGGCCCTCGCCGACCCGACCCGGCGCGCGATCCTCGGGCTGCTGCTCGAGGACGACATGGCGGTGACCGACGTCGCGGCCGAGTTCGAGATGTCATTGGCGGCGATCTCGAAGCATCTCGGCGTGCTCGCGGGCGCGGGCCTGATCGCGCAGGAAAAGCGCGGCCGCGTGAAGTGGTGCAAGCTCGAGCCGGACGCGCTGCGCGAGGCCAGCGTCTGGATGCAGGGCTTCGGTCAGTTCGAGCCGGTCAACCTCGACGCGTTCGAGAGGTTCCTCGTCGCCGAGCGGCTGGACCCGGGCGACAGCCCGGAGGCCGACGCGCTGTCCCAGCCCTGAGCCAGCACCGCCGCGCGCACGAAGGCGGTCGCCGTGGAGTAGTGGTTGGGTCCGATCACCTCGATCCAGTGCGCCAGCGTGTCGGCACCGGGCCGCCCGCCGGCGAAGGGGGGTCGTCAGCGCCTCGGGGGTCACCTCGTCGAGGAACTGCATCAGGCGGGCATGCTGGTCCATCAGCCCCTGCCGCGCGTCGATCCAGTCCTGACCGGCATAGCGCACCCCGAGGAACCCGTCGTGGCGGGCGGCATTCGCCCATTCCGCGCGCGGGTCCGACGCGCCGTCGAGCGCGCCCTCGTCGATCCAGGTGAAGAACTGCGCGATCCGCCACGCCCGGTGCGCCACCACGTCCTTGATCGACAGCCCGGCGGGCAGACGGGTCTCGGCCTGGTCCTGCGGGATGCGGTCAAGGGTACGGTTCAGACGGGCATACTGACGGCGCGAGGCCCCGATCAGGCCGTCGCGGGTACGGGCGGGGCACATGGCAAGTCCCTCCAATCGAGGGAGGGCCTACGCCATGCTGCAGCGCAGCACCTTGCGCCAGATCAATGATTGCGCTCGCGGGACTGATTTTTCAGCAACAGCGCCAGCGCGACCCCGGTCAGCGCGACGCCGCCGAAGATCGCCGGGTCCGGCACGCCCTTGCCCAGCGCCAGTTGCCACAGCACGACCCAGCTCGGCACCAGGTAGGTGTAGGCCATCACCTTGGCCGAGGGCAGGCGCTGCGTCGCGATCTGCAGCAGCACCACCGTCACCGCGGCCGCGAAGAAGGCGAGATAGACCAGCGTCCCCCACAGGACCGGCGGCAGCGCGGCCCAGTCGGTCGCCACCAGGTCGCGCCAGCCCAGCGCGCCCACCACCAGCGCCCCCGAGATCATCACGCCCAGCGCGAACTCGAAGGGCCGCTCGCCCCGGTTCAGCCGCCGCGCCAGCGGGGTGTAGAGCGCATGCGCCACGCAGCCCACGAAGTAGATCCCCTCGCCCCGCCCGATCTCGAAGGCCAGCAGGGCCGACAGGTCGGCCCGGAAGATCACCCACAGCGCGCCCGCCGCACCCACCGCCAGCGCCAGCGCCATGCGCGCGGTCATGCCCTGCCGCAGCAGCAGCCAGCCGAAGCCCGCCGCCATCAGCGGGGTCAGCGTGAACACCGCCGAGGTCGACACCGGCGGCGCCGTCTTCAGACCCTCGAACATCAGCACGAAGTAACTGGCGAAGACCGCCCCCAGCAGAAGGTAGCGCCACGGCGCGCGCAGGCTCTCGCGGCGCATCCCGCCGGTCAGGGCGATCGCGCCCGCCACGAAGCCTGCGGACAGCGCGAAGCGGGCCGCCGTCAGCGCCAGCGGTTCGACGAGGTTCGCAACCAGCGACCCGAGCGCGAACGAGCCCGCCACCAGCGCCGAGAAGAGGAGCATCGCCAGATGCCCCTTCGCCGTCTCGCTCACCCGCGCCCCCAGCCCCGCGCCGCGGACTTGAGGGCCGAGGTCACGCTCTGGACCTTCGCGGTGCGGTGCAGGTCGACATGCGTCACCAGCCAGATCGGCGAGGTCCAGTCCGGCAGCGGCGGGCAGAGCTGCACCAGGTCGGGATGGGCGTCGCCGCGCCAGACCGGCACGAACCCGGCCCCGATCCCGGCCTCGACCGCGTCATAGCCCGACCGCATGTCCGAGACCTTGTAGATCACCTGCGCCTCCGGCACGGCCTGCTTCAGCCAGACGAGGAACCGCGCGCGCGGGCTCTCGTCGACCGTGCCGACGAAGACATGCCCGTCGAGCGCCATCTCGGCCCCGATCTTGCCATGCGTCTTGACGTACGCGCGGGTGGCATAGAGCGACATCTCCTGGTCGAAGAGCTTCTGCACCACGTTGTCCGGGTCCTCCGGCGGCTGGCCCGCGCGGATCGCGACATGCGCCTCGCCGTATTCCAGCCGGAACAGCCGCGTGTCGGTCAGGAACTTGATCGAGACCTCCGGGTACTGCGCCCGCACCTTCGCCAGGACCGGCGCGATCAGCGGCGAGAGCACCTCCAGCGAGGTCACGACAAGCTCGCCCGTGACCTTGGCGGAATGCCCGTGCAGGCGGCCCTCCAGCTGGTCGAACTGGTCCGCCGTCGCCTGCGCCACCTGCAACAGGTCCAGCCCGGCCTCGGTGGCGGTGTAGCCGCGCGCGTGGCGCTGGAACAGTTTGACCCCGAGGCGGCCCTCCAGCGCGTCGATGTGCCGGATCACGGTGGCGTGGTGGACGCCCAGCGCCTCGGCCGCGCCGCTGACCGTGCCGCGCCGGGCAACCTGGTAGGCGGTGCGGATCTCGTCCCATGTCTCGATGGGCATCTGTGCGACTCCTCACATAGATACGTGCATTTGTCGCCATTCTGTTCGCGCCTGCAATACCCGATCTTCCGGATACACCAATTCCGAAAGGTTCCCCCGATGTCCCGCACCCTGCTCCGCCTCGACACCTCCGCCCGCCACGACGGCTCGGTCTCGCGCGCGCTGGCCGACCGCGCCGTGGCTGCCCTGACCGCGCCCGGCGACCGGATCGTCACCCGCGATCTGGCCCTCGGCCTGCCGCACCTGACCGCCTCCGACCTCGCCGCCCGCGGCGCCGGGGGCGCCAGCGCCGCCGACCCGCTGCTCGACGAACTGAAGGCCGCCGACACGCTGGTGATCTCGCTGCCGATCTACAATTTCGGTGTCCCCGTGCCGCTGAAGGCCTGGGTCGACCACGTCGCCCGCGCCGGGATCACCTTCCGCTATACCGAGGCCGGGCCGCAGGGCCTGCTCACCGGCAAGCGCGCCGTGCTCGTCGTCGCCTCCGGCGGCACGCGGGTCGGCAGCCCGATCGACTTCGCCACGCCCTGGCTGCGCCACGTGCTTGGCTTCATGGGCATCACCGACATCACCGTGATCGCGGCCGATGCCCTTATGACCGCGCCCGAGGCCGCACAGGCGCAGGCCGACGCCCAGATCGCGGCGCTGGCCGCCTGACCGCCTCAACACAGGAGACCTCCCATGACCAAGTTCCAGACCTACGGCCTCTGGGCCCTCAAGGGCCTCGCCGGGGCCGCTTTCCTCGCCGCCGGGCTGGCCAAGCTCGCGGGGGCCGCGATGATGGTCGCCACCTTCGACGCGATCGGCGCCGGCCAGTGGTTCCGCTACCTGACCGGCGCGATCGAGGTCGCGGGCGCGGTGCTGCTCTTCGTGCCCGGCCTGCAGGCCCTCGGCGCGGCGGCGCTGGCCGCCACGATGGTCGGCGCGATCCTCGCCCATCTCCTCGTGCTCGGCCCCTCGGCGCTGCCGGCCGCCGTCCTGCTCGCGGTCACCGCGACCATCCTCTGGGCGCACCGCGCGCAGCTGCCCGGCCGGGGCTGAGCGCGCCTCTCCCCTTCTTCTTGGCCGAAATACTCCCGCCGGAGGCCCGGTCCGCCCGACAGGCGGACCGGCGTTCCGTCCCCTCCGTCCCCGCGCCGCCCGCTTGACAGGCGCGCCCCGCGCGCGTATGCGCCGCCCACTACCCCCGGAAGCTCCGCCTTCCGGTCCCTTGGGCTTGGCCCGGGATCGCCCTCCGTCAGCGCGTTGCGCCCACGGGGGCCGCTCGGCATTGCCCTTGGGCCCAGCGCGCCCGGTCCCCATCTGGAGACCGAGGACAATCGAGGAGACGACGCATGTTCGAAAGCCTTTCAGACCGCCTCTCCGGCGTGTTCGACCGGCTCACGAAACAGGGCGCGCTGTCCGAGGCCGATGTCTCGACGGCGCTGCGCGAGGTGCGCGTCGCTCTGCTCGAGGCCGACGTCTCGCTCCCGGTCGCGCGCGACTTCATCAAGGCGGTGCAGAAGAAGGCCGAGGGCCAGGCCGTCACCAAGTCGGTGACGCCGGGCCAGCAGGTCGTGAAGATCGTCCATGACGAGCTGATCGCGACCCTGCGCGGCGACGGCGATCCGGGCGCGCTGAAGATCGACAACCCGCCCGCGCCGATCCTGATGGTCGGCCTGCAGGGCTCGGGCAAGACCACCACCACCGCCAAGCTCGCGCGCCGCCTGAAGGACCGCGAGGGCAAGCGGGTGCTGATGGCCTCGCTCGACGTGAACCGCCCGGCGGCGATGGAGCAGCTCGCCATCCTCGGCGCGCAGATCGGCGTCGACACGCTGCCGATCGTCAAGGGCGAGGCCCCGCCCCAGATCGCGAAGCGCGCCAGGACGCAGGCCGCGCTCGGCGGCTATGACGTCTACCTGCTCGACACCGCCGGCCGTCTGCACATCGACGAGGTGCTGATGGACGAGGTGCAGGCGGTGCGCGACATCGCCCAGCCCCGCGAGACGCTGCTGGTCGTCGACGGCCTGACCGGCCAGGACGCGGTCAACGTCGCCGCCGAGTTCGACCGCAAGGTCGGCATCACCGGCGTGGTGCTGACCCGGATGGACGGCGACGGCCGCGGCGGCGCGGCGCTGTCGATGCGCGCGGTGACCGGCAAGCCGATCCGCTTCGTCGGCCTCGGCGAGAAGATGGACGCCCTCGAGACCTTCGAGCCGGACCGCATCGCGGGCCGCATCCTCGGGATGGGCGACATCGTGGCCCTCGTCGAGAAGGCGCAGGAGACGCTCGAGATCGAGCAGGCCGAGCGCATGATGAAGCGCATGGCCAAGGGCCAGTTCAACATGAACGACCTGCGCAACCAGCTCGAGCAGATGCTCAAGATGGGCGGCGTCGAGGGGCTGATGGGGATGATGCCCGGCATGGCCAAGTTCAAGGGCCAGATGGACAGCGCCGGCTTCGACGACAAGGAGCTGCGCCGCCAGATCGCGCTGATCCAGTCGATGACCAAGAAGGAACGCGCCAACCCCGACATCCTCGCCGCCAGCCGCAAGAAGCGCATCGCGGCCGGTGCGGGCATGGAGGTCAGCGACCTGAACAAGCTGCTGAAGATGCAGCGCCAGATGTCCGACATGATGAAGAAGATGGGCAAGAAGGGCATGCTCAAGGGCGGCCTGCAGGCCCTGATGGGCAAGTCCGGCATGCCGCAGGACATGGCCGCCGGCATGGACCCCAAGGCGCTGGAAGCCGCCGCGCGCCAGATGGGCGGGCGGGCACCGGGCGGTCTGCCCGGCCTCGGCGGCATGGGCCTGCCGCCCGGTCTCTCCGGCTTCGGGAAGAAGAAATGAGATATCCCGTCCTCGAAACCCCGCACCTGTTCCTGCGCAAGCCGACCCTCGGCGACCTGCTGGCGGCCGAAGGCGCGTTGCCGCGCTGGGCCGCGACCGCCGGTCTGCTGCACCACTGGGACGCGCAGGGCTACGGCCCCTTCGCCGTGCTCTGCAAGCGGACCGACCGGGTGCTGGGCCTCGCCGGGCCGTGGAGCCCCGAGGGCTGGCCCGAGCCGGAACTGGTCTGGCACCTGTGGACCGATGCCGACACCCGCACCACCGAGGCGGCCGTCGCGGCGCGCGGTTTCGTCCAGACCGGGCTCGGCTGGGTGACCTGCGTCAGCTACCTCGGCTTCTCGGACCGTGCGGGCATCGCGACCGCCGCGGCGCTGGGGGCGACCCGCGACCGCTTCGCCGACACGCCCGCCGGGCGCGACTGCCTCGTCTATCGACACCTCGACACCGGCGTCCTGCGCCGCGCCGCCTGATCCGACCATGACCCTCGCCCCGACCCTGACAACCGCGCGCCTGACGCTGCGCCCGATGCGCCCGGAGGACTTCGGTCCCTACGCGGCGCTGATGGCCGGCCCGCGCGCGGCGGGCATGGGCGGTCCGTTCGACACGCGCGCGGCCTGGGGCCTGTTCTGCCACGACGCGGCAGGCTGGGCGCTGCACGGACTGGGCGCGCTGATGATCGACGTGACCGCGACCGGGGTCACGGTCGGCCAGGTCGGGCTGAACGCCGGGCCGCTCTTCCCCGAGCCGGAACTGGGCTGGATGCTCTACGACGGGCACGAAGGGCACGGCTATGCGACCGAGGCCGCCGCCGCGCTGCGCGACTGGGCCTTTGCCCGGGCCGGGCTCGCGACGCTCGTCAGCTACACCGATCCCGGCAACGCCGCCTCGCAGGCCGTCGCGCGCCGTCTCGGGGCCATCGCCGACCCCGACGCCCCCCGGCAGGACCCCGGCGATGTCGTCTTCCGGCACCCCAGCCCGGCGGAGGTCGCCGCATGAGCGCGCCCGCCCTCCACCCATGGGAAGTCCCGCCCGAGGGGCCCGCCGCCGAGGCCGTCGCCGCGCTGGCCGCGCACCTGCCGGTGCTGGAGACCCCGCGCCTGACGCTGCGCGCGCCGGGCCTGGCCGACTTCGACGCCTATGCCGCGATCCTCTGCGGGCCGGACACTGCACACCTTGGCGGACCCTTCGACCGCGAGGCCGCCTGGGGCGATTTCTGCACCTATGTCGCCGGGTGGCTGCTGCGCGGTTCGGGCCTCTGGACCGTGACCTTGCGCGACACCGGCGCGGTGCTGGGCTTCGTGCTGGTCGGCATGGAATACGGCGATGCCGAACCGGAGCTGGGCTATCTCTTCACCGAGGCGGCGCAAGGCAACGGCTACGCCACCGAGGCCGCCGCAGCCGCGCGCGACCACGCGCTCGACGCGCTGGCGCTGCCGTCGCTCGTCTCCTACGTCGCGCCGCAGCATGACCGGTCCGCCGCCGTCGCCCGTCGCCTCGGGGCCTGCCGCGATGCCGCGGCGGAACGGGGCTTCGCGGACGATCCGGTGCAGGTCTGGCGCTATGCCGTGACCGGGTCCGGCGGGGCGGAGGCCTACGCATGACCTTCCAGACCCCCGTCACCGCGATTCCCGAGTTCGAGGCCGGACGGCTGCGCTACCGCGCGCCCCGGATGGACGATTTCGAGGCCTACCACGCCTTCTGCGCCTCCGAGCGCTCGCGGGGCGTCGGCGGCCCCTACCCGCATCGGGCGCAGGCGTTCGAGCGGCTGGCGGGCCTGATCGGGCACTGGGCGCTGCGCGGCTATGGCCGCTGGATGGTCGCGGACCGCGAGACCGACACAGCCCTCGGCGTGGTCGGCATCCTCTACCCCGAGGACTGGCCCGAACCCGAGATCGCGTGGTCCGTCTTCGCCGAGGCCGAGGGGCGCGGCATCGCCTACGAGGCGGCGCAGGTCGCCCGGCGCTACGCCTACGAGACGCTGGGCTGGTCCACGATCATCTCCTGCGTGAAGCCGGAAAACACCCGGTCGGCGGCGCTGGCCCGCCGTCTCGGCGCGCGGCCGGACGGGCACCACGATCACCCGATGATCGGGCGGCTGCACATCTGGCGCCACCCGGGACCGGAGGCGCTCTGAGATGGGACACCGCGACATTCCCCTGCTGGAGACCAAGCGGCTGATCCTGCGCGGCCCGACCGCCGAGGATTACCCGGACTTCAAGGCGACCTTCGCGTCCTACCGGTCGCGCTTCATGGGCGGACCGCTGACGCCCTACGAGACGTGGATGCTGTTCGCCGCCGAGATCGGCCACTGGGAAATCCGCGGCTTCGGCATGTGGATGATCCACCTGAAGGAAACCGACGAGCCGGTCGGGATGGCCGGCGGCTGGCAGCCCAGCCAATGGCCCGAGCGCGAGATCGCGTGGATCATCTTTCCGGGCAAGGGCGGCAAGGGCTACGCGCTGGAGGCGGTCGATTGTTGCCGGCGCTATCTCTACTCCGTCAAGGGCTGGGAAGGGGCGGTCAGCTACCTCGACCCCAAGGACCTCGACAGCGTGCGGCTGGCCGAGCGCCTCGGCTGCACCCGGGACGACGCGGCGCGCACGATCGACAACAACGACAGCGCCTATCGCCACCCCGGTCCCGCGGCGCTGGCCAACAGCCAGCTGTCCGATGGCATCGCGCTGGAGATCGCGCATTACCGCGACCCGCTGTTCCGACCGGAGGGCTGGGCCATTGACTGATCCCCGCCGCCCTGCCCCGCGCGCAGTCGGTGTCCGCACCGACGCGACACCGACGCAATACCGACGTGATACCGACGTGGCGTGCGCCGCGTTCAGGAGGTCTTAATGTCTGACGTGATCACCCGCGCCGCCACCGTGCTGAGGGAACACCGCGAGAGCATCGACCGGCTCGACGCGATCCTCGTCTACACGCTGGGCGAGCGGTTCAAGCACACCCAGGCGGTCGGCCGGCTCAAGGCCGAGCACGACCTGCCGCCCTCCGATCCCGCCCGCGAGGCGGCCCAGATCGCCCGGCTCGAACAGTTGGCAAAGGATGCCGACCTCGACCCGGAATTCGCGAAATCCTTCCTGAACTTCATCATCCAGGAAGTGATCCAACACCACCGGAAACACCAGTCTTGACAAGGATGTAGGGGCGGCGAGGCAGCCTCCCCGACGACGCCATAAGAAGGAGAAGAACTCATGGCCATGAAGATCCGACTCGCCCGCGGCGGCTCGAAGAAGCGCCCGCACTACGCCATCGTCGCCGCCGACTCGCGGATGCCCCGCGACGGCCGCTTCCTCGAGAAGCTCGGCACCTACGACCCGCTTCTGCCGAAGGACAGCGAGGACCGCGTGAAGATGGACGTCGCACGCGTCCAGCACTGGATCGCCCAGGGCGCGCAGCCGACCGACCGCGTCTCGCGCTTCCTCGAAGCCGCCGGCATCGTCGCCAAGACCGAGCGCAACAACCCCAAGAAAGCCGTCCCGGGCAAGAAGGCCCAGGAGCGCGCCAAGGAAAAGGCCGAGAAGGCCGCCGCCGCCGCGGACGCCGAGTAATCGGCCGGACCGGACATGGGCGACAAGACGCCTGAGGGCACCGTTTGCGTCGGCGCACTGGCCGGCGCCTTCGGCGTGCGCGGAGAGGTGCGGCTGAAAAGCTTCTGCGCCGATCCCGCCGCGATCGAAAGCTATGGCCCGCTCGTCACCGAGGCGGGGCAGAGCTTCGACGTGGCCCTGTCGCGGCCGATCCCCAACGGCTTTGCCGCCCGCCTGTCCGGGGTGACGAGCAAGGAACAGGCGGACGCCCTCCGGGGGGTCCGCCTCTATGCCCGCCGCGAGCGCCTGCCCGCGCTCGACGAGGACGAGTTCTACCACGCCGACCTGCTGGGTCTGCGCGTCCTCGACACCGGCGGGACCGAGATCGGCCGGATCAAGGCCGTCCTCAACCACGGGGCGGGCGATATCCTCGAAGTGACCACCCCCAAGGGCGTGGTGCTGCTGCCCTTCAGCCGCGCCGCCGTCCCGACGGTGGATGTCGCGGGCGGACGGGTGATCGCCGATCCGCCGGAGGGGATCTTCCCGGATGACTGAGGACCGGCACCGGCGCATCCTGATCCACGCGGGGTTCCACAAGACCGGGACCTCGACGGTGCAGGACTTCCTCAAGGCGAACCGCGAGACGCTGCGGCCGCATTTCCTCTACTACGGCAAGGCGGATTTCCGGGCGCTCGGCGCGCTGGCCCGCCGCTATGGCCAGCGCCCCTACCCGTGGCGCCTGGCGCGCTTCCGCAGCGGCCTGCGGCGATTCCTCCGAAGCCTGCCCGACGACCATGACATCGTGCTCTCGCGCGAGACCTTCAGCGGCACCATGCCCGGCCACCGGGGCCTGTTCGGACGGGTGATCCGGTCGACCCTGCCCGCCTCCGAGCGGTTGGCACGGGTGCTGGCGGACGAGACCGCGCGGCGGTTCCCGGGCGCCGAGATCATCCTGTTCTACACCACCCGCGACCGCGAGGCGTGGCTGCGCTCGGTCCACGGGCACCTGTTGCGCTCGATCCGGCTGACCGACGACTACCCGGCCTTCGCCCGCCGCCTCGCCGATACGCCGGGCCCCGAGGCCGAGGCGAAGCTGCTGGCCGAGCGCCTTGCCCCGCAGCGCGTCGAGACCGCGCACCTGGAGCATTTCGCGAACGCGCCCGGGGCGGCGGCGCAGGCGATCCTGTCGCTGATGGAGGTGCCGCACGCCGTGCGCGACCAGCTCCGGACGGTGCCGCGCGGCAACATCGGCCAGCCCGAGGCGTTGCGCGCCGCCTTCCTGACGCTGAACCGCCAGATCGGCAACAAGCGGCGACTGAAGGCGAAGAAACTCGCCGTGCTGGAGGGCCGCGAGGATGTCTGACGCGCCCGAAAGCCCCGATGCACCGTCGCGCTCGCACGGGCGGCTGACCGTCTCGGCCAGCCTGAAGCCCCGCGAGCTGATGACCGACCGCCCGCCGCTGGCCCGGGCCTGGACCGCGAAGATCATCACCCTGTTCCCGGAAGCGTTTCCCGGCGTGCTGGGTCTCAGCCTGACGGGCAAGGCGCTCGACCTCGGGCTGTGGCGTTACGACACCGTGGCGCTGCGCGACTTCGGCAAGGGCCGTCACCGCGACGTGGACGACACGCCCGCCGGCGGCGGGGCGGGCATGGTGCTGCGCCCCGACGTGCTGGGCGAGGCGATCGACGCCGCCGTGCCGAAAGGCTGGCTGGACGCCCCGACCGAGGCGCGGGCGGCCTTCCCTCTGGTCTATCTCAGCCCGCGCGGGGCGCCCTTCACGCAGGCCACGGCGCGCCGCTGGGCCACGGGTCCCGGCGTGACGCTGATCTGCGGCCGGTTCGAGGGCATCGACGAGCGCGTGATCGAACACTACGGCATCGAGGAGGTCAGCCTCGGCGACTTCGTCCTGACCGGCGGCGAGATCGCGGCGCAAGCAATGCTGGACGCGACCGTGCGCCTGCTGCCCGGCGTGCTGGGCAATGCCGCCTCCGCCGAGGAGGAGAGCTTCGCGCAGGGCCTCCTCGAGCATCCGCAGTATACCCGCCCCGCCGAGTGGCAGGGCCGCCGGATCCCCGAGGTTCTGATGTCCGGGCATCACGGGCGCATCGCCGCGTGGCGGCAGGCCGAGGCCGAGCGGATCACCGAAGCCCGGCGGCCGGACCTGTGGGCGGCATGGCGCGCGCGCCGGGACGGCTGACCCCGGACGCGGCCCGGCCCACAACGGGCTTGAATTCGACGCCCATCTCTGATTTGAGCCAGTCGTTCTCCGGTGTGCCGGGTTCATTGCGATTCCCGTCTTCTTCCGACGCGGGGCTGCGGAACCGGCTGGAGATCATGACAAGGAACGCCGACCGGACCTCTCGCGGGCGCGGCCATTCAGGCCCCGGACCCGATGGAAGACGCAGAGCTCTTCGGACGCATCATCTTCGCGGGCCAACCGTGAGCCAGTTCAAGGAGTGGATCAGATGAACCTGATCGCACAGCTCGAGGCGGAGCAGATCGCCGCCCTCGGCAAGACCATCCCGGATTTCAAGGCCGGCGACACCATCCGCGTCGGCTACAAGGTGACCGAAGGCAGCCGGACCCGGGTGCAGGCCTATGAAGGCGTGTGCATCTCGCGCAACGGCGGCAAGGGCATCGGCGCCAGCTTCACCGTGCGCAAGATCAGCTTCGGCGAGGGCGTCGAGCGCGTCTTCCCGCTGTACTCGACCAACATCGACTCGATCGAGGTCGTGCGCCGTGGCCGCGTGCGCCGCGCCAAGCTGTACTACCTGCGTGCCCGTCGCGGCAAATCGGCCCGTATCGCCGAAGACGCAAACTACAAACCCAAATCGGACGCGTGAGGGCTCTGACCATGAAAAAAGGCATTCACCCCGAATACCACCTCATCGACGTCAAGATGACCGATGGCACCGTGGTCCAGATGAAGTCGACCTGGGGCAAGGAAGGCGAGCAGCTCGCGCTCGACATCGACCCCACCGTGCACCCGGCATGGACCGGCGGCAACCAGCGCCTGATGGACACCGGCGGCCGCGTGTCGAAGTTCAAGAACAAGTACGCCGGCCTCGGCTTCTGAGCCTGAGCCGCCTCGTGCGACACGAACGCCGCTTCCCCGACCGGGAGGCGGCGTTTTTCATTTGCGGCACCTGATCGGGAGAACGGACATGCGACGAATCCTGGGACTTGCGGCCCTGCTGTCATTGGCGGCGGCGCCGCTCAGGGCGGACCCGATCGGGGACCTTGAGGCCATGCTGGCCGAGGCGCTGGAGGCCGACGGCGTCGGTGCGGCGGTCCTGCTGGTGAACGACGGCACCGGCGACACCATCGTGACGGCAGGCGACGCCCGGCCCGGGACCCGGTTCTACCTCGCCTCGACCGGCAAGCCGATGGTGGCCGTCGCGGCGCTCGGCGCTGTGGCCGAGGGGCGGCTGTCGCTCGACGCGCCGCTGGGCGCGCTGGTCGCCGACCTGCCTCTGGGCGACACCGCCGCCACGCGCACCTTGCGCGAGTTGCTCGGTCACACCAGCGGCCTGCCGGACTATCTGGACGACGCCTTCGTCGAGGCGCAGTACGCCCGCCCTGACCACCGCTGGACCCCGGCGGAGGTGCTCGACTGGGCCGACCCGGCCGACACCCGGCCGAAAGGCAGCGACTTCGACTATTGCAACACCAACTACGTGCTGCTGGGGGCAATCCTCGAGCGGCTCGACGGCTCGCTGGAGGCGGCGCTGACCCGCCGCGTGTTCGCCCCGGCGGGGATGCAGTCCAGCACGGTCGGCGCGGACGGGCGCGGCGACATCGCGCGCGGCATCGACGCCGAGGGCCGTGATGTCAGCCCGATCCTGTGGACCAGCGTGCTCGGCGACGGGCCGGTGGTCGCCGATGCCAGCGACGTCGGCCGCTTCGCCCGTGCGGCGACGATGGGCGATGCCCTGCTCGGGCCCGCGCTGCGCGCCGAATGGCTGACCGAAGTGCAGCCGGGGGCGGGCTACGGCCTCGGGATCGGGCTGGAGCGCGACGAGTTCGGGGACTGGATCGGCCATTCCGGCGGCTACGAGGGCGCGGCTGCGGACTTCCGCACTTACCCTGCGCGCAACACCGTGCTCGTTGTGCTGGCGAACGGCGATCTGGACACCGACGCGGTGCTGTCGGAGGCGGCGGCGATCTGGTTCGGGGACTGAGTCCCGGCCTTTTCTCTGCACCTGCAACCGCATAGGGTGCCCGTCAGCGCATTGGGTTTCGGTTATTTGGTCGGAGGGTATCCGGGTGGCACACATCATCGTCTTCGGGAACGAGAAGGGCGGCTCGGGCAAGTCCACCACCTGCATGCATGTCGCCACCGCGCTGGCCCGGATGGGCCACCGGGTCGGCGCGCTCGACCTCGACCTGCGGCAGCGCAGCTTCGGGCGCTACCTCGAGAACCGCGCCGCCTACCGCGACAAGACCCGGCAGCGGCTCGAGTCCCCCGAGATGATCGAGCTGCCGGAGATCGACGAGACAACCCTCAGCCCCGGCGAGAATGTCTACGACCACCGGCTGAGCGCGGCGATCTCGAAGCTGGAGGAGTCCTGCGACTTCATCTGCATCGACTGTCCCGGCAGCCACACGCGCCTCAGCCAGGTGGCGCATTCGCTGGCCGACACGCTGGTGACGCCGCTCAACGACAGCTTCGTGGACTTCGACCTGCTGGCGCGCATCGATCCCGACAGCGGCAAGGTGCTGGGTCCTTCGGTCTATGCCGAGATGGTCTGGAACGCCCGGCAATTGCGCGCGCAGGCGGGACTGCGCCCGGCGGACTGGATCGTGTTGCGCAACCGGCTCGGCACGCAGTTCATGCACAACAAGAAGAAGGTCGGCGATGCGCTCGAGGCGCTGGCGAAGCGCATCGGCTTCCGGGTCGTTCCGGGCTTCTCCGAGCGGGTGATCTTTCGCGAACTGTTCCCGAACGGGCTGACCCTGCTCGACCTGCGCGACATCGGCATCGCCAACCTGAACCTCTCCAACATCGCCGCCCGCCAGGAGGTCCGCGACCTGCTGAAAGCGATGCAACTGCCCGGCGTGAAGGTCACGATCTGATCCGGACGCTGTAACAATCGCCGCCGGACGGGCGGCCGTCTGCCCCGAAACCGTTACAGAAGCGCGGGTTTGCCTCACGCGGGGCGGGTCCGGCATCAAGGCGTCGTGAGGCCCCTCGGAATTTCCGCGCGGCACCCGCAGGTCTGTGACAGACCAGACACGGGACGACGGAGCCGGGACGCGATGACCATGACAAACGAGACGAAACGCGCGGGCCTGCCCCGCTGGCTGCCGCTTGCGGTGATCGCGGTGGGTGCGGGCCTCGGGGCCTGGGCCTTCGGCGACCGGCTGTCGTTCCAGGCACTGGCGGACAACCGCGAGGCGCTGCTGGCGTTCCGCGACGCGAACTACCTCGGTGCCGCGCTGGCCTATGCCGGGCTCTACGTGCTTGTGGTCTCGTTTTCGATCCCCGGCGCGCTCTTCGTGACGCTGGCGGGCGGCTTCCTGTTCGGGCTGGTGCCCGGCACGATCCTGACCGTGCTGGCAGCGACCGTGGGCGCGACCAACATCTTCCTCGCCGCGCGCTGGGGCCTGGGCGACGCCCTGGCGCAGCGCATCGACGGCTCGGACGGGGCGGTGCGGCGGATCCGCGACGGGCTGCGCGAGGACGAGACGAGCTACCTGCTGATCATGCGACTGGTGCCCGCGGTGCCGTTCTTCGTGGCGAACCTGCTGCCCGGCCTGCTGGGCGTCCCGCTGGGCAAGTACGTGGCGACCACCTTCGTCGGAATCATCCCCGGCACCGCCGTGTACACCTGGGTCGGCGCGGGGCTGGGCGAGGTCTTTGCCCGCGGCACGGCGCCCGACCTCGGCATCATCTTCGAGCCGCAGATCCTCGGGCCGCTGCTGGCGCTCGGCGCGCTGGCCCTCGTGCCGGTGCTGGTCAAGCGGCTGCGCGGCCGGACGGAGGGCTGAGCCATGACAACCCGGATCAAGACGGACATCCTCGTCATCGGGGCAGGCTCGGGCGGCCTCAGCGTGGCGGCCGGCGCGGTGCAGATGGGTGCCAAGGTGGTCCTGCTGGAGGGCCACAAGATGGGCGGCGACTGCCTGAACTTCGGCTGCGTGCCGTCGAAGGCGCTGCTGGCGGCGGGCAAGCAGGCCCACGCGATGGGGGCTGGCGGGCGCTTCGGCATCACCCCGGTCTCGGCCGAGGTCAGCTATGCCGGGGCCAAGGACCATGTCCGCAAGGTGATCGAGACCATCGCCCCGGTCGACAGCCAGGAGCGGTTCGAGGGCTTGGGCGTCCGGGTGATCCGCGAGTACGGGCGCTTCCTGAACGCCCGCGAGGTGCAGGCGGGAGATCACGTCATCACCGCCCGGCGCATCGTGATCGCGACCGGCTCGCGGCCGTTCGTGCCGCCGATCCACGGCCTCGACACCGTGCCCCACGAGACGAACGAGACGATCTTCGACCTGCGCGAGCGGCCCGACCACCTGATCATCATCGGCGGCGGCCCGATCGGGATGGAGATGGCGCAGGCCCATGTGCGGCTGGGCAGCAAGGTGACGGTCCTCGAAGGGGCCAAGGCGCTCGGCAAGGACGACCCCGAACTCGCGGCCATCGTGCTGGAGCGGCTGCGCGGCGAGGGGATCGAGATCGTCGAGGGTGCGCAGGCCGAGCGGATCGAGGGCGGACCGGGCGCGATCACCGTGCACACCGGCGGAGGGCAGAGCCACAGCGGGACGCATCTGCTGATCGCCGTGGGGCGGACGCCGAATCTCGACGCGCTCGACCTCGACAAGGCAGGGATCGCCCATGACCGGCGCGGGCTGACGGTGGATGCCTCGCTGCGGACGACGAACCGGCGCGTCTACGGCGTGGGCGATGTCGCCGGGCCGCTGCAGTTCACCCATGTCGCGGGTTACCACGCGGGCATCGTCATCCGGCAGATCGTGCTGGGCCTTCCCGCCAAGGCGCGCACCGACCACATCCCGTGGGCGACCTATACCGACCCGGAACTGGCGCAGGTCGGCCTGACCGAGGCGCAGGCGCGCGAGATCCACGGCGACAAGCTGGAGGTGGCGCGCTTCGCGTATCACGAGAACGACCGCGCCATCGCCGAGGGCAAGACCACCGGCCTGATCAAGGTCATGGTGGTCAAGGGCCGCCCGGTCGGCGCGTCGATCGTCGGGGCCTCGGCGGGCGACCTGATCGGGGTCTGGGCGCTGGCCCTGGCGAACCGGATGAAGATGAGCGCCATTGCCGGCATGGTCGCGCCCTACCCGACGCTGGGCGAGATCAACAAACGCGCGGCGGGCGCCTATTTCTCGCCCCGTCTCTTTGACAACCCCCTCCTGAAACGTATCGTGGGCGTGGTGCAGCGGTTCTGAGCGGACCGGCACGGGCGGAGGACGCGTGCTCAACTCACTCTCGGGACGGTTTCTGATCCTGACCACGGTCTTCGTGATGCTGGCCGAGGTCCTGATCTTCGTTCCCTCCATCGCCCGGTTCCGCGAGGATTACCTGCTGGCTCGCCTTGAGCGGGCGCAGATCGCCTCGCTGGCCCTGCTGGCGGCGACCGACACCATGATCGACCCCGCGCTGGAGAAGGAACTGCTCGAGAACGCGGGCGTTCTGACGGTGGTGCTGCGCCGCGACGAGGTGCGCGAACTGGTGCTGGCCGCCCCGGTGGGCGGCATGGTGACCCGACGCTATGACCTGCGGACCTCGACGGCCGCCTCGCTGGTCCACGACGCGATGGCGCAACTGCTCGACACCGAGGACCGGATCATCCTCGTCACCGGCACCCCTGTCCGCAACGCGGGCGAGGTGATCGAGGTCACGATGTCCACCGGCGCGCTGCGGGTGGCGATGATCGACTACGGCCTGCGAATCCTGATCCTGTCGGCAGTCATCTCGATCATCACGGCCGGCCTGCTGTTCTTCGCGGTGCGCCGGTTCCTCGTGCTGCCGATGGCGCGGGTGGCGGCGCACATGTCGGCCTATGCCGAGGCACCGGAAGACCCCGGGCGCGTGATCATGCCGACCGCCAACCTGCGCGAACTGCGCGCGGCGGAAGAGGCGCTGAACACCCTGCAGGTGCGCCTGACCAGCGCCCTGAAGCAGAAGGCGCGGCTGGCGCAGCTGGGTGAGGCCGTCGCCAAGATCAGCCACGACCTGCGCAACATCCTGACCACGGCGCAGCTGTTCGCGGACCGGCTCGAATCGAGCGACGACCCGAAGGTCGCCCGCGCCGCGCCCAAGCTCGTCGGGGCAATCCGGCGGGCCATCAACCTCTGCGAGGCGACGCTGGCCTTCGGCAAGGCCGAGGAACCGCCGCCCGCCCTGACCATCCTTCCCCTCGCCCCGCTGATCGAGGAGGTCCTCGACGGCGAACGGCTGGCGGCCTCCGAGGACGACCTCGTCAGCTACCGCACCGCGGTGCCGCCCGACCTGCACCTGCGCGCCGATCCCGAGCAGCTTTACCGGGTGCTGTCGAACCTCGTCCGGAACGCGCGGCAGGCGATCGAGGGCACGGGCCAGGAAGGCACGATCTCGATTCTCGCCGGGACCGAGGAAGACGCCTGGGTCATCTCGGTCGAGGACACCGGGCCGGGCCTGCCGGAAAAGGCGCAGGCCAACCTGTTCACGCCGTTCCAGGGCGGGTCGCGCAAGGGCGGATCGGGCCTCGGGCTGGCGATTGCCGCCGATCTGGTGCGCGGGCACGGCGGCGCGCTCTGGCTGCGCGAGACGGGGCCGGAGGGCACCGTCTTCGAGATCCGGCTGCCCCGTGGCGAGGCCGCGCTCGACGATCTCGCGGGCTGACGATTTTCCGCGAAAAGCCGCTTGCAATGCCCCCGCCCCACAGTTAGGACACGGCTCCACGCGCTGGTAGCTCAGTTGGATAGAGTACTTGACTACGAATCAAGGGGTCGGGGGTTCGAATCCTCCCCAGCGCGCCACTCTCCGCCAAGGCTGATCGCCTTTTGCCCCTAACGCGGGCCGGAGACAGGATTTTCGGCGCGCAAGCGTTGACGCAGCGGCTCGCTCTGTCTTAGGGAGAGCCTCCGACGAAAACAGCCACGGGGCCACCGGGTCCGGGCAGTGTGGAGACGAGACAGATGAAACGCACGTTTCAGCCTTCCAACCTGGTGCGCAAGCGCCGCCACGGCTTCCGCGCGCGCATGGCGACCAAGGGTGGCCGCAAGGTTCTGAACGCGCGCCGCGCCCGCGGTCGCAAGCGTCTCTGCGCGTAAGGCGGTGCGGGTCGTGACCCGCGCCCGCGACGCCGCCGGGGCCGATGAGCGCCCCCTCGCCCCCGCCGCCCCGTCGGCGGGTTTGGCATGTCCGGAGGCCGCCCCGCTGCTCCGGCTGCGCCGCCGTGCCGAGTTCCTCGCCGCCGCCCGGGCCGAGTCGCTGGCGATGCCGGGCTTCATCCTCCAGATGCGTCCCCGCCGCGCGGACGAGCCTGCCCCCGCCGGGACGATCCGGGTCGGCTTCACCTGCTCGAAGAAGGTTGGCAACGCCGTCGCCCGCAACCGCGCCAAGCGGCGCCTGCGCGAGATTGCCCGGCTGGTCCTGCCGGCCGAGGGACGCCCCGGCACCGACTACGTCCTGATCGGCCGCGCCGGGCGCACCGCCGAGCGCGACTTCGGCAGGCTTCAGGCCGATCTCGCCACCGCGCTGCGCAAGCTGCACAAGGACCCCGGCGCATGAGCCCGGCGGCCTGGGTGCTCAGCCTGCCGGTGCGGGCCTATCGGCTGCTCCTCAGCCCCTGGGTCGGACACGGCTGCCGGTTTCAGCCGACCTGCTCGGTCTACGCGCTGGAGGCGCTGGAGAAGCATGGCGCGGTGAAGGGGGGCTGGCTGGCCGCGCGGCGCCTGGCCCGGTGCCACCCCTGGGGCGGCTCGGGCATCGACAACGTCCCCGACTGATCCGCTCAGACCGGGCGGCTCAGCGCCAGCCCGCCGTCCGGGGCCGCGATCCGCGTCGCGATCCGGTGCCGGTCCACCGCCCCCCGCATGGTGTGCAGGACGTCGGCCAGGAACACCTCGTCGTAGAACCACCAGATGTGCGAGGGGTTCGGCAGCTCCGCGAAGGCGGGCCGGTTGGCGTCGAAGTAGGGACCGCAATCGACATCCGCCGCCTTCGGGTGCAGCGGGCGCGGCAGCCCGACCCGGCCCGCGCGGGGGGCCGCACCCAGCCGCTTGACATCGCTCAGCGACAGCGCGCTGTCGAACGGGTTGAAGTAGTTGGTCAGCCGCGCACAATGGAGATAGAGCGCTTCGCCCGCCGTCTCGTTGCGCGCCAGCGAGCGGGCCGAGATGTCGGCCGAACAGAGCATGACCTGGCTCAGCGTCCAGTTCTGCGCCGCCAGCTTCGGCCGGTCGTCGGCATCGTCGAGCGCCTCGCGCACCACGTAGGCCCCGGTGGAATGGGCCAGCACATGGGTGTTGATCCGGCACCCCGGCCGCTGGGCGGTGCAGAGCAGCGCGAGTCCGTCGGTGACCAGACGGTGCGCCGACTGCTTCGCGTCCCAGCGATCCTCGACGTAGGGTCCAGACTCATTGAGGGTCAAAGCCAGAAGATGACGGCGGCGGCGAGCGCGATGGCGGACAGGAAGACCTTCGGGCATCTGTCGTAGCGGGTGGCGATGCGCCGCCAGTCCTTCAGGCGGCCGAACATGATCTCGATGCGGTTGCGCCGTTTGTAGCGGCGCTTGTCGTACCGGACGGCCTTACCCCGGGACGTCCTGCCGGGAATGCAGGGGCGTATACCCTTGTCCAGCA
>JAUIAU010000115.1 GCA_030425185.1 Alphaproteobacteria bacterium
GCGCTGTCACCGACAATGGCAACGGCACATACACAGCCACACTGACCTCCGCGACCACAGCCGGAACGGCCACGATCAGCGGAACATTGGCAGGCACAGCCATCACCGATACCGAAACGGTGGCCTTCACAACGGGCGCGGCAGATGTGGCGACCTCGACCATCACAGCCAGCCCGACCAGCATCGCTGCCGATGGCACAACAACCTCGACCATCACCGTTCAGCTCAAAGATGCCAACGGCAACAACCTGACCGCCAGCGGCGGAACTGTGCTCCTGACCACAACTTTGGGAACGTTGAGCGCTGTCACCGACAATGGCAACGGCACATACACAGCCACACTGACCTCCGCGACCACAGCCGGAACGGCCACGATCAGCGGAACATTGGCAGGCACAGCCATCACCGATACCGAAACGGTGGCCTTTGCCTTTCCGGTCAAGATCACCCATGACTGGATGACCATCGACCGGGAGTTTCCGACCCGCTACATCGCGACCTTCCGGATCTCTCTCGAGAATGACGGGGCCACGGCCCTGACCTCGGTCACCCTCGTGAACGACCTCGAGGCCTATCTCGGCGCCGCGAATTTCATCGGGCTGGTCGAGGCGCCGACGAAGGTGTCGGGTCCGGCGGGGATCACGCTCAATGCCGGGTTCAACGGCAGCACGGACACCGCCCTGCTGCCCGCCGGGACGACCTTCGGGCCCTATGACAAGATCGTGGTGGACGTGACCTTCCGCTTGTCCACGGCCTCCGGCTTCCCGACCAATCCCAACGTGGCGACCGGCAACGCGGCGCTGCTGGCCAGCTCGGTCTCGGCCTCGGACAACATCGGGCTGACCGACAACGACAACGACGGAGCGGTGGACAGCCTCGAATCCCCGACCGCCGATCGTGATAACGACGGCATTCCTGACGCCAATGACTATGACCCGACCGGCTATTTCTACTGCCAGGAGGACGGGCGGATCCTGACCGGCGGCACGATCAGCGTGACCGACGCCAGCGGATCGAGCGCGAATGTCGTGATCGACTTCGACGGCACGAACGGCTTCTACCAGTGGTATGCGACCGCCGCGGGGCGCTACACGATGCAGGTCACCTATCCCGCCCGGGGCATCCCCAGCACGACGCGCCTGGTGTCAGCGAACCCGCTCGACGTGACGTCCCTGCTGCCGGACGACCCGGCGTTCCTCGGCTCGACAGAATCGGGGGCGACCGGGAAGCTCGCCGACTTCTCGCTGGCGGCGAACCCGACCTTCTACACGGTGTTCGACATCGAGGCCGGCGACCCGAACGTGATGGCGAACAACATCCCGCTGGAGAACTGCGCGACCGGCATCGATGTCGAATCCCTCGACCTTGTAGCCAGCGAAGGCGGCGATCCCGGCGCGCTCGGGTTCACGCTGACCAGCCAGCCCACGGCCAACGTCACGCTGACCTTCGCGGGCGACGGCCAGTGCACGGTCTCGCCGACGACCATCACCTTCACCCCGGACAACTGGAACGTCGCGCAGGACATCACGATCCTCGCCACCCCGGACGACGTGGACGAGGGCAACCACACCTGTACCCCGACCGTGACCGTGACATCTGCCGATCCGGTCATGGACGGGTTCCCGCTGACCCTGCCGGCCATCACGATCTACGAAGGCCGCCTGATTGCCTCCATCGAGGAGGAGCTGAAGCAGCGCCTCGAACAGGATCTGCGGTCCACGGTCCGCGACACCTCGCGCGAGATCAGCGGCTTCGCCAGCGATGCCGGGGACCGGCTGCGGACCGGCGAGGTGGGCGACACCCTGTGCCGGGGCCCGGGGCAACTCGATCCGAACGGCGATGCGCTCTACCGGAACGGCGCGGCGGTGCTGAACCTGCAGACGAGCGAGGACTACTACGACTGTATCCGCGACGAGCGCGTCATCGTCGAGACCGCGGGCCGGGTGCGGACCTCGGAGACCGGCGAGACCACCCTGCGCTTCTCCGGCTCCTACCTGCGGGAGCGCCGGGAGGGCGACGACAAGATCCGCGGGCGCTTCGTCTCGGCCTACCTGAACCTGCCGGATATCGGCGGATCGAGCGACCGGATCAGCGGGGTCGGCCTGTCCTTCGGGGTCTATGGGGCGACGCGCCTGAACGAAGATCTCGTCGGCGAGCACTATCTGGCACTCGGACTGGGACGGCATGCGTTCAGCCTGACCTTCGCCCGGGACACCCCGATCGTCGCCGAAGGCACCTATGGCTATGCCGCGGCCTATGCCGGGGCGGCGCTGTCGGGCGAGATCGATGTCGGCGGGATGCCGGTCGGCCTGCGCGGCGGGGTGGATCTCGCCTTCGCGATGCCGACGCGGGCGAATGTCGAGGCGACCGACAGCACCATCACCGAGACCGGGTCGGTGGCGCTCGACAACCAGGTGCTGGTCCGGGCCTTCACGGAGGCGGACTTCACCAGCACCAGTGGCGACAAGAGCCGCTCGCTCAGCTTCACGCCCGGCGTGTTCTGCGACGGCGGGACCGGGACCGTGCTGACCGAGGCCTGCGGGGTCCGGGCCGGGTTCGAGATCCTCGTGGCCAACGGCGACGGCAGCCGCGAGACCGGTGTCGAGCTGGACGGCGAGGCCTCGAACGGGGCGACCTCCGCGGGGCTGCGCGTCCGCCACATCCGGTACTTCGATGACCGCAACGGTCGTTCGGAAATCGGCCTCTCCGGGGCCGCGCGCGCCACGCCCAGCCTCGACTACAGCCTCAGGTGGGACTTCTGAGGCGGCGCGCCCCGCGCCGCAGCTACAGGACACACGGACCGGGGCCGGCCCGATCGCCGGCCCCTGCCCTGCTTCAGTAGACCCCGATCCGGCCCCCCGCGACACCCTCCCGCAGTCGTTGTCACTGGACGCGGGCGCGCCGCTGCGGCATTAGGGGCGGGAACCCATCCGGAGGCCCCAGATGCTCGATTTTCTCAAGCGTGTCGTGACTTGGTGGAACGGCCAGACGCTCGGCACCCAGCTCTACACGTGGCGCAAGGGCGTGAAGGTCGGCGACGACGCGGCGGGCAACATCTACTACCAGAGCCGCGACGGCAAACGCCGCTGGGTGATCTTCAACGGCGAGGCCGAAGCGAGCCGCGTGCCGCCGGACTGGCACGGCTGGCTGCACCACACCTGGGACGAGGCGCCGAGCACGGCCCCGGTCCCGCGCAAGAGCTGGGAACAGCCGCATCAGCCGAACCTGACCGGCACCGCCGCGGCCTATGCCCCGCCCGGCTCGATCCGCAAGGGCGTTCCGGTCGAGCGTCGCGATTACGAGGCGTGGCAGCCCGAGTAAGGCGCGGCGACCCCGCCCGCCTGAGGGAGGCAACATGGCAGAGCAACACAGCATCACCGAAGTCCTGACCGGCGCGACCGTCGTCGCCGTCGCCCTGGGCTTCTTCGCCTACGCGGCGCAATCCACCGGGCTGGGTCCGACGCGGACCGACACCACGACCCTGACCGCCAGCTTCCGCACCGCGGACGGCATCCTGCCGGGCACCGACGTGCGGCTCGCAGGGGTCAAGATCGGCACCGTCACCGATATGCGCCTGAACCTCGAAACCTACCGGGCCGAGGCCGTGCTGGCCCTCGACAGCGGCGTGCCGATCCCGGACGACAGCACGCTGGCGGTCACCTCGGAAGGGCTGCTCGGCGGCAATTTCCTCGAGGTGCTGCCCGGCGGGTCGCCCTTCGCCCTGGAAGAGGGGCAAGCTTTCTTTGACACGCAGGGCTCGGTCAGCCTGATCACGCTCCTGTCCCGGTTCGTCGGGGCCAGCGAAGGCGAATGACCCCCCTGCCCCGGCCCCTCCGCGCGGCCGCCCTGCTGGCGGTGCTCCTGCCCGCCACGCTGGCCGCGCAGGAGATCCAGATCGTCCCGCTGGAGGACCTGACGGACGAACCGGGGCTGACCCTCGAACAGTTGCAGGACGACGGCATCACGCTGGAGACCCTGCCCGAGGACGGCTTCAGCTTCGAGCCGAACCAGGCGCTCGCCGACGAAGCCTTCCAGACCTTCGAGCAGCAGATCGAGGTGACGACCGGCGCGGTCGGCACGGTCCGCGTGCTCGACAAGATGACCGGCCGGGTGCAGGACCTCGCGCTGCCCGCGGGCGAGACCGGCAGCGTCGGGCGCATCGACGTGACGATGGGCGAGTGCCGCTACCCGACCGAGACCCCGACCTCGGACGCGTTCGTCTATCTCACCATCACCGAACGTCCGGCGGGCACCGCCTCGGCCGACCGCGAGACGCTGTTCGAGGGCTGGATGATCGCCTCGTCCCCCGCGCTGATGGCGCTCGATCACCCGCGCTACGACGTCTGGGCGCTGCGCTGCGGGGCCGCCCCCGACGAGGCGCTGCCCGAACTGACCGAGACCGAAGCCGCCGCGGAAGAGGTCGCGCAGG
>JAUIAU010000116.1 GCA_030425185.1 Alphaproteobacteria bacterium
CTGGACCTCTGACCATGCGGACGGTCATCCTGAACGACGTCAGCCTCGCCCGTGGCGGGGCCACCGGCCTTGCCCTGCGGCAGGCGAAGCTCTTCGCGCGCGCCGGGCGCGAGGTGGTCTTCGTCACTGGGGACGCGGGCGACGCGCCCGAGCTGCGCGCGGCCGGGGTGCGGATCGTCGCGCTGGGGCAGGTGCCCCTGCTGGACCTGCCGAAGGCAGAGGCGCTGCGCCGGGGCCTGGTGAACCCGGTGGCGCGCGACCGGGTCGCCCGGCTGATCGCCGACGAGGACCGCCCCGGCACCACCTACCACCTGCACGGCTGGGCGCGCATCCTGTCACCGGCGGTGCTGAGTGCGCTCGCCCCGGTGGCGCGCCGGACCGTGCTGCACGCCCATGACCTGTTCCTCGCCTGTCCGAACGGGGTGTTCTTCGAGTTCCCGACCGGCACGGTCTGCGCCCGCCGCCCGCTGTCGCTGTCCTGCCTCGCCACCAACTGCGACAAGCGCAGCCGGGCGCAGAAGAACTGGCGCAGCCTGCGGCAGGTGCTGATCCGCCACCGGCTGCGCGCCCATCCCTGGGGCGCGGTCGCGCTGATCCACCCGGCGATGCGGGACGAGTTCTGTCGCTCCGGTCTCGGGTCCCTCGCGCTGGCGGTCAACCGCAATCCGGCCCGGGCCTGGACCGAGGCGCGCATCCCGGCCGAGGCGAACGCGCGGGTGCTCTACGCCGGGCGCCTCGTGCCCGGAAAAGGGGTGGGCATGCTGTGCGACGCCGCCCGCGCCGCCGGTCTGGGACTGGACATCGTCGGCGATGGCCCGCGCCATGCCGCGCTGGCGGCTGCCTACCCGGAGGTGCGCCTGCACGGCTGGCAGGATCGCGCCGGGCTGGCCCGGATCGCGGCGGGCGCCCGGGTCGCCGTGATGCCGTCGCGCTTTCCCGAACCCTTCGGGCTGGTGGCGGCGGAGGCCAGCCGCTCGGGCCTGCCGGTCATCGCGCCGGACGGCAGCCCGATCGGCCGCGACGTGGCGGACAAGGCGCTGGGCTGGACCTTCGCGCGCGGCGACACCGGCGACCTGACCCGCGCCCTGCGCGCCGCGGCCGGGGCCGACGCGGACACGATCCGGGCGATCAGCGCGCGCGGCCACGCCGCAGAGGACCCGCTGGCGCAGTCCGAGGCCGACTGGAGCGCCGGCCTTCTCGCGCTGCACGACCTGCTGGCCGGGGCCTGAACGGGCCGGGCCGCGCGCCGGGGCTGGTCGCGGACCGCGCCAGCGGGTAAGGGTCTGCAACCTCACCGAAAGACCGGGGTGCCCCGTGCGCGTCGCCGTCCTCCTTTTCCTCGCTGTCCTGGCCGGATGCGCGCCCCGCGCGACCCTTGCGCCCGCCCCCGAGGCGGCGCTGGACCTGCCGACGCGCGCCATCTTCGTCAGCACCATGCGCAGCGCCGAGGGTGCGGGCTTCGGTGCCGGACGCGCGACCGCGCCCGCCTACCTGCGCCTCGACCTGACCCGGCCGCCCGAGCGCAGCCCGGGGGCCGTGCGGGGCAGCGGGCGCGCCCCCGACCCGGCGACCGATTTCCTGGTGGCCGACACCGCGCGCTTTGCCGATGCCACGGCCTTCCGCCGCGACCTGCGGGCCGCGCTGGCCACGGCCCCGACGAGGCGCGAGGCGATCGTCTACGTCCACGGGTTCAACAACTCGTTCGACGAGAGCGTCCTGCGGCTGGCCCAGATCGCCGACGACTTCCGGATGGGCGGCGTGGCGGTCAACTATGCATGGCCGAGCGCCGCGCATCCGCTGGCCTATGTCTATGACCGCGACAGCCTGATGATCGCCCGCGACGGGCTGGACGAACTGATCTCCGAACTGCGCGCGGCGGGGGCGGACAGCATCATCCTCGTCGCCCACTCGGTCGGCTCGATGCTGGTGATGGAGACGCTGCGCCAGCGCGCCATCGCCCGTCCTGGCTCGGTCGCACGCGATATCGCCGGGGTGATCCTGATCTCGCCCGATCTCGACGTCGACCTGTTCCGGGCGCAGGCCACTCGGATCGGGTCCCTGCCCGAGCCGTTCGGCATCTTCGTCTCGCGCCGCGACCGCGTGCTGGCCCTGTCGGCGCGGCTGACCGGGGCACGGCAGCGGCTGGGGAACCTCTCGGGGGCCTCGGCGGTCTCGGACCTCGACGTGACCGTGCTCGACGTCACGGATTTCTCCAGCGGGGCAGGGCATTTCACCGCCGCCTCCTCGCCCGCGCTGATCCGCCTCTTCGAGCGCGCGGGCGACTTCGACGCCGCCTTCCGGGGCGATAGCGCCGGCCGCGCGGGCCTGTTCCCCGGCGCGGTGCTGACGGTGCAGAACGCCACCGAGATCGTCCTCTCCCCGCTCGCCGCCGCGTCGAACTGAGGGCGAGCAAACGAGCACCGGACCGCGTTGGCGGTCGGACGTGATCCGTCTTGTGGGGGGAGAACCGTGGCAGCCCGTAGGGGAATCGAACCCCTCTTTCCAGGTTGAAAACCTGGCGTCCTAACCGATAGACGAACGGGCCGCGGCGTCGGTGAGAGGCCTTCTAGGCAAAGGTCCGGGGGGCTGCAAGAGGAATTTTCACCCTCTCGTCACAGAAAATGCGCGCGGCCCTGCGGGTCAGGGGCAGGGGGCTTCGGGGCGGTCCGGGGCGCAGAGTCCGACCGAGGCCAGCAGCGTCAGCCAGCGGTCGGCCTCGACCTCGCCCGGCTCGGATTTCCATGCCTTCTGAGCCACATAGAGCGCCTCGCGCCCCTCCATGACCTTGAAGAGCGTGTATTCCGGCACGCCGGTCGCGGGGTTCAGCGGGCAGCCGGTCAGGAACACGACGACCGATTGTCCGCGCTCCTCGCCGTCGAAGAGCAGCAGCGTCTGCGTGCCCTCGCAGGCCTCGCCGATCATTTCCGCCAGCCGCCCGGAATAGAGCTTCGGGTCCAGCCCGGCGAGGCCCGGGAAGGCCTGGAAAGTGACCAGTTCCGACCAGTCCTCGACGGTCTCGCCGGGCAGCACCCACTCGATGATCCGGCCGGTCTCGTCGGCGGCGCGGTAGCCGACTTCCCAGCCGTCGAGCGGCGGCATCAGCACCTGCTCCTGCGCGGTGGCGGGCAGGGCGGCGGACAGCGCGAGCGCCAGCACAAGGGCGGTCCGGGTCTCAGGTCTCGTTGGCAAAGGCGGCGTCCTCCAGTCGAAGCTGGGCTGACCGGCGGCCCCCCCATTCGTTGATTTCCAGTCGCCCGGCCAGGTGCACGGGACGGCGTCCGGCCTGCAGCAGCGCGGGGCCGAGGGGGGTGTCCATCGCGCCGAAGGCAATCGCGTCGAGCCGCGCGCCATCGCCCTGGCCGGCGGTCAGTTTCAGGTGGTTGGCACCGACCTGCTTGGCGAAGGTCACCGTCACCTCGGGGAAGGCGAAGCGCGGGCCCGGGGCCCCGGCGCCGAAGGGTCCGGCGGCCTCCAGCCGTTCGATCAGTTCGGGCGTCGCGCCCGCCGGGGCCAGCACCCCGTCGAGGCGCAGGTCGCGCGGGCCGATCTCGCCCGCGCCCTGCCGGGCGAGCACCTCGCCCAGCCGGGCCATCGCCTCGTCCAGGCGGTCGCGCGCCACGGTCAGCCCGGCGGCCATCTTGTGCCCGCCGCCCTTGATCAGCAGGCCCTCCTCGGCCAGCCGGTGGATCGACGCCCCGAGGTCGATGCCGGTCACCGACCGGCCGGACCCCTTGCCCTCGGCCCCGTCGAGGCCGATCACCACGGCAGGGCGGTTGGTCGCTTCCTTCAGCCGGGCGGCGACGATGCCCACGACACCGGGATGCCAGCCTTCGCCCGCGGCCCAGACCAGCGGCGCGTCGAGCCCGCGCGCCTCGGCTTGTTCCAGCGCGGCGCGGCGCACGGCCTCCTCGATCTCGCGGCGCTCGGTGTTCAACTCGTCGAGGCGGCGGGCAATCGCCTCGGCCTCGAACGGGTCGGCGGTCGAGAGCAGCCGCGCCCCGAGGTCGGCCTTGCCGATCCGCCCGCCCGCGTTGACGCGCGGCCCGAGCAGGAAGCCGAGGTGATAAGGGGTCGGCGCGCTGTCCATCCGGGCGACATCCGCAAGCGCCACGAGGCCCGGCCGCGCCCGTCGCGCCATCACCGCAAGTCCCTGCCGGACCAGCGCCCGGTTGACGCCGTTCAGCGGCGCGACATCGGCCACGGTGGCCAGGGCCACGAGGTCGAGAAGCCCCATCAGGTCGGGCGAGGTCCGCCCGGCGGCGCGGCGCTGGCGGTTCACCTCGACCAGCATCAGGAACACCACGCCCGCGGCGCAGAGATGCCCGAGCGTGCCGTCCTCGTCCTGCCGGTTCGGGTTCACCACCGCGCAGGCGGGCGGCAGCTCCGCCC
>JAUIAU010000117.1 GCA_030425185.1 Alphaproteobacteria bacterium
CCCTCAGATGATGGCGCGCTCGGTCAGCAGGCGTCCCTCGTGCAGGCGGGCATAGCCCAGCGGGCAGAGGTCCAGCGTCCTGTAGCCGCCATGGACGATCCACTCCGCCACGCCCCGCCCCATCGCCGGGGCCTGCTGCAGGCCATGTCCCGAGAACCCGTTCACGAAGAGGAAGTTCGCCACCTCCGGGTGCGGTCCCACCACGGCGTTCTGGTCCAGCACGTTGTAGGCATAGTGCCCGACCCAGGCACGCTGGACCCGGATCGCCTCGAACTGCGGGATGCGCGTGGCGATCACCGGCCAGACCCGGTCTTCCCAGAGAGCGTGGTCGAATCCGAAGTCCTCCGGGTCCACGCCCGGGTCCGGGTCGGGCGTCGCGCCTGCCATGTAGGTCTCCGGCCCGTCGGTACGGACATGGATGCCGCTCGGGTCGATGGTCAGGGGCAACGGACGGTCGAGCGGCCGCTCGGCCCGGAAGACCCATGTATAGCGCTTGCGCGGCTCCACCGGCAGATCGAGCCCCGCCATCCCGGCCACCCGCGCCGCACGCGGCCCGGCGGCATTCACGACATACCCGCAGGCCACCCGGTCACCGGTGGCCAGCCGCACGCCGGTGATCCGGTCACCCTGCCGCTCCAGCCCTGTCACCTCGTTGCGCAGGAAGGTCACGCCGCGCGCCCGCGCCTTGCGCCGCCACCACTCGAAGACGGTGCCCCCGTCCCAGTAGCCCTCGTCCACCGTGTTCAGGCTGCCCAGCACGATGTCGTCGAGCCAGTAGAACGGGTAGCGCGCGGCGATCTCGTCGGGGCGCAGCAGTTCGGTGCCCGCGCCCTCGGCCGCCTGGACGGCCTGCGCGGCGCGCAACCCCTCGGCCCGCGCGGCATCGTCCGCCAGGTAGAGATAGCCGAAGTTCTGCACCGCGAGGTTCGGCACCAGCGGGTCGCCGTCCATCTCGTCCCGGAAACGCTTGATGTAGGCCGCGGTGAACTGCGAGATTCGCACGTTCAGCGGGTCGGAGAACTGCTGCCGGATGCACGAATTGGTATGTGCCGTCGAACAGTGCTCGTAGGTCGGGTCGCGCTCGACGACCAGCACGCGCCCGCCGAATCCGGGATCGCGGGCGAGAAACCACGCGCAGGCCGCGCCCATCATCGCGCCGCCAACGATGACCACGTCATAGCTGTCCCGTTCGGGACGCTCCCAGCCGCTTGCCTCGCCCAAGATGTCCTCCGCCTGCTGTCCGGCCCCGAGTGAGACCGCGCGCCACGCGGCTTGGCAAGCCCCCTGCCCCGGTGCATCGTGCCCCCTACCCCTCCCGGAGGCCCGCCCGTCATGATCGGCAAGCTGGAAATGCTCATCGCGCTCGCCAAGGAGCAGCACTTCGGCCGCGCCGCCGAAAGCCTCGGGATCACCCAGCCGACCCTCTCGAACGGCATCCGCCAGCTCGAGGACCAGCTCGGCGTGAAGCTCGTGCAGCGCGGCTCGCGCTTCGGCGGCCTGACGCCCGAGGGACAGCGGGCGCTGGAGATGGCACGCGACATCGTCGGGCAGGCCCGCCGCCTGCGGGACGAAATGCGCTTCACCCGCGAGGGATTGTCGGGCCAGTTGCGCCTCGCGGTCATTCCCACGGCGCTGACATGGGCGGCACGGATCGCCAACCGGTTCACCGCGCGCCATCCCAACGTGCGATTCTCTATCCTGTCGCGGTCGTCCCAGGACGTGCTGGCGATGATCGAGAACCTCGAGGCGGACGCGGGGATCTCCTATCTCGACAACGAACCGCTCGGACGGGTGTCCTCCGTGCCGCTCTACCGCGAAACCTACGCGCTGATCTGTCCGCCCGACCATCCCCTTGCAGGGCGCACCACGCTCGGCTGGACCGATCTGGAGGGGCTGCGCCTGTGCCTGCTGACCCCCGACATGCAGAACCGGCGAATCCTCGACCGCAACTTCATCGATGCCGGGCTGGAGGCGCGCGCGGACATCGAATCGAACTCGACCGTGGTCCTCGTGACGAACGTGCTCGAAGGCGGCTGGGTCACCATCCTGCCCGCCGACATGGCGCGGATGCTGGCGGGCGACAAACCGATCGCCGTGGTGCCGATCGGCGGCGGCAGCCGCCAGCCCGGCGTCGGCCTGATCGCGCCCTACCAGGAGCCGCATACACCCGTCCTGCAGGCGCTGCTCGACGAGGCGCAGGACCTCGCCGAGCGCGCCTCGGCACCCCCGACGGCTTGATAGCGTTTATCTATCGACTGACGATTTTCCGATATTGAATTGGCATCGCACCTCGCGCACACAGGCGCGCAAGACGTCCAGCCTGCGAGCGCCCCATGCCCCAGACCCCTGCCCAGCCCGACATCGCGGACCTCTCCGCCCTGATCGAGGCGCATCTGCACCTGGAAGGGCCGCTGCTGCCGATCCTCCACGCCCTGCAGGCCGCCCATGGTCATATCCCGGAGACGGCGCTGCCGCTGATCGCGAGCGCCCTCAACATCACCCGGGCAGAGCTCCACGGCGTGATTTCCTTCTACCATGACTTCCGCACCGCCCCGGCCGGACGGCACGTGCTGAAGATCTGCCGGGCCGAAGCATGCCAGTCGATGGGCGCGACCGGCATCGCCGAGGCGACGCTCAAGAAGCTGGGCCTCGACTGGCACGGCACGACCGCCAACGGCGCGGTGACCGTCGAGCCGGTCTATTGCCTCGGTCTGTGCGCCTGCGCGCCCGCCGCGATGCTCGATGACCGCGTCGTTGGCCGCGTCGACGCCGCCAAACTCGATACCCTGCTCGCGGAGGCCGGCGCATGAAGATCCGCGTTCCGATGGACAGCGCCGCCAAGGCGCTCGGGGCCGACGCCGTCGCCGACGCCCTCCACGCCGCCGCCGAGGCGGCCGGAATCGCGGTCGAGATCATCCGCACCGGCTCGCGCGGCATGATCTGGCTGGAACCACTGGTCGAGGTCGAGATCGACGGCATCCGCCACGGCTACGGGCCCGCCACCCCGGCCGACGCGGCCACGATCCTTGCAGGCGACAGCGACAAGGCGCTCGGACCGGTCGAGGAGCTCGACTGGATGAAGCGCCAGACCCGGCTGACCTTCGCGCGGGTGGGCGTGATCGACCCACTGAACCTCGACGAGTACGAGGCCCACGGCGGCCTCGCCGGGCTGCGCCGCGCACTGGGGATGAGCGCCGAGACCATCGTGGACGAGGTCAAGACCTCGGGCCTGCGCGGCCGCGGCGGCGCGGGCTTCCCGACCGGCATCAAGTGGGACACCGTGCGCCTCGCCCACGCACCACAGAAATACGTCGTCTGCAACGCCGACGAGGGCGACTCGGGCACCTTCGCCGACCGGATGATCATGGAAGGCGACCCCTTCACCCTGATCGAGGGGATGGTGATCGCCGGGCTCGGCACCGGGGCGACCAAGGGCTATGTCTACATCCGCTCGGAATACCCCGACGCCATCGCGGTGATGGGCCGGGCGGTCGAGACGGCCCGTGCCGCGGGCCTGCTCGGCGACGTGCTCGGCTCGGGCCGGACCTTCGACCTCGAGATCCGCGTCGGCGCGGGGGCCTATGTCTGCGGCGAGGAGACGTCGCTGCTGAACTCGCTCGAAGGCAAGCGGGGCGTGGTGCGCGCGAAGCCGCCGCTGCCGGCGCTCGAAGGGCTCTTCGGCCGGCCGACCGTGGTCAACAACGTCATCTCGCTGGCCACCGTCCCGGTGATCTTCGAGAAGGGCGCCCCGCATTACGCGGGCTTCGGCCTCGGCCGCTCCAAGGGCACGATGCCGATCCAGATCGCCGGGAACGTGGCGCGCGGCGGCCTCTTCGAGACCGCCTTCGGGATGCCCCTCGGCGCGCTCGTCCATGACATCGCGGGCGGCACCGCGACAGGCCGCCCGGTCAAGGCCGTGCAGGTCGGCGGACCGCTCGGGGCCTACTTCGCGCCCGCGAAGTTCGACACGCCCTTCGGCTACGAGGAATTCGATGGCCAGGGCGGACTGATCGGCCATGCCGGGATCGTCGTCTTCGACGACCGCGCCGACATGCTGGGCATGGCGCGCTTCGCGATGGAGTTCTGCGCCGTGGAAAGCTGCGGGAAATGCACCCCCTGCCGGATCGGTGCCGTGCGCGGGGTCGAAACGCTCGACCGCATCCGGCAGGGCGACGCCTCCGCGATCCCGCTGCTGACCGATCTCTGTGCCACGATGAAGGACGGCTCGCTCTGCGCGCTCGGGGGCTTCACGCCCTACCCGGTCCTGAGCGCGCTGGAGCAGTTCCCCGACGAGTTCGCCGCGCCCCGCG
>JAUIAU010000118.1 GCA_030425185.1 Alphaproteobacteria bacterium
TCGACGATGTCATAGGCGTTCATGCCCTTCGGCACCCACTTGTAGGACATGTCCGTCAGCGTGGTGAAGAAGTCGGTGGTCAGCGCGCCGACCCGGTCGGTGAAGACGCCGTGCGCCGTGCCGCCGTGGTTGGTGCCGAGCACCCGCATGCCGCCGACGAGGCAGGTCATCTCCGCCGCGGTCAGGCCCATCAGCTGGGTGCGGTCGAGCATCAGCTCTTCCGCCGACACGACGTAGTCCTTCTTCATCCAGTTGCGGTAGCCGTCGGCGAGCGGCTCGAGCACCGAGAAGCTGTCGGCGTCGGTCATCTCGTCGGTGGCATCCCCGCGGCCCGGCGCGAAGGGCACCTCGATGTCGAAGCCCGCGGCCTTGGCCGCCTGCTCGATCCCGAGATTGCCGGCCAGCACGATCACGTCCGCGACGCTCGCGCCGGTCTCGGCGGCGATCGGCTCCAGCGCCGCCAGCACGCGGGCGAGGCGGGCGGGCTCGTTGCCTTCCCAGTCCTTCTGCGGCGCGAGGCGGATGCGCGCGCCGTTGGCGCCGCCGCGGTAGTCGGACTGGCGGAAGGTCCGCGCGCTGTCCCAGGCGGTGGCGACCATGTCGGCGACCGACAGGCCCGCGGCGGCGATCTTCGCCTTGACCGCGGCGACGTCGTAGCCGGTCGACCCGGCCGGCACCGGATCCTGCCAGATCAGGTCCTCGGCGGGCGCGTCCGGGCCGATGTAGCGGGTGCGGGGCCCGAGGTCGCGGTGGGTCAGCTTGAACCAGGCGCGCGCGAAGCAGTCGTCGAAGTAGGCCGGGTCGGCCATGAACTTCTGGCAGATCGCGTTGTAGGCCGGGTCCATCTTCATCGCCATGTCGGCGTCGGTCATCATCGGCATCACGCGCTTCGACGCGTCGGTCGGATCGACCGGCATGTCCTCTTCGCGGATGTCGACCGGGCGCCACTGGTTCGCGCCGGCGGGCGACTTGGTCAGCTCCCACTCGTAACCGAAGAGCAGCTTGAAGTAGCCCATGTCCCACTTGGTCGGCTCGGTGGTCCAGGCCCCTTCGAGGCCCGAGGTCACCGCGTTCGAGGCCTTGCCGCCGAGATGCGGGTTCATCCAGCCGAGACCCTGGTTCTCGATCTCGGAGGCTTCCGGCTCGGCGCCGAGCGCGCCCGCATCGCCGTTGCCGTGCGCCTTGCCCACGGTGTGGCCGCCACAGGTCAGCGCCGCGGTTTCCTCGTCATCCATCGCCATGCGGGCGAAGGTCTCGCGCACCTGGGCCGCGGTCTTCAGCGGGTCGGGCTGGCCGTTCACGCCTTCCGGGTTGACGTAGATGAGGCCCATCTGCACGGCGGCGAGCGGGTTCTCCATCGTCTCGGGACGCATCACGTCCTCGTAGCGGGTGTCGGACGGTGCCAGCCATTCCTTCTCGGCGCCCCAGTAGACGTCCTTCTCCGGGTGCCAGATGTCCTCGCGGCCGAAGGAGAAGCCGTAGGTCTTCAGCCCCATGTCCTCGTAGGCGACGGTGCCTGCGAGCAGGATCAGGTCGGCCCAGCTCAGCGCGTTGCCGTACTTCTTCTTCAGCGGCCACAGCAGGCGGCGGGCCTTGTCGAGGTTGCCGTTGTCCGGCCACGAGTTCAGCGGCGCGAAGCGGATGTTGCCGGTGCCGCCGCCGCCGCGGCCGTCGGCCAGGCGGTAGGAGCCCGCCGCATGCCAGGCGAGGCGGATCATCAGGCCGCCGTAGTGGCCGTAATCGGCCGGCCACCAGTCCTGGCTGTCGCGCAGGAGGGTCTTCAGGTCGGCCTTCAGCGCCTCGACGTCGAGCCCCTTGACCGCCTCGCGGTAGTCGAAGCCCTTCAGCGGGTTCGTCTTCGCGTCATGCTGGTGCAGGATGTCGAGGTTCAGCGCGTTGGGCCACCAGCTGGTGACCGAGGTGCCGAGCGCGGTCGCGCCCCCGTGCATCACCGGGCAGCCGCCGCCGGTGCGGATGTCGTTGCCGTCCATGAAAGTCTCTCCCAGAAGTCTCGTGTTGTAACCGGACGGGGGGCGGTGCCGGACCGCGCGCGCCCGGTCCGGGCGGCTGTCCGCGGCGACGCCCCGCTGCGTCCCTGATGCGCGATGTAGCACCGGTTTAGAATAATTCCAATTTGCCTTTTCCAATCGAATTCATAAGCTGAGCTTATGAGTAACCTGACCCTCCGCCAGCTGCGCTACTTCGAGGCGCTCGCCCAGACCCGGCATTTCGGCCATGCCGCGGCGGCCTGCGCGATCTCGCAGCCCGCGCTCTCCCTCCAGGTCAAGGAGCTCGAAAGCCAGATCGGCGCGCCGCTGGTCGAACGCTCGTCGCGGCAGGTCCGGCTGACCAGCCTCGGCGAGGAGTTTGCCGAGCGCGCCCGCGACATCCTCCGCGCGGTCGAGGAGCTGGGCGAGCTCGGCCGCGCGGGCGGCCTGCCGCTGGCGGGCAAGCTCAGGATCGGGGTGATCCCGACCGTCGCGCCCTACCTGCTGCCGCGGCTGATCCAGGACCTCGCCGCGCGCTATCCCGGCGCCGACCTGCGCCCGCGCGAGGCGGTGACGGGCCGGCTGCTCGACGAGCTCGCCGCCGGGCGGCTCGACATGGCGCTGGTGGCGCTGCCGGTCTCCGAGCCCGCGCTGGCCGAGGCCCCGCTCTTCGAGGAGGAGTTCGTCCTCGTCCGCCCGGCGCAGGACGCGGGCAAGCCGGTGCCCGCCCCCGAGGCGCTGCGCGAGATGCGGCTCCTGCTGCTGGAAGAGGGCCACTGCTTCCGCGACCAGGCGCTCTCGTTCTGCGAGATCGGCGCGGGCGGCGCCCCGCGTGAGCTGATGGAGGGCAGTTCGCTGGCCACGCTGGTGCAGATGGTCGGCGCGGGCATCGGCGTGACCCTGATCCCGGAAATGGCGATCCCGCTGGAAGCCCGCAGCGCCGAGGTCTCGGTCGCCCGCCTCGCGCCCCCGCGCCCCTCGCGCACGCTGGGCCTCGTCTGGCGCCGCACCAACCCGCTCGCCCCCCGCATCGCCGCCATCGCCGAGGGCCTGCGGGAGGGCTTGCGCGACGGGCGCCCCTGAGGGCGCGCCATCGTTTCCGCCTGCAGGACAGTCCGCGCACTTGTCCGGCACTGTTTCCCGCCACCCCCCGTCTTTCGGCGGGCGCTGGACAGGTGCCGTCCGGGCATCAATATGTCTCAATATGCGAGTCTGTCTTATGCGAGGAAACCAATGACGGCCTGGACCATCGAGGGAATTCTCGGGTTCCTCTTCGCCCTGAAGCTGTTCAAGGGCACCGACAGCTACGGCGGCGGCAATGCCGGCAGCGCCGGCGCCGCCCCCGAACTGGGCCTCGACCCGCTCTGGCTGCTCCCCGGCCTCGCCCTCGCCCTGCTCGCGGTCCTGCTGGCCCGGCGCGCGACGCGCTGAGATGCGCGCTCTGACCGGTTCTGGACAAACGACGACGACGCTGCCATATCAGTGAGCGGAGGCTTTGTCGGCGACGGCATTGCCTTTTTTATTGCTGCGCCCGCGCCCGAAGATCGTTGATGATCTTGAAGCCGAAGTTGGTGTGCCCGCCGGGCGTGCGCTGAGTAAAGCGCAACCGCATGACCTGCGCAGCGAAAGGGTCAAGCTCGTCGCGCCGTGGTTCGCTCATTCCGGAAAGACGCACGCCCCAGCTCACCGTGTATGCGATCAGGTCGGCGACCTGCACCATCGTGGTCAGGTCACTGTGCACGAAGAACGGTTCCGGGATGATCAGGCGCGAACGCGTCCGACCGTTCCGGGTGCGAACGAAGTACTGCGACACCTGTCCAAGCAGCATATGGCTTGCCGACTTGTCCAGTTCGTCGAAGACCAGATACCCCATCGGGTCATCAGGCCGACCATTCAGGAAATAGAAGAAGCGTTCGAAGAGATACGCGTAATCCTTGCGAAGCATCCCGCCTTCAGGACGCGGGGCTGTCCTCGGCACGATGGATGCAAAGGCAACGGCTCCAGCGCGTTGCGCCAGATCCAGCGCCGTTTCGACATAGGCCAGCTTGGCCTGCGCCAAGGCGGTGAGCCGCTCCCGGGTTGCGCTGGCCCCGTTTTCGAGAATCTCCCGGGCCAGAGGCTGTCTGACCTCGGCTGCGAAGGCATCGAGTTGCGCCGCATGCTTGAAGACCTTTCGCTTCAGCAGCTTCTGGGCCTTCG
>JAUIAU010000119.1 GCA_030425185.1 Alphaproteobacteria bacterium
GCACACGGTCGCCGAGGCGCGCGGCCGCGGGGTGGCCAGCGCCCTGTTGCTGGCCCTGCTGGAGGAAGCGCGCCGTCTGGGTGCGCTGCGCGTCAGTCTCGAAACCGGCGCGGAGCCCGAATTCGAAGCGGCGCGGGCTCTCTACCTGCGGCACGCATTCGAGATCTGCGGCCCGTTCGGTTCCTACGGTCCCGATCCGCTGAGCGTGTTCATGACCCGGGTGCTCTGACATCGCTCGGGGCTTGCCCGAGGCCGCGAAACCCCGCAAAAGCAGGGTCAGCGGTCCCATAGCTCAACTGGATAGAGCAGCCGACTTCTAATCGGCAGGTTCGGGGTTCGAGTCCTCGTGGGATCGCCAGTCTCTCGCCCCGACCTTGGCCTCAGGCGTCGGCGACGAACCGGTACCCGTCCCCGCTGCGCTCGGCCCGTCCGATGCCGCCCTCGGGCAGGTGGAAGCCCACGAGGCGCATGTCGTCCGCCACCAGCCGGTCGAACAGGCGCAGACGCGTGGCGGCCGCTTGCGCCATGTCCTGATCGGATCCGACGGTGGCGCCGGGATACGCGAAGGAAATGTGGTGGTTGCCGATGGCGTCACCGAGGATCAGCGCGCTGTCCCCGCCCGAACTCAGCGCGAAGGACATGTGTCCCGGCGTGTGACCCGGCGTGTGCAGGGCGGTGACGCCCGGCAGGACCTCGGCGCCGTCCTCGAAGAAGGTCATCCGGTCCCCGATCGTCTCCAGCCGCCGGGCGGCCCCGACTGCGAAGGCCTGCCGCTCGGCACCGATGCTGTCCACGGTCGCGGGGTCGGTCCAGTATTCGAATTCCAGCTGGCCCATCAGGTGCTCGGCCTCGGCAAAGACCGGCTCGTCGAAATCGTCGAGGCACCCCCACAGGTGATCCGGGTGCCCGTGGGTGAACACGACATGCGTGACGTCCTCGGGCCCGACCCCGGCCGCTTCGAGCGCATCGAGCAGGCTGCCCGCGCTCGGCTGGAAAGCCGGGCCGGACCCGGCGTCGAACAGGATGACCCGCCCCTCGCCGCGCAGAAGCGTGACGTTGCAGGGCGGCGTCAGGGTGTCGCCCTCCAGTCCGTAGGCCGCGCGCACCGGCCCGGCGACATCGGCGGGGACCGGCGCGAAGATGAAGTCGCCCGGCAGCATCAGGTTGCCGTCGCTGACCGTTTGCAGGGTCAGCCCGCCGATCCGGGTTTCCGCCACGGACCAGCGGGGCGCAGCCAGCGCGGCGGCCCCTGCAGCAATGAACGTACGGCGTGAAATCGTCATGTCGATCCTCCCTGATCCCTGACTTCCTGTGGTGGTGTGGCGTGTCGGCGCGGTCCCCTCCCCGGGACGCGGCCTCAGAGCGTCATGTGGCGGGCCCGCGCGCCACGTTCGATTGCCGCCGCCGCCAGCCGGTCCACGCCGAGTTCGTAGCGGATCTCGGCCAGCAGGCGCAGTTCGACCTGCTCCAGCGTCCCGTCCGCGGCGGCGACGTCGCAGGCCAGCGCATAAGCGGTCTCGGACAGCTTTTCCGGGAGGGTTTCGCGGATCAGCCCGAACAGGGCGTCGAGGCCGTCTTCCTCTTCCATCAGGTCGAAGACCATCCGCGAGACGCGCGCGATGCGGTCGGCATCGTAGTCGCCGAACACCGGCAGGTGGTTGACGATCTTCTGGATCGCCACCAGCTCGGAGGTGCGGATCATCTCGTCGGAGGCCGACACCGCGACCATCAGCGCGACCAGCCCGTCCTGGGGCGAAAGTGGGAAGCTCGTGTCGTCGCTCATGGGCCTGCCTTTCCTGTGTTTGAGCCGGAATTTATTGACGCGGTCGCGCCCCGGCAATAGCAAGCGCCCGATATGCCGCGCCGCGGCTGACGCCCCACCCGAGAAGGATGCACCGACATGTCCGATCTGCGTGACGCCGCGATGTCGTCGAAGGCCTGGCCGTTCGAGGAAGCGCGCAAGGTGCTCAAGCGGTACGAGGCCGCCCCTCCGGAGAAAGGCTACGTGCTCTTCGAGACCGGATATGGCCCATCGGGCCTGCCGCATATCGGGACTTTCGGCGAGGTGCTGCGCACCACGATGATCCGCCGCGCCTTCGAGACGATCTCGGACATCCCGACCCGGCTGATCTGCTTCTCGGACGACATGGACGGGATGCGCAAGGTGCCGGGCAACGTGCCCAACCGCGACATGCTGGCCGAGCACCTGCAGAAGCCGCTGACCAGCGTGCCCGATCCTTTCGGCACTCACGAGAGCTTCGGCCACCACAATAACGCGATGCTCCGCCGGTTCCTCGACACCTTCGGCTTCGAATACGAGTTCTACTCTGCGACCGACTACTACAAGTCCGGCCAGTTCGACGAGGTCCTGAAGCGGGCCGCCGAACGGTACGACGCCATCATGAAGGTGATGCTGAAGTCGCTGCGCGAGGAGCGCCAGCAGACCTACTCGATCTTCCTTCCGATCCACCCCGAAACCGGGCGCGTGCTCTACGTGCCGATGAAGGAAGTGAACGCGGTCGATCACACGATCACCTTCGACGACGAGACCGGGCGCGAGTGGACGCTGCCCGTGACGGGCGGCAACGTGAAGCTGCAGTGGAAGCCGGACTTCGGCGCACGTTGGGCCGCGCTTGGCGTCGACTTCGAGATGTACGGCAAGGACCACTCGACCAACACGCCGATCTACGACGCGATCTGCGAGATCCTCGGCCAGCCTGCCCCCGAGCACTTCACCTACGAGCTGTTTCTCGACGAGAACGGCCAGAAGATTTCCAAGTCCTCGGGCAACGGCATCTCGATCGACGAGTGGCTGAGCTATGCCTCGACCGAGTCGCTGAGCTACTTCATGTTCCAGAAGCCCAAGACCGCGAAGCGGCTCTACTTCGACGTGATCCCGAAGGCGGTGGACGAATACCACCAGCAGCTCGCCGCCTATCCCGGGCAATCGCCGGAGCAGCGGATCGCGAACCCGGTGCACCACATTCACAACGGCGCCGTGCCGCAAAGCACGATGGTCGTGCCCTTCGCGATGCTCCTGAACCTCGCGTCGGTGTCGGGCGCCGAAGAGAAGGACAAGCTCTGGGGGTTCATCCGCCGCTATGCGCCCGAGGCCAGCCCGGAGAGCAACCCCGACCTCGACCAGGCCGCCGGCTTCGCGATCCGTTACTACAACGACTTCGTCAAGCCGACCCGGGAGTTCCGCCTGCCCACCGAGCAGGAGCGCGCGGCGATGGCCGAGCTTGCCGCCTGCCTCGGGGATGCCGAGAAGGCGCTGGACGTCATCGCGCGCAAGACCGCGCTGGCGGGCAGCGACGATCCGCTGCCGACCGTCGACTGGCATGACGACGAATTCCTGCAATCCATCGTCTTTGCCGTCGGCAAGGTGCACGGGTTCGAGCCGCTCCGGGCCTGGTTCTCGGCCCTCTACCAGGTGCTTCTGGGCGCCGATCAGGGCCCGCGCTTCGGCGGGTTCATCGCGCTCTATGGTATCGACGAGACCGTGGCGCTGATCCGTGACGCGCTCGAGGGCAAGCTGGCGAGCTGAGTGACCGGGCCATGCGAAGCCGGTCTTCGACAGCCCTGACCCGCCTTCTGCTCTCGGTGCTGGTCATCGCGGGCGCGTGGTCGGCCTCGAGCGTGGGCTACTTCGAACTGCTCGACGTGTTCGGCGCCGAGATCGGCTACCGGGACGCCCCCTGGGCCTATGCGGTCTATTATGCCGGATGGGTCGGGTTGGTGCTGCTGGTCTTCCGGCGCAGCTTCCGCCGCTGGGCCCGGCAGGGAACCAATCCGGACTACCTGGCCTTCGGGGCGGTGCTGGCGCTCGCCTTCGCGTTCTACGCGCTGGTGATCCTGCCCCGCCTCCCCGAGACCGAGTGGACGCGCTCCGAGGAGCCGGTCGAGTTCTTCTGGGCCAACGCTTGGTACTTCCTGCCGAAATCGATGGAAATCCTGTTCCAGCAGGTCCTTATCGCGGAACTTGTGCTGGCCTTGTCCGCGCTCCGGTTGCCGCTGTGGCGGGTGTCCCTGCTGGTCGCCGTGCTCTTCGGCGGCTTTCACCTGACCCTCGCCCTGAGCTATCCCAACCCGCTCTACGTCGTCCGCTATTCGGTCGCGGCGACGATCTTCGGCGCCC
>JAUIAU010000120.1 GCA_030425185.1 Alphaproteobacteria bacterium
TCGCCGTCATGCACCGCCTGCCAGGGCAGGCCGGGGCGCAGGACGCCGCCGTTGCCCTGCACCACGCCGATGCCGCCGACCACGTTGTGAATGAGCTTGTTGCCGCCGCCGAAGGCCTCGGGCGCGACGCTCGAGCCGTAGTATTGCAGGCTGATCCAGCTCGCGACGACCACCGGCGCGGTCAGGATCAGCTCCAGCGTGCCGAAGCCCGCGTCCGCCTGCCAGTCGTAGCTGTGCAGGAAGGCCCGCCCGCCGAGATCGGCCCCGGCGGTGGCGGTGCGCGGCGCAGCGATGAAGGCGGCGCAGCCCGCGAGCCCCCATTCCGGGCGCACCTCGGCCCAGTTCAGCGCCCGCGCGCCGAGGCTGTCGCCGCTGGCGCCCGCGATCCGCAGCGCGCGCTCGGACCGGGCGAGCTTGCCCGCCGCGGCGAGCCAGCCCTTCACCTGCACCAGGTCGCCGGCCCGGACCCCCGGGTCGCAATCCTCGTAGAGCGTGATCGCGTCGGTGGTGGTGTCGTGCAGCCCCGCCACGAAGAGCGTGTCGGCGGGCAGCTCGACGCCGCGCGCGGCGAGACCGGCGCGCGCCTCCGGGTCGTTCAGCAGGATCGCCAGCAGCCGGGCCGAGACCTCGCCCGTGTGGCCGCCGCAGGCGCCGCAGTGATAGGCGCTCTCGTGCGGGTTGTTGGTGACCTGCGCGCCGTGGCCGAGCAGCAGCACGATCCGGCCGTGATCCCGCGTCAGGCTCATCGCCTTCAGCACGGCGGCGGCGGTGTCGGCCTTGGCCTCGGCACTCAGTTCCTCGGCGAAGCGCGGCGCGGGGCCCGGGGCGGTCTTGCCGCCGAGGCCGAGCGCGTCCTTGACGAGTTTCGCGCCGTACATCGGCCCCGCCGCCTCGACGAAGGCGAAGGACGAGACCGCCGCCTGCCGGAACCGGCCCCAGGCGCGGGTGGCGCGGGCGGCGATCCGGGTGCTCTCCTCGGTGGCGGCATCGCCCTGCGCGGTCGAGCCGAGGCCGGGGGTCAGCAGCACCGGCAGATGCGCCTCGACCACGTCCGAGCCGGGCGCGGTATGCGCCAGCGGCAGGCCGAAGAACCCGGCGAAGCCGATCGTGTCGATCTCGGGCGACTGGGCCTCCAGCGCGCGGCGGAACACCTCGGAGCGGACATCGATGCAGAAGGCGGCCTGCAGCGCGGCGCGCGGCTTTTGCGGCGCAGGACCGGTCAGCGCGCCCGCGAGGCGGCGCTGGTGGGCGCGCTCGGCGGCCTCCTGCGCGATGGCGTCGACCACGTCCTCGGCGGAGGCCGCGACCGGCACGGCATGGGCGGCGACGGTATCGGCCCAGGATTGGGCCACGGCCGGGGTGGCGGCCAGCAGCGCCTCCTCCCAGACCAGCCGGATCGCCAGCAGGTCGCCGAGCGTGGCGTCGGTGCCGCCCTGCAGTTCGGCCTGCCACAGGAGCCAGCGCGCATGCTGCGCCCAGCCCCCGAGATCCATCAGCAGCCGGTGGAAAGCGGTGTCGGCAGCGGCCTCGGTGATCCCCAGCCGCTCGGCGGCGCGCAGGATGGCGCGCTCGGGCGTGTCGGGCGCGGTGGCGACATGGGTGCAGAACCCGTCGAGACCGGCGATCTCCGGGGTCAGGTCATGGGTCGCCCAGGCCTGCCAGGCGGCATAGGCCGACTGCCCCGGCGTGGGGGTCCAGAGCGCCTGGCCGCGGTCGAAATAGCCCGCGGCCCACAGGCCGAAGGTCTTGGCGATCACCGCGGGCCAGTCGGTGCCGGTCGCCCCGGCCACGAGGTCCGCGAGCGTCGGCAGCGCTGCGGCCGGGGCCCGGTCGGTGCCGAGGGCGGCGGTCAGCCCGGCAACATCGGCGGGGGCGAGGGGGCTGTCGCAGGCCGCGAGTGCCGCGCCGAGGTCATCGGCGGTGATCCGGCCCTCGGCCAGCGCGGCCCGGTAGGCGGCGCGCGGCTGGGTCAGGGCGATGCCGCCGACGCGGGCCAGCCGGGCGGCGGCGGTGGCAAGATCCTCGCCGGTCTGGCCCAGCACCGGGTTGACGGCCACGGTGGCGTCGAGCGGGAAGGCGGGCGGGATGGCGCGGACGGCGCGTTCGGCGGCACCGAGAAGGTCGGAGACCCGGGCGGGGGCGATCTGGCTGTGCTTCAGGAACATGGCTGTCTCCGTGATCTCTCTGGGCATCTTATTGGGTCTTCGCCGCCCGGAACCCGCCGATCAGCCGGTCCAGGAGCGCGTTGAGGTAAAGGCCGTTGGCGATGTGGACGCGCAGCCCGGCGGTGGCGGGGTGATGCGCCCAGAGCGGGAAGAGCGCCTGCGCGAAGGCCACGAGGCCGAAGGAGCCCACCGCCAGCACGATCAGCGCCCATTCCAGCGGCCCGGCCACCGGGGCTGCGGGCAGCGACGGCCCCCAGAGCGCGGCGGCGAGCAGCTGGAAGCTGAAATAGGCCGCCGCCGCCCCGAGCGAGGCGAGGGCCGTGCGCCGGGTCAGCGCCGCGGGCGCGGCATCGGCGAGGCCCTGCGCCACCAGGTAGGCGACGCCGAAGATCAGCATCGCGCCGAGCGCCAGCGCCTGCGGGGTCTTCGGACCGGCGATCAGGCCGAAGACGGCGGCGACCGCGCCGTAGAGCACCAGCGCCAGCGCGAAGGACTTCAGCACCGCGCCGAGGTTCGGCACCGCGACCGGGCCGGGCCGCTTCAGGCTGGCGACCGCCGCGACCGCGCCGCCCGAGGCGAGGAAGGCATGCGCCTTGTAGAGCGAGTGCGCCACGATGTGCAGCAGCGCCAGCGCCCAGAGGCCGAGGCCGCATTGCAGCAGCATGAAGCCCATCTGCGCGACGGTGGACCAGGCGAGCGCGGTCTTGATCGCGCTCTGGGTCAGCATGACGACCGCCCCGAAGAGCGCCGTCAGCCCGCCCAGCACCACCAGCGCGCCCATCGCGCCGGGGCTGGACTGCACCAGTTCGGCCAGCCGGATCACCAGCACGCCGCCGCCGTTGATGATGCCCGCGTGCAGCAGGGCCGAGACCGGGGTCGGGGCCTCCATCACCTCGGTCAGCCAGCCGTGCAGCGGGAAGGCGGCGGTCTTCAGCGCGGCCGCCAGCACGATCAGCGCGATGGCGAGCTTGACGGCGGGCCCGGACGCCGCGGCCGCGGCGGGGACCAGCGCCGCGATGTCGACGGTGCCGGTGGCCGAGACCAGCAGCAGGGTGGCGAGCACCAGCGCCGCGTCGCCCGCGTGCCAGACCAGCGCGAACTTGGTCGCGGCGCGCTGCGCCTCGGCCCGTTCGGGGTAGAACAGCAGGAGCTGCCGCAGCCCCAGACCGATCGCGGCGAAACCTGCGATCAGCACCGGCAGGCTGCCGGCCTGCACCAGCACCAGCACGGCGGCGAGCGTGGCCAGCATCAGCCCGTGGAACGCGCCCTCGCGCGCCTCGCCGTCGAGGTAGGTCCGCGAGTAGCGCATCACGATCCAGCCGACGAAGCCGACGAGCAGCGCCATCGTCGCGCTGACCGCGTCGAGCCGCAGGATCAGCGCCCCGCCGCCGAGGCTGACCGGACCGGTGAGCAGCAGCTGCGCCACGCCGAGCGCGCCGAGCGCCAGCGCGCCGAGGGCGGCCAGTTCCGACAGGCGCGGCAGGGCGCCGGGGCGGCGGCCGGGCGACCGCGCGGCAAGCGCCGCGACGGCGAGCAGCAGGAGGGGCGCGAGGGCGGGCAGCGGCAGGGCGGTGAGGATCGTCATGTCGGCTCCGGGGGCTGAAATCAGGGGTTTCGGAGCAGATAGAGGGATGCGGCCTCGCAGAAAATTACATATATTCTCGCAAAACGTTCTGTTTGGTAGAAGTATATGTCCATTCTCAACCTGCATCACCTGCGGCTCTTCCGGGCGGTGGCGCGCGACGGCACGCTGACCGGGGCCGCGCGCGGGCTGAACCTGTCGCAATCGGCGCTCTCGACCCAGATCAAGGCGCTGGAGGCGGCGCTCGGGCACGACCTCTTCGAGCGGCGCGGGCGCGGGCTGGTGCTGACCGAGGCCGGGCGCATCGCGCTCGACCATGCCGAGGCGATCTTCCGCGCCGCCGAGGACCTGACCGCCACCCTGCGGCAGGGGGCGACGGCGCGCCG
>JAUIAU010000121.1 GCA_030425185.1 Alphaproteobacteria bacterium
AAGACCATCCGCTACTACGAGGAAATCGGCCTCGTGCGGCCGCTGCGCTCGGACAACGGCTATCGCAGCTTCCGCGAGAGCGACGTGCACAAGCTGAAGTTCCTCGGACGCGCCCGCGCGCTGGGCTTCGGGATCGAGGACTGCCGCGTGCTGCTCGCGCTCTACGACGACGATCACCGCGAGAGCGGGCAGGTCAAGGCGATGGCCGAGGAGCATCTGAAGCGCATCGACGCGAAGATCGCGGACCTGCAGGCGATGCGCGCCACGCTGGGCAAGCTGGTCCGGGCCTGCGCCGGGGACCACCGGCCCGATTGCCCGATCCTGGAAGACCTCGCCGCCGACACGCACTGAGCGGCCGGGTCAGTCCTTCTCGACCGACACCGCCTTCAGCACGGCGAAGACCGGGCGGCCCGGGGCGAGACCCAACGCCGTGACCGAGCGTTGCGTGACACGGGCCAGCAGCCGCGCCTCGCCCGTGTTCACCTGCACCAGCGCGCCGGGGCCGTCGCCCATCCGCACTTCCGCCACGGTGCCGGGCAGCACGTTCAGGGCCGAGATGCCGCGAGGCTCCTCGACCGCCAGCATCACGTCCTGCGCGCGGACATGCAGGCGCACGGTCTCGCCGGGGGTCCGGGGCAGGCGGGGCAGCAGCAGTGTCTGCCCGCCCGCGTCAAGCTCGGTCAGCCCGTCCTCGGTGTGCCCGCTCACCCGCGCCGTCAGCATCGCGCCCGCCGCGCGCGGGCCCAGCGGCGTGACGCCTGGATCGCTGAGGACCTCGGCGGCCGGGCCGGTGCGCAGGACGCGGCCCGCCTCCAGCACGACGACGGTGGTCGCGAGCCGCGCGACCTCGGCGGGCGCATGGCTGACATAGAGGATCGGCAGCCGCATCTCGTCCCGCAGCCGTTCGAGATAGGGCAGGATCTCGGCCTTGCGCGCGGCGTCGAGGGCCGCGAGCGGCTCGTCGGCCAGTACCAGCCGGGGCGCCGCCAGCAGGGCGCGCCCGATGGCGACGCGCTGCTTCTCGCCCCCCGACAACCGGGCAGGACGCCGGTCCAGCAGCGGTGCGATCCCGAGCAGGTCGGTGACTTCGTCGAGCGTCGGCCCCGGTGCCCCGGCCCCGGCGAACCAGCGGCCATAGAGCAGGTTCTGCCGCACGGTCAGGTGCGGAAAGAGCCGCCCCTCCTGGAACACGTAGCCGAGCCTGCGCCGGTGCACCGGCACCGACAGGCCCCGCGCCGTGTCGAGCAGCACCTCGCCGCCGACCGCGATGCGCCCCGCCTGCGGGCGCAGCAGCCCCGCGACGGCGTTGATGACGGTCGTCTTGCCCGACCCGGAACGCCCGAAGAGCACGGTCAGCCCCGGCGGGGCCTCGAAGGCCACGTCAAGATCGAAGCCCCCGAACCGGTGGCGCAGCGCGACCTCCAGCGTCATGCCGCACCCACCCGGCGGGCGACGCGGCGGGCCAGCACCTCGGACAACAGAAGCGCGCCCATCGCCAGCGCGACCGAGATCAGCACCAGCCTGAGCGCGGCGTTCTCGCCCCCCGGAACCTGAAGGAACGTGTAGATCGCCGAGGGCAGCGTCTGGGTCTGGCCGGGAATGTTCGACACGAAGGTGATCGTTGCGCCGAACTCGCCCATCGCCTTGGCAAAGGCCAGCACCGCCCCGGCAAGGATGCCGGGCAGGGCGAGCGGCAGCGTGACGGTCAGGAACACCCAGCCGCGCGAGGCCCCGAGGGTGGCGGCGGCCTCCTCCAGCCTTGGGTCGATGGCCTCGACCGACAGCCGGATCGCGCGCACCATCAGCGGAAAGGCCATGACGGCGGCCGCCAGCGCCGCGCCGGTCCAGCGAAAGGCGAAGACGATACCGATCTCCTTCAGCGCGGCCCCCACCGGGGCGTTGGTGCCGAAGGTCAGGAGCAGCAGGTAGCCGGTCACGACCGGGGGCAGGATCAAGGGCAGGTGGACGAGCCCGTTCAGAAGTTGCTTGCCGGGGAACGACCAGCGCGCCAGTGCCACCGCGACGAGGATGCCGGGCGGCAGGCTCGCCAGCGTCGCCCAGGCCGCGACCTGAAGCGACAGGCGGACGGCCGTCCATTCCTCGGGGCCGAGGTCCAGCACCGCGCCGTTACTCCGTCCGCACGGTGAAGCCCTGCCGCACGAAGGCGGCGCGCGCCTCGGGGCCGGTCAGGTAGGCGAGAAAGGCGTGGCGCGCCGGGCTGTCCTGCCCGCCGATGCCGGCCACCGGGTAGACGATCGGCGGGTGGCTGTCCGCCGGGAAGCGGGCAACGACCGAGACGCGGTCCTCGGCCACGGCGTCGGTCGCGTAGACGATCCCGAGCGGCGCCTCGCCGGTCGCCACGAGCGCCAGCGCGGCGCGCACGTTGTCGGCCTGGGCCACCTGCGGGGAGAGCGCCTCCCAGAGGCCGTAGTGTTCGAGCGCCGCCTTGCCGTAGATGCCGGCCGGGACCGCCGCCATGAGGGCCATCGCCAGCCGCCCGTCGCCAAGGCGCGCGGCCAGGTCCGGCCCGATTTCGAGAGGCGGCGCATCCGGCCCGGGCGCGATCAGCACCAGCGCGTTGCCGAGCAGGTCGCGCCGGGTGCCCGGGGTCAGCAGACCCGCTTCGTCGAGCACATCCATCCAGTCGGTGTTGGCGGACAGGAAGACATCGGCAGGCGCGCCCTGCTGGATCTGCCGCGCCAGCGCCGAAGACCCCGCCAGCGACACCACCACATCGGTGCCGGTCGCGGCCTCGAAGCCGGTCTCGATCTCGGCCATCGCGTTGGCGAGGCTGGCGGCCGCGAAGACCGTCACGGTCTCGGCGCGGAGGGGCGCGGCCAAGAGCACCAGCGTTGCGGCAAGGGACAGGGAGCGGCGCATGGCGGCACGCATGGGAAGCATCCTGCTGAGAACGGTCGGCCCAAGTCTAGCGGCGGCGGGCCGGGCCATGCAATCGCCCGTGCGGCGGGGGCTCAGCCCACCCGCCCGATCAGGAGGCCGCTGCCGCCCAGGTCAACCGCCGTGCCGTCGATCGTCGCGTTCTGCGCGACGAGCGGCGTGACTTCCAGCCCGGTCTCGGCCCGGACCGGGTCCGGCGACAGGTTGAAGACGCACAGCACCCCATCGCCCCGCAGGAACCCGAGCAGCGGGTCCGGCAGGTCGAGGAACCGGGTCCGGCCCGACCGAAGCTCGGGTGTCTCGCGCCGCAGCCGCAGCATCTCGCGGTAGAAGCTCAGCACCCGGCCGCCAATCTCGCTGTCGGCGGCATGGGCGCGCTGTGGGTCCTTCACCGGCAGCCAGGGCGTGCCGCTGGTGAACCCGCCGTGCGGGGCGTCCTTGCGCCACACCATCGGCGTGCGGCATCCGTCGCGGCCGGTCTCCTCGGGCCAGTAGGCGAGGCCCTGCGGATCGGTGAGTTCCTCGTAGGCCAGCACGGTGTCGAGCTGGCCCAGTTCCTCGCCCTGGTAGAGGCAAACCGAGCCTTCGAAGCTCAGCAGCATCGCGGCGGCCTGTTTCGCCACGCTTTCGGCGTCGGTTCCGTGCTTCTCCCAGCGCGAGGCATGGCGCACGACGTCATGGTTCGAGAAGGCCCAGCACGGCCAGCCCTCGGGGGCCCCCTTGAAGAAGCGCTCGATCTGGCCCCGGAAATGCGCGGGCGTGAAGGCGGGGCCGAGCATCTCGAACGAGTAGGCCATGTTGAGCCGCCCGCCGGTCGTGTAGGCGCCCATCATCTCGATCGGGTGATGGCTCTCGCCGACTTCGCCCACCGTCACGCGGGCGTCGAACTTGTCCATCAGGGCGCGGATTTTCCGCAGGAATTCAAGGTTCTCGGGCTGGTTCTTCGAAAAGATGTGATACTGCATGTCGTAGGGGCGGATCGCCCCGGGCGGGCGCGGGCGGAAGTCGGCGGGGTCGTTCCGCAGCAGCCGGTCATGGAAGTAGTAGTTGACGGTATCAAGCCGGAACCCGTCCACGCCGCGCTCCAGCCAGAAGCGCATGTTGTCGAGGTGGAACGCCTGCACCTCCGGGTTGTGGAAGTTGAAGTCCGGCTGGTAGCGCTGGAAGTTGTGGAAGAAATACTGCTGGCGGCGCGGCTCCCAGGTCCAGGCGATGCCGC
>JAUIAU010000002.1 GCA_030425185.1 Alphaproteobacteria bacterium
GCGACATAGCCGGAGGCGACGGCCATCTGGGTGACCACGGCGCGGTCCTCGACGCGGTAGCCGCGCCGGGTCTCGCGGCGGACCCCGCGCGTGGCGGCCTCGGTCAGTTCCGCCTGCCGCTTCACCGCGGCGAGCGAGAAGAAGATGAAGAGCGAGAACGCCAGCAGCCAGACCGACAGGTCCGCCCCGATCGCCATGCCGCCCGCCACGATCCGGGCGGTATAGAGCATGCCCAGCGTCAGCACGTCGACCAGCGCCAGACGCTTAAGTTTGACGGAATAGGTGACGGTGGCGACGAAGTAGCAGGCCACCACCGCGAAGAGCGGCGCGGACACCAGCGCGGCCAGCGCCAGCCCGAAGGCCAGCAGGACCGGCACCATCGTTGTGCCGGTGGCGACGCGGAGCCGCCCGCTGGCGAAGGGGCGGGTCTTCTTGCGGGGGTGGGTGCGGTCGTCCGCGAGGTCGAGCAGGTCGTTCAGCACGTAGCCGGCCGAGGCGACCGAACTCATCGCGACGAACGCAATCACGGCAAGAAGGATGCTCTGCGGGTCGGTGATCCGGTCCGGGACGAGGGGCACGAAGACCAGCAGGTTCTTCAGCCACTGGTGCGGGCGCAGGGCTTCCAGCAGCACGCGCGGGGTCGAGCCGTCGGGGACCGGCGCGGCCTCGGCGGGCAGGGGCCGGGCGGCGACCGCGCTCTCGGGGGCGCCGGTCCCGGTGTCGAGGCAGACGTAACCTTCCGGCCCGTAGCGCTCGGCCATGAAGCGCAGCCGGACCGGGCCGACCAGCGTCCGGGTCTCGTCCGAGCCGTGCACCTCGTCGAAGATGCCGATCTTGGCAGCGATCTGTTCGGCCAGCCGCTGGTCCACGCGGGTGATCAGCGCGGTGCGGCCGCCCTGTGCGCGCCAGGCCCGCATCCGGGCGAGGACTTCTTCCGCGGCCTGCACCTCGCGGCTGCGGCTGCCGAGGAAGCGCCGGATACCGCTGCGGGCCATCAGCTTGCGGACCAGCCGCCAGTCCTCGGCCAGCGTCGCCCAGAACGCTTCGTGCAGGACCTCGCCGTGCAGCGGCAGGGTGCTCAGCCCGACGACCAGAACCGGGCCATCCGCCGCGCCGGGGGCGTCGGACGGGGGCGGTTCGGGCGGGCGGAGGTCCTCGGCCACGGCGCGGTCCAGTCTTTCTGATGTGCCGGGCGGCCCGGCGGCAACGGTTTTCAAGTGAGCTAGCGACTCAGGACTGTGGCGACAAGGCCGAGCGTGCTACCGAAGGGTCAATCGCCGCGCCGTGACGCGTCCGCACCACCGACGAGAGAAGACCCTATCACAATGATCCAGCACCGTTTGACCGCCGTTCTGCTTGGCCTGACCCTTGCCGCACCGCTGGCGGCACAGACCGGCGGGGCGGGTCCCGCCGACGCGCCGACCGCCGCCGGGCCCGTGACCCCGGGCGCCGCGCCCGAGGCCCCGGCGACCCCTGAGGCCCCCGCCCCCGTGCCCGCCGCCGTGCCGCAGGCCGCCGATGCGCCCGCGCCGCAGGACGCGCCCGAGGCGCCGGCCGATCCCGGTGCGCCCGAGGCGGGGCTGGAACCGCAGCTCGACCCCGTCGCGGCTGCACGGGCCGAGGTCGGGGCGGCCCTCGCCTCGTGCCTGGCGCTGACCCGCGATCCGGCGCTCTGCCTGCCCGAGGACGAGGCGGGACGCGCGGCCTTCGACGCGCTGCGGGCCGAGATCGCCCGGCAGGAGGCCGAGGCCGAAGCGGCGCGGATCGCCGCCGAGGAGGAAGCCGCCCGCCGCGCCGCCGAGGAAGCTGCCCGGATCGCCGCCGAGCAGGAGGCCGCCCGGAAGGCCGCGGAAGAGGCGGCGCGCCTCGCCGCCGAGGAAGCCGCCCGCGAGGCGGCCCTTGCCGCGCTGGCCCGCTGCACCGACACCGCGGGCGCGCCGGATGCGCGGATCGCCGTGTCCGCCGATGCCCAGCGGGCCGCGTTGCAGGCGCTGGCGCAGGCGCAGCGCTCCTGTGCCGAGGCGACGCGCGGCGGTCTTCCGGAGGACGCGCCCGAACTGGCCCCGGCGGTGTTCCACCTCGCGACCATCGCGCAGGCGCAGGCGAAGCACCGCGATGCCGTGCGGCTCTATACCCGCGCGGCAGAGGGCGGCGTGATCCCGGCCGAGACCCGGCTGGGCGACTACTACTTCTTCGGCATCGGGCCGATCCGTCCCGACCTGGAGCGGGCGGTCGGTCACTACCAGACCGCCGCGCAAGCGGGCGAGGTCGCGGCGCAGACCACGCTGGCGCTGATGTATCGCCTCGGGCGGGGCGTCCCGCGCGATCCGGTCCTGTCGCTGGAGTTGCTGACCGATGCGGCGGACAGCGGCTACCACTTCGCGCAGGTGCGGCTGGCCGAGACCTATCTGAAGGGCGAGGGCTTCCCCGGCGGCGTGTCCGAGGCGAACGGCGTGCCGGACCCGGCGAAAGCCGCGACCCTGTTCCGCGCGGCGGCCGAGCAGGGCAACCTGGAGGCCGCGCTGGCGCTTGCCGAGCTCTACACCACCGAGGGGTCTGGCCTGCCGCCCGATCCGGCCGAACGGTTCCGCTGGACGAGCTTCGCCGCCGACCAGGGACAGCCGGCGGCCATCGCGGCGCGCGCCTTCCTCTACGAGCAGGGAATCGGCGTCGAGCGTGACCCCCAGCGGGCCGCGGAGGGCTATGTCGCGGCGCTGGAGACCGGCGAGGTCTCGCTGGGCGACCTGCGGGGCACCGTCGAGGGGCGCACGCCGCCGTGGGACCGCGATACCGCCATCGCCCTGCAGCTGATCCTGCAGGAACGCGGGCTCTATCGCGGGGCGATCGACGGGATGGTCGGCGGGGGCACGGCCGCCGGGATGCGGCGGCTCGCGGACTGACGGGCGGTCGTCCTCAGCCCGCGACGGCGCGGCCCCAGCGGAAGACCAGCATCAGGAGAACGAGCAGGGTCATCAGGCCCAGCATCTCGGACAGCATGGTCTGCGCCGCGTGGGCTGCGTCAAGCACGGCCTCGGCCGCGGTCAGCTTCGCCAGCCCGGCGCGCAGCAGGTAGCCGAAGAATGCGGCCTTCAGCCCCGCCAGCACGAGCACGCGCCAGCATTTCCGGTCGAGGCGCTGGCTCGGGCTGCAGCCGATCCCGGCCCAGTCCATCATCGCGAAGCCGAGCGGCGCCACCACCAGCGAGGTGGCTGCGACGACCCAGACCGAGGTCGGGTCGAGCATCGGCAGACCCTGCCCGAACAGCAGCCCGCCGATCACGAGACCGGGCGCGATGTAGAGCACCGACGCCCAGCGGTAGAGCCACGCGGCGATCACCGTCACGCCGTGCATCAGGAAGATCAGCGGCAGCGCCCCGGTCGGCCAGGTGTCGGGCGGCAGCAGCCGGTCCAGCCCCCAGGACAGCGCGAGCGACAGCGCCAGCGCGAGGATGGCCCCGGCCGAGAGGGTGACGGTGCGTTCGATATGCCCTTTCATCGCGGTCTCCGGGGGGGACGGGTGTCAGCGAGAACGACGCCGGACCGGAGGTCGGCGCGGGCGGTGCGGGTCAGAAGAACGAGGCGCAGTGACTTTCCCTTCCCGGTCAGGCGGCCCGGGCGCAGCCGGTCCCGAAGCGATACTCTGGACGCCGCGGCGTCGGCGCTCTGCCCCCCGGCACCGAGGACCCGGAACAGCAGAGCACGTACCCAGACCTAGACTCGTTCCGCGGTTCGGGCAATTCCCGGGCACGGGCGAGATCGGGCGGCGACCGGGCCGGATGCCGATCAACGGATCGGCGTGGCCCTGTGCGCCTTTAAAGATGGGGACCAGTATAACGCTGGCCGCCGCCCCGGACTCGCAACACTCGCATGGGTGTCAGCTAACATCCGTGGGATCGGCGGAACAAGAAAAATTTCATAATGGGACTTAATTTGGTTCGGGAGGCGCGGCCTGGTCGCCGTCTGCCTGCCATGATCCGCAAAGGGATGCGGTCCCGCCCCTACAGGTTCAGCACGTAGGCGCCGGCCTTGCGATTCGGGGCATGCCGGATCAGGCCGCGGTCGAGAAGGCTCTTGAGGGCCCGGTGATAGGTCGAGTGGGTGATCTGCGCGACGGTCGGATAGCTGCGGACCGTGTCCGAATGCACGACCGTATCGGGGGCGCCGTCGCCGACCGCCAGCTGGAAAGCATAGAGAATGTCGCGCTCCTGCCAGCTCAGCTCGCCCATGCCGAGGTCTTTTTCAAACTGAAACAGAAGTTCTCTCAGTTTCGCAGCGCTGCTCAGCGTCTTTCTCATGCGCGCTTCTCCTCGTCCCGGGGGCTCCCCGAGAGACGTCATACGTCCAAACCGGTTCAACTCGCAATCAGGGCCTCGCCGATCCCGTGGACCCCGATGGCTGGATCACCGTTTCAAATGCGGAAAGGGGCCGAAACTGCAAACCTCAAGAATCCGTGAATTATCCCAGTGGCGTTGTCATGTTTGCAAGGTTCCAAGCCCTCAGTCGAGACCGCGGGCGAGCGTCGATGCCAGCCGCTGCGCCGCGGGCTGGTAGGCGGATGCGGGTCCGAGAACCACGCGCAGCGGCAGGTCGGGCAGCACCAGGCCGCGTGCGGGGCGAATCGCCCATCGCCATGCGTCGGGCACATCGGCGTCGGGCCAGACCTGCACCGCGGACTCGGGCAGGAGCGCCGGATCGGTCAGACCGGGCAGCACCAGGCCCGGGGCCAACGGCAGGCGGCGGGCCTGCGCCATCGCGTCGATCAGGGCGCGCAGCCGCAGATCAGGGCCGGACAGGGCAAGGTCCGCGCTGATCAGGCGGTCGGTGCCGACCGCGCCGGGCCGCGCCGACAGGAAGACGAGCGGCATGTCACGGGCGGCCAGCACCTCGGCCTCCGGGATCGCCTCGGCCCCGGCGACGAGGGCCACCTCGGCGGCCTCGCCGGCCAGCGCGGCGGCGGCGGCGGGGCCGTCGCGACTCAGCAGATGGACCGTCACGCGGGGCAGGTCGACCCGGAACGACGCGATGAGTCGCGGCGCCAGCCGCAGCGCCCATTCCGGCGAGACGACGACCCGCACGACCCCCGATTGCCCCTGCGCCAGCGCCAGCGCGGTTCGCCGGGTGCCCTGCATTTGGGCGAGGTGATCCGAAAACTGGCGGTGGTACAGTTCGCCGACCGAGGTCAGGCGCAGACCCCCGGTCCTGCGTTCGAAGAGCTCCGCCCCGAGGTCCTGTTCCAGCGCCGCCAGTTGCCGCGACAGCGTGGCGGGCGAAACCTTCAACAATTCCGAGGCTTTGCGCAGCGAGCCCTGCGCCGCGATGGTCCGGACCGCCTGGTAGAGCGCGAGGTGCCGCATGGGCTGGTCCTCCCATCGTGTTCCGCAAATCGTAACGCTTTGTCTCAGATTATTCCGGTGACGGCAACACGGCGGCCCCCTAACGCTGAACCCGCTGCACCGCAGCAAAGGGACATGATTTCAGGGACGATGACATGAAGAAGCTTCTCGCCTCCGCCGCCGCTCTGGCCCTGCTCGGCTCCGCCGCGCAGGCCGAGATCAAGGTCGGCATCCTGCACTCGCTGTCGGGCACGATGGCGATTTCCGAGACCACGCTGAAAGACACGATGCTGATGCTGATCGAGCAGCAGAACGCCAAGGGCGGCCTGCTCGGCGAGCAACTGGTGCCCGTGGTCGTCGATCCGGCCTCCGACTGGCCGCTCTTCGCCGAGAAGGCGCGCGAACTGCTGACCGTGGCGGACGTGGACGTGATGTTCGGCTGCTGGACCTCGGTGTCGCGCAAGTCGGTGCTGCCGGTGATCGAGGAACTGAACGGCCTGCTGTTCTACCCGGTGCAGTACGAGGGCGAGGAAAGCTCGAAGAACGTGTTCTATACCGGCGCCGCGCCGAACCAGCAGGCGATCCCGGCGACCGACTATTTCCTCGAGGAGCTTGGCGTCGAGAAATTCGCGCTGCTCGGCACCGACTACGTCTACCCGCGCACCACGAACAACATCCTCGAGAGCTACCTGATCTCGAAGGGCGTCGCGCCCGAGGACATCTTCGTCAACTACACGCCCTTCGGGCACTCGGACTGGTCGAAGATCGTCGCCGACGTCGTCGCGCTGGGCGCGGACGGCCGCAAGGTGGGCGTGATCTCGACGATCAACGGGGACGCCAACATCGGCTTCTACAAGGAACTGGCCGCCGCCGGTGTGTCGGCAGATGACATCCCGGTCGTCGCCTTCTCGGTCGGCGAAGAGGAACTGTCGGGCCTCGACACCACGAACCTCGTCGGCCACCTCGCGGCCTGGAACTACTTCCAGTCCGCCGACACGCCCGAGAACGAAGCCTTCATCGAGGCGTGGCATGCCTTCGCCGGTCCCGAGCGCGTCACCAATGACCCGATGGAAGCCCATTACATCGGCTTCAACATGTGGGTGAACGCCGTCGAGGCCGCCGGGACCACCGATGTCGATGCCGTGCGCGCGGCGATGTACGGGCAGGAGTTCCCGAACCTGACCGGCGGTACCTCGGTCATGCTGCCGAACCACCACCTGGCGAAGCCGGTGCTGATCGGCGAGATCCGCGACGACGGCCAGTTCGACATCATCAGTCAGACGGCCGAGGTCGACGGCGACGCCTGGACCGACTTCCTGCCGGAATCGGCGGTGCTGACCTCGGACTGGCCGGGCCTCGGCTGCGGGATGTACAACACCAAGACCGAGACCTGCGTGCAGATCCAGTCGAACTACTGATCCCTTCGGATCATCGGGGCGCGCCGGGCAACCGGTGCGCCCCCCTCCCGACACACGCGCCCCGGAAAGACCCCCGACGATGGGACACCTGCTCAGGCTCTGCGCGCTGGCCCTGCTGTTCGCGCTGCCGCTCTCCCGCCCCGCCGCCGCCGATCTCCAGACCGTTCTGCAAGAGAATGCCGAGGACGTGATCCGCGCCTCGCGCCGCACCGTCGAGGACGTGCTGGCCGCGCTGCTGGCGGACAACGACCCGGCGCTGCCCGCCTTCCTCGAACAATGGCGCGGCCGCAATGTCTACGTGCGCGAGGCGGACGGGCTGTTCCTCTATGTCGAGGAGATCGACCGCGAGACCTACCGCCTGCTCGACATCGTCACCCGCGCCGAGATCGGCACCGCCGGTCGCCGCGAGGTCAGCCAGCTACGCCCCAACTCGGGCGTGCAGGGGGTCATCGCGTCGGCGCTGGTGGAATTCCAGCTGCGCGACCCGGACCCGGCCCGCCGTGGTGCCGCGCTCGACGCCATCGCCCGCAACCCCGAAGCCGGGCAGCTCGGCCCGCTCGGCCGCGCCGCCGAGGCCGAGACCGACCCGGCGCTGGCCGCACGCGGCGCGCGCCTCGTCACCTTCCTGACCATCGCCTTCGCCGACGAGACCGCCGACCGGGTGGCCGCGATCCAGAGCCTGTCGGGCGACCTGTCGCTCGACGCCCGCGCCGCGCTGAACCCGCTGCTGACCACCCGCCTCGTGCTGGCCGAGGGCGAGGACCCGCCGGCCGGCAACGTCGCCGCCGAGGTCCGCCCGGGCAGCGAGACGCTCAGCTGGGAGGCGGCCTACGAGATGCTGGTGCAGGCCGGGCGGGCCCCGGCGCAGGTGTCGGACGCCGACCGCAATGCCGCGCTGGTCGCCAACCTCGCCGAGGGGCGCGTGGCCGGTGTCGCGGTCGCCAGCCTGAACACCGAGGCGGCCCGCGACGCGGCCTATGCCGCGCTGGCCGCGGAGGGGATCGTGCCGCCACGCCAGACCGAGGCCGAGCGCCGCGCCACCGCGGCGGGCGCGCACTATTTCCTCGTCTACACCGAGGCCGATCCGGCGGTGACGGCCGCCGCCGAGCAGGCGCTGGGCGCGATCGAGCTGCGCGTGGCGCTGAACCAGGTCCTCGACCTGTCGCTCGATGCGCTGTCGCTGGCGTCGATCTATTTCCTCGCGGCCATCGGCCTCGCCATCACCTTCGGCGTGATGGGGGTCATCAACATGGCCCACGGCGAGTTCATCATGATGGGGGCCTATACCGGCTACGTCGTGCAGCTTTTCGTGCCCGACTACACGCTGTCGATCCTGATCGCGCTGCCGCTGGCCTTTGCCGTGACCTTCGCGGCCGGGGTGGCGATGGAGCGGCTGGTGATCCGCTGGCTCTACAACCGGCCGCTGGAGACGCTGCTGGCCACCTTCGGCATCTCGATCGCGCTGCAACAGCTGGCCAAGAACATCTTCGGCACGCAGGCGCGTCCGCTGACCTCGCCCGGCTGGCTCGACGGGGCCTGGGTGCTGAACGACATCGTGTCGATCAGCTATATCCGCATCGCCATCTTCGGGCTGGGCGTGCTGTTCTTCGTGCTGCTTCTGCTGATCCTGAACCGCACCCGGCTGGGGCTGGAGGTGCGCGCCGTTACCCAGAACCCGCGCATGGCGGCGTCGATGGGGATCAACCCCGACCGGATCAACATGCTGACCTTCGGCCTCGGGTCGGGGATCGCGGGGATCGCGGGGGTGGCCATCGGCCTCTATGCCAAGGTCACCTCGGAGATGGGTGCCGACTACATCGTGCAGAGCTTCATGACCGTGGTCGTGGGCGGGGTCGGCAACATCTGGGGCACGCTGCTCGGCGCGACGCTGATCGGCTCGCTGCAGAAGGGGATCGAGTGGTTCAACCCGTCGAACACGCTGGCGGCGCAGACCTACATGATCCTGTTCATCATCCTGTTCATCCAGTTCCGGCCGAAGGGCATCATCGCCCTCAAGGGCCGCGCGGCAGGGGAGTGACCGTCATGCGCCGTCCCTTCGTCCTGCGCCACCCCTCGGTCCTCGTCTTTCTCGCGCTGCTCGCGCTCTTCACGCTGGGGGTCACGCTCCTGTCCGAGGGCATGGGCCTCGGGCTGATCTCGACCAGCTTCGTCAAGACGCTGGGCAAGACCCTCTGCCTGTGCCTGATCGCGGTCGCAATGGACCTCGTCTGGGGCTATTGCGGGATCCTGTCGCTCGGGCATTTCGCCTTCTTCGGGCTTGGCGGCTACATGATCGGCATGTGGCTGATGTACGAGCGCACCAAGGGCATCGTGCTGGACAGCCTGGTGAACGCGCCGCTGCCGCCCACGCCGGAGGAAGTCCGCGCCGCCATCGGCACGCAGATCTTCGGGGTCGTCGGCGGCTCGGAGATCCCGGTGATCTGGACCTTCGCCGACAGCCTGCTGGTGCAACTGGCGCTGGTGGTGCTGGTGCCGGGCCTGCTGGCGCTGGTCTTCGGCTGGCTGGCGTTCCGCAGCCGGGTGACAGGGGTCTACCTGTCGATCCTGACGCAGGCGATGACGCTGGCGCTGTCGCTCTACCTCTTCCAGAACGACAGCGGTCTGCGCGGCAACAACGGACTGTCGGGCCTGCAGAACGTGCCGGGCCTGCTGCACCTGCCGCAGAGCGTCGTCTCCATCGGGTTCTTCTGGGCCTCGGCGCTGGCGCTGGGCCTCGCCTACGTGCTGGCGGCGTGGCTGGTGTCGGGCAAGTTCGGCAGCGTCGTCCGGGGCATCCGCGATGACGAGGCCCGGGTGCGGTTCCTCGGCTATGACGTCGAGGCGTACAAGCTGACGGTGTTCACCCTGACGGCCGTGCTGGCGGCACTGGCGGGTGCGCTCTACTACCCGCAGGCGGGCATCATCAACCCGGCGGAAATCGCGCCGATCGCCAGCATCTACCTCGCGGTCTGGGTCGCCATCGGCGGGCGCGGGCGGCTTTACGGCGCGGTGATCGGGGCGGCGTTCGTGTCGCTCTTGTCGAGCTGGTTCACCGGCGGCGGCGCGCCGCCCATCGACCTGGGGGTCTACACGGTGCAATGGACCGACTGGTGGCTGGTGCTGCTGGGGCTCAGCTTCGTGGCGGTGACGCTGTTCGCGCCGAAGGGCATCGGCGGGCTGGTGGACCTGGTGCTGCCGGGCCGCGTGCCCGACCGGCACGGCGCGGACCTCGGCCCCGGGCAGGGCGCACTGCGCGAGGCGGAACAGGCCCGCACGGAGGACGGCAAATGACCGGCATGCTGCTCGAGGTGTCGGGGGTCTCGGTCACCTTCGACGGGTTCCGCGCGATCAACAACCTGTCGTTCCAGATCGGCCGGGCCGAGATGCGCGCGATCATCGGGCCGAACGGCGCGGGCAAGACCACCTTCATGGATATCGTCACCGGCAAGACGCGGCCCGACACCGGTACCGTGGTCTGGGGCGAGAAGAACCAGTCGTTGCTGAAGCTCTCGGAGAGCCAGATCGCGCGCGCCGGGATCGGGCGGAAGTTCCAGCGCCCCACGGTCTTCGAGGACCAGACGGTCGAGGAGAACCTCGGCATGGCGCTGAAGGAAGACCGCCGCCCCTTCGCGGTGCTCCTGTCGCGGCCGACGCGGGCGACGGCCGAGCGCATCGCGGAACTGGCCGCCGAAATCGGGCTGTCGGAGCACCTGCCGCGCAAGGCGGGCGAACTGAGCCACGGCCAGAAGCAATGGCTGGAGATCGGGATGCTGCTGGCGCAGGACCCGCGCCTGCTCCTGGTCGACGAACCCGCCGCCGGCATGACCCCGGCCGAGCGCGACCACACCACCGCGATCCTGCGCGAGGCCGCGAAGACCCGCGCGGTGGTGGTGGTCGAGCATGACATGGATTTCGTCCGCAAGCTGAACTGCAAGGTCACCGTGCTGCACGAGGGGCGGGTGCTGGCCGAGGGCAGCCTCGACCACGTCACCTCGAACCAGGACGTGATCGACGTCTACCTGGGGCGCTGAGAGATGCTGGAGATCAAGGACCTTACCCTGCACTACGGGCAGAGCCAGATTCTGCACGGGGTCGACCTTGCGGCCGAGACCGGCAAGATCACCTGCCTGATGGGCACCAACGGGGTGGGCAAGACCTCGCTCTTGAAGGCGATTGCCGGGCGGCATCCGCGCTCGGGCGGGGCGGTCACGCTGGATGGCGAGACGCTGGGCCGACTGCCCGCGCACGCGCTGGCGCAGAAGGGCGTCGCCTACGTGCCGCAGGGCCGCGAGATCTTCCCGCTGCTGACCGTGCGCGAGAACCTGGAGACGGCCTATGCCTGCCTGCCGCGCACGGCGCACCGGGTGCCGGACGAGATCTACGAGCTGTTCCCGGTCCTGAAGGAGATGACCGGGCGGCGCGGCGGTGACCTGTCGGGCGGGCAGCAGCAGCAACTGGCCATCGCGCGGGCGTTGCTGACCCAGCCGAAGCTCCTGCTGCTGGACGAGCCGACCGAGGGCATCCAGCCAAACATCATCCAGCAGATCGGGCGGGTGATCGCCTACCTGCGCGACGAGGGGCGGATGGCCATCGTGCTGGTCGAGCAGTTCTTCGAGTTCGCCCATGGCCTCGGCGACGAGATCGCGGTGATGAAGCGCGGCCGGGTGGTGCTGTCGGGGCGCAAGGACGCCCTCGACAAGGCCGAGGTGCTGGCGGCCGTCTCGGTCTGACGGGGACGCGGCCGCCGGGTGGGTCTCAGGCGTGCGGCGCGGACGGCCGGTCGTGGCGCGGGTTGGGATCGGCCAGCGCCTGCAACTCGGGATCGAAGCGGACGTCGTAGCGCTCGACGATCCGGCCGACCTCGCCGGCGCGGCCCAGCACCAGTTCCCGCTCGCCGAGTTGCAGCAGCGCTTCCGCCGTCACGCCGCCGAGCAGTCCCGCGACATCGCGGGCCGAAGCGTGGTTCGCGGGCGGAAACGCCATCACTGCCCCGGCATTGTCGAACAGCACCCGGTGCGCGGGCCCGTAGGTCGCGCGGGCCTGGTGCACGGTCTGGAACACCGTCAGCAGGCTGATCCCGTAGCCGCGCCCGATGCTGAAGGCGGTCTCGACCTGCGGCATCCGGCCCAGCGCCGCCGCCTCGTCCAGCGCGAAGAGGGTCGGCAGCTGGTGGATCGTGTCGCGCTCGCAGAGCAGGTCGAGCAACATGTCGAACCACAGCCGCACCACCGGGCCATAGGTGCGCAGGTCGCTCGGCCGAAGGCAGAAATAGAGCGTGACGGGCGCGCCCGCGACGAGATCGCCGAGCGACAGGCCGGTGCGGCTGACGGCCTCGCGGATCTCGCGCGACCGGAACAGGCGCACGCCCCGCAGGGCGGTCGAGAAGATGCCGCTGCGCGTGACGTCGGTGATGCTGAGCACGCTGCCGATCCGTTCGGCCAGGGCATTGTCCAGCCAGTCCTTGGCGAGGTCGAGGAGCTGCGCCAGCCGGTAGACCGGATCGCCGTCACCCAGGATGTCCTGGACATCCGCCAGTGTTGCGGGGGTCCCGGTCGCCTTCTCGCGTTCGACGACGTAGCGGACGATGCCCGCGGTCAGATGCGCCGCCATGTCCCGCCAGAACGGGTCGCGCTCGCCGTTGTCCGGGAACAGCCGGTCCGCGATCTGGATGCAGCCGTGTTCGGGATCATCGAGCGCGGCCAGCGGCGACAGCGGGTTCAGGCCGATCGGGTCCGCCTCGGTGCAGCCGAAGGGATCGACCACGTAGACCGTCTGGCCCATCCGGCGGCGGGCGTTGGCGGTGGTGGCGAAGAGCTCGCCCTTGGGGTCGTTGACGATGGCCGGGCCGGGATAGGTCAGCAGGCGGGGAATCAGCGCGCCCGTCGTCTTGCCCGCGCCGGTCGGGCCCAGAACGATGGTGTGGGCGTCCGCCGGGATGGTCTCGAACCCCGTGTCGGGCCGCGTCCTGGGACGCTGGAATCCGTAGGCGGCCTGCGCGTGGCGCTGCCGTCGGGCAATGCGGATGGGGTCGGTGGTCATGGCGGGCGCTCCTCTTCGCTGACGGGCATCGGCAGGCAAGGAGAGAGCGTTCGGGCACGCGCCACGGCACGCCCGTCGGGACCGACTCTGTCTTTCGCCTTCGATGATCCGGGGACGTTAACCGGAAAAACCGATCTGCCGACCGGCGTTTTTCGCGCAGTGCAGCATGGGTGGATTCCCGCCGATCGGCTCCGGAAACGTTGGAGAATCCGGTCACGGCGGATCACGGGGTCCGAAACGCCAAACGCCGCCCCGGGGGGCGGCGTTTCGGTCACATCAGGCGATGCGGAGGGGTGGTGGAGCCAAGGGGAGTCGAACCCCTGACCTCTTGAATGCCATTCAAGCGCTCTCCCAACTGAGCTATGGCCCCATCCTTTGGGAACAGGCTGTCGCCCGTGCCGCGTGTCTTATGCGGCGGTCCGGGGGAGTGCAAGCGGAAATCTTTCCCCCCGGACCGGTTCCGGTCAGTCGTCGTCGTCGCCGGCGACGTCGGTCAGATCGTCGAGCGCAACGGTGTCCTCGTCGTCGTCCTCGAGCACGTCGTCGCCCAGATCGACGTCCGCGGTTTCGTCGTCCTCCAGCACCTCGTCATCCTCGGTCGCCACGACGTCTTCGCGCTTGGTCTTGTTGCGGCGCTCGTCGGCGAGGGCCGCGGCACTCGATTTCCGGCCGGCCTCGATATCGACGATCTGGCCGGTATAGGGGCTGACCACCGGGGAGCGGTTCATGTCGTAGAAGCGTTTGCAGGTGGTGGGGCACAGGCGTTTCACGCCCCAGTCTTCCTTGGGCATAAGGCCCTCCGTGAGTTCATGTCAGCGGTCTGCGGGATGGCGTCGGTTGCCACAGGGGCGCGCGCGTGTCAAAGCGTTTTTCGCGCGATGCCGCGCTGCCTGAAGGAGTGCGCCGTGACCGATGCGATCCTGCCCGGACATCCCCCCGTTCCGCTCGTGCTGCGCGTCTCGTCCCGGGCGCGGCGGCTGTCGCTGCGGGTGTCGCGTCTCGACGGCCGTGTGACCCTGACCGCGCCGCCCGGCGTGCCGCGGGCCGAGGTGATGCGCTTCGCCGAGGAGCGGGCCGACTGGGTGCGCGGGCATCTCGCCGAGATCCGCCTGCCGGAGGCGGTCGGGATCGGCACCTGGCTGCCGGTCGAGGGCCGTCTGCGCGAGATCGTCGCCGAGCGGGTGCGCGGGGCGCGGCTGGAGCCGGGGCGGCTGGTGATCCCGGACCGGGCGGCGGCACCGGGGGCGGCGGTCGAATCGTTCCTGAAGGCGCGCGCGCGGGACCGGCTGGCCGAGGCGAGCGACCGCCATGCCGCAGCCCTCGGGCGGCAGGTGTCGCGGATCACCCTGCGCGACACGCGCTCGCGCTGGGGGTCCTGCACCGCCGACGGCGCGCTGATGTATTCGTGGCGCCTGATCCTCGCGCCGCCCTCGGTGCTGGACTATGTCGCGGCGCACGAGGCCGCGCATCTGGCCGAAATGAACCACTCGTCGCGGTTCTGGGCCCTTGTCGAGCGGCTTTGCCCCGACTGGCAGGCCGAGCGCGCCTGGCTGCGGCGCGAGGGGGCGGCGCTGCAGGCGTGGCGCTTCCGGGACTGAGGCGATGCGGCCGTTGACGCGGCGGGCGGCACCCGTGATCCTGCGACCATGCTGATCCAGCCCCGTGCCGAAACCCCGATCGCCAGCCCGCCGAGCCCGCAAGGCGCGGCGCACGAGAAGGTCTACCGCGCGCTGCGCACCCAGATCATGCATGGCGAACTGCCGCCCGGACAGGCCCTGACCCTGCGCGGGATCGGCAAGAGCTTCGGGGTCTCGATGACCCCGGCGCGCGAGGCGGTGCGTCGTCTGGCCGCCGAGGGCGCGGTGACGCTGTCGGTGTCGGGCCGCGTCTCGACCCCGGAACTGAGCGCCGAGCGGATGGAGGAACTGGCCGCCCTGCGCGCCCTGCTGGAGCCGGAACTGGCCGCCCGCGCCCTGCCGCGCGCCCACATGGCGCTGATCGACCGGATGCAGACGATCCAGACCGGCATCGGCCACGCGATCCAGGCCGGGGACGCTGTCGGGTACATCCGCGCGAACCTCGAGTTTCACCGCGCGCTCTACCTGCGGGCACAGGCCCCGGCGATCCTCGCGATGGCCGAGACGGTCTGGCTGCAGCTGGGGCCGACGATGCGCAAGCTCTACGGGCGTCTCAACCGCACCGCGGCCCCCCAGCACCACGCGATGATTCTCGCGGCCCTGAAGGCGGGCGACGAGCCGGCGCTGCGGCTCGCCGTGCGGATGGATGTGACGCAGGGCCTGCGCTACCTCGCGACCTGAAGTTCAGCCCAGCGGATCGGGCCACGCGGTCTGCGGATAGTCCTTCGCGTACCATGGCAGGTCCGGGCCGTCGTTTAGCGAGGCCGCCCGCCAGTCGCGGAACGCCGGGTCCGCGAGATGCGCGTCGACATAGGCGCGCGCGGTGTCCGACACCGGCAGGGCGTAGGTGGCGATCCGGGCTGCCACCGGGGCATAGAAGGCATCCGCCACCGAGTACCGGCCGCAGAGCCACGGGCCCCCGTCCCCGAAGCGGGCACGCGCATGGCTCCAGATCGTGTCGAGGCGGGCGAGATCGGCGGCGACCGCTTCCGGCACCGGGGTCTCCGCATAGGCGACGCGCAGGTTCATCGGGCAGGTGCTGCGCAGCGCGGTAAACCCGGCGTGCATTTCGGAGGTCAGCGTCCGGGCGCAGGCGCGCGCGGCGGGATCGTCCGGCCAGTGTCCGGCCTGCGGGTGGCGGCTCGCCAGTTCCTCGGCAATCGCGAGGCTTTCGCTGACCGCGACGCCTTCGGGGGTGATCCAGGTCGGCACGGTGCGGGCGGGGGCGTGATCGGCCAGTTGCTCGGCCACGCCCGCGTCGAAGAACGAGACGAAGCGCGTCTCCACCTCGATCCCGAAGCGGGCAAAGAGCAGCCAGCCGCGCAGCGACCAGCTCGAGTAGGCGCGATCGCCGAGAAGAAGAAGTCCGGACATGGGACGCGGTTCCGTCATTGATGATCGGCGCAGGGTAGCGGTGCGGCGCGGGCCGGGGAAATGCCGTTTTGGCGGCTGCCCGATCACGGACGGTGATTGATGCAGACCGCCTCCGCGCCGCCGGGGCCGAACCGCAGGTGGGTCAGCGACAGCGGGTCGATCTTGTGGGCGAAGGCCTCGCGGGGCCCGAGGTCGAGGGCGCGCTGCACCTGGGTCAGGATCGCCCCGAAATGCGCGACCACGATCACCGGGCCGGCGGGGACCTGCGCCTCGATCCGCGCCACGGCGGCGTTGACCCGGGCCGCGAAGGCGTCCCAGGATTCGCCGCCGGGGGCCGCGACCGGACCGGGGGCATCCCAGAAGGCGTAGATGGTTTCGGGATCGCGGGCTTCGGCCTCAGCGTGGGTCAGCCCTTCCCAGTCCCCGAAATGGATCTCGCGCAGCCCGGGCAGCGAGGGCAGGCGCGCGCGCCCGCCCTGCACCGCGTCCGCCGTGGTCACCGCGCGGATCAGGTCGGACGAGATCACCGGGGCGGCGTCGGGCAGCGCCGCGGCGAGGCGGGCGAGGGCGGGCTTGTCGCCGAGGTCGGCGGGCAGGTCGGTCCAGCCGATCATCGCCTTCGCGTGGGTCGGCCCGTGGCGCAGCCAGTACCAGTCCCTCACGGTGCGCCCTTCAGCCAGAGCGGCAGCCCGGCGACGACCAGCGCCACCCGGTCGGCCTGCGCCGCCACCGCCTGGTTCAGCGCGCCTTGGGCCGTGCGGAACCGGCGTCCGAGGCGATGCTCGGGCACGATCCCCTGGCCGACCTCGTTCGTCACTGCGATCACCGGGCCTGGGCAGGCGGCGAGGGCCGCGAGCAGCGCGTCGGTCTCGGCGGCAAGGTCGGCCTCCGCCAGCATCCGGTTGGTCAGCCAGAGCGTCAGGCAGTCGATCACGACGACGTGACCGGACGGCGCGTGGGCGAGGGCCGAGGCGAGGTCATGCGGGGCCTCGACTGTGGTCCAGCCGTCGCCGCGCGATGCCTTATGGGCCGCGATTTTCGCTTCCATTTCAGCGTCATGCGCCTCGGCCGTGGCGATGTAGAGGCGCGGCAGCCCGGTCGCTTCGGCCTGCGCCTCGGCCCAGCGGGACTTGCCCGAGGACGCGCCGCCAATCGCCAGAGATAGGGCCGTGCCGGTGATTTCCACCATGGTCGAGTGATCCTCCCGGGCGGGTGCTGCGTAGCCCTCATGCGAACAGGAAAACGGGCTGGCAAACGGCTCGGTTCACAGGGGGTGATAAGATGGCTCTTGACGGAACTTCTGACACGAACCTTTCCCGGCGTGCAATGCAGGCGGAACTGCTGGATGCCGAGACCGAGTTGAAGCTGGCCTACGCGTGGCGCGACCACCGCGACGAGGCCGCGCTGCACCGGCTGGTGACCGCCTACATGCGGCTGGCGATCTCGATGGCCTCCAAGTTCCGCCGTTACGGCGCCCCGATGAATGACCTGATCCAGGAAGCCGGGCTCGGCCTGATGAAGGCGGCCGACAAGTTCGACCCCGACCGCGGCGTGCGCTTCTCGACCTACGCGGTGTGGTGGATCAAGGCGTCGATCCAGGACTACGTGATGCGCAACTGGTCGATGGTGCGCACCGGCTCGACCTCGTCGCAGAAATCGCTGTTCTTCAACATGCGCCGCGTGCAGGCCCGTCTCGAGCGCGAGGCGGCGGCGTCGGGCGAGAACCTCGACCGGCACCAGCTGCGCCAGATGATCGCCACCGAGGTCGGCGTGCCGCTGGCCGATGTCGAGATGATGGAAGGCCGCCTGTCCGGGTCGGACTACTCGCTCAACGCGACCCAGTCGGTCGACGACGAAGGCCGCGAGTGGATCGACGCGCTGGAGGACACCTCGGAGCAGGCCGCCGAGCGCGTCGAGACCAGCCACGACACCGCGCAGCTGCGCGAATGGCTGCTGGTCGCGCTGCAGTCGCTGAACGAGCGCGAGCGCTTCATCGTCCGCGAGCGCAAGCTGCGTGACGATCCGCGCACGCTGGAAAGCCTCGGCACCGAGCTGGGCCTGTCGAAGGAGCGCGTACGCCAGCTTGAAGCGGCGGCCTTCGCCAAGATGCGAAAGAGCCTCGTCGCGCAGTCGCCGGAGGTGCACCAATTCTTTGCCTGATCCTTGCGGCGGGGCTGCTTGCCCTGCCATCGCTGTCCGGGGCCGACGAGATCGGCCCCGACGCCCTCGACCGTCTTCCCGCCGCCGACGTGGTGATCCTGGGCGAGGTCCACGACAACGCCGAACACCACCTGAACCAGGCCCGTGCCGTGGCCGCCATCCGCCCGGCCGCCGTCGTCTGGGAGATGCTGAGCCCGGCGCAGGTCGCCGGCATGGACCCCGAGGCCACCGGTGCCCCCGAAACGCTGGCGCGGTCGCTGGACTGGGAAGCGGGCGGTTGGCCCGATTTCGCGCTCTACTGGCCGATCTTCGAAGCCGCCAGGGGCGTGCCCGTGGTCGGTGCCGCGCTGCCGCGCGAGACTGTGCGCCGGGCCGTGGGCGAGGGGGCGGCTGCGCCTTTCGGAGACGGGGCCGCGCGCTATGGCCTGACCGCGGCGCTGCCCGAGGCCGAACAGGCCCTGCGCGAGGCCGAGCAGATGAGCGTGCACTGCGACGCGCTGCCCGAAGCGATGCTCGGCGGGATGGTCGAGGCGCAGCGCCTGCGCGACGCGGCCTTCGCCCGCGCCGTGGTCGAGGCACAGGCCCGCTACGGATCGCCCGTCGTTCTGATCACCGGCAACGGCCATGCCCGCACCGACCGCGGCGTGCCCGCCGCGCTGGCGCTGGCCGCGCCCGACCTGTCGGTGCTGTCGGTCGGCCAGCTGGAGAGCGGGCCGGACGAGGCGGCGCCGCCCTATGACCTGTGGCTGGTGACCGAGGCCGCCGAGCGCGAGGACCCCTGCGCCGTCTTCGCCAAGTGACGGTTGTTTCGCGCCGCGCCCGCGCCTACACCCTTGGGAACGACGACGCGGGAGCGCGCCCATGCTGGCCGGAAAACGTATCCTCCTGATCCTCGGCGGCGGCATCGCGGCCTACAAGGCGCTGGACCTGATCCGGCAGCTTGGCCGCGAGGGGGCGGCCGTCACCCCGGTCCTGACGCGGGCGGCGGAGGAATTCGTCACGCCGCTGTCGGTCTCGGCGCTGGCCGGGGTGAAGGTCTACCGGGACCTCTTCGACCTGACCGACGAGGCGGAGATGGGCCATATCCAGCTGTCCCGCTCGGCCGACCTGATCGTGGTCGCGCCCGCCACCGCCGACCTGATGGCGAAGATGGCGCAGGGGCATGCGAACGACCTCGCCTCGACCCTGCTGCTGGCGACCGACACGCCCGTGCTGATCGCGCCCGCGATGAACGTCCGGATGTGGCAGCACCCGGCGACGCAGCGCAACCTCGCGACGCTGCGGGGCGACGGGGTGCAGGTGGTCGGGCCGGACGAGGGCGAGATGGCCTGCGGCGAGTTCGGCCCGGGCCGGATGGCCGAGCCGCCCGCAATCGTCGCCGCGATCCGCGCCGCGCTGGCCGACGGGCCGCTGGCCGGGCGGCACGTGCTGGTGACCTCCGGGCCGACGCATGAGCCGATCGACCCGGTGCGCTACATCGCCAACCGCTCGTCCGGGGCGCAGGGCACCGCGATCGCGGCGGCGCTGGCGGCGCTGGGCGCGCGTGTGACCTTCGTGACCGGACCCGCCAGCGTGCCGCCGCCCGGGGGCGTCACCGTGGTGCGGGTCGAGACCGCGCGCCAGATGCTGGAGGCCGTCGAGGACGCCCTGCCCGCGGACGCGGCCGTCTTCGCCGCTGCCGTCGCGGACTGGCGGGTGACCACGGAAGCGGCGCAGAAGATCAAGAAGGACGGCACCGGCCGCCTGCCGGTGCTGGAGTTCGCCGAGAACCCGGACATCCTCGCCACCGTGTCGCGGCGGGATGCGGCCCGGCCCGCGCTGGTGGTGGGCTTCGCCGCCGAGACCGATGACGTGGTGGCCCACGCCACCGCCAAGCGCCTGCGCAAGGGCTGCGACTGGATCGTGGCGAACGACGTCTCGCCCGCGACCGGCATCATGGGCGGCACCGAGAACGCGGTGACGCTGATCACCGCAGAGGGGGCCGAGACCTGGCCGCGGATGGCCAAGGAGGCCGTGGCGGCCCGTCTCGCGGACCGGATCGTGGCCGCGCTCCGGGGCTGAGGGCGGACGCCTTCGGCGAGAGTATTTGGACCAGGAAGAAGGGGAGCCGCGCGCCATGCAGCCCATCGTCGAGGTGCTCTGGGAAGACTGGGCCGACCGGGACGTGCCCTTGCCCGCCTATGCGACGGCAGGCGCGGCGGGGGCCGACCTGCGGGCGAACCTGCCCGTGGAGCAGCGGGCCGCGGGCCTGGTGCTGGCGCCGATGGCGCGGAGGATCGTGCCGACCGGCTTTCGGGTCGCGATCCCCGAGGGCTACGAGATGCAGATCCGGCCGCGCTCGGGGCTGGCGCTGAAACATGGCATCACGCTGCCGAACACGCCGGGCACCATCGATTGCGACTACCGCGGTCCGCTGGGGGTGCTGCTGATCAACTTCGGGACCGAGCCCTTCGCCATCGCCCATGGCGACCGGATCGCCCAGGCGGTGATCGCCCCGGTGTCGCTGGCCCGGTTCGCCGTGGTGGAGGCGCTCGACGACACCGCGCGCGGGCAGGGCGGGTTCGGCTCGACGGGGCGCGGCTGATGGCGCTGGTGCTGGGCCTCGCGGCGCTGCTCTGGGGCGTCGGACACCTGTTGCGGCTGCCGGTGCAGGCGCGGGCGCTGATGCTCGGGCTGCTCTACGTGGCGGTGCTAAGCCTTCAGGTCGTCCTGCCGGAGGGGGCCGAGCTGCGCCGCGCGACCGGCGGCAGCGCCGCGCCCTGGCTGCTGATCGGCGGGGCCGTGGCCCTCGTGCTGCTCTACCGCGAGGGGTTGCGCCGCCTGCGCGCCCGCGCCGCGCCGCCGCCCGCGCCGGAGACAGCCCGGCAGGGCCCGTTCCGCGACGTCGAGCTGGAGCGCTATGCCCGTCACATCGTGCTGCGCGAGATCGGCGGGGTCGGGCAGAAGCGCCTGAAGGAAGCGAAGGTGCTGGTGATCGGCGCCGGCGGCCTGGGGGCGCCGGTGCTGCTGTACCTTGCCGGGGCGGGCGTGGGCACGATCGGGGTGATCGATGACGACACGGTGAGCCTGTCGAACCTCGCCCGGCAGGTGATCCATACCGATGCGCGGACTGGCATGCCGAAGGTCTTTTCCGCCGAGCGGGCGATGAACGACCTGAACCCCGAGGTGACGGTCAAGCCCTACAACCGCCGCCTGACCCCGGAAATCGCCGAGGCGCTGGTCGCGGAATATGACCTCGTCATCGACGGGTCGGACAATTTCGACACCCGCGAGCTGGTGAACCGCGCCTGCGTGGCGACCGGCACGCCACTGCTGTCGGGCGCGATCGGCCAGTGGGAGGGGCAGGTCAGCCTGTTCGATCCTGTGCGGGGCGCGCCCTGCCGGGCCTGCGTCTTTCCCGAGCGTCCCGCCCCCGGCCTCGTGCCGAGCTGTGCCGAGGGCGGGGTCGCGGGACCGCTGCCGGGCGTGATCGGCACGCTGCTCGCGACCGAGGCGGTCAAGGAGATCACGCAGGCGGGCGACGGGCTGGCCGGGCGTCTGCTGATCTACGACGCGCTTGCCGCCGAAATGCGCAGCGTGAAGGTCCGCCGCGATCCGGCCTGCCCTGTGTGCGGCGGGGTGTGACGGCCGCGCTTGCCCGGCCCGTGCGGGCGCGGCATTGTCGGCGCAGAAAACAATCCGCACAGGGAGTTGCGCATGTCCGTCCTCACCCGTCTTGCTGCCGCGACGCTGGCCCTCGGCCTGACCGCGCCCGCCGTCACTGCCCAGGCCCTGCCCGATCTGGGCGGGCGCGAGGTGGTGGTGGTGACCGAGAACGCCTACCCGCCGCTGCAGTTCGTCGATCCCGCCAGCGGGCAGGCGATCGGCTGGGAATACGACGCGATGGCCGAGATCGCGCAGCGCCTGAACATGACCGTCAGCTATGCCAACATCAGCTGGGACGCGATGATCCCGGCGGTCAGCGAGGGCCAGTTCGACCTCGGGATGACCGGCATCACGATCCGCGAGGACCGGATGGAGAAGGTCGATTTCTCGGACGCCTACATGCGCTCCGAGATGGTGATGCTGGTGCGCGGCGACGAGGAGCGGTTCACCGACGCGGCCTCCTTCGCCGCCGATCCGGACCTGCTGATGGCGGCCCAGCCGGGAACCACGCCCTTCTACGTCGGGGTCTACGACGTGCTCGACGGCGACGAGGCCAACCCGCGCATCGTCCTGTTCGAGACCTTCGGCGCGGGGGTGCAGGCGCTGCGCACCGGCGACGTGGACCTCGTGCTGACCGACGGCACGGCGGGGGCGGGCTATGTCGCGGCCTCGGACGGCGCGCTGAAGATCGTGGGCGAGAAGCTGGGCACCGAGGATTTCGGCTTCATCTTCCCCAAGGGCTCGGACCTCGTTGCGCCGATCAATGCCGCCATCGCCGCGATGAAGGCGGACGGGACCATCGACGCGCTGAACACCAAGTGGTTCCTCGACTACAAGATGGGCGGGTGAGACGGGCGCGCGGCGGGCCCTCCGCCGCGCGCCGCCCTGCGTGATGGCGGCCGCACCCGATCCGGACAAGGACTTTCCCTGGTGGCTCGTGCTGGTGGGCACGGTCATTGCGGTGCTGTTCTGGCGCGTGGTCGCCGACGACCTCTACGCGACGGTGCTGGCGACGCTGACCAAGGGGATCGGCATCACGCTCTTCGTCACCGGCGTCGCCTTCTCCGGGGCAGCGGCGCTGGGGATGCTGCTGGCGCTGGCCAGCCTGTCGCGCAGCCTGATCCTGCGGCAGCTCGCGCGGCTCTACATCGAGGTGGTGCGCGGCGTGCCGGTGCTGGTGCTGCTGCTCTACGTCGCCTTCGTCTTCGCGCCCGCCCTGGTCGCGCTGTGGAACTGGGCCGGCGCCTTCGTCGGGGCCGAGGAGGTGCGCACGCGCGACTTCTCGATGCTCTGGCGGGCGATCCTCGCGCTGACCATCGGCTATTCCGCCTTCATCGCCGAGGTGTTCCGCGCCGGGTTGCATGCGGTCGACCGGGGCCAGATCGAGGCGGCCAACGCGCTCGGGCTCGGGCGCTGGCTGCGGTTCCGGCTGGTGGTGTTCCCGCAGGCCCTGCGCACCATCCTGCCGCCGCTCGGCAACGACTTCGTGGCGATGGTGAAGGATTCGAGCCTGGTGTCGGTGCTGGGCGTGCTCGACATCACCCAGCTCGGCAAGCTGACGGCGGCGGGCAACTTCCGCTACTTCGAGACCTACAACGTCGTGGCGCTGCTGTACCTGTCGCTGACGATCACGCTGTCGCTGGCGCTGCGGCGGATCGAGCGGCGGCTGCGCCTGCCCGGTCAGCGGTAGTGGACCTTCCCGCGGAGCGCGCCTAGCTTTCCGGGCAAAGGAGTGACCCGCATGACCAACCCGCTTCTGGCCGACTGGACCGGCCCCTTCGCCCTGCCGCCCTTCGCCGAGATCACCGATGCCGATTTCGGCCCCGCCTTCGACGCCGCGCTGGCCGAGGGCCGCGCCCGCATCGGGGCGATTGCCGGGGACCCTTCCCCCGCGACCTTCGCCAACACCATCGCCGCGCTCGAGCAGGCCGACGCGCTGCTCGACCGGGTGTCGGGGGTGTTCTACAACCTCGCCGGCGCCGACAGCACGCCCGAGCGCGAGGCGCTGATGCGCGACCTCGCCCCGAAGATGAGTGCCTATTCCAGTGAGATCGTGATGAACGCGGCGCTCTTCGCCCGGATCGAGGCGGTCTGGGAGGGGCGCGAGACCGCCGACCTGACACCGGAAGAGATGCGGGTGCTGATGCTTTACCGGCGCATGTTCGTGCGGGCGGGCGCGCAGCTGACCGGCGCGGACCGCGACCGGCTGACAGAGGTGAAGTCGCGCCTCGCCGTGCTGGGGACGCAGTTCACCCAGAACCTGCTCGCCGACGAGCGGTCGTGGTTCATGGACCTGGCCGAGGCCGACCTCGAGGGGCTGCCGGGCTTCGTCGTGGCGGCCGCGCGGGCGGCGGGGGCCGAGCGCGGGCGGCCGGGGCCGGTGGTGACGCTGTCGCGTTCGCTGATCGTGCCGTTCCTGCAGTTCTCGCCGCGCCGCGACCTGCGCGAGCGGGCCTTTGCCGCCTGGGCCGCGCGCGGTGCGAACGGGGGCGAGACCGACAACCGCGGCATCGCGGCCGAGATCCTCGCGCTGCGGGCGGAACGGGCGAGCCTGCTCGGCTATCCCGACTTCGCCAGCTACAAGCTGGAGACCGAGATGGCGAAGTCGCCCGACGCGGTGCGCGACCTGCTGATGCGGGTTTGGGCCCCGGCCAAGCGTCAGGCCGACAGCGATGCGCAGGCGCTGGCCGGGATGCTGGCCGAGGACGGTATCAACGACGCGCTGCGCCCGCACGACTGGCGCTACTATGCCGAGAAGCGGCGCAAGGCGCTGCATGATCTCGACGAGGCCGAGCTGAAGCCGTTCTTCCGGCTGGAGAACATGATCGAGGCCGCCTTCGACTGTGCGCACCGGCTGTTCGGGCTGGAGTTCCGCCCGCTGGACGTCGCGCTCTATCACCCCGACGCGCGCGCCTGGGAGGTGACGCGCGACGGCCGGCACATGGCGGTGTTCATCGGGGACTACTTCGCCCGGGCCTCGAAACGGTCCGGGGCGTGGTGTTCGGCGATGCGCAGCCAGAAGAAGCTCGGCGGCGAGGTGCGGCCGATCGTGGTCAACATCTGCAACTTCGCCAAGGGTGACCCGGCACTCTTGAGCTACGACGACGCGCGGACGCTGTTCCACGAGTTTGGCCACGCGCTGCACCAGATGCTGTCCGACGTGACCCACGGCTTCATCTCGGGCACGTCCGTCGCGCGCGATTTCGTCGAATTGCCGAGCCAGCTTTACGAGCACTGGCTGGAGGTGCCCGAGGTGCTGGCGAAACATGCCCGCCACGCCGAGACGGGCGCGGCGATGCCGCAGGACCTGCTCGACCGGCTCTTGGCGGCGCGCACCTATGATCAGGGCTTTGCCACGGTCGAATACGTCGCCTCGGCGCTGGTGGACCTCGCCTTCCACGAAGGTGCGCCGCCCGCCGATCCGATGGCCCGGCAGGCCGAGGTGCTGGCGGAGCTCGGGATGCCCGAGGCCATCGTCATGCGCCATGCCACGCCGCATTTCGCCCATGTCTTCTCGGGCGACGGCTATTCCAGCGGCTACTACAGCTACATGTGGTCCGAGGTGATGGACGCCGACGCCTTTGCCGGGTTCGAAGAGGCGGGCGACCCGTTCGACCCGGAGCTGGCGGCGAAGCTGGAGCGGCACATCCTGTCGGCCGGCGGGTCCGAGGAGGCCGACGCGCTCTATACCGCGTTCCGGGGCCGGATGCCGGGGGTGGAGGCCCTGTTGCGCGGGCGCGGTCTGGCGGACGCGGCCTAGGTTTCGCGCACCGGGTCCTTGTGGATGATGACATCGGCCTGCGGGTAGGCGCGCAGGATGGCGTGCTTGAGCCCCGCGCCGATGTCATGCGCCTCGGTCAGCGACAGCTGCCCGTCGATCTCGACGTGCAGGTTGACGAAGACCCGGCTGCCCGCCGCGCGGGTGCGCAGGTCGTGGTAGCCCGCGATGCCGGGCCAGTCGCGGGCGATGGCCTCGATCCCGGCGACGACCTCCGGGTCGACGGCGCGGTCCATCAGCGCGTCCCAGGCGCCCCGCCCGATGCGAAGCGCGCCGACCGCCAGCAGTCCCGAGGTCGCCAGCGCCACCACCGCGTCGATCTGGCCTATGCCCCAAAGGGCCGCCGCAACCAGCGACAGGATCGCGCCAAGGCTCGGCAGCAGGTCCGAAAGGTAGTGCAGCGCGTCCGCCGCGACCACGCGGTTGCCGGTCCGCCGGGCGACGTGGCGCTGCCAGAGCACGAGCGCGGCGGTCAGCAGGATCGACAGCGCCATGACCGCGATACCGGCCGTCTCGGCCGCCAGCACGGGCGGCGCGGGCGACAGGAGCCGCGCGACGGCGGCCCAGCCGATCACGGCCGCCATGACGATCAGGAACACCGACTGGCCGAGCGCGGCGAGGTCCTCGACCGAGGTATGGCCGAAGGCATGGTCGTCGTCCGGCGGCCGCGCGGCGTAGAAGATCGCCGCGAACCCGCCGAGCGAGATCATCAGGTCCAGCCCGGAATCGGCCAGCGAGGCCGCGATGGACAGCGCGCCGGTGACCGCGAAGGCCCAGAGCTTGAGCGCGACGAGGGTCAGCGCGACCGCGACCGAGGCGATCCCGGCGCTCAGGTTCAGGCGATGGTGGGCGGGTGTCATGGGCAGGCTCGCAACGGTTGCGGCTGACCTAGCGATGCGCGGCGCGTCCTGCAATGCGCCGCGATGCCCGACGCCTCAGACGGCGGCCTTCGCCATCAGCCGCGCCCAGAGCCGGTCGGCGAAGTCCGGTGCCTGCGGTTCCAGCAGGCGGCGGGTGAGAAACCACGCGACATAGGCCGGATGGTCGAAGGATACGGCGTGCTCCGGGGCCTCGCGCAGGGCCGTGCGCAGGGCGTCGGGGCTGCGCGCGACCAGCGTGGCGTGGTGGTAGTCGGTCAGCGCGCAGGTGATGACGGGTTTCTCCTGCAGCAGCGCCTCGAACCCGGCGGCGGAATTCTGCGTCACGACCACCCGGGCGGCGGCCGAGATGTCGTGGACCGAGGCCTCGGTGATCCGGGCGTTGGCATGCCGGTCGGCCAGCGCGCGCAGGCGGTCGGCGCGGGGAGGCCGCTGGCGCGGGTGCAGCTTGATGAGCACCGGGTCGGGGGCACAGGCGGTCACGACGGTCTGGACCATCGTTTCGGTGTCGAGGTAGGGGCGGCTCGTGCGGAAGTCGTCGATGTCCTGGCAGAAGATCGCCGCCGCGGCCTGCGGCAGTGCCTGCCGCCCGGCCTGCGGAAACCGCGAGACGTTGTGCCGGAGCATGTGACCGGCGATGCCGTCGAAGGCGTGCCGGGCCGCGGCGGGGTCGATCAGGCCGGGGTGGAACTCGGCATGGCGCAGGCTCGAATCGGCATTCGGTCCGATCTCGTCGAGGTACCAGAAGCCCCAGACATAGCCGGGCAGCGCGTGCAGCAGGCGCGGGCCATAGGCCGGGCGGTCGGCCACCAGCAGGTGCAGGCCGGGTCCGCGCCGGCGCAGCCAGCGCGACGCGCGCGAGGCCCCGGGCATGGCATGCACCGTCCAGCCCTCGGCGGCGGCGCGCGCGGTCAGGATCTCGAAGAAGTCGAACTTGCCGCGCAGGATGTCGGGATGCCAGGTGTCGCGGGCGTGGATCGTGATCGACCGCGGGTCGCGGGCGAGGCGCAGGGCCGCGGGCCAGCCGGACGCGGGGCGCGGTGGCACCGGGTCAGTCCCGCAGCTCGTCGGGCGCGACCCCCCAGAGTGCCGTCTTCGGCACCCAGCCGTTCGTGCGTCCGACGTGGATGCGGCACCACAGCTCCGTGCAGCTGCCCAGCCGGGCGATCACGCCGGCCTCGGCGCGGGCGCGGATGGTGGCCTCGGCCCCGGGCGCGCTGCGCAGGGCGACGAGGTCGTCCTGCACGATCACGGTGCGCTCGCGCGACAGCGACACGACATGCACCCAGCCGCCCGCGCCGTCGCGGTCGCGGACCTTCCGCCAGGTGTCGAACTCGGCCACCACCTCGAGCGGCATGCCGCTGCGCGTGAAGACCCAGTCGATCCGCTGCGACCGGGACGGTCCCCGGCGCGCGCGGCCCTCGTCGCCGCGGAGCGAGACGTAGCGCGGCAGCGGCAGGCCGGTCTCGCGGCCGATGGTGCGGGGCGGCGGAGCGGCCGTTGCAACCGGCGTCGGGGAAGCGGCGGCCACCGGCGGCGGGGCCGGGCTGTCCTGTGCGCCGGCCCTCGGGAGAAAGACCGCCACGCCAACGGCGACCACGCCCGCGGCGATGGCCAGCCCTGTCAGAGCCGAGATGAGACTGCGTGTCATCCTGCCTTGTCCTGCTCACCGCGTCGTTGCGCGGCATGGGGCCTATTGGGTTGCCCCTTTCCCTGCATTGTTGCCAGTATGCGCCGAGCTTGCAATGCGCCGGGAGGGGCGAGATGCCATCAGAGCGGTTGAGTGTTGTCGTGACGCGACGGTTGCCGGAACCGGTCGAGACGCGGCTGAAGGAACTTTTCGACGTCGAGCTGAGCGAGGCGGACGAAAAGCTGGACCGCGACGCGCTGGTGTCGGCGATGAAACGGGCCGATGTGCTGGTGCCCTGCGTCACCGACCAGATCGACGGGGCGATGCTGGCGCAGGCCGGCGACCGCCTGAAGCTGATCGCCAACTACGGCGCGGGCGTCGACCACATCGACGTGACCACGGCCCGGCAGCGCGGCATCCATGTCTCGAACACGCCGGGGGTTCTGACCGACGACACCGCCGACATGACGATCGCGCTGATGCTCGCGGTGACCCGGCGCATCCCCGAGGGCCTCGCGGTCATGCAGGAGGGGCGCTGGACCGGCTGGTCGCCGACCGCGATGCTGGGGGGCCGGATCGGCGGCAAGCGGCTCGGCATCCTCGGGATGGGCCAGATCGGCCAGGCGGTCGCGCGCCGGGCACGCGCCTTCGGGATGCAGATCCACTACCACAACCGGCGGCGGCTGCACCGGGACATCGAGGCCGCGCACGAGGCGACCTGGTGGGAGAGCCTCGACCAGATGGTCAGCCGGGTGGACGTGCTGTCGATCAACTGCCCGCACACGCCCTCGACCTTCCACCTGATGAACGCGCGGCGGCTGAAGCTGCTGAAGCCCTCGGCGGTGATCGTGAACACCTCGCGCGGCGAGGTGATCGACGAGAACGCGCTGACACGGATGCTGCGCGCGGGCGAGCTGGGCGGGGCGGGCCTCGACGTCTTCGAACGCGGCCACGAGGTGAACCCGCGCCTGCGCGAACTGCCCAACGTGGTGCTCCTGCCGCACATGGGCTCGGCCACCCGCGAGGGGCGGATCGAGATGGGCGAGAAGGTCATCATAAACATCAAGACCTTCGCCGACGGCCACCGCCCGCCGGACCTGGTGGTGCCGAGCATGCTGTAACCCCGGCCGGGCACCGGGCGCGGCGGGTGTGCCGTGAGTATTTTTGCCAAGAAGAATGGGGAGGGGCGTGCCGTGGAGGCCGACTTTCTGGTGATCGGCGGGGGCATTGCGGGCACCTCGGTCGGGGCACGGCTGGCAGACCTGGGCCGGGTCGTGCTGGTCGAGGCGGAATCCGCGCTGGGCTACCATGCCTCGGGGCGCTCGGCCGCGCTGTTCGAGGTCAGCTATGGCCTGCCGACCACCGTGGCGCTGAACCGGGCGAGCGCGGACTGGTTCCACGCCTCGGGCCTTCTGGCACCGCGGGGGCTGATGCTGGTCGGCGGGCCGGGGCGGGAGGACCGCTTCGCGGCGGATGCCGCGGCGATGGGCCTGACGCCGCTGACCCCGGCGGAGGCCCGCGAGATGGTCCCGATCCTGCACCCGGCGACGGCGACGCTGACCGCCTGGCACGACGCGGCCTGGGACATCGACACTGACCGCATGATCCAGGCCTTCGCGCGCGAGGTCCGCCAGGCGGGCGAGGTGGTGCAAGGCGCGCGGGTCAGCGCGATCCGGCGGACAGGGGACGGCTGGGCGGTAACCGCGGGCGGGCGGGAGATCACGGCGCGCGTGCTGGTCAATGCCGCCGGGGCCTGGGCCGACGCTGTGGCGGAGATGGCCGGGATCGGGCCCCTGGGGATCCGGCCGATGCGGCGTTCGATGGCGCGGCTGGCCGCGCCCGGCGGGCATGACGTCTCGGGCTGGCCGATGCTGCTGGGCGTCGGCGAGGACTGGTATGCCAAGCCCGATGCCGGGGCCCTGCTGGTCTCGCCCGCCGAGGAGGAGCCGAGCCCGCCGATGGATGCCTGGGCCGACGACATGGTGCTGGCCGAAGGGCTGGCGCGCTACGAGGCGCATGTGACCGAGCCGGTGACGCGGCCGCTCGCCACCTGGGCGGGGCTGCGCAGCTTCGCGCCGGACCGCACGCTGGTGCTGGGGCCCGATCCGCGCGATGCGGCTTTCGTCTGGATGGCGGGCCAGGGCGGCTACGGGTTCCAGACTGCGCCCGCGGCCAGCCGCTTGGTGGCGGACCGGGTGGCGGGGCGGGCGCCCGCGCTGGCGGCGGCCGAGGTGGCGGCCCTCGCCCCCGACCGGTTCGTCGCATGAGCCGGAAGCTGAGCCTGCCCGACGGCCCGGCACTCGGCGCGCAGGCGGGCAAGCTGGATGCGCCCTCGGCCCGGCGCAACCTCGAACCGCTGCTGGCGGCGCTGGCGGGACGGCTGCCCGAAGAGGGGCGCGCGCTGGAACTGGCCAGCGGCACGGGACAGCATGTCGTGGCCTTCGCCCGGGCCCATCCCGGCCTTCACTGGACCCCGTCGGACGTCGAGATGGCACGGCTTGCCTCGATCGCCGCCTGGGCCGAGGAGGCGGGTCTGCCCAATCTCGCGGGTCCGGTGCGGCTCGATGCCTGTACCGAAGGCTGGGCCGCGCGGCGGGGGCCGGTCGACGTGCTGGTGCTGGTGAACCTGCTGCACCTGATCTCGGACGCCGAGATGGCGGCGCTTCTCGACGAGGCCGAGCAGGCGCTCGCCCCGGGTGGGGTCTTTGCCCTCTACGGGCCGTTCCTGCGCGGCGGGGTCGCGACCAGCGCCGGGGACGCGGCCTTCGACGCCAGCCTGCGGGCGCAGGACCCGGCGATCGGGTACAAGGACGCGCAGGATGTCGCGGATGTCGCGGGCGCGCTCAGGCTGACGGTGGAGCGGGTCGAGATGCCCGCCAACAACCTGCTGTTCCTGTTGCGCAAGCCCGCGCAGGGCGGGGTTTGATCCGGGTCAAGGCGGGGTCCGGCGCGGTCTGGTCAGTGCGGGCTGACCCTACTCAGACCGAGGACCGACATGACCTAGACTGCCAAGCGCGATGCGATGAAACCTGCCCTGCGCGCCCTGACCGCCGCCATTCCCGAGACCGCGCGCGCCTTCGCGGCGCTGGGCAAGACGGTGAAGACCGACGGCGCGCTCGACATCGCCACGAAGGAGCTCGTGGCGATCGGCATTGCCGTGTCCCAGCGCTGCGAGCCCTGCATCACCTTCCACGTCGAGGCGTTCCTGCGGGCCGGCGGCCGCCGCGAGGCGCTGGCCGAGGCGCTGGGCATGGCGGTCCAGATGGGCGGCGGGCCGTCGCTGATGTATTCCGCCAAGGCGCTGGAATGCTTCGATGAATTCGCGGTCCCCGCACAGGCTGCAGAATAATTGGAAAAACGGCGACGGAACGTCGGGCGTGGTGCGTGACATGGTCAACAATCAACAAGGACCATGAAAGGATACGCTCATGTCTGCCCCGAAAACCCTCCTCGTTCTCGCCCTGCTCGTGCCGCTCGGCACCGCGCCCGTGCTGGCGCAATCCATGCAGGATCATGTCCCCGGCGGGGATTTCCTGCAGAACTGGGATCTCGACGCCGATGGCCAGGTGACGCTGGCCGAGGTTGCCGCCAAGCGCGGGGACATTTTCGCGATGATCGATGCCGATGGCAGCGGGTCCCTCGATGCCGCCGAGTTCGCCGAGTTCGACCGGATGCGGGCCGACCAGCACGCGGCCAAGGGACAGGGCGGCAACGGTCCGGGCGACGAGATGATGTCGCTCGCGGCCAATGACGGAAACGGCGACGGCAGCGTCAGCGCGGACGAGTTCGCCGCGCAGGATGCGGCCTTCTTCGCCGCGATGGACCGCTCGGGCGATGGCGTCCTGACCGGAGACGACTTCGGTCCGGGCGCGCGCGGACAGGGTCAGGGCCGGATGGGCCAGGCCGGCCAGGGGCATGACGGTGCCCAGCACGGGGCGGGCCAGGGCCGGATGGCCGGGGCTGCCCATGGCGACGGGCAACACGGCATGGGTCGCGGCGGCGAAGCGCCCTGGTGGGCCTTCTGGCGCGGCTGAGACGCTGACACCTGCGTGAGGCAGGTCGGGACCGGGGCGGCCGTTGCGGCGGCCCCGGTTGCATTGCGCGCCGCGCTGGGGTTCCGTGGAGGCCACGCGATTCTGACCGGAGACCCCGATGCGCCGCTCCCTGACCCTCGCCCTGACGCTCGCTGCCGCCGTCGCCGCGCCCGCCCTCGCCAACGAGGCGGTCGACCGGTTCGAGGCGGCGTCCGAGACGATGGGCAGCAAGATCAACGCGGCCCTTCTGGCCGAGAACCCGGCGCTGGAGGGCAAGCTGCCCGACGTGACCTGGGACGACGCCCACCGCCAGGCCGGGGCCTGCATCCTGTCGACCGTCGCGCAGGAAGCGGGCACGGGCGCGATGACCCAGCTCATCACCGGGCTGGAGGCCGCCGCGGCGAAGTCCTACAGGTCGCTGGCCGAGATCAGCGCCGCGCAGACCACGTCGGTGGACGGCATCACGCCCAACCGGCTGCAGGAGATCACCGACAGTTGCGGCATGACCGCGCTGAGCATGCAACGCATGCAGGCCGCGATGGGCAACTGAGGCGCCCGCCTCAGAGCGGATCGACGCGGAAGATCACCCGGCTGTCGTGGCTGGTGTGGATCGAGTTCGGGATCGTGCGATACGTCACCTCGACCGGCACCGGGCGCGCCACCCGGGGTGGCGCGCGCCGCTTCTTCCGGTCTCAGCCGTCCTGCCGGATGCGGGCGTTGGTCGGGTCGAAGGGGCTGTCCTCGGTCACTTCGACGTCCCAGAGCTGGTTCTGCATCCTCACCTTCAGCTTCGTCCCGGGCACGGCGAGGTCCGGGCGGACGTAGCCCATCCCGATCGACTTGCCGAACGCCACCGACCAGCCGCCCGAGGTCAGGCGCCCGACCTTGGTGTCGCCGTCATAGAGCGCCTCGCGGCCCCACGGATCGGCGTCGTCGGGGCCGTCGATCAGGACGGTCACGCATTTTGAGCGGATGCCGGTGGCCAGCATCGCCGCCTTGCCGGTGAAGTCCTTGTCGAGATCCACGAAGCGGTCCAGACCGGCCTCCAGCGGGGTGGCGTCGCGGCCAAGCTCGGTGCCGAAGGCGCGGTAGGATTTCTCCTGCCGGAGCCAGTTCTGCGCCCGGCCGCCGACCAGCTTCATCCCGTGCTTCTCGCCCGCTGCCAGCAGCAGGTCCCAGAGATAGCGCTGCATCTCGATCGGGTGGTGCAGTTCCCAGCCCAGCTCGCCCGTATAGGCGACACGGATCGCGCGGACCGGGCACATGCCCAGTTCGATCTCGCGCATCGACAGCCACGGGAAGCGCTTGTTGCCCAGCACGGTGTCCGGGTCCGCGTCCTTGACGATCTCCTTCAGGATGTCGCGCGACTTCGGCCCCGCCAGCGCGAAGACGCCCCACTGGGTGGTGACGTCGTGGATGTCGAGAGACCCGCCGCCCGCTGCCATGAAGTCCTCGGCGGCCTTCCTCAGGTAGTCGGCGTCATAGGCGGTCCAGGCCCCGGCGGAGACGAGGTAGTACTCGTTCTCCGCCAGCCGGACGATGGTGTACTCGGTCCGGGTGGTGCCGGTTGCCGTCAGGGCGTAGGTCAGGTTGATGCGCCCCACCTTGGGCAGCCGGTTGCAGGTGAAGCCGTCGAGGAACGCCGTCGCCCCCGGTCCGCGCACGAGGTGCTTGGTGAAGGCGGTGGCGTCGATCAGGCCGGCGGTCTCGCGGACCGCTTCCGCCTCGGCCCTGGCATAGGGCCACCAGCCGCCGCGCCGGAACGACCGCGCGTCGTGGTCGAAGCTGTCGGGGGCGTCGAGCGGACCGTAGTAGTTCGGGCGCTCCCAGCCGTTCACGCAGCCGAATTGCGCGCCGAGGGCCTTCTGCCGGTCGTAGACGGGCGCGGTGCGCAGAGGGCGGCAGGCTTCGCGCTCCTCGTCGGGGTGGTGCAGGATGAAGACGTGGGCGTAGCACTCCTCGTTCTTGCGCGCCGCGTATTCGGTGGTCATCCAGCTGCCGTAGCGCTTGGGGTCGAGCGCGGCCATGTCGATCTCGGCCTCGCCCTCGACCATCATCTGGGCGAGGTAATGCCCGGTGCCGCCCGCCGCGGTGATCCCGAAGGAGAAGCCCTCCGCCAGCCACATGTTGCGCAGGCCCGGTGCCGGGCCGACCAGCGGGTTGCCGTCGGGCGTGTAGCAGATCGGGCCGTTGAAATCGTCCTTCAGGCCGACCGTCTCGGACGTCGGAATCCGGTGGATCATCGACATGTACTCTTCCTCGATCCGCTCGAGGTCGAGCGGGAAGAGGTCGGCCCGGAAGCTGTCCGGCACGGTGTATTCGAAGCGCGCGGGCGCGCCCTGCTCGTAGGGGCCGAGAATCCAGCCGCCGCGCTCCTCCCGGACGTACCATTTGGCATCGGCGTCGCGCAGCACCGGGTGCTCGGGGTTGCCCGCCTTGCGCCACTCGACCAGCGCCGGATCGGGCTCGGTGACGATGTACTGGTGCTCGACCGGGATCGCGGGGATCTTGATGCCCAGCAGTTTCGCGGTGCGCTGGGCGTGGTTGCCGGTCGCGGTGACGACATGCTCGGCGGTGATCACGGCCTGCTCGTCCGACGGCACCAGGTTGCCGCCCTTCTCGACCATCTTGGTGACGGTCACCTGCCACTCGGAGCCGGTCCAGTGGTAGCCGTCCACCTGCCAGCGCCGCTCGATGGTCACCCCGAACTGGCGCGCGCCCTTGGCCATCGCCTGCGTCACGTCGGCCGGGTTGATGTAGCCGTCGGTCGGGTGGAAGATCGCGCCCTTCAGGTCCTCGGTGCGCACCAGCGGCCAGCGCGCCTTGATCTCGGAGGGCGTCAGCCACTCGTAGGGGATCCCCACCGTCTCGGCGGTCGAGGCATAGAGCATGTACTCGTCCATCCGGTCCTGCGTCTGGGCCATCCGCAGGTTGCCGACCACCGAGAAGCCGGGGTTCAGACCGGTCTCGGCCTCGAGGCCCTTGTAGAACTTCACCGAGTAGTCGTGGATGTGGCTGGTGGCGTAGCCCATGTTGAAGAGCGGCAGCAGACCGGCGGCATGCCAGGTCGAACCGGATGTCAGCTCGTCGCGCTCGAGCAGCATCGTGTCCCACCCCGCCTTGCCGAGGTGATAGGCGATCCCGGTTCCGACGGCGCCGCCGCCGACCACCAGGGCTTTGACATGGGTTTTCATGGGAGAGACTCCGAGCGTGCGTTTGCCCGGCAGATTGTCGGTTTTGCCGCGCGACGGTCCAGCGGCTTCGACGCTTGGAGAGGCGTTTGCGACATGGCCCCCCGGGCGCGCCGCCACACCCCATGAAACAGCGGGTCGAGTCCGCGCGTGGCCTCGTCGCGCAGGTGCGGGCCGTGCCGACCGGCTGGCGCAGCAGGCGGCCGGGTGATTGCCGGGATCTGGGGCAGGCGGACGATACAGGACTGGTCCTCGATCCCTCTTCCCAACCCGCGCGGCTCACCCCATATCCGACGCGCACCCGGATTGCAGGAGTTTCCACCGATGGCCACCGTTCGTACTGCCATGCTGCTTGCCGCAATGACCGCGCTGTTCGGCGCGGTGGGCCTGATGCTGGGCGGTGGCACCGGTCTCGTCCTGGCGCTGCTCTTCGCCGGGGGCATGAACGTCTTCGCGTGGTGGTCGTCGGACTCGATGGTGCTTCGGATGCACAATGCCCGCCCCGTCGATGCCCAGAGCGCGCCGGGTCTGGTGACCATGGTGGCCCGGCTCGCGCGGCAGGCGCGGATGCCGATGCCGAAGGTCTACATCATCGACAGCCCGCAGCCGAACGCCTTTGCCACCGGGCGCGATCCGAACCATGCCGCGGTCGCGGCCACCACGGGGCTGCTGCAATCGCTGAGTCAGGACGAGATCGAGGGTGTCATGGCCCACGAACTGGCCCATATCCAGAACCGCGACACGCTGACGATGACCATCACCGCGACGCTGGCCGGGGCGATCGGCATGCTGGCGAACTTCGCGCTGTTCTTCCGGGGCGACCGCAACAACCCGCTGGGCATCGTCGGCATCCTTGCGACGATGATCCTCGCGCCGCTGGCCGCCGGGCTCGTGCAGATGGCGATCAGCCGGACCCGCGAGTACGAGGCCGACCGGGGCGGGGCGGCGATCTCGGGCAAGCCGCTGGCGCTGGCCTCGGCCCTGAAGCGGATCGAGGGGCTGGCGGCCCGCACCGACATGAACAGCGCCGAGCGCAACCCGGCCACGGCGCACATGTTCATCATCAACCCGCTGCATGCCCATGCGCATGACAAGCTGTTCTCGACCCACCCCTCGACCGCGAACCGGATCCGCGCCCTGCAGCAGATCGCGCAGGAGATGGGCAAGGAAACCCTGTCGCGCATCCCGGTGACGGGCGCCGGGGCCGGGCGCGGGTCGTCCGGGGCGAGCGGTCCCTGGGGCTGACGCGCACGAAAAAGGGCCTGCCCCGGAAGGCAGGCCCCTCTTTCCTTCGGCCGGAGCCGTGGATCAGGACGGGATTTCCGCGGTCAGACCTTCGACGAAGAAGTCGAGACCGGCCAGCACGCCATCATCGGCGATCTCGCCCTCGGCCAGCCACGGGCTGCCGTCCTGCTTGTTCAGCGGGCCGGTGAACGGGTGGTAGCTGCCGTTGGCGATCGCGTCCTTCATGGCCAGCGCCTCGGCCTTCACGTCGTCCGGAACCGCCGACGAGATCTCGCCGATTTCCACCATGCCCGGGCCGATGCCGTCCCAGGTCATGACCGAGGTCCAGGTGCCGTCCATCACGGCCTGCACGCGCTCGATGTAGTAGGGCGCCCAGTTGTCGATGATCGACGAGACGCGCGGGAACGGCGCGTAGTCCGACATGTCCGACGCCTGGCCGAAGGTGATCACGTTGCCGGCGGCCTGTGCGGCGGCCTGCGGCGCCGTCGAGTCGGTGTGCTGAAGCACCACGTCGCAGCCCTGCTCGATCAGCGCGCGGGCGGCGTCTGCTTCCTTCGCCGGGTCGAACCAGGTGAAGGCCCAGATCACCGAGAACTCGACGTCCGGGTTGACCTTCTTGGCGTGGATGTAGGCCGAGTTGATGCCGCGGATGACTTCCGGGATCGGGAACGAGGCGATGTAGCCGATCTTGTTGGTCTTGGTCATCTTGCCCGCGATGTGGCCCTGGATCGCGCGGCCTTCGTAGAAGCGGGCCGAGTAGGTCGACAGGTTCGGCGCGGTCTTGTAGCCGGTCGCGTGCTCGAAATACACGTTCGGGAACTTCGCCGCGACGTTCACGGTCGGGTCCATGTAGCCGAACGAGGTGGTGAAGATCAGCTGCACGCCGGACAGCGCCATCTGGGTCATCACGCGCTCGGAGTCCGCGCCTTCCGGCACGCTTTCCTGCACGACGACCTCGACGGCATCGCCGAAGTGCTCGGCCATCACCATCGCGCTGTCATAGTGGTGCTGGCTCCAGCCGCCGTCGTTCTTCGGTCCGACGAGGATGAAGCCGACCTTGGTCTTGCTCTGCGCGAGCGCGGCGGTGCCGGTGGCGGCGAGGCCTGCGGCCATCGCGGCCGTGGTGAGGAGGGTTCTGCGGTCCATGGGTGTCTCCCTTTTCAGTGGATGTCGGGTGGTCAGGAGGATGCGTTGAACGATCGGCCGAGCGAGGCGGGCGCCCCCTGCGCGCCCCGCGTCGAGATGAGAACGAGCACGAGGATCGTTATCAGGTACGGCGACATCGACAAGAGTTCGACCGGAACCTTGGCCCCGGCCGCCTGCAGGTTCAGCTGCAACACGGTCACGCCGCCGAAAAGATAGGCGCCGACGAGAACCCGCCCCGCCTTCCAGCTGGCGAAGACGACGAGCGCCAGCGCGATCCAGCCCGCGCCCGCGGTCATGCCCTCGGTCCATTGCGGCACCCGGACAAGGCTCAGGTAAGCCCCGCCGAGGCCGGCGCAGGCCCCGCCGAACATGATCGCCAGCATCCGGACGCGGATGACCTTGTAGCCGAGCGCATGTGCGGCCTCGTGGCTTTCGCCGACGGCGCGCAGGATGAGCCCGGCCCGGGTGAAGCGCAGGAACGCCCAGATGGCGACGACCAGCGCGAGGCTGACGTAGACCATCGGGTCATGCGAGAACAGGATGCGCCCCAGCACCGGGATGTCGCTGAGCGGGCCGAGGTCGATCCGCCCCAGTGTGGGCGCCTTGACCCCGATGTACCCTTGTCCCAGCAGCGCCGAGAAGCCGAGGCCGAACAGCGTCAGCGCGAGGCCCGTCGCCACCTGGTTGGACAGCAGCAGTTGCGTCAGCACGCCGAAGATCAGCGACAGCAGCGCGCCCCCGACCGCGGCGAACAGGAACCCCAGCAGGGGCGAGCCGGTCTCGACCGCGACGATGAAGCCGCAGATCGCGCCGGTGATCATCATGCCCTCGACCCCGAGGTTCAGGACCCCGGCCTTCTCGACCACCATCTCGCCGAGCGCGGCCAGCAGGATGGGCGTCGAGGCGACCATGAGCGAGGCGATCAGCACCGCCGGATTGATCCCGCCGAACATCTCCATCAGCGTGCCTTTCCCTGGCTGGACGCGATCATGCCACGGACCTCCGGCCGAACCGGATCCGGTAATTCGACAGCACGTCCACGCCGAGCAGGAAGAAGAGCAGCATGCCCTGGAAGGCCTGGATCGCGGCGGCGGGCAGGCCGAGCATGAACTGCGCGAGCTCGCCGCCGATGTAGGTCAGCGCCATCAGCAGGCCCGCCAGCAGGATGCCGACCGGGTGCAGCCGCCCGAGGAAGGCCACGATGATCGCGGTGAACCCGTAGTTCGAGTTGAAGTCGATGCTGATCTGGCCCGCGGGGCCGGTCACTTCGAACAGCCCGGCCAGCCCGGCCAGCGCACCCGAGATCGACAGGCACAGGACCACGAGCCGCCCCGGTTCGACCCCGGCGAAGCGCGCGGCCCGGGGGGCCTGGCCCGCCAGCCGGATCTGGTAGCCGAGCAGGTGCTTCGACATCAGCACATAGGCGAAGATCACCGCGATGAAGGCCGCGACCACGCCCCAGTGCATGCCGGTGCCGGTGATCAGTTCCGGATTCGCGCTCGACGACCATTGCGAGAGGTTGCGCGAGCCGGGAAAGCCGCCGCCCTCCGGGCTGCGCAGGAAGCCGACCGCGGCCGAGGCGAGGATGTTCTGCGCGACATAGACCAGCAGCAGCGAGACGAGGATCTCGTTGGTGCGGAATTTCACCCGAAGAAGGGCCGGGATCATCGCCCAGGCCCAGCCGCCGAGCGCGCCCGCGACCACCATCAGCGGGAAGATCAGTGGACTGCCCGAGGGGTAGAAGGCCAGCCCCGCCGCCGCGCCGACGATCGCGCCCATGATGTACTGGCCCTCGGCGCCGATGTTCCAGATCCCGGCCCGGAACCCGAGGCTGAGACCGACCGCGATCAGGATCAGCGGACCGGCCTTCACCAGGAGCTGCGGCCGCGAATAGCTGGCGAACTGCGGGTGGAACAGCGGGTCCCAGAAGATCGTGCGCAGCGCTTCCAGTGGGTCCTTGCCGAGCAGCGCGAACAGGATGCCGCCCGCGACCATCGTCAGCGCGACGGCCAGCAGCGGCGTCGTCGCGGTCCAGAACCGGCTGGGCGACGGGCGTTTCTCCAGCCGGATCACGCGGGCGTCCTCCGGGGCTCAGGCCTCTGCATGGGCCACCTCCATGTCATGCGCGCCGCCCAGCATCAGGCCGATTTCCTCGATGGTCAGGCCGGCGGTCGGGCGCGAGGCGCTCAGGCGTCCGCCGTTCAGGGCACAGAAGCGGTCCGCGACCTCCATCAGCTCGTCGAGGTCCTGGCTGATCACGATCACCCCCGCGCCCTTGCCCGCGAGGTCCATCAGGGCCTGCCGGATCGCCGCCGCCGCCGCCGCGTCGACGCCCCAGGTCGGCTGGTTGACCACCAGCACGTCCGGGGCCTGCAGGACCTCGCGGCCGATGACGAATTTCTGCAGGTTGCCGCCGGACAGCGACCGGGCCGCGTTGGCCGGGCCGGGGGTGCGCACGTCGAAGGCCGCGATGACCTCCTCGGCGAAGCGCCGCGCCGCGGTCCAGTCCACGAAGCCGCGCCCGGCGAGGCGCTTGCGCACGGTTCCGGTCAGCACCGCGTTCTCGGTCAGGCTCATGTCCGGGGCCGCGGCATGGCCCAGCCGCTCCTCGGGCGCGCTGCAGATGCCAAGGCGCCGCCGTTCGGTCGGACCCAGCGCGCCCACCGGCCGCCCGCGGAACAGGACCGCCCCTGGCGGGGCCCGGCGTTCGCCCGACAGGGCCGCCAGCAACTCGTCCTGGCCGTTGCCCGCGACACCGCCGATCCCGAGGATTTCCCCGGCCCGCAGGTCGAGCGAGACATTCTGCAGCCGGGTGCCGAACATCGAGGCGGCGCCGAGCGTCAGCCCTTCGACCGACAGCAGCACTTCGCCCGGGGCTGCCCCGGCGGCCTTGGGGGTCATCAGGGTCGCGCCGACCATCAGTTCCGCCATCTCGCGGGCGGTCGTCTCGCGCGGGATGCAGGTCGCGACCACCTTGCCGCCGCGCAGGATCGTCGCCGCGTCGCAGAGCGTGCGGATCTCTTCCAGCTTGTGGCTGATGTAGAGGATCGCGGTGCCCTCGGCGGACAGTTTCCGCAGCGTTTCGAACAGGATGGCGACTTCCTGCGGTGTCAGGACCGAGGTCGGCTCGTCCATGATCAGCAGCTTCGGGTCCTGCAGCAGGCAGCGGATGATCTCGACCCGCTGTCGCTCGCCCGCCGACAACTCGCCCACCAGCCGGTCGGGATCGAGCGGCAGGCCGTAGGTGTGGCTCACCTCGCGGATGCGGGCGGACAGGTCGCTGGGCCGCGGCGGGTTTTCCATGCCGAGGGCGATGTTCTCGGCCACGCTGAGCGCGTCGAAGAGCGAGAAGTGCTGGAACACCATCGCGACGCCTGCCGCCCGCGCCGCGCGCGGCTCGGCCGGGGCATAGGCCCCGCCGTTCAGGGTCATCGCGCCGCTGTCGGGCTTCACCAGCCCGTAGATCATCTTGACCAGCGTGGACTTACCTGCGCCGTTCTCGCCGAGCAGGGCATGGACCTCGCCGGGCGCGATGGAGAAGGAGACGCCGTCGTTGGCCACGACACCGGGATAGGCCTTGGTCAGACCCTCGACGGAGAGCAGATGGGTCACCCGGCCCGGTCCTTTTCGCTGTCCCATGCGTCTTTTTTGGACGCTTGGCGCGAGATTAGGCTGGAAACCACGCCCACGGCAATGGCCTGCGGGTGTTTGCCCAGGGCCGGGTCGCCGATCGGACAGGCGATGCGCGCAATGCTGGCATCCGTATGCCCCAACTGCCCGAGCCTTGATCGGAACCGGGCCCGCTTGGTGGCCGAGCCGATCAGACCGGCAAAGCCGAAGCCATGGTGCAGCAGCCGGTGGCACAGCTCCAGGTCGAGGGCGTGCGAATAGGTCAGCACGAGGTGTGCGGCCTGCGGCGGGGCCAGCGCCACGGCGGCAGGCAGGTCCGGCGCGGGCAGGGCGGTGACACCCCCGGGCAGCGGGGCGGGAAAGCGCTCGGGCGCGGTGTCGAGCAGCGTGACCGCGAAGCCCGGCAGCGGGGCCGCGACGGCGGCGATGGCCCGACCGACATGGCCCGCGCCCCAGATCCAGAGCGGCGTGCGGGGCGGCGACTGCGTCTCGACCACCCAGCCCGCGCCCTGCCAGAGCGGCGCGGCCTCGCGCCCGTCGCGCAGGCGCGCCAGATGGCGCGTCACCGACAGCGGCGGCCCGGCCGGACCACCGGGCAGCGGGCGGGCGACCGGCCCGTCGCCGGTTGCGGCCAGTCGCGCGGCATCCCAGACCTCGGTCAGCAGGGTCACCGCCCCGCCGCAGCACTGGCCGAGGTCGGGGCCGAGCGGCACGCGCGCCAGCCGGTCCCCGCTGACGATGGCTGCGCGGGCGTCCGCCGCGGCCTGCCATTCCAGCGCGCCGCCGCCGATGGTGCCCGACTGCCCGTCCGCCCAGACCAGCATCGCGGTCCCGGCGTCGCGAGGGACCGAACCCGCGGTCTCCAGCACCAGCACCCGGGCCACCCGGCGATGACGGGCGACGGCCTCCGCCAGCGCGGCGCGGTCGAAGCTCATGCCCCGCCCCGGACCCGGCGCACCGCCCAGAGCACGCGTTCGGCCGTCGCAGGCGCGTCGAGCGCGGGATAGACGCTGCCGTCGCCGCAGGCCGCCACCGCGTCCGACAGCGCCAGCAGCGCCGAGATGCCCAGCATCAGCGGCGGCTCGCCCACCGCCTTGGAGCGATAGATCGTGTCCTCGCGGTTGGCCGCCTCCCAGAGCGCCACGTTGAACACCGGTGGCCGGTCCGAGCAGGCCGGGATCTTGTAGGTCGAGGGCGCGTGCGTGCGCAGCCGCCCCGACTGATCCCAGACCAGTTCCTCGGTCGTCAGCCAGCCCGCGCCCTGCACGTAGCCGCCCTCGATCTGCCCGATGTCGAGCGCCGGGTTCAGCGATGCGCCGCAGTCATGCAGGATGTCGGCGCGCAGGATGCGGTTCTCGCCGGTCAGGGTGTCGATGACCACCTCGGTCACCGCCGCGCCGTAGGCGAAATAGTAGAACGGCCGGCCCTGTCCCCGGATGCGGTCCCAGACGATCTTCGGGGTCGCGTAGAAGCCGGTCGAGGACAGGCTGACCCGCGCCATCCAGGCATCGCGGATGACCTCGGCGAAGGGGAAGCTCTCGGTCCCGACATGCACCCGGCCGTCCGCGAAGCGCACCGTGGCGGCATCGGCCTGCTGGCGCTCGGCGACGAAGCGCGCCAGCCGGTCGCGGATCTCGTCGCAGGCGGCCTTGACCGCCATCCCGTTCAGGTCGGTCCCGGAGGAGGCGGCGGTGGCGCTGGTGTTCGGCACCTTGGCGGTGTCGGTCGCGGTGATCTTCACCGTCTCCAGCGGCACGCCGAAACGGTCGGCAGCGACCTGGGCGACCTTCTGGAACAGGCCCTGTCCCATCTCGGTGCCGCCGTGGTTCAGGTGGATCGAGCCGTCCTGGTAGACATGCACCAGCGCGCCCGCCTGGTTGAGATGGGTCAGCGTGAAGCTGATCCCGAACTTGACCGGCGAGAAGGCGATCCCGCGCTTCAGCAGCGGGTTCGCCGCGTTCCACTCGGCAATCGCGGCACGCCGGGCGGCGTAGTCCGACGAGGTCAGCAGGGCCTCGGTCATCTCGTGCAGCAGGAAGTCCTCGACCTCCTGACCGTAGGGCGTGGTCTGCGGCTGCGGCAGCCAGTCCTTCGGGGAATGCGCGCCGCCGAAGCGGTGTGCGGCCCCGGGCTGCGGTGTGGCGGGATCGGCGCCTGCGGGCGCGGCGTAGTAGTTCAGCCGCCGCACCTCGACCGGGTCGCGCCCGACCGCGTGCGCGAGATGGTCCAGCACGCGCTCGATTCCCACCATGCCCTGCGGCCCGCCGAAGCCCCGGAAGGCCGTATTGGACTGGGTGTGGGTGATCATCCGGTGCGAGGTGATGCGGATGTTCGGGATGAAATAGGCGTTGTCGGCATGCAGCATCGCCCGGTCCGCCACCGGCAGGGACAGGTCGGGCGACCAGCCGCAGCGGCAGTACTGGGTGAACTCGACGGCGGTGATCCGGCCCTCGGCGTCGCAGCCCGCGCGGTAGACGATCCGGAAATCGTGCCGCTTGCCGGTGATCATCATGTCGTCGTCGCGGTCGTAGCGCATCTTGGCGGATCGCCCGGTACGGTCCGCGACCACCGCGCAGGCACAGGCGAGCGCGTTGCCCTGGCTCTCCTTGCCGCCGAAGCCGCCGCCCATGCGCCGCACCTCGACCCGCACCGCGTTCATCGAGCGGTGCAGCGCCTCGGCGACCTTGTGCTGGATCTCGGTCGGGTGCTGCGAGGAGGCATGGACGATCATGTCGCCGCCTTCCTGCGGCAGCGCCGCCGCGACCATCCCCTCGAGGTAGAAGTGCTCCTGCCCGCCGACCTCGAAGCTGCCCTCCACGATGTGGGTGGCGGCGCCGAAGCCCTCGGCCAGGTCGCCCCGGCCATAGATGCGGGGACCCTCCTCGAAGCGTGCATCGGCGGCGATGGCGTCGTCGAGGGTCAGGAGCGCGGGCAGTTCCTCGTACTCGACCTTCGCCAGCCGGGCCGCCTTGCGCGCCGCGAGGTGACTGTCGGCGGCGACGAGGAACAGCGGCATCCCGAGGTAGAACACCTCGTCCTCGGCCAGCATCGGCTCTCGGAAGAGCGGGTAGGGCGAGACGTCGTTGTGCCCCGGCAGGTCGCGCCAGGTCAGGACCAGCGCCACGCCGGGCGCCGCGCGGACGGCGGACAGGTCCATCGACACCACCCGCCCGCGCGCGACCGTGCTGAGGCCGAAGGCGAGGTGCAGCGTGTTGGCGGGCAGCGGGATGTCGTCGACGTAGCGGGCGGCGCCCGCGACGTGCAGCGGTGCGGCGTCGTGCGGACGGGGCTTGTGGACGGTCATGCGCGCACCTCCAGCACCCGCGCGGACGTGCCCTGGTCCTCGTGGAAATAGCGCAGCAGCATCCCCTTCGCCGCCTCCATCCGGTAGGCGGCGCTGGCGCGCATGTCGCTGAGCGGGGTGAAATCCGTCTCGAAGGCGGGCAGGGCAGCGCGGACGGTGGCCTCGGTCCAGGGCTGACCGGTCAGCGCGGTCTCGACGGCGGACGCACGCTTCGGCGTGCCCGCCATGCCGCCGAAGGCGATCCGGGCTGCGGTCACGGTGCCGCCCGTCACGATCAGGTTGAAACAGCCGCAGACGGCGGAAATGTCCTGATCGAAGCGCTTCGACAGCTTGTAGCACTTCAGCCGGTCGGGCTGGCGGGGAATACTGACGGCCTCGACGAACTCGCCCGGTGCGCGGTCCTGCTTGCCGTAGGCGAGGAAGAAGTCTTCCAAAGGCAGGCTGCGCCGGGCCGGGCCGTGGCGCAGGTGCAGCGTCGCTCCCAGCGCGATCAGGGCGGGCGGGCTGTCGCCGATGGGCGAGCCGTTGGCGATGTTGCCGCCGATCGTGGCGGCGTTGCGCACCTGCACCGAGCCGTAGCGGCGGATCATCTCGGCCATGTCGGCGTGGTGTGGACGCACGGCCTCCAGCACGTCGGTCAGGGTCGCCATCGCGCCGAAGCGGATCTCGGTGTCGGTGACGGTGATCGCCTTCAGGTCCGCGCAGCCGCCGAGGAAGGCCACCGGCGCCAGGTCGCGCAACTGCTTGGTCACCCAGAGCCCCACGTCGGTCGCGCCCGCGATCAGGGTCGCGTCGGGGTGGGCGGCATACCACTCCGCCAGCGCGTCGGCGGATGTCGGGCGGAACGCTGTGCCCTGCGGGTCGGCTTCGGCCACCGGCAGTTCCGGCGGGGCGGCGAGGTGCCCGGGCACCAGCGCGTCGGCGGCGGCCTCGGCGGCACGGATGATCGGCGCGTAGCCGGTGCAGCGGCACAGGTTCCCGGCCAGCTGGTCGTCGAAGTCGCGGCGTCCGTTGAGATGCGCGGTTGCCATCGAGACGACGAAGCCGGGCGTGCAGAAGCCGCACTGGCTGCCGTGATGCGCGACCATGGCGCTCTGGACCGGGTGCGGGGTGCCGTCCGGCGCGGCGAGGCCCTCGACCGTGACCACGGCCTTGCCCTGCAACTGGGGCAGGAACAGGATGCAGGCGTTGAGGGCGCGCGCGCCGGTCTCGTCCCGCACCATCACGGTGCAGGCGCCGCAGTCGCCTTCGTTGCAGCCTTCCTTGGTGCCGGTCAGGCCGCGCCGTTCGCGCAGCCAGTCGAGCAGGGTGGTTGTGGGGTCGCTCGCAACCCGCACGGTCTCTCCGTTCAGAAGAAACGTGGTCTCCATATGGTCTGTTCCGCCGCGGTACCGGAGGGCGTCTGCAAGGCCCCGCTCGATGCGGCGTAGAGCGCGGGCCTGCCTGTCCTGTCCCGGCAGCAAAGCGGCCCCGGCCCGGTTTGGCAAGCCTTTCCCGGACCGGCGCGCCGGATTTCCCGGCAGATGCCCGTTAGCTGAGCGTTGCGGCCAGCTCGCCCAGCTGCGTGGCGCAGGTGCCCCAGCCATCGTAGAAGCCCATGTCGGCGTGCGCCTTGGCCGAGGCGGTCGTCGCATGGGACACCCGGACGTGATAGCGGCAGCCGGTGCCCTCCGGCTCCAGCGTGATCACGGCCGAGAAGGCGAAGTCCATCGGCCCGGTGCCGATGGCGTTCGGGACGAAGTCCGGTCCCAGCGCGTTGGTCCAGGCGATCCGGCGTTCGGGCTCGGCCACAAGGACGCAGCCGGGCGCGGGGTCCATCGTGCCGTGGTCCGGAACCTCCATCACGATCCGGAACCGACCGCCGGGGTGCGGCTCGATCTCGGCCACCGGCACGGTGACCGGCTTCGGGGCGAACCACTGCTTCAGCAGGTCCGGTTCGGTCCAGCAGCGCCAGACCGCGGCGGGCGGTGCGGGCAGGGTGCGGGTGAATTCGAGGGTCAGGTCGTCGCTCATCAGGAGGTCTCCGGGGGCTTCGAAGGGGATTGGTCGGCAAGGGATTGCGCAAGGCGGTCGAGCCGGTCGAGCCGGCCGGTCCAGATCCGGCGCTGGCGGTCGATCCATGTCTCGACCGCCTGCAACGCCTCGGGGTGAAAGGTGCAGACCCGGACCCGCCCGGTTTTCTCCGAGCGGACCAGCCCGGCCTTTTCCAGCCGGTCGAGGTGTTTCAGGAACGACGGCAGTGCCATGTCATGCGGCGCGGCAAGCTCGCTGACCGGGGCAGGACCTTCCGCCAGCTGCGCCACCACCGCGCGCCGGGTCGGATCGGCGAGGGCGGCGAAGAGGGCGTCGAGGGTGATCGGGTCTTGCTTATCCATGTGGCTAAGTATTTCAGGGCCTCGGGCCGCGTCAAGAAAAAACTTATCCTTGTGGCTAACCTTTCGCGGCTTTCATCCGGTGCGGGCCGGGGGCTATCGTCCGCCCATGAGCAGGCATCCCCGATTCATCCACCTTCGCGTGCACTCCGAGTATTCGCTGCTGGAGGGCGCGATGCGGGTGAAGAAGCTGCCCGACCTCGCGGCGGCGATGGACATGCCCGCCGTGGCGCTGACCGACACGAACGCGATGTTCGCGGCGCTCGAATTCTCGGTGACGGCCGCCAAGGCCGGGGTGCAGCCCATCGTCGGCTGCCAGGTCGACGTGGAGTGGGACAAGGACCAGCGCGGCGGGGTCGTGCTGCTGGCCCAGTCCGAGGCCGGGTACGCCAACCTGATGAAGCTGAACTCCTGTCTCTATCTCGGCAAGGGCGGGGCGCTGCCCTCGGTGACACCCGACGAACTGACCGCCCATGCCGACGGCCTGATCTGCCTGACCGGGGGCGCGATGGGGCCGCTGGGACAAGCGCTTGTGGCAGGCCAGGTGCCTCGCGCCGAGGCGTTGCTCGACACGCTGGCGGCGGCCTTCCCCGACCGCCTCTACATCGAGATCCAGCGCCATCCCGGCTCGGGTCCCATCCCGGAAGCGGAGCGCGCGACCGAGGCGGCGTTCCTGACCATGGCCCATGCGCGCGACCTGCCGCTGGTGGCGACCAACGACGTCTACTTCCCGAAGCCTTCGATGTACGAGGCGCACGATGCCCTGATCTGCATCGCGGAGGGCGCCTATGTCGACCAGGCCGGACCCCGCCGGCGGCTGACCGAGCACCACTGCTTCAAGTCGCAGGAAGAAATGGCGACCCTTTTCGCCGACCTGCCCGAGGCGCTGGAGGCGACCGTCGAGATCGCCCGCCGCTGCGCCTTCCGTGCCCGGACGCGCGACCCGATCCTGCCGCGCTTCGCGGATGACGAGGTCGAGGAACTGCGGCGGCAGGCCAAGGCGGGTCTGGCGGCGCGCCTCGCGGTCATTCCGCACGCGGCGCCCGTGGCCGAGTACGAGGCCCGGCTCGACTTCGAGCTCGGGATCATCGAGGGCATGGGCTTTCCCGGCTACTTCCTGATCGTGGCCGACTTCATCAAGTGGGCCAAGGATCACGACATCCCGGTGGGGCCGGGGCGGGGGTCGGGCGCGGGCAGCCTCGTGGCCTATGCGCTGACGATCACCGACCTCGACCCGCTGCGCTACCAGCTTCTGTTCGAACGCTTCCTGAACCCGGAACGGGTGTCGATGCCCGACTTCGACATCGACTTCTGCATGGACCGCCGAGAAGAGGTGATCCGCTACGTGCAGGACCGCTACGGCCGCGACAAGGTCGGGCAGATCATCACCTTCGGCGCGCTCCTGTCCAAGGCGGCGGTGCGCGACGTGGGGCGTGTGCTGCAGATGCCGTATGGGCAGGTGGACCGCCTGTCGAAGATGATCCCGGTCGAGGGGGTGAAGCCGGTCAGCATCGAGAAGGCGCTGGCCGACGAGCCGCGCCTGCGCGAGGAGGCCGGCCGCGAGGAAGTGGTCAAACGCCTGCTCGACTACGGCCAGCAGATCGAGGGCCTGTTGCGCAACGCCTCGACCCACGCGGCGGGCGTGGTGATCGGGGACCGGCCGCTCGACGAGCTGGTGCCGCTCTACCAGGACCCGCGCTCGGACATGCCGGCGACCCAGTTCAATATGAAATGGGTCGAACAGGCGGGCCTCGTGAAGTTCGACTTCCTCGGCCTGAAGACCCTGACCGTGATCCAGAACGCGGTGGACGCGATCCTGTCGCAGGGCCGCGCGCTGCACATCGCGCCGGACGGTCGCGTGCTCTACACCCCCGCGCCGGGGGCCGAGAACGAGATCAACGCGATCCCGCTCGACGACCCGGAGACCTACAAGCTCTATGCAGCGGCCAAGACGGTGGCGGTGTTCCAGGTGGAATCCACCGGCATGATGGACGCCCTGCGCCGGATGCGTCCGACCTGCATCGAGGACATCGTGGCCCTCGTGGCGCTCTACCGCCCCGGCCCGATGGAGAACATCCCGGTCTATTGCGAGGTGAAGAACGGCCAGCGCGAGATCGCCTCGATCCACCCGTCGATCGACCACATCCTGGAGGAAACGCAGGGCATCATCGTCTACCAGGAACAGGTGATGCAGATCGCCCAGGTGATGGCGGGCTACAGCCTCGGCGGCGCCGACCTGCTGCGCCGCGCGATGGGCAAGAAGATCGCGTCCGAGATGGCGAAGGAGCGACCTAAGTTCATCGAGGGCGCGGTCGCCAACGGCGTGGACAAGGCCAAGGCGGGCGAGGTTTTCGACCTGCTGGAGAAATTCGCCAACTACGGCTTCAACAAGTCGCACGCCGCCGCCTATGCGGTGGTCAGCTACCAGACGGCGTGGCTCAAGGCGAACCACCCGGTCGAGTTCATGGCCGGGGTGATGAACTGCGATATCCATCTGACGGACAAGCTGGCCGTCTATGCCGACGAGGTGCGCCGGGGCCTCGGGATCGAGATCGTGCCGCCCTGCGTCAACCGCTCCGGCGCGGTGTTCACGGTGGAGAACGGCAAGATCCTCTACGCGCTCGGCGCGCTGAAGAACGTGGGCGTCGAGGCCATGCGCCTGATCGTCGAGGCGCGCGGCGACAAGCCGTTCACGACGCTTTTCGATCTTGCCCGCCGCGCGGACCTCAAGCGGGTCGGCAAGCGCCCGCTCGAGATGCTCGCCCGCGCCGGGGCCTTCGACCAGCTCGATCCGAACCGCCGCCGGGTGCTCGACAGCCTCGACCGGCTCGTGCAGTGGTCCGCCGCCGTCCATGAGGCGCGCGAGTCCTCGCAGGTCTCGCTGTTCGGCGAGGGCGGCGAGGACCTGCCGGAGCCGCGCCTGGCCGGCACGCCGGACTGGCTGCCCGCCGAGCGGCTGACCGAGGAACACGCCGCCGTCGGCTTCTACCTGTCGGGGCATCCGCTCGACGACTACATGGGGCCGCTGAAACGGCGCGGCGTCGTCACCTACGCCGAGACCGAGGACCGCGCCCGCCGGGGGCCACACATCGCCAAGATCGCGGGCGTGGTGGCCGCGCGGCAGGAGCGCAAGTCCGCGCGCGGCAACCGCTTCGCCTTCGTGCAGCTCTCGGACCCCTCGGGCTTCTACGAGATGGTGGTGTTCTCGGAGGTGCTGGAAAAGACCCGCGCCCACCTCGAGCCGGGCAACAAGGTCATCGTCACCGTCGAGGCGACGATGGAAGCCGACCAGATGAAGCTGCTGGCGCGCAACGTGGCGCCCATCGACGCGTCGATCTCGGCGTCGGGCCAGAGCTACGGGCTGCGCATCTTCCTCGACGCGCCCGAGGCGGTGCCGCACGTGCAGGAGCTGATCGCCCGGATGCGGGCCGAGGCGACGCCCGCGCACGGGCCGTTGTCTTTGTGCCTGATCGCGCCGGACTTCCCCGGCGAGGTGGACATCGATCTCGGCGACGACTTCCCGGTCAGCCCGCAGTTCAAGAGCGCGCTCAAGAGCCAGCCGGGCGTCGTCACCGTCGAGGAGGTCTGAGCCGCCTCACCAGTGCGGCGGGCGCTCGTCGGCGAGGATGACGCCGCCGCTGCCTTCCTGTTCGCGGGCGCGCTCGCGCTCGGTCAGCACCGCGACGAGGCGCGACAGGCGGTCGATGTCGCGGCCCTGGGCGGTGACCACCTCGGACAGGTCCTCGGCCTGGCGTTCCAGGTGCGCGATCTTCTCTTCCAGCGCGTTCACGGTCGTGCTCATGGTCCGGCCTCCCTCGGTCTGCTTGCCCCTCCGCATCGCTTCGACTAGACCGCGCGCGAACCCGGAGGGGAGCCCGCGCATGGCCAAGCCCAAGAAAACGCCCCGCCCGAAGGCCGAGACGCCCAAGGGCTTTCGTGATTATTTTGGTCCCGAGGTGACGGGACGCAAGGCCATGCTCGACGCGATTGCCCGCGTCTATCATCTTTACGGCTTCGAGGCGCTCGAAACCTCCGCCGTCGAGACGGTCGAGGCGCTGGGCAAGTTCCTGCCCGACGTGGACCGCCCGAACGAGGGCGTCTTCGCATGGCAGGAGGGCGAGGACGAGGGCAAGGGCGACTGGCTGGCGCTGCGCTACGACCTGACCGCGCCGCTCGCCCGCGTCGCCGCGCAATACCGCAACGACCTGCCCAGCCCCTATCGCCGCTACGCGATGGGCCCGGTCTGGCGCAACGAGAAGCCCGGCCCGGGCCGCTTCCGCCAGTTCTACCAGTGCGACGCCGACACCGTGGGCGCGGCCAGCGTGGCCGCCGACGCCGAAATCTGCGCGATGCTCGCCGACACGCTGGAAGCCGTCGGCATCCCGCGCGGGGACTACATCGTGCGGGTCAACAACCGGAAGGTTCTGAACGGCGTGCTGGAGGTCGCGGGCCTGCTCGACCCGAACGACCCGGAAGCGCACGAGGCCGAACGCGGCATCGTCCTGCGCGCCATCGACAAGCTCGACCGTCTGGGCCCGGACGGGGTGCGCGCCCTGCTGGGGGCCGGGCGCAAGGACGAGAGCGGCGACTTCACCAAGGGCGCGGGGCTGTCGGACGCGGCCGCCGACGTGGTGATGGGGTTCATGGACGCCCGGCGCGATACCGGCGCGGCGACCTGTGCCCGGCTGCGGGACCTCGTGGGCGGCTCTGCGGTCGGCGCGGAGGGTGTGGCCGAGTTGCAGGAGATCGAGGCGCTGCTGACCGCCCTCGGCTACGGCCCCGACCGCATCGTGATCGACCCCTCCGTGGTGCGCGGCCTCGGCTATTACACCGGCCCCGTGTTCGAGGCCGAGCTGACCTTCGAGATCACTGACGAGGACGGGCGTCCGCGCCAGTTCGGCTCGGTGGCGGGCGGTGGGCGGTACGACGACCTCGTCAAGCGTTTCACCGGGCAAGCGGTGCCGGCAACCGGTGTCTCGATCGGCGTGGACCGTCTGCTGGCCGCGCTGCGCGCCAAGGGGCGGATGGACGATCGGGCCGCCGGTCCCGTGGTCGTGACGGTCATGGACCGCGACCGCATGGCCGCCTACCAGGCGATGGTGTCGGAACTGCGCGCCGCGGGCATCCGTGCCGAGGTCTACCTGGGCAACCCGAAGAACTTCGGCAACCAGTTGAAATACGCCGACAAGCGCAACAGCCCGGTCGCCATCATCGAGGGCTCGGACGAGGCGGCGCGCGGCGTGGTGCAGGTCAAGGACCTGATCCTCGGCGCGCAGATCGCCGAGAACGCCAGCCTGGAGGAGTGGAAGTCCCGCCCCAGCCAGGTCGAGGTCGCGCGCGGCGCGCTAGTCGACGAGGTGCGCGCCATCCTCGCGCAGCACGGGCTGGGGGACTGAGCCGGTGCCGACCCCCGAACGCCGCGAGGCCGAACGCTTGTTCGCCCTGATGCAGGCCGAGGGCGCGCTGCCGGTCGAGGCCGACACGCTGCTGCCCGCGGAAACGCTGCTTGACCTCTACGGCGAGGACCTGCGCGCGCGTGCCTATGTCACCCGCGACCCCGAACGCGGCGAGATGATGCTGCGGCCGGATTTCACCGTGCCGGTGGTCCAGCGCCACATGGCCGAGGGCGCGGAGCCCGCGCGCTATACCTACTGCGGGACCGTCTTCCGCAAGCAGGAGCCGGGCAGCGGGCGGTCGACCGAATACATGCAGGTCGGCTACGAGGTGTTCGACGGCACCGCCCCGGCGCAGACCGAGGCTCAGCTCTTCGCGCTGATCCGCCGGGCGCTCGACGGCTTGTCGCTCCGGGCGGCGACCGGCGATATCGGGCTCCTGCTGGCGGCGGTCGAGGGGCTGGACACCTCCGACCGGCGCAAGGCCGCGCTGCGTCGCCACATCTGGCGGCCGCGCCGGTTCCGGGCGCTGCTCGACCGGTACCGCGGCCGCACCCCCGCCCCGGCGCACCGGGCCGGCCTCGCGGCGCTGTCGCCCGAGGCGCGGCTGACCGCGCTGGAGGAGGCCGGACCGCTGATCGGCCTGCGCTCGGCGGACGACATCCTCGCCCGGCTGGACGTCTTCGCCGAGGACGCGGCGCTGCCGCCGATTCCGGACCTGCAGGCCGAGGTGCTGGAGGACATCCTCGCCCTGCGCGGCCCCGCGCGGCAGGCCCTTGAACGCTTGCGCGACGGCGCGGTGGACCTGCCCGCGCTGGAGCCCGCCGTGGTGCGCTTCGCCGAGCGGCTGGACGCGCTGGAGATCGAAGGGGTCGATACCACGACCCTGGATTTCGAGGCGAGCTTCGGCCGCACCGCGATGGAATACTATGACGGCTTCGTCTTTGGCTTCCATGCTCCCGCGCGGCCCGATCTGCCGCCCGTCGCCACCGGCGGGCGCTACGACGCCCTGACCCGCGTGCTGGGACAGGGCCGCGCCATTCCCGCCGTCGGCGCGGTGATCCGGCCCGGCCTCGTGGCCGCCCTGCGCGGGGAGGAGGCGTGATGCTGAAGCTCGGCGTGCCGTCCAAGGGTCGGCTGATGGAAAAGACCTTCGACTGGTTCGGCGCGCGCGGCATCGGCCTGCGCCGCACCGGGTCCGAGCGCGAATACGCCGGCGCCGTCGAGGGGATCGAGGGGGTTGCCCTCGTCATGCTGTCGGCCAGCGAGGTGCCGCGCGAACTGGCCGCCGGGCGCATTCACCTCGGCGTCACCGGCACCGACCTCGTCCGCGAGACCGTGCCGCTCTGGGACCGGAAGATCGCCGAGATGGTGCCGCTGGGCTTCGGGCACGCGGACCTCGTGCTGGCGGTGCCGAAATGCTGGATCGATGTCGAGACGCTGGATGACCTCGACGCCGCCGCCGCCGCCTTCCGGGCGCGGCACGGGTTCCGCCTGCGGATCGCCACCAAGTATCACCGGCTGGTGCGCGCGCATCTGCAGGCCGCCGGGGTCGCGGACTACCAGCTTGTCGACAGCCAGGGCGCGACCGAGGGCACGGTGGCCAACCTGACCGCCGAGGCCATCGCCGACATCACCTCGTCGGGCGAGACGTTGCGCGCCAATCACCTGAAGATCCTGCAGGGCGAGCCGGTGCTGCGCTCGGAAGCGACGCTGTTCGGGGCGCGCGGGGCGGAGTGGGACGACCGCCTGCGCGACACGCTGCGGGAGCTGGGCGCGCGGCTCGGGGAAAGCTGGCCGACCGGTCTGCCGCGCGACTGAGGCGCCTCAGCGCACGCCCAGTTCGGCCAGCGCGCGGCTCAGGTCCGGGGGCAGGCCCGGTTCGGCCTCCCGACCCGCCTTGAGGTCGCGCGGGGCATCCTCGGCAGCGAGATAGCGCCAGCCCTGGAACGGACGGCGCGGCAGGGCCTCGGTCCGGATCACCTCCGGGTCGAGCACGATGCCGCAGCGGGTGATGCCGTCGCCGCCGGTGACCTCGTCCAGCCGCAGCACGCGCTGGCGCGCCAGCACCACGCCCTTGAACACCCAGTAGAGCGACCCGCCGTTCAGCAGCTCCGCCCCGCGCTTTGGCCACATCCGGGTGACGTGGCGCGGATGGCCGTCAGGCCCCTTGGCGCGCGCGGTGCGCTGCCAGTCGATCAGGTCCTCGACCGCCTCCGCCCCCACGCAGAGCTTTACAAGATGTACGCATTTGTTCACAGTATGTCCCCCACGCCTTGGGGCAAAGCTATGCGATTCCCCATCGGCTTCAAGGTGCGGATCGCCTTGACCGCCCTATATCGCCCGACCGAGACGACCCGAACCGGAGCCCGCCATGAGCCGCTTTGCCGCCCCGATTGCCGAGCAGATCTGGGACATGAAGTACCGCCTGAAGGCGCAGGACGGGACGCCGGTCGACGGCACCGTCGAGGATACCTGGCGCCGGATCGCGCGCGCCCTTGCCTCGGTCGAGGCGGACCCGGCCCTCTGGGAAGAGCGGTTCTACGACGCGCTGGCCGACTTCCGGTACCTGCCCGCCGGGCGGATCGTGGCGGGCGCGGGCACCGGGCGGTCGGTGACCCTGTTCAACTGCTTCGTGATGGGGACCATCCCCGACTCGATGAGCGGCATCTTCGAGGCGCTGCGCGAAGCGGCGCTGACCATGCAGCAGGGCGGCGGGATCGGCTACGATTTCTCGACCATCCGGCCCAAGGGCGCGGACGTGACAGGGGTCGCGGCGGATGCGTCCGGTCCGCTCAGCTTCATGGACGTCTGGGACGCGATGTGCCGCACGATCATGTCGGCGGGCTCGCGGCGCGGGGCGATGATGGCCACGATGCGCTGCGACCACCCCGACATCGAGGCGTTCATCGACGCCAAGGCCGATCCGGCCCGCCTGCGGATGTTCAACGTCAGCGTGCTGGTGACCGACCCGTTCATGGACGCGGTCAAGGCCGATGGCCCGTGGGACCTGACGTTCGGCGGCAAGGTCTACAAGACCGTCCGCGCCCGCGACCTGTGGAACCGGATCATGCGGGCGACCTATGATTATGCCGAGCCGGGCGTCATCTTCATCGACCGCATCAATGCGGCCAACAACCTCGCGTATGTCGAGGAGATCGCCGCGACGAACCCCTGCGGCGAGCAGCCGCTGCCGCCCTACGGCGCCTGCCTGCTGGGGTCGATGAACCTGGCCCGCCTGGTGCCCGCGCCGTTCACCGAGGGCGCCGCGCTCGACGAGGACGCGCTCGACGACCTGACCCGCACGGCGGTGCGGATGATGGACAATGTCGTCGACGCCTCGCGCTTCCCGCTGACGCAACAGGCCGAGGAGGCGCGCAGCAAGCGCCGGATCGGGCTGGGGGTGACGGGCCTCGCCGACGCGCTGCTGATGGTCGGCGCGCGCTACGGCTCGGACGAGGCCGTGGCGCTGACCGACCGCTGGCTGCACCGGATCGCGCGGGCGGCCTATCTCGCCTCAGTCGACCTGGCACGGGAGAAGGGCGCGTTCCCGCTGTTCGACGCCGAGAAGTTCCTCGCCTCCGGCAGCATGCAGGGCATGGACGAGGACGTGCGGCAGGCCGTGGCGCGCCACGGCATCCGCAACGCGCTGCTGACCTCGATCGCGCCGACCGGGACGATCAGCCTGCTGGCGGGCAACGTCTCGTCGGGGATCGAGCCGGTCTTCGCCTTCGCTTATACCCGGAAGGTGCTGCAGAAGGACGGCTCGCGGACCGAGGAGGAGGTGGTCGACTACGCCGTCCACCTGTGGCGGCAGATGCACGGCGACGCGCCGCTGCCCGCCCATTTCGTCGATGCGCAGACGCTGGCCCCGCAGGACCATGTCCGGATGCAGGCCGCCGCGCAGCGCTGGATCGACTCGTCGATCTCCAAGACGATCAACGTGCCCGCCGACATCGGCTTCGAGGCCTTCAAGGACGTCTACCTGCAGGCCTGGGACATGGGCTGCAAGGGATGCACCACCTACCGTCCGAATGACGTCACGGGCAGCGTGTTGAGTATTTCCGCCAAGGAGAAAGACGCGCCGCAGGCCCCGCGTGAAGAGGTCGTGCAGACGCCGGGCGTGGCCCCCGAGCATCCTCATGGCGACGTGGTCTACATCTCCGAGCCGCTCGACCGGCCGGCGGCGCTGGAGGGGCAGACCTACAAGCTGCAATGGCCCGACAGCCCGCATGCGATCTACATCACGCTTAACGACATCATCATCCAGAGCCACCGCCGTCCGTTCGAGATCTTCATCAACTCGAAGAACATGGAGCACTACGCCTGGACCGTGGCGCTGACGCGGATGATCTCGGCGGTGTTCCGGCGCGGCGGCGATGTCTCCTTCGTGGTCGAGGAGCTAAAGGCGGTCTTCGATCCGCGCGGCGGCGCCTGGCTGGAAGGCAAGTACGTGCCGTCGATCCTCGCGGCCATCGGAGGCGTGATCGAACGTCACCTCGTCGAGATCGGCTTCATCGCGGGCGAGGGGCTCGGCCTCAAGACCGACCCGCGCGCGCAGGTTGCCGTGGTGGGCGGCGCGCCGAAGGGCAGCAGCTGCCCCAGTTGCGGCGAGCCGGACCTGCGGATGTCCGAGGGCTGCCTGACCTGCGGGGCCTGCGGCTATTCCAAGTGCGCCTGAGCGGCGCCGCGCCCCGGCGCGGCGTTTCGTCCAGTTCCTGAGTATTCTGGTAAGGATATTCTTGACCTGCGGCGCGGGGTGCGGCATCACGCCTTTAGCCGACAAAAAGAGTCGGATACTTTTGCCTGATCCGCACCGAAGGAGACCTTCATGCTGCGCACGACCACTGCTCTCGCCGCCCTGCTGGCCATCGCCGCCCCGGCCTTCGCCGAGGGCGAGCTGAACCTCTACTCCTCGCGCCACTACGACACCGACGAGCGGCTCTACACCGATTTCGAGGACGCCACCGGGATCACCATCAACCGCATCGAAGGCAACGCCGACGAGCTGATCGCGCGGATGGTCGCGGAGGGGCGGAACTCGCCCGCCGATGTGCTGATCACGGTGGACACCTCGCGCCTCGCCCGCGCCAAGGAGGCCGGTATCCTGCAGCCGGTGGACAGCGCGGTGCTCGAAGCCGCCGTCCCGGCGGCGCTGCAGGACACCGACAACACGTGGTTCGGCTTCTCGCAGCGCGCGCGGATCTTCTTCTACGACAAGGAGCGCGTGGCGACCCCGCCCGCGACCTATGCCGCGCTGGCCGATCCGGCCTACAAGGGCGAGGTCTGCATCCGCTCGTCCACCAACACCTACAACCAGACCCTGCTGGCCGCGATCATCACCCACGAGGGTGAGGCGGCCGCCACCGCCTGGGCCGAGGGCGTTGTGGCCAACATGGCGCGCGACCCGCAGGGCGGCGACACGGACCAGCTCAAGGGCCTCGCCAGCGGGGAATGCGGGATCGCGGTGTCGAACACCTACTACTTCGCCCGCGCCCTGCGCACCGAGGTGGAGGGGGTCAGCGAACACCTCGACCGGATCGGCTGGATCTTCCCCGACCAGGACGGCAACGGGGCGCATGTCAACCTGTCCGGGGCGGGCGTCGCCGCCCATGCGCCGAACCGCGAGAACGCGGTGAAGTTCCTTGAATACCTCGCGTCGGAGCAGGCGCAGGTCTACTTCTCGAACGGCAACGACGAATACCCGGTGGTCGCCGGTGTGCCGCTGGCCGAGAACGTCGCGGCGCTGGGCGAGTTCACCGCGGACGATGTCTCGCTGGCCGAAGTGGCGAAGAACCTGCCGGCCGCGCAGCGTATCTTCAACGCGGTCGGCTGGGAATAGGCCGCCCGCGTCCCCGGCATCCGTCCGGCATCGAAGGGGTCCCGCGCGGGGCCCCTTCTTCGTGCCGTCGCCGGGCCCGCCTGCGGCGGGCGCCTTCGGCTGAGTATTTTTACCAAGAAGAAGGGGAGGGGCGGGCCGTCGCCTCAGCCGACCCGGCGGTCGGCGGCGGCGCGCTGGCGGCCCACGCCCCGGCACACCAGCAGCACCGGGATAAGCCCGACCGCGACGATCACCAGCGACGGGACCGCCGCGCCGTCCAGCCGTTCGTCCGCCGCCAGCCGGTGCGCCTGCACCGCCAGCGTGTCGAAGTTGAAGGGCCGCATGATCAGCGTCGCGGGCAGTTCCTTCATCACGTCGATGAAGACGATCAGCCCGGCGGTCAGGATCGAGGGGGTCAGGATCGGCAGATGCACCGCGCGCAGCATGGCGAAGGGGCTGCGGCCCAGCGTCCGGGTCACCGCGTCGAGGTGCGGGTTGATCGTCGCCAGCCCCGCCTCCCAGGTGTTCAGCGCGGCGGCGAGGAAGCGCACCATGTAGGCCGCGACCAGCAGCCAGATCGAGCCGGTCAGCAGCAGCCCGGTCGAGATGTCGAAGGTCGCCCGCATCCAGGCATCGACGGCGTTGTCGAAGGCCGCGAAGGGCACCAGCAGGCCGACCGCGATCACCCCGCCGGGCACGGCATAGCCGATCCGGGCGATCTCGCGTGCGGCCTTGGCGGTGGGGCCGGGCTGCAGGCGGGCGGTGAAGCCCAGCAGCACCGCCGCACCCACGGTGACCAGCGCCGCGGTTCCCGCCAGTGTCAGGGAATTGCCGATGAAGCGCAGGTAGCGCGGCGACAGCAGGTCCTGCCCGGAGCCGACGGCCATCGTCGCGAGCAGGATCACCGGCAGCACGAAGCCGAGCAGAACCGGCAGCGCGCAGGCCAGCGTCGCGGCCACGCCGCGCGCGCCGGTCAGCGGGATCGGCGGCAGCGCCTCGAACCGCGAGCCGCGTCCGAACTGCCGCGCCTGTCCGCGCTGGCGGCGCTCGAGCAGCGCGATGAGCAGGGCAAAACCCAGCAGCCCCAGCGCCAGCTGCGCGGCGGCGGCCCGGTCGGCCATCGCGAACCAGCTCTGGTAGATGCCGGTCGCGTAGGTCTGGACGCCGAAATACGAGACGGTGCCGAAGTCGGCGATGGTCTCCATGATCGCCAGTAGCACGCCGCCGACGATCGCCGGGCGGGCCAGCGGCAGGTTCACCCGCAGGAATGTGGACAGCGTGCTCTGGCCCAGCGTGCGCGCCGCGAGGAAGGTCGTCGCGCTCTGTTGCAGGAAGGCGGCGCGCGCCAGCAGGTAGACATACGGGTAGAGCACGAGGATCAGCATGACCGCCGCGCCGCCCAGCGACCGGATTTCCGGGAACCAGTAGTCGCGTGGACCCCAGCCGGTGACCTCGCGGAGCAGCGTCTGGACCGGGCCGGGGTGGTCCAGCAGGTCGGTATAGGCATAGGCCAGCACGTAGGCCGGGAAGGCCAGCGGCAGGGCCAGCGTGATCTCGAAGAGCCGCGCCCCCGGGAACCGGCACATCGTCACGAGCCAGGCGCAGCCGGTCCCCAGCGCCCCGGTGCCGAGGGCGACGAGCGTGACCAGCAGGGCGGTATTCGCCGTGGTGCGGGGCAGGGTGGTGTCCAGCAGGTGCGCCAGCGTGTCCGCGCCGCCGGTCAGGGCGGCGACCGCCACCGCCACCATCGGCAGCAGGCAGGTCGCGGCGACGGCCAGCGCCAGCCCGCGCAGCGGTGCGCCGAGGCGCAGGCGGCGCACGGGCTTCAGGCGGGGCGCACCGGGGGAGGGGGCGGCGGTCTGGGTCATCGGGCGCGACATTGGCCGCGGTCCTGCCGGTTGTCCAGAGAGGGGGATTGGCGCAGGGGACGCATTGCTTTACCGTCTTTCGGAGGGGCGCGCGATTTGTGTGTGGCGCGCCCCGATCTGCTGCCAACCGGATCGAGATGAACGTGCCGGGCCCGACGGGTCCGGACGATGGAGGCAGCGATGACCAGTCTGACGCGGATCGAGGGCATGTTCGCCATCCCGTGGCGCGCGACCGAGGTGGACGGCGTGGCCGATCCGCTGCCCGAGGTGCTGGCCGAGGCGATGGTCTGGCGCTGGTCCGGCGAGGCACTGCGGCTCGACGGGCCGCAGGGCCTGCTCAGCCTCGCCCAGCCCGCGCCGCGCCGCCGGGCCCGTCGGACCGCGGCGCGCCTGCTGGGCAGCATCGGCACCGCGCTGGCGGAGGAGGCCCCGGGCCTGGTCCCGCGCGTCGGTCCCGAGGCACCCGAGACGGAGCCCGAGGTCGACGATGCCCCGGAGGCGCATCTGCAACTGACGGACGGACGGCGGTTCTATACCGCGATCCTCGTGCCGGAGGCCGGGCGGCACGGGCCGCTGCTGGCGTTCCTCGACTGCCTGCCGCCGCCGGACACCGACCTCTTCCCCACCGCCGTCGCGCTGCCGGCGCGCGCGGGCGGCAGCCTGTCGGGGGGCGTGGTCTGCTTCGCGCCGGGCACCCGCATCGCGACACCGCGGGGCGAGGTGGCGATCGACGCCCTGAGGCCGGGGGACATGGTGCAGACCCGCGACGACGGGGCGCAGCCGGTCGAATGGGTCGGGACCTCGCAGCTCAGCGCGCCGCGCCTGCGGGCCCTGCCGAGCCTTCGGCCGGTGCGCCTGCGCGGCGATGCGCTCGGGGCCGGGCGGCCCGGCGGAGACCTGCTGGTCTCGCCCGACCACCGGATCCTGCTGGCCGGACCGATGGCGCGCGCGCTCTTCGGCGAGCCGGAAGTGCTGGTCGCCGCGCGCGACCTGGTCAACGACGGCGCGGTGCATGTCGATCACCGGGTGCGCGAGATGACCTATGTCCACCTGATGCTGCCCCGCCACGCGGTGATCGAGGCGAATGGCCTGCCCTGCGAAAGCCTGCATCCGGGGGACATGGACCTCGACCGGCTCGACGGCACGACCCGCCGCGACCTGCTGCGGGCGCGACCCGAGCTTGCGGGCGGGGGGCGGTTCTACGGCCCGCACGCGCGGTTCTGTCTCGACCGGGCGGGCGTTGCCCTGCTGGCCCATGCCGGGGGCGTGCCGGGGTAGGGGGGCATGTCCCGCCAGCCCCGCCCTTGACTCCCCTCCGCGCCCCGGCTAGAGACCCCCATCGCTGTCCTTCGGGGCGGCGTTTTCATTGGTGTTGGTGGCCCCCGCAAGGGGATGCCTGTCGGGGCTTCGCCCAAAGGACAACGCCCTTCACAGCCGCCCTCCGGGGTGGTGCCGCAGAAGGAGATCAGACGGTGACCAAACGCACCTCTGCCAAGTACAAGATCGACCGCCGCATGGGCGAAAACATCTGGGGTCGTCCGAAGTCCCCGGTGAACAAGCGCGAGTACGGCCCGGGCCAGCACGGCCAGCGCCGGAAGTCGAAGCTGTCGGACTTCGGTCTGCAGCTGCGCGCCAAGCAGAAGCTCAAGGGCTACTACGGCGACCTGACCGAGAAGCAGTTCAAGCGCATCTACTCCGACGCCGCCCGCGTGAAGGGCGACACCGGTGAGAACCTGATCGGCCTGCTCGAGCGCCGTCTCGACGCCGTGGTCTACCGCGCCAAGTTCGTGCCGACCATGTTCGCCGCCCGCCAGTTCGTGAACCATGGCCATGTCATGGTGAACGGCCGCCGCGTGAACATCCCGTCCTACCGCGTGAAGGAAGGCGACGTCATCGAGGTCCGCGAGAAGTCGAAGCAGCTCGGCGTCCTCCTGGAAGCCGTGCAGCTGGCCGAGCGCGACGTGCCGGATTACGTCGACGCCGACCACTCGAAGATGACCGCGACCTTCGTGCGCGTTCCGAGCCTCGCCGACGTGCCCTACGCGGTGATCATGGAACCGAACCTCGTCGTCGAATACTACGCCAAGAACGGCTGATCCGTCTGGCGATGCGTTGACTGGGGCCGTCCTTCGGGGCGGCCCTTTCGCGTGGCGCCGGGGCATCGCTGTCCGAAACGTGAACGCACGGGGTCTTCACGCGCGGTGCCGGGTCTGCGAGGACGGGCACCGACCGCGATGCCCGGTGCCGCAGAAGCCCCGTCCCGCGAAGGAGCAGGACCATGCAACGACGCCATTTCCTTTCGCTGGCCTCGGCCGCCGCGCTGAGTGCCTGCGTGAAGCCCGAGCCGGAGGTCACCCGCGCCGCGCCCGTCGCGCCGCCGCCGCCCGTGCCGGACTTCTACGCGGCGCTGACAGACGAGCCGCACCCGGTGCCCGCGATCCCGCCGGGCGTGGTCGATCCGCGCCTGTGGCGGCAGGAGGTCGATGCCCCCCCCTATGACGCCGTGCCGGGCGAGATCATCGTCGATCCGGACAACGGCTATCTCTACCTCATGCAGGAGGGGCGACGCGCCCTGCGCTATGGCGTGGGCGTCGGGGCCGCGGGCTTTGCGTGGGACGGCAAGGCGCAGGTCCAGTTCACCCGGGCCTGGCCGCGCTGGACCCCGCCCGCGACGATGATCGCGCGCCACCCCGAATACGAGCCGTATTCGGCGGCGAACGGCGGGATGCCCGGCGGGCCGGACAACCCGCTCGGGGCTCGGGCACTCTACCTGTTCCAGGATGGGCGCGACACGCTCTATCGCATCCACGGGGCCTGCGAGCCGGAGTACCTCGGCATGGCGGTGTCGGCGGGCTGCGTGCGGATGCTCGACCAGGACGTGATCCACCTCGCCGGGATCGTCCGCCATCATGCGCCGGTCACGGTGCTGCCGTCGCACGGGCCGGGCGCCGGGGCGCTCTACTGACCCGGCGGCGGGTGGCATTGCAGGGCGCAATGCGCTAGGGGCTGCGGTCAACGCTGAAAAAAGGACGTTTCCGCATGACCACCTACCCGACCTATGGCCGGATCGACGGGCCCATCATCCTCATTGGCTTCGGCTCGATCGGCAAGGGCACGCTCCCGCTGATCGAGCGCCATTTCGACTTCGACGCGGACAAGCTGGTGGTGATCGAGCCGCGCAGCGACGCGCATACCTTTCTCGGCCAGCGCAAGTACCGCCACGTGCAGGAGGCGGTGACCCGCGAGAACTACCGCGAGCTGCTCGGCGGCCTGATCGAGCCCGGCCGCGGCTTCGTCGTGAACCTGAGCGTCGATACCTCGTCGCTCGACCTGATGCGCTTCTGCCGCGAGCAGGGCGTTCTGTATATCGATACCGTCGTCGAGCCCTGGGCGGGCTTCTACTTCGACACCGAGGACAATGCCGCGCGGACCAACTACGCGCTGCGGCAGGCGGTGCGCGACGAGAAGGCGGCGCATCCCGGCGGGACGACGGCGGTTAGCTGCTGCGGCGCGAACCCCGGCATGGTGTCGTGGTTCGTGAAGGAGGCGCTGCTGACGCTGGCCCGCGACACCGGGCGCGACGTGACCGTGCCGCAGACCCGCGACGGCTGGGCGGCGCTGATGCAGGGCCTCGGCGTCAAGGGCGTCCACATCGCCGAGCGGGACACGCAGGCCCGCCGCGTGCCGCGCCCGCGCAACGTCTTCGTCAACACCTGGTCGGTCGAGGGCTTCATCGCCGAGGGCTTCCAGCCCGCCGAACTGGGCTGGGGCACGCATGAGACCTGGTTCCCCGACAACGGGCACCGGCACGCCTCCGGGTGCCAGGCCGGCATCTGGCTGGAGCGGCCCGGCGCGATTACCCGGGTTCACACCTGGTGCCCGACCCCGGGGCCGCAGTTCGGCTTCCTCGTCACGCATAACGAGGCGATCTCGATCTCGGACTACTACACCGTCGGCAGCGGCCCCGCGCCGGAGTTCCGGCCGACCTGCCACTACGCCTATCATCCCTGCGACGATGCCGTGCTCAGCCTGCACGAGATGTTCGGCTCGGGCCGCCAGCAGGAGGTGCACCACATCCTGACCGAGGACGAGATCGTCGAGGGCATCGACGAGCTTGGCGTGCTGCTCTACGGCCACGAGAAGAACGCGCTGTGGTTCGGCTCGCGGCTGTCGAACGCCGAGACCCGTGACCTAGCTCCCTACCAGAACGCGACCGGGCTGCAGGTCACGAGCGCGGTGCTGGCGGGCATGGTCTGGGCGCTGGAGAACCCGCAGGCGGGCATCGTCGAGGCCGACGAGATGGACCACGCGCGGTGCCTCGAGGTGCAGCTGCCCTATCTCGGCCCGGTCGAGGCGCATTACACCGACTGGACGCCGCTGACCGACCGCTGGCAGCACTTCCCCGAGGATATTGACGAAAGTGATCCCTGGCAGTTCCGCAACGTGCTGGCGACCTGACGCCGGGAAACACCGGGACCGGGACGCCTCTGCGACACCGGTCCCGGCGCGCGGGGTGGCCTGACCCTTGCGCCTGCGCTAGACTTCGGCAAAAGACCGACAAACTGGCCCGGCGTTCGAGCAGAGGATCGCCCCGACATGACCACGCCCCCCGCCCCTCAGCCGGGCATCATGGAGATTGCGCTCTACCAGGGCGGCGCGTCCGAGATCGCGGGGCAATCCGATCCGCTGAAACTGAGTTCGAACGAGAACCCCTTCGGCCCGTCGCCCGCCGCCGTTGCCGCGATGGCCGGCGTTCTGGGAGAAGCGCACCGCTATCCCTCCACCGACCATGCCGCCCTGCGCGCCGCGATTGCCAGGGTCGAGGGCATGGACCCCGACCGGATCATCTGCGGCGTCGGCTCGGACGAGGTGCTGCACCTGCTCTGCCAGGCCTATGCCGGGCCGGGCACCGAGGTGATGCACACCGAGCATGGCTTCGCGATGTACCGCATTTCCGCGCTGGCGGCCGGGGCGACCCCGGTCGAGGTGCCCGAGCGGGACCGCACCGTCGACGTGGACGCGCTGCTGGAGCGCGCCGGTCCCCTGACGCGTCTCGTGTTCATCGCCAACCCGGCCAACCCGACCGCGACCCTGCTGGAGAGCGGTGCGCTGGTGCGGCTGGCCGACGGGTTGCCGGACGGCTGCCTGCTGGTCCTCGACGGCGCCTATGCCGAGTTCGCCGAGGGCTATGACGCCGGGCTGGCGCTGGTCGAAAGCCGCGCGAATGTCGTGATGACGCGGACTTTCTCCAAGGCCTATGGCCTCGGCGGGCTGCGCGTCGGCTACGGCTACGCGCCGCGCGCGGTGATCGACGTGCTGAACCGCATCCGCGGTCCGTTCAACCTGTCGGGTCTCGCCCTCGCCGGGGCCGAGGCGGCGGTCCGGGACCGCGACTGGGTCGCCGAGTGCCTGCGCGTCAACGCCGCCGAGCGGGCGCGGCTGGCGGGCGGGCTGCGGCAACTGGGGATCGCCTGCGACGACAGCCACGCCAATTTCGTGCTGGCGCGCTTCGCGGACGAGGCCGACGCCGTCGCCGCCGACGCGCATCTGAAAGCGGCGGGGATCATCGTGCGGCATCCGAAGGGCTACGGCTTCCCCGAGGCGCTGCGGATCACCGTGGGACGTCCCGAGGACAATGACCGCGTGCTGGCCGCGCTGGGCAGTTTCCGGGGCGCGGCATGAGCGTGATCTACAACCGGGTGGCCCTGATCGGGCTCGGCCTGATCGCCGGCTCGATGGCCCACGCCATGCGGCGCGCGGGCCTCGCCACCGAGATCACCGGCTACGCCCGCTCGCCCGAGACCCGCCAGGTGGCCGTCGAGATCGGGCTCGTGGACCGCGTCTGCGCCACGGCGGCCGAGGCGGTGACGGATGCCGACCTGATCGTGCTGGCGGTGCCGGTGGGCGCGATGGGGCAGGTGGCCGAGGAAATTGCAGATCACCTGAAGCCGGGCGCGGTGGTCACCGACGTCGGATCGGTCAAGCGCGCGGTGATCGAGGCCGTGGCCCCGCACATGCCCGAGGGCGTGCATTTCATCCCGGCGCACCCGCTGGCTGGGACCGAGCATTCCGGCCCGCGCTCGGGCTTTGCCGAGCTCTTCGACAACCGCTGGTGCCTGCTGGTGCCGGTCGAGGGCAGCGACGAGGCCGAGGTGGCCCGGCTGGCAGGGTTCTGGCAGGCGCTCGGCTCGAACGTCGACGTGATGGACGCGGACCACCATGATCTGGTGCTGGCGGTGACCAGTCACGCGCCGCACCTGATCGCCTACACCATGGTGGGCGTGGCCGACGACCTGCGCCGCGTGACCGACAGCGAGGTCATCAAGTACTCGGCGGCGGGCTTCCGGGACTTTACCCGGATCGCGGCGAGCGACCCGACGATGTGGCGCGACGTGTTCCTGACCAACAAGCAGGCCACGCTCGAGATCCTCGGACGGTTCACGGAAGAACTCTTCGCGCTGCAACGGGCGATCCGGCTCGGAGACGGCGACCACCTGCACGCCTATTTCACCCGCACGCGGGCGATCCGGCGCGGCATCATCGAGGCCGGGCAGGATACCGACGCGCCCGATTTCGGGCGGGCCGTCGCACGGCGCAAGGCGGCGGAGACCGGATGAGGGGCGGGGCGCGGCTCCGGCAGGCCTCGCTGGCCCTCGCTCTGGTCGCGCTCGGCGCGGCGGTCGCTGGGGCGGCTGCCCCGGACCGGTCGCTGCGTCCCGAACCACGGCCCGGAGCGGCCGCGCCCGCGTCCTCGCCCCGCGTCGAGGTTCCGGTCTACTACAGCGCCAGCGTCCGCCCGCGCCCCCGCACGGCATGGTCCCCGGACCGGGTGCTGGAGGTCCTGCCCGAGGACACCGTGACTACGCCGGTCGCGCCGGTGACCCCGGCGGTCGGCGGGGTCGTCGTCCGCTTCACCGCCGAGGTGCGGCCGCGCGCCCGGCCGTGGCTGGACCGCACCCGGCCCTCGGGTCCCGCGCCCTCGGTGCTCGGGGCCATCGCGCCGGTGACCGAGCCCCAGCCCCCCGCGCAGCCGGAAGTGCGGGTCCTCGCCTCGACCGCGCCGGTCTATCGCTCGCCGCGGCCGCCGGAACGCCCGGACAACCTGCAGCGGCGCAATACCGTGCTGGCTTCCGGCATGGCGACGGCGGTGCCGCGCGCGCCCGCCGGTGTCACCGGCCCCGAAGGCACAATCTGCGGCAACCCGGCGATCCGGGGACGTGTCCTGCCGCCGATCGCGGGGCGCATCTCGGAATGCGCGGTGGCGAACCCGGTGCAGGTGACCGAGGTTGCGGGCATCCGCCTGTCCACCGCGGCGACGATGACCTGCGAGACGGCGCAGGCCCTGCTGTCCTGGACCGAGCGCGGCGCGGTCCCGGCGGTCGGACGGCTGGGCGGCGGCATCGCCGAGTACCGGGTCGCGGCCCACTATGCCTGCCGCCCGCGCAACAACCAGCGCGGCGAACGCATCTCCGAGCATGGCAAGGGCAAGGCCATCGACATCTCGGCCTTCACCCTGCGCAACGGGGTGCAGATCACGGTGCTGGACGGCTGGCCCGACCGGACGCAGGGCCGTATCCTGCAACAGATGCACCGGGCGGCCTGCGGACCTTTCGGCACGGTGCTCGGACCGGAAGCAAACCGGTTGCACCGCGATCACTTCCACTTCGATACCGCGAGCTATCGCAGCGGACCCTACTGCCGCTGAGACCGACGGTCAGCGCAGGATCAGCGGCGGCAGGCGGCCGAGCGGCAGGATGCCCAGCGACACCACGTTGTCCGAGACGGTCAGCGGCACGTCGAGCGTCTCGTCCGGGCCGGACTGGGCCGCCAGCGCTGCGAGACCTCGCTCGGCCGCGCCGCGCAGCCCGGGCCGCAGCAGGCCCGCCGCCTCGGCCAGCGTCAGGATCTGCCGCCAGTTCGTCGCCTTGACGGTCAGCCGTCCGCTGGCCAGCCCGAAGGTGTCGACGTCAAGGTCTCCGGTCACCCGCAGGTCCAGCCCGCCCCAGGTCGCGCGCAGGTCGGTCAGGTCGATCCGGGTCGGCTGCGGGCGGCGGCGCTCCAGCGCGGCCCGGTCCCAGGGCGCGTCGAAGGCGACCGTGGCGGTCAGGCGCAGCGTCTCGACCGAGGCGGGCAGCACCCCGACCGGGTCGAGCGCGTCCTTCAGCGATGCCGCGGGCGTCACCGTGCTCGCCTCGATCCCGAGGTCGAGCGTGTCGACCGCGGCGGGCGTCTGGCGCGCGGCGAGGCGCAGGCGCGCGGTCCCGGCACTCCAGCCCGGCCCCTGCACGGTCAGCCCGTGCGCGTCGAAGGCGGCACTCTCCAGGGTCAGCGCCGCGCCCGGCGTGACCCGCAGCGAGGCGCGCATGTCCTCGTGCGACAGCGCATAGCGGGCAAGGGGCGTCCACAGGGTCTGCTCGGGCGGCCAGACCGCGATCAGGTGTGTCGGCCGGTAGCTGAGCGCGAAGACCTGGAAGAACGGCGCGGTCCAGGCCCAGCCGGTGGCGGGGTCGGCCAGCGCGGGCTCGGTCAGCGTGGTGTCGAACCGGCTCGGGAACCCGGTAACGGAGGCCTCGGTCCAGTCGACCTGCCAGCCTTCCGCGCGGCGGTCCTCGGCCCAGGCGGGCAGGCTGCGGGTCAGGACGACATAGCCCGCGGTCCACCAACCCGCGTAGAGCACGGCGAGGGCCAGGGTGATCGCGACGATCAGGCGCGTATGGCGGGGCATGGCGGGTTTTCCCTTTTCATGCGGGGTCAGATGCGGTGTTAACGGGGGCGGACAAGGAGGACCAGATGCAGGACCCGCTTTGGGTGTTCGGATACGGCTCGCTGATCTGGAACCCCGGTTTCCCGGTGGCCGAACGCGTGGTGGCCCGGTTGAGCGGCTATCACCGCAGCTTCTGCATGCGCTCGATCCACCATCGCGGGACCGTCGGCGCGCCCGGCCTCGTGCTGGCCCTCGATCCTGCGCCGGACGCCTCCTGTGCCGGGATCGCCTTTCGCGCGGCCCCCGGGACCGAGGCCGCGACGCTGGCGGGGCTGCGCGAGCGCGAGCTGATCTCGTCGGCCTATGTCGAGCGGATCTGCCCGGTGGTGCTGACCGACGGTCGTCGGATCGAGGCGGTCACCTACGTCATCGACACCGGCCACGTGCAGTACTGCCACCTGCCGATGGAGGAGCAGGCGCAGATCATCGCCCGCGCGGTCGGCGGACGGGGGCCAAATGCCGAGTACCTGTTCAACACCGCCGCGCACCTGGCCGAGATCGGCCTGGCGGACCCCGACCTCGACTGGCTGGCGGCCCGCGTGCGGGAGATCGGCAACGCAACCCCCTGAAAACCGAGCGCTGCATGTGCGGCATTGGCAATCTTCCGCGTGCTGCCTACTGTGCCCCGAAAGCCCTGTCTGAGGACGGACCCGCATGACCGACGCCAGCGTGAAGCGCCCTCCGCGCCCGCATTTCTCGCAACCGACGCGCCAGCTTCTGCTGATGCTGCTCGTCGTGACGCTGACGGTGGCCGGGGGCTGGGCGGTTCACACGCAGGTCGAGGCGGTCGTGCTCGCCAACCCCTACCTGAACGGGGTCATCGTCGCGGTGTTCCTGATCGGCGTGCTGTCCTGCTTCCTGCAGGTCGTGCAGTTGGCCTCGGCGGCGCGCTGGATCGAGGGCTATGCCGCCAACCCGGGGTCGGGCATGGCGAAGGCGCCGAACCTGCTGGCGACGCTGGCGGCGCTGCTGCGCGAGCGCGGCGCGTCGACCCAGATCGGCGCGACGTCCTCGCGCTCGATCCTCGACTCGGTCGCCCAGCGTCTGGACGAGGCGCGCGACATAACGCGCTACATCATCAACCTGCTGATCTTCCTCGGCCTGCTGGGGACGTTCTTCGGACTGGCCACGACGGTGCCGGCGGTGGTGGACACCATCCGCTCGCTGGAACCGGCCGAGGGCGAGGGCGGCATCCAGGTCTTCGCCCGGCTGATAGGCGGGCTGGAAGCGCAGCTGGGCGGCATGGGCACGGCCTTCTCGTCCTCGCTGCTCGGCCTTGCCGGGTCGCTGGTCGTCGGTCTGCTGGAGCTCTTCGCGGGCCATGGCCAGAACCGCTTCTACCGCGAACTGGAGGAATGGCTGTCCTCGATCACCCGGATCGGCTTCGCCTCGGGCGAGGTTGACGGCGGCTCGTTCGATACCGCCGTGATCGCGCAGGTGCTCGACCACATGGGCGAGCAGATGGAAGACCTGCAGCGGCTCTTCGTGGCGGCCGACGAGCGCCAGCAGCACGTCGACGAGAAACTGATGGGCCTGACCACCTCGATCGAGCGGCTGGCCAGCAAGATGGAACGCGGCGAGGGCGGCTATACCGCCGCCGCGCTGGAACGGATCGCCCTCGGGCAGGAACGGCTGATCGAGGTGCTGGAGCAGCAGCGGCAGGCGATCCAGTCGGCCTCCGGCGAGCATGTCGATGCCGAGAGCCGGATGCGCCTGCGCTCGATCGACGTGCAACTTCTGCGCATTCTCGAGGAAATGGCCGCCGGCCGGCAGGAGTCGGTGGCGGAACTGCGCGGCGAGCTGGCCAGCCTGAACCGCGCCCTGCGCCAGAGCGTGCGCATGGGCGGCGGCGGCGAGCCCGATCCCGATGACACCAACCGCCGCCCCGGCGGCCGGAAGGCGTAAGCGATGGCACTGGCCCGGCGCAGCGGACAACGGTTCGAGGCCAATATCTGGCCCGGCTTCGTCGATGCGATGACGGCGCTGCTGCTGGTGCTGATGTTCGTCCTGTCGATCTTCATGGTCGTGCAGGCGATCCTGTCCGAGACGATCTCTACGCAGGACAACGAACTGAACCAGCTGACCCAGCAGCTGACGGACCTTTCGGCGGCACTGAGCTTCGTTGAAAGCCGCAACGCCGAGCTCGAGGCCGAGAACACCAATGTCACCGCGGCGCTGGCCGATGCGCGGCAGGTCGTGCGCACGCAGGAGGGTCTGCTCGCGACGCTGCAGGGCCAACTGGACCAGGTGAACGCCGACCTGACGGCGGCGCAGGGCCGGATCACCGACTTCGAGGATCAGGTCGCCGCTCTTCTGGCCGAACGCAGCGACCTCCAGGGCTCGCTGGCCGCGACGCAGGCGGAACGGAACGAGGCCCTCAGCCGCGCCGACGCGCTGGACCTCGCGCTGGCGCAGGCCCGCAGCGAGATCGACGCCACCTCCGAGGAGGCCCGCCGCGCCGCCGCCGAGCGCGAGGCGCTCGACGCGCTGGTGGCCCAGTTGCAGCAGGAGGCGGCCCAGACCGAGGCCTCGCTGGCGCAGCTGATGGCCCAGATCGAGGATCGCTCGACCGAAAGCGCCGATCTCGCGGCGCGGGTCGAGGAGCTGCGCGCCGCGCTCGACGACGAGGAGCGCGCCCGCCTCGAGGAGGCTGCTGCGGCGGAGGCCCTGCGCGCCCGCCTGCAGGACACCGAGGCTGCCCTCACCGAGGAAGAGCAGCGCCGCCTCGCCGAGGCTGCCGCGGCCGAGGTCCTGCGCCAGCGGCTGGAGGATGCCGACGCCGAACTGACGGCGATGACGCTGGCACTGGAAGAAAAGCGCAAGGAAGCGGAGGAAACTCTGACCCTGCTCGCGGGGGCGCGGGCCTCGGAAGACGACCTGACCAACCGGCTGGCGGCCGCGCTCGCCACACAGGAGACGCTGCAGACCGACCTGACGGACGCCGACGCCCAGCGGCAGGCGCTGGAGTCGCGGATTGCCGAACTGGTCTCGGCACGCGATGCGGCGGTTCTGGAACGCGACGAGGTCGTCGCCCGCCTGGCCGAGGCGCTGGCCGCGCAGGAAACTCAGACCGCCCGGGCCGAGACCGCCGAGGCGGCGCAGGCCGACCTGCAGGCGCGGCTCGCGGCGCTGGTGGCCGAGCGCGACGCCCTGTCGGGCACCGCCGAGAGTCTCGACGCCGAGCGCGACGATCTGGTCGCCCGGCTGGCCGAGGCCGTGGCCGCCCGCGACCGGGCGCAGTCCGACCTCGCCGCCGCCGAAGCAGCGCAGGGTGCGACCCAGAACCGGCTGGTCGAGGCATTGGCCTCGCTCGAGGCCGCCCGCGCCGAAGCCGCTGCCGCGGCCGACGAGGAGCAGAGCCTGCGCGACCGGCTGGCGAACGCGCTGGCGGGAAAGCTGGCGGCCGAGCAGGAACTGGGCGACGCCCTGACCGAGGCCGAGCGGCGCGACCTGCTGCTGGCGCAGGCCAATGCCGAACTGGACCGCGCCGAGGCGGCCGGGGCCGAGGATGCCCGCCGGGTGGCCGTGCTGAACGAACAGGTCGAGGTGCTGCGCGCCCAGCTGCGGCAGCTGCAGGGCCTTCTGGACGAGGCCGAGGCCCGCGACAGCGAGGCACAGGTGCAGATCTCGGCGCTGGGCAGCCAGTTGAACGCGGCGCTGGCGCAGGTCGCGGCCGAACAGCGCCGCCGGGCCGAGCTGGAAGCCGAGCGCGCGGCGCGCCTCGAGGCCGAGAATCAGGACCTGTCCCGCTATCGGTCCGAGTTCTTTGGACGCATGCGTGACATCCTCGCGGATCAGGACGGCGTCCGGATCGTCGGGGACCGCTTCGTCTTCTCGTCCGAGGTGCTTTTCCCGCCGGGCGGAGTCGACCTGTCCGAGGCCGGGCAGGCGCAGTTGCAGCGGATCGCCTCGCTCCTGCGCAGCGTCGAGGACGAGATCCCGCCCGAGATCAACTGGATCCTGCGGGTCGACGGGCACACCGACAACGTGCCGATCCGGAACGGCGGCAAGTACGCCAACAACTGGGAACTGTCGCAGGGCCGCGCCCTGTCGGTGGTGACCTACCTGATCGATGAACTGGGCCTGCCGCCCGAGCGCCTCGCGGCCACGGGCTTCGGCGAGTGGCAGCCGATCGCGGCCGGGGACAGCCCCGAGGCCCGGGCGCAGAACCGCCGGATCGAACTGAAGCTGACCGAGCGCTGAGGCCCGCGGATCAGGGGAGATCGAGCGTGACGGTCCGCCGTCCGAGCACGGCCCCGTCGCGGGCCAGCGCGATCTCGCCCGTGTAGGTGCCCGGCGGCCACGGCCCGCCGCCCGCGCGCTTGCCGACAGCCCGGAAGCCGCGTGCCTGCGTCCGCTCCAGCGTCACCGTCTCGGTCATCACGACGCCCGCCGGGCCGGTGATGCGCAACGCCATGACATCGCCCGCCCGGTTCCCGAAGTAGTGCGCCCATAGCACCAATGGTGCGCTGCGGTCGGTCGGGACCGGGACCTCGCCCGCGAGGATCGTCTCGAAGGCCGGGACGGCGTCCGCGAAGCCGGCCGAGACCAGCCCGCCCGGCGTGTAGGGCACCGGGTCGCTCCAGAGTGTGGCGTTCGACTCCGGGCCGCAGGTGTCGGTCGCGCCCGGGGCGAAGGGGTCCACGGTCGCGCCATCCTTGCGCAGGGTCAGGTGCAAGTGGGGGAACTCGGTCCGGCCCGACAGCCCGATCCGGCCCAGCGGGGTTCCGGACGTGACCCGGTCGCCCGGGCGGACCGCCACGCTGCCCTGCGCGAGGTGGCAGTATTGCGTCTCCCAGCCCTCGTTATGGGTGATCCGCACGCCGTTGCCGCAGTCCCGCCCGTCGAGATCGGGCGCCCCCGGCCCGCCGAGGGCGATGTCGGGCATCCCGTCGCGAACTGCGGCGACCGTCCCGTCAGCGGCGGCGCGCACGTCGACGCCCGCCCGCATCGCCGCGAGGTCGGGCAGCGCGATGTCGGTGCCGGAATGGGTGTCGTAGGACAACGGCCCGCAGGTGAAGTCGCGGGCACCGGGGCCGGGGTCGCGGTCGGCGTATTGCTGGATGTAGCAGGTGTCGCCCAGCGTGCAGGCCACCGGCCAGTCCAACGTGAACGCGCCCGCCCCGGTGGCCGGGACGAGCGCGAGAAGGCAGGCGGACCTGAGGCCCGTGCGGATCATTCGGCCGTCAGGAGCGGCGGCTTGTTGCCGGTCAGGCGCGGCTTGTCGGCCGAGCGGATGTCGAGCACGATCTTGCCGTCCTCCGCATCGACCCGGACGAGGCCGCCCTTGGCCAGCTTGCCGAACAGCAGTTCCTCGGCCAGCGGCTTCTTGATCTGCTCCTGGATCACGCGGCCCAGCGGGCGTGCGCCCATCTTGTCGTCGTAGCCCATCTCGCCCAGCAGGTCGGCGGCGGGTTTCGTCAGTTCGATGGTCACGTTGCGGTCCAGAAGCTGGGCTTCCAGTTGCAGCACGAACTTCTCGACGACCTGCAGGATTACCTCGCGGCCCAGCGGTGCGAAGCTGATGACCGCGTCCAGACGGTTGCGGAACTCCGGCGTGAAGGTCCGCTCGATCGCGGCGGTGTCCTCGCCCTCGCGGCGGTCGCGGCCGAAACCGATGGCCGCCTTTGCCATGTCCGCCGCCCCGGCGTTCGAGGTCATGATGAGGATCACGTTGCGGAAATCCACCGTCCGCCCGTTGTGGTCAGTCAGCGTGCCGTGGTCCATCACCTGCAGCAGGATGTTGTAGACATCCGGGTGCGCCTTCTCGATCTCGTCGAGCAGCAGGACGCAGTGCGGATGCTGGTCCACACCATCGGTCAGAAGGCCGCCCTGGTCGAAGCCGACATAGCCGGGCGGGGCCCCGATCAGGCGCGAGACCGCGTGCTTCTCCATGTATTCCGACATGTCGAAGCGCAGCAGTTCCACCCCGAGGGTCGAGGCCAGCTGCTTTGCGACCTCGGTCTTGCCGACGCCGGTCGGACCCGCGAACAGGTAGTTGCCGATGGGCTTTTCCGGCTCGCGCAGGCCCGCGCGGGCCAGCTTGATGGCCGACGACAGCGCCTCGATGGCATTGTCCTGCCCGAAGACGACGCGCTTCAGCGACTTCTCCAGGTCCTTCAGCACCTCGGCATCGTTCTTCGACACGTTCTTCGGCGGGATGCGGGCGATCTTGGCGATGACCGCCTCGATCTCCTTGGTGCCGATGGTCTTGCGCCGCTTGCTCTCGGCGACGAGGTGCTGGGCCGCGCCCGCCTCGTCGATCACGTCGATGGCCTTGTCGGGCAGCTTGCGGTCGTTGATGTAGCGCGCCGACAGTTCCACGGCCGTCTTGATGGCATCCGCGGTGTAGCGGATGTCATGGTGCTTCTCGAAATAGGGCTTGAGGCCCTGCAGGATCTTCACCGCGTCTTCCACCGAAGGCTCGTTCACGTCGATCTTCTGGAAGCGCCGCGACAGGGCGCGGTCCTTCTCGAAGTGCTGGCGGAACTCCTTGTAGGTGGTCGAGCCCATGCAGCGCAGCTTGCCGCCCTGCAGCGCGGGCTTGAGCAGGTTCGAGGCATCCATCGCCCCGCCCGAGGTCGCGCCCGCACCGATCACGGTGTGGATCTCGTCGATGAAGAGCACCGCGTCCGGGTGCGCCTCCAGCTCGGTCACGACCGCCTTCAGGCGCTCTTCGAAATCGCCCCGGTACCGGGTGCCCGCCAGCAGCGCGCCCATGTCGAGCGAGTAGATGGTCGCCCCGGCGAGGATGTCGGGCGTTTCCCCGTCCACGATCTTCTTTGCGAGGCCTTCCGCGATGGCGGTCTTGCCCACGCCCGGATCGCCGACCAAGAGCGGGTTGTTCTTCCGGCGGCGGCACAGGACCTGAACGCAGCGCTCGACCTCGTGCTCGCGCCCGATCAGCGGGTCGACGTCGCCCTTAACCGCCTTGGCGTTCAGGTCGACGCAATACTTTGCCAGCGCCGAATCCTTCTGTTCCGGCTCGGCCTTGCCGCGTTCCTGGCGCGGCTCGTCCTCGGGCTCGGACGCGCCCTGCACGGGCCGGGTTTCGCCGAAGCCCGGGTTCTTGGCGACGCCGTGCGCGATGAAGTTCACCGCGTCGTAGCGGGTCATGTCCTGCTCCTGCAGGAAATAGGCCGCGTTCGATTCGCGTTCCGCGAAGATCGCGACCAGTACGTTGGCCCCGGTGACCTCGGTCCGACCGGAGGACTGCACATGGATGGCTGCGCGCTGGATCACGCGCTGGAACGCTGCCGTTGGCACGGCTTCCGAGCCTTCGACATCGGTTTCCAGCGTCGACAGATCTTCCTCGATGAAGGTCTCGAGGGTCTGGCGCAGCATGTCGAGATCGACGTTGCACGCCTTCATGACGGTGGCCGCGTCGGGTTCGTCGATCAGCGCGAGCAACAGGTGCTCGAGCGTCGCCAGTTCATGGCGGCGCGCGTTCGCATGGGCGAGCGCGGTGTGGATGGCCTGCTCGAGTGTATTCGAAAATGAGGGCACGAAGCGCTCCCTTATCAAGGGTCGGGGCGAGCCCGGGGGCTCGGACCAACCGTCTCCCGTTCTTCTCTAGACTTCGGTCTTCCGGGGCCGGCTTCAAGCCTTTTGTGTCAAAAAGCCTTCACGGTCCGTTGTCATTCGCCAATCGGTCACATTTTGTGCGGCGCCGATCCGCCGGGACCGGGCCGGACGGCCTCAGAACCTGTCTTTTCGGTGGCGGATCTCGGCGAAGGCCTCTGCATCGGTCGCACCGGGCATGCCGAGGACCGCCTTCACTTCCGGCAGACTGGCCCGCAGGAAGGGGTTGGTCGCCAGTTCCTCGGACAGCATCGACGGAACCGTGGCCTCGCCCCGCGCGCGCGCGGTGGCCACCGTGTCGGCGCGGGTGCGCAGGGCCGCGTTGTCGGGCTCGATGGTGACGGCGAAGCGCGCATTCGCGGCGGTGTATTCGTGGCCGGAACAGACCAGCGTGTCCGGGGGCAGGGCGGCCAGCTTCGACAGCGAGGCCCACATCGTCGGCGCATCGCCCTCGAACAGCCGCCCGCACCCGAGCGCCATCAGGCTGTCGGCGGTGAAGACGAGGCGCGAGTCCGGGAAGTGCAGCGCGATGTGGCCCATCGTGTGCCCCGACACGTCGAGCACATGGCCCGTCTCGCCGCCCACGGTGATCGTGTCGCCCTCGGCGACGGCCCGGTCCAGCGCGGGCAGCCGGTGGGCGTCCGCCGAAGCACCGGTGACTTTGGCGCCGGTCTTCGCCCGCAGCCCGTCGACCCCGCCGATGTGGTCGTGGTGGTGATGGGTGATCAGGATGTCGGTCAGCGTCCAGCCTTCGGCTGTCAGCGCGGCTTCGATCGGCGCGATTTCGGGCACATCGACCACGGCGGTGGCACCGGTGGCCGGATCGTGGATCAGGTAGGCATAATTGTCGCTCAGGCAGGCGACTGTGCGGAGGGTCAGGGGCATGGTCATCCGGGGCGTTTCTGCTAGGCTCCTTCCGAGGTAAGGCTTTGGGACCGCATTGCAATGCACCTCGACGTGCTGGATCTGAGGCAGTTCTACTACCGCACGCGGCTGGGCCGCGTCGCGCAGGCGGCGATCCGTGACAAGGTCCTGACGTTCTGGCCCGAGGCGAAGCGCCAGACGGTGGTCGGGTTCGGCTTCGCGGTGCCGTTGCTGCGGCCCTATCTCGAAGACGCCCGGCGCGTGGTGGGGCTGATGCCCGGCCCGCAGGGGGTCATGCACTGGCCGGCCGGTTTGCCCAATGTCAGCGTGCTCTGCGAGGAGACCCTGTGGCCGCTTGACACCGGCGTCGCCGACCGCCTCGTCTGCCTGCACGGGCTGGAGACCTCCGAGCACCCGTCGGCCGTGCTGGAGGAGGCGCAGCGCATCCTGGGGCCCGGCGGGCGGGCCCTCTTCATCGTGCCGAACCGGGCCGGGCTCTGGGCGCGGCGCGACGGCACGCCCTTCGGCTTCGGCCGTCCGTATTCGATCGGTCAGCTCGAGGCGCAGCTCAAGCGCCACGCCTTCGTCCCCGAGCGTCACACGAGCGCGCTCTACGTCCCGCCCTCGACGCAGCCGTTCTGGCTGCGCTCGGCTGCGATGTGGGAAAAGGCCGGGCAGTCGCTGTCGGCGGTCTGGTCCGGCGGGGTCCTGATGGTCGAGGCCTCGAAACAGGTCCACAAGCCGATCCGGCCCGGCCTTGCCGACCGCGTGAAGCAGCCGTTCCGGGTGCTGGACGCGGCCCCGTCGCCCGAGGTCAAGCCGGTTTAGCGCTCACATCAGGGGCGCCTGAAACCGAATTCCCGAGAGAATCTTTAGGACTTTGTGCCCGCTGTCCCGCCGTCGCGACGGGAATCAGTGTCGCAATATGCCGCACACTTTGGCAAACCATTGAAAATACTGATCCGGCGTCCGGATGCAGGCGCGGCGAAGCGTGTTGCCCGACCCAAACCCGTCTGCTACACGCAACCCGAATTTGAGGGCGGCCTTCGTCGTCCGGCCGGTTCGGGCTGTGCCTGTCGCAGCCGAAGGACCCAAACGCGGAAGGGTGGACGTGTCAGAACCTGTTTCGATCTCCTCCGGCATCGCAGGGCGGTATGCCACCGCGATGTTCGACCTCGCCAAGGAAGAGGGCGCCCTCGCGGCGCTGGAAACCGATATCGATGCGCTGGATGCGGCGCTGGACCAGAGCGCGGACTTCGCGGCCGTGATCGCCTCGCCGATCCTGACCCGCGACGTGCAGGGCAAGGCGGTCAGCGCCGTGGCCGCCGCGATGGGCCTGAATGTCATCACCCAGAATTCGCTGGCCCTGATGGCCTCGAAGCGTCGCCTGTTCGTGCTGCCGCAGCTGGTGGCCGCCCTGCGCGACCTGATTGCCGCCGAGAAGGGCGAGATGACCGCCGAAGTGACCGCCGCGACCGCGCTCTCCGATGCGCAGGTCGCCGCGCTGTCGAAGGCGCTGTCCGCCGCCGTCGGCAAGGACGTCAAACTGAAACTGGCCGTTGATGAAGCCCTCATCGGCGGTCTCGTCGTCAAGGTGGGCTCGCAGATGATCGACACCTCGATCCGCGCGAAGCTCAACACCCTCCAGAACACCATGAAAGAGGTCGGATAATGGGACTCCAGGCAGCCGAAATCTCTGCGATCCTGAAAGAGCAGATCAAGAACTTTGGCCAGGACGCCGAAGTGGCCGAGGTTGGCCGGGTTCTGAGCGTCGGTGATGGCATCGCGCGTGTCTATGGCCTCGACAACGTCCAGGCCGGCGAGATGGTCGAGTTCCCCGGCGGTATCCGCGGCATGGCGCTGAACCTCGAAACCGACAACGTCGGTGTCGTGATCTTCGGCTCGGACCGGGACATCAAGGAAGGTGACGTCGTCAAGCGCACCAACTCCATCGTGGACGTGCCCGCCGGCAACGGCCTGCTGGGCCGCGTGGTGGACGGTCTCGGCAACCCGCTCGACGGCAAGGGCCCGATCGACGCCGCCGAGCGCCGCATCGCCGACGTCAAGGCACCGGGCATCATCCCGCGCAAATCGGTGCACGAGCCGATGGCGACCGGCCTCAAGGCCGTCGACGCCATGATCCCGATCGGCCGCGGCCAGCGCGAGCTGATCATCGGCGACCGCCAGACCGGCAAGACCGCCGTGGCGCTCGACGCGATCCTGAACCAGAAGTCCTACAACGACGCCGCCGGCGATGACGAGAGCAAGAAGCTCTACTGCATCTACGTCGCCGTGGGCCAGAAGCGCTCGACCGTGGCGCAGCTGGTGAAGAAGCTCGAGGAGTCGGGCGCGATCGAGTACACGATCGTCGTCGCCGCGACCGCCTCGGACCCCGCGCCGATGCAGTTCCTCGCCCCCTACTCGGCGACCGCGATGGCGGAATACTTCCGCGACAACGGCCGCCACGCGCTGATCATCTACGATGACTTGTCGAAGCAGGCCGTGGCGTATCGCCAGATGTCGCTGCTGCTGCGCCGCCCGCCGGGCCGCGAAGCCTACCCGGGCGACGTTTTCTACCTGCACTCGCGCCTGCTGGAGCGGTCCGCGAAGCTGAACGAGGACAACGGCTCGGGCTCGCTGACCGCCCTGCCGATCATCGAAACCCAGGGCGGCGACGTGTCGGCCTTCATTCCGACCAACGTGATCTCGATCACCGACGGCCAGATCTTCCTCGAGACCGAACTGTTCTACCAGGGCATCCGCCCGGCCGTGAACACCGGTCTGTCGGTGTCGCGCGTGGGCTCCTCGGCCCAGACCAACGCGATGAAGTCGGTCGCAGGCCCGATCAAGCTGTCGCTCGCCCAGTACCGCGAGATGGCCGCCTTCGCGCAGTTCGGCTCGGACCTCGACGCCGCGACCCAGCGCCTGCTGAACCGCGGTGCGCGCCTGACCGAGCTGATGAAGCAGGCCCAGTACTCGCCGCTGACCAACGCCGAGATCGTCTGCGTGATCTGCGCGGGCACCATGGGCTACCTCGACAAGATCGCCGTCGGCGACGTCGGCCGCTTCGAGAAGGGCCTGCTGGCCCACCTGCGCGGCAAGCACAAGGACCTGCTCGACTGGATCACCACCGAGGATCCGAAGATCAAGGGCGAGGCCGAGGACAAGATCAAGGCGGTGCTGACCGAATTCGCTGCCGACTTCTCGTAATCGTCTGAAGGGACCGGACTCATGCCCAGCCTGAAGGACCTCAAGAACAGGATCTCGAGCGTCAAGTCGACGCGAAAGATCACCAAGGCGATGCAGATGGTCGCGGCGGCAAAGCTCCGCCGCGCCCAGGAAGCTGCCGAGATGTCGCGGCCCTACACCGAGCGCTTCAACGCAGTGCTCGGCGGGCTGGCCGCGGCGGCCAAGGACTCGCCCTCGGCCCCGCGCCTGCTGGCCGGAACCGGCAGCGACAAGGTACACCTGCTCGTCGTCATGACCGCCGAACGCGGTCTGTGCGGCGGCTTCAACTCGTCCATCGTCAAGCTGGCCCGCACCCGTGCGGACCTGCTCCTGGCGCAGGGCAAGACGGTCAAGATCCTGACTGTCGGCAAGAAGGGCCGCGAACAGCTTCGTCGCGGCTACGCGGAGTACCTCATCGGCCACGTCGACCTCAGCGCGGCCAAGAACATCGGCTACGACAATGCCCACGAGATCGCCAAGGGCATCCTCAGCCGCTTCGACGCGGGCGAGTTCGATGTCGCGACGATCTTCTTCAACCGCTTCCAGTCGGTGATCAGCCAGGTGCCGACGGCGCAGCAGATCATCCCGGCCTCGTTCGAGGACACCGGGGCGTCCGAGGGCAGCACGCTCTACGACTACGAACCCAGCGAAGAGGCGATCCTCGCCGACCTGCTGCCGCGGGGCGCGGCGACGCAGATCTTCGCCGCGCTGCTCGAGAATGCCGCCTCGGAACAGGGCGCGCGGATGTCCGCGATGGACAACGCGACCCGCAACGCCGGCGAGATGATCGAGAAGCTGACGATCGAGTACAACCGCTCGCGTCAGGCCGTCATCACGAACGAGCTGATCGAAATCATTTCGGGCGCCGAGGCGCTCTAAGGAAACCGGAGACACACCAATGGCAAACGCAAAAGGCAAGGTCACCCAGGTGATTGGCGCCGTGGTCGACGTGCAGTTCGACGGCCACCTGCCGGCGATCCTCAACGCCCTCGAAACCACCAACAACGGCAAGCGTCTGGTCCTCGAAGTGGCCCAGCACCTCGGCGAGAACACCGTGCGCACCATCGCGATGGACGCGACCGAAGGCCTCGTCCGCGGTCAGGAAGTCGGCGACACCGGCGGCCCGATTTCGGTTCCGGTCGGCCCGGCCACCCTCGGCCGCATCCTGAACGTCGTCGGCGAGCCGGTGGACGAAGGCGCGCCGCTGAACGTCACCGAGACCCGCTCGATCCACCAGCCCGCTCCGGCATTCAGCGAGCAGGCGACCGAGTCGGAAATCCTCGTCACCGGCATCAAGGTCATCGACCTGCTGGCGCCCTACGCCAAGGGCGGCAAGATCGGCCTGTTCGGCGGCGCCGGCGTGGGCAAGACCGTTCTGATCATGGAACTGATCAACAACATCGCGAAGGTGCACTCGGGCTACTCGGTGTTCGCGGGTGTGGGCGAGCGGACCCGTGAGGGCAACGACCTCTACCACGAGATGATCGAATCCAACGTCATCAAGCCGGATGACCTGGAGAAGTCGCAGGTGGCCCTGGTCTACGGCCAGATGAACGAGCCGCCCGGCGCCCGTGCGCGCGTCGCGCTGACCGGCCTGACGCTGGCCGAGCAGTTCCGTGACGCCTCCGGCACCGACGTTCTGTTCTTCGTCGACAACATCTTCCGCTTCACGCAGGCCGGTTCCGAGGTGTCCGCACTTCTCGGCCGTATCCCCTCGGCCGTGGGCTACCAGCCGACGCTCGCCACCGACATGGGCGCGATGCAGGAGCGGATCACCTCGACGAAGTCGGGCTCGATCACATCGATCCAGGCCGTGTACGTGCCTGCGGACGACCTCACCGACCCGGCACCGGCCACCACCTTCGCCCACCTCGACGCCACGACCGTTCTGTCGCGTGCGATCTCGGAACTGGGCATCTACCCGGCCGTGGACCCGCTCGACTCGTCCTCGCGCCTGATGGACCCGCAGATCGTCGGCGAAGAGCACTACCAGGTCGCCCGCGACGTGCAGGGGATCCTCCAGCGCTACAAGTCGCTGCAGGACATCATCGCGATCCTCGGGATGGACGAACTGTCGGAAGAGGACAAGCTGACCGTGGCCCGCGCCCGGAAGATCCAGCGCTTCCTCAGCCAGCCGTTCGACGTCGCGAAGGTCTTCACCGGCTCGGACGGCGTGCAGGTTCCGCTCGAAAAGACCATCGCCTCGTTCAAGGCCGTGGTTGCGGGCGAGTACGACCACCTGCCGGAAGCGGCCTTCTACATGGTCGGCGACATCGACGAGGTGATCGCCAAGGCCGAGCGCATGGCGGCGGAAGCGGCCTGATCCTGACAGGCTGAGGAGGCCGGAATGGCAGAGACGATGCAATTCGATCTGGTCAGCCCCGAGCGCCGTCTGGCCTCGGTGAAGGCCAGCGCGGTCCAGATCCCGGGGGCCGACGGCGACATGACGGCAATGCCGGACCATGCGCCGACGATCACCACCCTGCGGCCGGGCCTGCTGACGGTTTCGGGTCCCGAGGGCACGGCGGAATACGTCGTGACCGGCGGGTTCGCCGAGATCGGGTCGGGCGGCACCACGGTGCTGGCCGAGCGGGCCTTCGCGAAAGGCGACCTGACGCAGGAAACCTTCGACGCCCTCGTGGCCGAGGCACGCACGGCCCATGCCGAAGCGACCCCGGATGCGGTCGACGCGGCGGCGAAGGTGCTGGCGGACATGGTCGCCGTGGGCAGCGAGATCGGTCTGAGCGCCAACTGAGCGCCCGGACAGCACACAGTCAGGCCCCGGAGGCGACTCCGGGGCCTTTCATTTTGGGTTTGCCCTGCTGCGGCTGGCTCCCTATCCCTTCGGGATCGGACGGGAAGGGAGACCGATGAAGAAGCTCCGCAATCATCTGATCGGTGTCGATCAGGGGCAGGTGATGCTGTTCTCGGATTTCGAGGACGGCGGGCCGATGTGGACCGGGCAGGGCCCGCGCGAGGTCCGCAAGGATGTGCGCTTCTCCGAGGTCTACCGGTCCAGCCCGCGGGTCATGGTCGCCATCTCGATGTGGGATCTCGACCGCGAGACGAACCTGCGCGCGGACCTCAGCGCTGACGCCGTCACGCGCGAAGGCTTCACGCTGGTCTTTCGCACTTGGGGCGACACGCGGGTCGCCCGGATCCGGGCGGCCTGGACGGCCATCGGGGAACTCAGCCACCCCGATGACTGGGAGATCGACTGACCGCCCGCCGCGGGGTCAGGCGGCGGAATACATGCCTTCGTAGATCGGCGTCAGCGTGTCCTGCTCGAAGAGCGAGCTGACCGAGGTGCCGTTCCAGATGTTCAGGATTGCCTGCGCGAAGACCGGTGCCGTCGGCACGACCCGAATGTTCGGCGCGGCAATCACCGCGGGGGTGGCCGCGATCGAGTCGGTGATCACAAGGCTCTTCATCTTCGACTTGGTTATGCGCTCGACCGCAGGGCCGGACAGCACGCCATGGGTGATGTAGGCGTGGACTTCCGACGCGCCCTCGCTCAGCAGCAGGTCGGAGGCTTTCACCAGCGTCCCGGCGGTATCGCAGATGTCGTCCACGATGATGCAGGTCTGGCCCTTCACGTCGCCGATCACGGTCATGTCTTCCACGACACCGGGTTTCGAACGCCGCTTGTCCACGATGGCGAGGCCCGCCCCGATCCGCTGCGCCAGTTCGCGGGCGCGCGCCACGCCCCCGACGTCGGGCGACACCACGGTGACCGAGTCGAGCTTGCCCTTGAAGTGGTGGCGCACGTCGAGCGCGAAGACCGGGGCGGCATAGAGGTTGTCGACCGGGATGTCGAAGAAGCCCTGGATCTGGGCCGCGTGCAGATCCATCGTCAGGATCCGTTCGATCCCCGCCTCGACCATCATGTTGGCCACCAGCTTGGCGGTGATCGGGGTCCGCGCCTTGGTGCGGCGGTCCTGCCGGGCATACCCGAAGTAGGGGATGATCGCCGTGATCCGGGCGGCCGACGAGCGGCGCAGGGCATCGGCGATGATCAGCAGTTCCATCAGGTTGTCGTTCGCCGGGTTCGAGGTAGGCTGGACGATGAACATGTCCTCGCCGCGGACGTTCTCGAAGACCTCGACGAAGATCTCGCCGTCGTTGAACCGCTCGACACGGGCGTTGACGAGGCCTACCTGCATCCCGCGATGCACCGACATGCGGCGGCAGATCGCGTTGGCGAGCGGCAGGTTGGCGTTGCCGGAAATCAGTTTCGGTTCGACATGGGAGGGCATCTCGGGGCCTTTCTCGGACGCGGCCCGGACAGGCCGACAGACGTTGACACCGCTTAGCACCGCCGTAGGGTCTTGCAAAGTCAACCGGGCGCGACAGCCTGACCGATCTGCGGCGTGGGGGCCCGAATGGCGACACTGACCTATTTTTTCGCGACTGTTTCCCCGTTCACCTACCTTGCAGGCACAAGGCTCGAGGAAATCTGTGCCCGCCACGGTCTGGAGATCGACTATCGTCCCCTCGACGTGATCGCGCTCTTTGCCCGCACCGGGGGCGTGGCGCCGAAGGACCGCCACGAATCCCGGCTGGCCTATCGCCTGCAGGAACTGGAACGGCAGGCGCGCAAGACGGGACTGCCGCTGAACCTGAAGCCCGCCTTCTGGCCCGCGAACCCGGCGCCCTCCTCCTACGCGTTCATCGCGGCGCAGAGCGCTGTGCGGGCCGGCAAGGCAGACGGCGATCTGGGTGCGCTGGCGCATGGCTTCACCCGCGCGTGCTGGGCCGAGGAGCGCAACATCGCCGAGGATGACGTGGTGCGCGACGTGCTGGCGGGGGCCGGGTTCGACCCTTCGCTCGCCGACAGCGGGATGCTCGCGGGCGCCGAGACCTATGCCGCCAACCTCGAGGACGCGGTGCGCATGGGGGCTTTCGGTGCGCCCTTCTACATCACGCCGGACGATCGCCGGTTCTGGGGGCAGGACCGCCTCGACGATCTCGATCTGGCGCTCAAGGGCGAGATCTGATGCCGGAAGCCCGGCTCGGGGGCACGCTCTGTCACTGGACGGAGCAAGGGATCGGACCGCCGATCCTGATGCTGCACTGCATGCTGGCCCATGGCGGGGCGTGGCGGCGCGTGGCCGAGCGCCTGCCCGAAGGCCGTGCGGTGATGCCGGACCTCGTCGGCCACGGCCGGAGCGGCCCGCACGACCCCGCCCGCGATTTGCATGACCAGGCGACTGAGATGGTCCGGGCCTTGGCCCAGCGGCTGGCCGACGAGGCGGGCGGCCCGGTCGAGGTCGCCGGTCACAGTTTCGGCGGCACGCTGGCGCTGCGGCTGGCTGTCGAGGCGCCGCATCTCGTCCGGGCGCTGACGCTGGTCGAGCCGGTCTATTTCGCGGCGGCCGCCCCCGAGGCGCGGCGGGCGTTCGAGGCGGGCGGCGGGGCCTTCCTGCGTCTGTTCCACGAGGGGCAGGTGGAGGCCGCACTGCAGATGTTCCTGACAGACTGGGGCGGACCCGGCGCCGCCGCCGTGCCCGAGCCGCAACGCAGCTATTTTCGGGACCGGCTGGGCCTTGTCGCGAGGGCCGACGCGGCCACGCTGGCCGATCGTCCGGGCGTGATCGATGGTCTGGACAAGGTGCGCTGTCCCGTGCTGCTGGTCGAGGGCGGGAATTCCCCGGCCATCGTCAGCGCGATTCAGGACGGGCTGGCGGCGCGGCTGCCGCAGGCAGAACGGTTGGTGGTCGCCGGGGCGGGGCATGACGTGGTGCGCAGCCATCCGCAGTCCCTCGCGGCCGAGATGGCCCGGCATCATTCGTCGATGGTGTAATCCTCGAGGTCGTCCTCGTCGATCTCGAACTCGGGGATGGCCCAGCCCTTGACCGAGACGCCTGCCTCGTGGACCGAGGCCGGGTCGCCCGACACCAGCGGGTGCCAGTCGTTCAGCGGCTTGCCCTCGTGCAGTCGCCGGTAGGCGCAGGTCGTGGGCATCCAGTAGGCGATCTCGTCCAGCGTCTTCGGAGTCAGCACCACGCAATCCGGCACGAAGGTCTTGCGCGTCTCGTACTGCCCGCAGCGGCAGGTGTCGGTGTCGAGCAGGCGGCAGGATACGCGGGTGAAGGCGATCTCCTGCGTCTCGTCGTCTTCCAGCTTCAAGAGGCAGCAGCGGCCGCAACCGTCGCAGAGCGCCTCCCATTCCTGCGGGGTCATCTTGTCGAGCGGCACGCGCTCCCAGAAGCGGGGACGCAGGGCCGGGGCGGCGGTGGCGGGCTTGCGGCTCATGTGGACGCCAGGATGGAACGGGCGCGGGCGCAGTCGGCATCCATCTGCGCGATCAGGGCGTCGAGGCTGTCGAACTTCTCCTCGCCGCGCAGCCACTCGACGAGCGCCACGGACAGCGTTGCGCCGTAGAGGTCGCCGGAGAAGTCGAAGAGGAACGTCTCGATGTTCGGGGTGTTCTCGCCGAACATCGGGCGCACGCCGAGGGAGGCCGCGCCGTGATAGCTGCCCTTGTGCGGGCCGTCGCGGACGTCCACCAGCACGGCGTAAACCCCGTGACGTGGCGGATGCAGGCCCTCGATCGACATGTTCGCGGTCGGATAGCCCAGCACCCGGCCGCGCTGCTCACCGCCGATCACCGGACCCTCGATCCGGTGCCAGTGGCCGAGCATGGCGGCGGCATCGCGCGGACGGCCCGCGCTGAGCGCCTCTCGGATCGCGGTCGAGGACACCGTGGCCCCGTCGGTTTCCAGCAGGTCGGCGATGGTGACGCCGAAGCCCATGGAGGCGCCGAACTCGGCCAGCATGGCGGCGGTGCCCGCGCGGTTCTTGCCGAAGCAGAAATCAGCACCGACGACGACATGGGCGAGGCCAAGCTGGTCGCGGATCACCTCGGCGGCGAATTCCTCGGCCGTCAGGTCGGCCAGTTGGCGGTTGAACGCGATGTCGTAGAGGACATCGATCCCGAGCTTTTCCAGCCGGTGCGCGCGGGCCTCGCGGCTCATCAGGCGGAAGGGCGGGGCATCGGGGCTGAAATACTCGCGCGGATGCGGCGAGAAGGTCAGCACGCCCAGCGGGGCCGCTTCCGCGCGCGCCGCCGCGCGGGCGAGGTCTATCACCGCCTGGTGGCCACGGTGAACGCCGTCGAAATTGCCGATGGCGACGGCCGCGCCCCGGTCAGACGGCGATACGAAGGTTCTGTCGCGCACGATCCGCATGGCCGTGTCGGTAGCCGCCCGGCGCGGAGGGCGCAAGGGTGCGCCGGCGTGGCGTCAGTCGAACTTGCGCGAGGGGGCGAGCACGGTCGCCTCGCCCTTCAGCACGGGCTTGCCGGAGACGAAGCAGACGGTGTTCAACTGCACGCGGCGCTTGGAATGGTCGATGTCGAGCACGCTGACTTCGGCGGTCACGAGGTCGCCCGGGCGCACCGGGGCGAGGAACTTCAGCGTCTGCCCGAGATAGACCGTGCCATGCCCCGGCAACTGCTCGCCGATCACCGCCGACACGAGGCCCGCCGTCAGCATCCCGTGGGCGATGCGGCCCTCGAAGATGGTGTCCTGCGCATAGTCGTCGTCGAGGTGCACGGGGTTCCGGTCGGTCGAGACCTCGGCGAACAGCTCGATGTCGCGGTCGGTCACCACCTTGGACAGCGACCGGGTCATGCCGATTTCGAGATCCTCGATACAGATCGTGCCGCGCGGCAGGTTGTCCAACATCGTCCCCTCCATGTCTGGCGACTGCGCCCCAGATACCCGATGTGCCGCCTTGCTGCAAATGCGAAAGCAAGAATGCGACGTTTTGGATGGGATGTATTGTAATTTTGTTGCGAGGCAAGCCCGGGGTTAGCGCAGGAACCCCATCGCGTAGGTCGGCGCGACCATGGCGGTCTCCGTGAACCGGGCCAGGCGCTCCGGGTCGGGCTGGCCGCCGGGCGCGGTCGCGGTCTCGCGCGCCGCCAGTCCCCCGGTGATGAAGATCGAATCGATATCCTCGCCGAGCGCGCCCTGCACGTCGGTGGCGATGCCGTCGCCCACCGCCAGCACCCGGTCGGCGTCGCGGGGCAGGCGCCCGATCTCGGCCAGCCGTCGCCGGGCGAGGTCATAGATCGGCGGGTGCGGCTTGCCGAAGTAGAGGCTCTCGCCGCCCATCTCGGTATAGAGCTGCGCGACCGCGCCCGCGCACCACTCGCGGGTCTCGCCCCGGTCGACGACGATGTCCGGGTTGGCGCAGAGCAGCTTCAGGCCCATCGTCTTGGCATAGAGCAGTTGCGGCCGCAGGTCGGCAGGATCGGCCATCGGATCGAACGGACCGGTGCAGACGAGGCCCTCGGCCTGGTCCAGCGGCACGCGGGCGATCTCGGGCGCGTCGGGCATCAGCTTCATGCGCTCGAAGAAGGGCAGGTCGCGTTCCTCGCCGATGAAGAACACCCGTTCCCCGACAAGGCCCGAGAACATCGCCGCCCGCGCGCTGTCGCCCGAGGTGGCAATGGTGTCCCAGGCGTCGCGGGGCAGGCCCATCGCGTCCATCTGCGCCTCGACCCCGGCGCGGGGTTTCGGCGAGTTGGTCACGAGGCAGACCGCCCCGCCCGAGCGGCGATAGGCCTGCAGGGCCGCGACCGCCTCGGGGAAGGGTTCGATCCCGTTGTGGACGCAGCCCCAGAGGTCGCAGAGCAACGCGTCGTAGTTGGGGCCGATCTCGGACAGCGAGGAAATGATGCGGGTCATGGCGGCCTTCCGGGTCGGGGTGTGGCGGAAATTCCGCCTTCCCATAGGCCGTTTCGCGAGGCGGGGCCACCGCTGTTGAAGCGCGCCCGCGCCCGGGATAGCGAGAGGGTGACCGATGGAGGTTTGATGTTCGAGACTGTGTCGCGGGGCTGAGGCCCGGCCGACCCCACAGGGCCTGAGTGGCAGCGCGCCCTCGCGAGTGCGGGGCGCATCGCTGCGCGCAACTCAGCGCGGACATTCCCCGATGAACATTTCCAGACCCGAACAGCGCGTGCTGCACGTGCTGGCCAAGGGCGGCGCGATCCTGTTCGAACGCAGCGCGGGCGGCAAGGTGACCGAGGTCTCCTGCGTCACCCGCGAAGGCTACACGCTGGAGGACTGCACCCTGCCGGTGTTCCAGCGCCTGCGCCGCAAGCGTCTGATCGAATCCTTCGCTGGCGCGCCCTACCGCATCTCACGGCGCGGGCGGCTCAGCGTGCGGGCCCAGCTGGACAACCAGTAGCGCCCGGCAAGAAAAAGGGGGTGGCGCAGCACGCCACCCCCTGAACCGTTTCGGTGCCTGCGGTCCTCAGACCTTCAGGTTCGGGATGATCTGCTTCTTGCGGGACATGATGCCCGGCAGCACGACGGTGTCACCGGTGACGGTCGCGCCGAAGCTCTTCTCGGCCACGGTCTTGACCAGGTCGTTCGGCACCAGAAGCGTCGCCTGCTCGTTCAGGATGTCCACGACGAAGAGCAGCACCTGGTCGGCCCCGTCTTCCTTCGCCACGTCCACCATGCTGGCCATCAGGCTGTCCTTGCGGTCGAGCACGGTCTGCGGGGCGGTCGTTTCCAGCACCGAGACGCGGAACTGCTTGCCGCCGACCTCGTACTCCTTCGAGTCCATCCGCAGCAGCTCGGCATCCGAGAACGCCGACACGTCGGACTTCGCGGCGAACATCTCGGCCGCGAAGGACGGGACGTCGATGCCCAGATCGGCGGCGAGCTTCTCGGCCACGGCCTTGTCATGCGGGGTGGTGGTCGGCGACCGGAACTCCAGCGTGTCCGACAGGATGCAGGTCAGCATCGCGCCCTTGATCGCCTCGGGCGCGTGGCCGACGTGGTCGCCCATCAGGTCGTGCATGATGGTGGCGGTGCAGGCCAGCGGGCGGACCGTGATGTCGATCGGGCCCTTCGTTTCCAGCCCGCCGACCAGCTTGTGGTGGTCGATGATGCCGCGGATGTCGGCGTCGTTCACGTTGGCCGGCAATTCGGCGGGGTTGTTGGTGTCCACGATCACGACCGGGGTCCCCTCGGCCAGCTCGCCCAGCAGCGCGGGCTTCTCGAGGCCCCAGCGGTTCAGCATGAACAGCGCTTCGGTGTTCGGCTCGCCCAGCAGGCGCGCCTCGGCCGGGGTGCCGGTGTGGCTGAGATACCAGGCCCAGATCAGCGGCGAGCCGGTCGAGTCGGTGTCGGGCGATTTGTGGCCGAAAACAAGAGTGGTCATGGGATACCTCGGAGGGGCAATACTGGTTCGCGCGCCTTCTAGGGCAGGGTATCGGAATTGTCACGCGCTGCACCGCCGCACCTTTGGCGGGGCTGGAGGAACCGGGATGACGTCACCACCACTGCGGATCGACACGCTGCCCGTGCTGGCCGGGGTGCTGGGACTGTCGGCCTGTCCCGGGCGCCGGGACGCCGCGGGCGGGGGCGCGCGCGACCTCGACGCCGACCTCGACGCGATCAGGGACTGGGGCGCCGGGGCGGTCGTCACGCTGATCGAGCCGGACGAGGCCGCGCGGCTCGGTGTCGCCGGGCTGGGGGAGGGCGTGCGGGCCCGGGGCCTTGACTGGTACCCGGTGCCGGTGCCCGACATGCAGCCGCCCGGCGCAGTCTTCGAGCGGCTCTGGCGCACGGTCGGACCGGCGCTGATCGACCGGCTGCGGGCGGGGGCACGCGTGTTGATCCACTGCCGGGCGGGGCTGGGGCGCACCGGGACCGTCGCCGCGCGCCTGCTGCTGGAGACCGGTGCAGCCCCGTCGCCCGAAGTGGCGATGGCCTTGGTCCGTGCGGCCCGCCCCGGCGCGATCGAGACGGCCGCGCAGGAAGACTGGCTGCGGGCGCTCGTCCCGCACTGATCCGGTCCCGCGCTGACCCGATCCCGCCCGGTCCCGGCCCGAAATCCGCCGGGATCGCGGGGAAAAGTTCGGCCCATGCTGACCCGGATTGTCCTGTTCCTGCTTCTCTTCGCGGTGCCCGCCAGCGCTTTCGAGCGCACCGCGGACTATGCCAAGGCGCGTGTCGGGCCGTGGCGGGTGAACGTCTCGTCCGGCTGGCAGGCCGATCCGCGGGGGCGCGATGCGGCGCTGCAGGAGGTCGGGCGGCAACTGTCCCTGGTTCTGGAGGTGGTGCCCGAACCGGCGCTGGCCGTGCTGACCGAGGTGCCGATCTGGCTGGAGAACGCGCCGCTGCATGACGGGGCGGGCCAGTTCCACCGGTCGGGCTTCTGGCTGCGCGACAACGGCTACAATCCCGGCAAGGTCGGCGCGGTGGAACTGAACCGCCGGGTCGTGGAATGGCGGCAGGCGATGCCGCTGGTCGTGCTGCACGAGCTGGCGCATGCCTATCACCACCGCGCGCTGCTCGACCGCACGCCCGAGATCGAGGCTGCCTTCGCGGCGGCGCAAGCGTCGGGCCTTTACGGCGACGCCTACGCGATGACCGATCCGATGGAGTACTTCGCGGAACTGACCGAGGCGCTCTTCGGACGGAACGACCAGACCCCGCGCGACCGGGCCGAACTGGCACGGATCGACCCGCAGGGCCTGGCGCTGGTGGCCGCCCTCTGGGGCGTTGCCCCCTGACCGTCGGATCCCCGCATTTTTCGCCGGGTCCCCCGTTGACAGCAAATCGGTCGCTCCTTACCTACGCCTCACGGTTAGCACTCGCCCCGGGTGAGTGCTAACGAAGGGAGCAACACTTCAGTGAAGGAGCCGCAAGATGGCATTCACCCCGCTGCATGACCGCGTTCTGGTCCGTCGCGTCGAAAGCGAAGACAAGACCAAGGGCGGCCTGATCATCCCCGACACCGCGAAAGAGAAGCCCGCCGAGGGCGAGATCGTCGCCGTGGGCGCCGGTGCGCGCGACGAAGACGGCGACCGCATCGCGATGGACGTGAAGGTGGGCGACCGTATCCTGTTCGGCAAGTGGTCGGGCACCGAGATCAAGATCGACGGTGAGGACCTCCTCATCATGAAGGAAAGCGACATCCTCGGGATCATCACCCCGTCGTCGGCTGCGGCTGCAGCCTGAACGCCCCGGATCGTTTCCTCATTCCCCACGAGAATTCCGAAGGAGTAAGCCCCAATGGCTGCTAAGGACGTCAAGTTCAACACCAACGCCCGCGAGAAGATGCTGCGCGGCGTGAACATCCTCGCCGACGCCGTGAAGGTCACCCTCGGCCCGAAGGGCCGCAACGTGGTCATCGAGAAGTCGTTCGGCGCCCCGCGCATCACCAAGGACGGCGTTTCGGTCGCCAAGGAAATCGAGCTTGAGGACAAGTTCGAGAACATGGGCGCCCAGATGGTGAAGGAAGTCGCTTCCCGCACCAACGACGAAGCCGGCGACGGCACCACCACCGCCACCGTGCTGGCCCAGGCCATCATCAAGGAAGGCATGAAGTCGGTCGCAGCGGGCATGAACCCGATGGACCTGAAGCGCGGCATCGACCTCGCCACCACCCGCGCCGTCGAGGCCATCAAGGCCGCCGCCCGCCCGGTGAACGACTCGGCTGAAGTGGCCCAGGTCGGCACCATCTCGGCGAACGGCGAGACCGAGATCGGCCAGCAGATCGCGGACGCGATGCAGAAAGTCGGCAACGAGGGTGTCATCACCGTCGAGGAGAACAAGGGCCTCGAGACCGAGACCGACGTCGTCGAGGGCATGCAGTTCGACCGTGGTTACCTGTCGCCCTACTTCGTGACCAACCCCGAGAAGATGGTTGCCGAGCTGGAAGACGCCGTCGTCCTGCTGCACGAGAAGAAGCTCTCGTCGCTGCAGCCGATGGTCCCGCTGCTCGAGGCCGTCATCCAGTCGCAGAAGCCGCTCCTCATCATCGCCGAGGACGTCGAAGGCGAAGCGCTGGCGACCCTCGTGGTCAACAAGCTGCGTGGCGGTCTGAAGATCGCGGCCGTCAAGGCACCGGGCTTCGGTGATCGCCGCAAGGCCATGCTGCAGGACATCGCGATCCTGACCGGCGGCCAGGTGATCTCGGAAGACCTCGGCATGAAGCTCGAGAACGTCACCATGGACATGCTCGGCAAGGCCAAGCGGATCTCGATCACCAAGGACGAGACCATCATCGTGGACGGTGCCGGCGAGAAGGCCGAGATCGAAGCGCGCGTGCTGCAGATCCGCCAGCAGATCGAGGAAACCACCTCGGACTACGACCGCGAGAAGCTGCAGGAGCGTCTGGCGAAGCTGGCCGGTGGCGTTGCCGTCATCCGCGTCGGCGGCATGACCGAAGTCGAAGTGAAGGAGCGCAAGGACCGCGTCGATGACGCGCTCAACGCGACCCGCGCCGCGGTTCAGGAAGGCGTCGTCGTCGGCGGTGGCGTGGCCCTCGTTCAGGCGGCAAAGTCGCTGGACGGTCTGACCGGTGCCAACAACGACCAGAACGTCGGCATCGCCATCGTGCGCAAGGCCCTCGAGGCCCCGCTGCGCCAGATCGCCGAGAACTCGGGCGTGGACGGCTCGGTCGTCGCGGGCAAGATCCGCGAGTCGGACGACAAGGCATTCGGCTTCAACGCGCAGACCGAAGAGTACGGTGACATGTTCAAGTTCGGCGTGATCGACCCCGCGAAGGTCGTGCGCACCGCGCTGCAGGACGCCGCCTCGGTGGCCGGCCTGCTGATCACCACCGAAGCCATGGTCGCCGACAAGCCCGCCAAGGAAGGCGCTGGCGCCGGCGGCGGCATGCCCGACATGGGCGGCATGGGCGGCATGATGTAAGGGTTTCCCTTTACAGGGATGCTTGCGGGAAGGGGGGTCTTCGGGCCCCCCTTTCTTGTTGTCCGCCCGCCCGCTAGGACGGCGGTGCAAGGCGGGAGCGGGCACATGGAACTGACTTTCGACGGGGCGCAGGTCCTGGGTCCCGAAGGCTGGGAGGACCGGTCGCTGGCGGTGGCCGGGGACCGGATCGCGGCGGATCGGGCCGGACGGGCGGTCGATCTGGGCGGCTTCCGCTTGCTTCCCGGGCTCGTCGATCTGCACGGCGACGGATTCGAGCGCCATCTCGCCCCGCGCCGGGGTGCTGTAACCGACATGGCCCTCGGCCTTGCCGCACTCGAGGCCGAGCTGGCGGCCTGCGGGATCACCACCGCGATGCTCGCACAGTTCTGGTCCTGGGAAGGCGGCATGCGCGGCCCGGACTCCGCCGGGGCGCTCGCGACGGCGCTGGCCGGGTTCCCGGCGCAACTGGACCTCCGGCTGCAACTGCGGCTGGAAACCGGGATGAGCGACAGCTTCGACGCGGCCGAGGCGCTGATCGCGCGGGCCGGGATCGGTTACGTCGTCTTCAACGATCACCTGCCGCGCGCCGAGGTGGCGGCGGGCAAGGCGTTGCCGCGCCTGACCGGGCAGGCGCTGAAGGCCGGGCGATCCCCGGACGCCCACGCCGCCCTGATCCGCGAGATGTGCGCGCGGGACAGCGGCCCGGCCCTAGAGGCGCTGGCGGGGCGGCTGGCGGCGCGGGGCGTCCTGCTCGGCAGTCACGACGACCACAGGCCGGAGGACCGCCTGCGGTTCCGGGCGCTGGGGGCCGCGGTCGCCGAGTTCCCCGAGACGGTCGCGGCGGCCGAGGCGGCCCGGGCGGGCGGTGACCTCATCGTGATGGGCGCGCCGAACGTGCTGCGCGGCGGCAGCCACGCGGGCAAGGTCGCGGCCGAGGCGCTGGTGGCCGAGGGCCTCTGCGACGTGCTGGTGTCGGACTATCACTACCCCGCGCTGCTGGGCGCGGCGCTGAAGCTGACCGTGTCGCATGACTGGTCGCGGGTCTGGTCTATGGTCTCGGCCGCACCGGCCCGGGCGCTGGGTCTTCACGACCGGGGGCATCTCGAGGCGGGCGGGCGCGCCGACCTCCTCGTGCTGAACCCCGCGACGCGGCGGGTCGAGGCGACCTTCGCCGCCGGGCGGCTGGTCCACGCCACGGGCGCGGCCGCCGCGCGGCTGATGGGCTAGCGCACCAGCGGTTCCAGCGGATCGTACAGCATCGCGCCGCCCCAGGCCGCCTCGGGCAGGCTGTCGGGCTTGTACCGGATGCCGGACATCTCGGCGCGGGCGAAGAACCGGCGTTCCGTCACGATCCCCTCGGGGTCCTGCCACGCGTCGTCGAGGCGGCCCGCGACGATCTCGCAGCGGAAGTAGACATCGACCTGGTGGAAACTGCGCTCGGGCGCGTGGAACTCGTTGACCAGCACCGGCGCCCCGACGCGCACGGTCAGTCCGGTCTCTTCGTGAACCTCGCGGATCAGGTTGTCGGGCAGGCTGGCATGCGGTTCGACCCCGCCGCCGGGGGCACACCAGAGGTCCGACACCCCCCCGCCCCACGCGTTCACGAGAAGCAGGCGATCCTCATGCAGGATCAGGGCGCGTACGGCGAGGCGGGGCGGGCGGCTGGGCATGCGCGGAGCGTGACGCAGCGACGCGGCCCGCGCAATCCCTCGCAACCGGGCGCGCGCGGCCTTACCTGTGGGTCATGCGCGCGCTCGCCCTTCTCCTGTTGCTTGTCCTGCCCGTGCAGGCGCGGGCGGATTGCGTCGTGCTGCTGCACGGCCTCAGTCGCAGCGAGGCGTCGCTGAGCCTGCTCGACGAGGTGCTGTGGAAGGCGGGCTACGATACCGTTCTCGACGACTACCCGTCGACGGAAGACCGGATCGAGCGTCTGGCGGCCGATGTCATTCCCCGCGCGCTGGCCCGCTGCCCGGCCACGGGGCGGATCCATTTCGTGACGCACTCGATGGGCGGCATCCTCGTGCGGCAGTTCCTCAGCGCCAACACGATCCCGCGCCTCGGCCGGGTCGTCATGCTGGCCCCGCCGAACCACGGCTCGGAGCTCGTGGACGCGCTGGGCGATCTCGCGCCGTTCCGCTGGCTGAACGGACCCGCCGGGCTGGAACTGGGCACCGGGCCGGACAGCGTGCCGAACCGACTGGGTCCCGCCGATTTCGAACTGGGCGTCATCGCCGGCAACGTCAGCCTGAACCCGATATATTCCGGGATCATTCCCGGCGAGGATGACGGCAAGGTCTCGGTCGAGAGCACCCGCCTCGCCGGCATGGCGGATCACATCGTCCTGCCGGTGACGCACACCTTCATGATGAACAACCCGCTGGTGGTCGCGCAGATCATGGTATTCCTGCGCACCGGCCATTTCGAGCCCGGGCTTGAGCTGTCCGAAGTGCTCTACGAGATCGCGCGCGCCGGGTTCGACGTGCAGGAGGTGATCGAGGCGATGCCGGACCTCGCCCCGCCCGACCTGCCTCAGCCCTGACGCGGCACGATCCGGTTGACGTGCCCCATCTTGCGGCCCGGCCGCGCCTCGGCCTTGCCGTAGAGGTGCAGCGCCGCGTTCGCCTCGCGGGCGATGTCGGGGACGCGCTCGACGGCCTCGCCGATCAGGTTCTCCATCACCACGTCTGCGTGCCGCGTCCCGTCGCCCAGCGGCCAGCCCGCGATGGCGCGCACGTGCTGCTCGAACTGGTCGACGGCACAGCCGTTCTGCGTCCAGTGGCCCGAGTTGTGCACCCGCGGGGCAATCTCGTTCACCACGAGGCCGCCCTCGGTCACGAAGAACTCGACGCCCATCACGCCGACGTAGTCGAGCGCGTTCAGCAGTCGCGCGGCGGCCAGCACCGCGTCCTGCCGCTGCGACGCGGTCAGCCGCGCGGGCACCGTCGTCGTGGCGAGGATGCCGCCGAGGTGCAGGTTCTCGCCCGGGTCATAGACGGCCACCGCGCCGTCGAGGCCACGCGCGGCGATGACCGAGACCTCGTGGCTGAACGCGACATGTCCTTCGAGGATCGCGGGCACCGCGCCGATGCCCTCCCAGGCGGCCTCGGCCTGGGCCGGGGCGGTGATCCGCATCTGGCCCTTGCCGTCATAGCCGAACCGGCGGGTCTTCAGGATCGCCGGGGTGCCGATGGTGGCGATGGCGGCCTTCAGCGTCTCGAGGCTGTCGACCTCGGCAAAGGGGGCGGTCTTGCAGGCGTGGTCGTTCAGGAACGTCTTCTCGGTCAGTCGGTCCTGGCTGACTTCCAGCGCCCGGCGGTTCGGCCGGATGGGCTTGAGGCGGCCGAGCAGGTCGAGCGCCTCGGTCGGGATGTTCTCGAATTCGTAGGTGATGACGTCGACGGAGCGCGCGAAGGCGGTCAGGGCCATACGGTCGGTGTAGGAGGCCGAGAAGGTCTGCGCCGCCACGTCCCCGGCCGGCGAGCGCGGCTGCGGCTCGTAGACATGGGCCTTCAGTCCGAGACGCGCCGCCGCGACGGCGATCATCCGGCCGAGCTGGCCGCCGCCAAGGATCCCGATGGTCTGGCCGGGCTTCAGGGCGGGGGGCAGGGACGGGTCTGCGATCTCGGTCGGCATGGAGGTCGTCTCAGTCATCGGACGGCACGTCCGGGATCGAGGCCGACAGGGCCGCGCGCCAGGCGTCGAGCCGCTCGGCGAGGGCCGCGTCCGACACCGCGAGGATGGCTACCGCCATCAGGCCCGCGTTCGCCGCGCCCGCCGCGCCGATCGCCATGGTGGCGACCGGGTAGCCCTTCGGCATCTGGACAATGGAATAGAGGCTGTCGACCCCCGACAGCGCCTTGGTCTGGACGGGCACGCCGATCACCGGCACGCGGGTCTTCGAGGCCATCATGCCGGGCAGGTGCGCGGCACCGCCGGCCCCTGCGATGATGACCTTCAGGCCACGCCCGGCGGCGGCCCGGCCGTACTCCCACAGCCGGTCCGGTGTGCGATGGGCCGAGACGATCCGCGCCTCATAGGCCACGTCCAGCTCGTCCAGAATCGCGGCGGCCTCGCGCATTGTCGGCCAGTCCGACTGGCTGCCCATGATGATGCCCACCGGCGCGTCCATGCATGTGTCTCCCTGCCTCGGAGGTGGCACTATAACGGCTGGCCGGGGGGCGGCAACGCCGTTCCGGACGGCACGCGCGTCATGGCGCGGACCCGCCGACAGGCCAGCCCGCGGACCCCTGGTCAGGCGATGATGTCGGGGGTCAGCTCGTCCTCGATCCGGGCGATCCGGTCCTTCAGGCTGAGCTTCTGCTTCTTCAGGCGGCGGAGGGTCAGCGCGTCGCTGCGCCCGGCCAGTTCCATCACGTGGATCGCCTCGTCGAGGTCGCGGTGCTCACGCTTCAGAACCGCGAGTTCCACCCGCAGCACCTCCTCGTGATCCATCTGACCGGGTCCGTGCATGTTCATGCCCGTCTTGCACCTCCAGGGGACGTCGACCGCCTAGAGATAAGGCGAACAGGCCTGTGAATAAAGGGGTTTGATGCCCGGCATCTTGCGGGGGGAGCGGCCCTCGCCCATATTCCGGACAGCGGGTCGCCGCCTCGGGACCCGCTCCGCCTGTCGCTTGGGATCAAGGACAACGAAAGGACATCGGGCCATGACGAAAATGACCCTCGGCGCGCATCCGTTCCTGCTGGGTTTCGACCAGCTGGAACGCCTCGTGGAGCGCACCGCGAAAGCCGGCAACGACGGCTATCCCCCTTACAACATCGAGCAGCGGGGCGAGACGCGCTACCGCATCACCCTCGCCCTCGCCGGGTTCCGCGAGGAAGACCTGTCGATCACGCTGGAAGACCGCCAGCTCGTGATCCGGGGCCGCCAGGGCGACGACACCGACGGGCGCGTGTTCCTGCATCGCGGCATTGCCGCCCGCCAGTTCCAGCGCAGCTTCGTGCTGGCCGACGGCGTCGAGGTGGCCGGGGCCGAGATGGAGAACGGGTTGCTCCACATCGACCTGAAGCGGGCGGTGCCCGACAGCGTGGTGCAGACCATCCGGATCAGAACAGGGAAAGAGACGGGGCAGGAGTGACGTCCGATGGACCAGAAATACGCGTTCGACACACCTGAACACGGCAAGATCGTCTATGTCCGGCCGGTGGCGGTCGCCGACCTGCCCGACGACGTGCGCCGGCACGTTGCAGGCGCCGAGCAGCTCTATGCCGTCCACGGCGAGAACGGGGACCGCATCGCGCTGGTGCGGGACCGGCGGCTGGCCTTCGTGCTGGCCCGCCAGCATGACATGAAGCCGGTCCACGTGCATTGACCGGGCGGTCTCTGCCGCTCGACTGGGTCGACGCCTTCACCGACCGGCCCTTCGGCGGCAACGGCTGCGCCGTGGTCCATGATGGCGGTGCGCTGCCGCCCGAGACCTGCATGGCGGTGGTGCGCGAGACCTCGCTGGTGGAATGCACCTTCGTCGGCCCGTCCGACGTGGCCGACGTCCGGGTGCGCTATTTTCTCGCCGGGCAGGAAATCCCGTTCGCCGGGCATCCCACCATCGCGACCGTCGCCAGCCTGGTCCATCGCGGCCTCGTCTCCGGCGACCGCATCACGCTGGAGACCGGCGCGGGCCTCGTGCCCTGCACCCTCGGGGAGGGCTGGGTCACCATGACCCAGGCCGCGCCCGGCTTCGGTCCGGAGGTCGATCCGGCGCTGGTCGCGGCGGTCGTGGGGCTGGAGGCCTCCGACATCATCGAACCGCCGCAGGTCGTCTCGACTGGGCTGCCGTTCTGCGTGGCCGTCGTGCGGGACCGAGCCACGATCCGGCGCGCCCGGATGAACCCGGAGGCGCTGGCGACCTTCCGCGCCGCGCTGGCCGAGGCCGTGCCGGGGGCGCTGAACAGCGCGATGGAGCCCTATCTCGTGACGCTGGAGGGGGCGAGCGCTGCCGGTTCAACCTTCGCGCGGCTGATCCTCGCACCGCCCAACCCGCCGGAGGACCCGTTCACCGGGTCGGCCACCGGGGCCGCCGCCGCGTACCTGTGGTCGCGTGGGTTATTGGCGGACCCGGTCTACCTGGCCGAGCAGGGCCATGACATGGGACGCCCCGGACAGGCCCGGGTCGAGGTGCTGGGCCCGCCCGACGCGATCACCGGTGTCCGGGTCGGCGGGCAGGCCCATGTCCTGATGTCCGGCGAGCTTCGGCTCTGAGCCTCACTCCGCCGCGACGGCGGTGTCCTGGCCGTGCTCGGCGAGGAAGCGCTCGGCTTCCAGCGCCGCCATGCAGCCCATCCCGGCGCTGGTCACGGCCTGCCGGTAGACGTGGTCGGTCAGGTCGCCCGCGGCGAAGACCCCGGGGATCGAGGTGGCGGTCGAGTCGGGCTTCGTCACGACATAGCCACCGTGATGGGTTTCAAGCTGGTCCTTCACCAGCTCCGATGCCGGGGCGTGGCCGATGGCCACGAAGAACCCGGCGCAGGGCACGGTCTGCGTCGCGCCGGTCTTGACGTTGCGGAGCGTGACGCCCTCGACACCGCGCGGCTCGTGCGGGCCGACGACCTCGACCACCTCGTGATCCCAGATCACCTCGACCTTCGGGTTCTTGAACAGGCGGTCCTGCAGGATCTTTTCGGCGCGGAAGCTGTCGCGGCGGTGCACGACCGTCACCTTCGATGCGAAGTTGGTCAGGAACAGCGCTTCCTCGACGGCGGTGTTGCCGCCGCCCACCACGACGACCTCCTTGCCGCGGTAGAAGAAGCCATCGCAGGTGGCGCAGGCCGAGACGCCGAAGCCCTTGAAATGCTCTTCCGAGGGCAGACCGAGCCACTTTGCCTGCGCGCCCGTCGCGAGGATCAGCGCGTCGGCGGTGTAGGTCGCGCCGTTGTCGCCGACGGCGGTGAAGGGACGCTGCGACAGGTCGAGACTGTTGATGTGGTCGGAGATGATCTCGGCGCCCATCGCGCGGGCGTGCTCCTCCATCTTCACCATCAGGTCGGGGCCCATGATCATCGACTCGCCGGGCCAGTTCTCGACCTCGGTGGTGATGGTCAGCTGTCCGCCGGGCTGGATGCCCTGGACGAGGAGGGGCGAGAGCATCGCGCGGCTGGCGTAGACGGCGGCGGTATATCCTGCCGGGCCGGAACCGATGATCAGGACGCGGGTGTGGCGGGTGGTCGGGGCAGCTTCGGTCATGGGTCTTCCGTCTTGCATGTCGGCTGAGGTCATATAGGACTGCCGCACGGACAAAGGAACGCCCTGCGCTGCCCCGCCGCGTCCTTTGCCGAAGATTGAAAAATATTGCCGAGACGCGAAATAATATTGCGCGGCAGAGGCGGCTTTTGTAAGGTCGCGCGGGCAGACAGGGAAACGCACATGCCGGGTTCACGACTGGACGAGATCGATCGCAAGATTCTGTCCGAACTTCAGGCCGACGGCCGGATGACGAACGTGGAACTGGCCAAGCGGGTCGGGATCTCCGCGCCGCCCTGCCTGCGCCGTGTGCGCACGCTCGAGGAGCAGGGCTACATCAACGGCTACCACGCCAAGGTGAATGCCCGCGCGCTGGGCTTCGAGGTGCAGGTCTTCGCGATGGTCGGGCTGAACAGCCAGGCCGAGGCCGACCTGTCCGCCTTCGAGGCGCGCTGCCGTGCCTGGCCGCTGGTGCGCGAGTGTCACATGCTGAACGGCGAGATCGATTTCATTCTGAAATGCGTCGCGCCCGATCTGAGCACCTTCCAGACCTTCCTGACCGAAGAGCTGACAGCCGCGGCGAACGTCGCCAGCGTGAAGACGTCGCTGGTCATCCGGGGGGCCAAGGACGAGCCGGGCGTTCCGTTCGACGTTCTGGAGGATCGGCTGGCGCGCAGCGCCTGACGGCGCCTGTCGGCCGACTCAGGCGACCTGCGTGTGCGGGCCGCCGGGCAGGAAGTGCGACACGATTCCCTGCACGACGCTGTCCTGCTGGTCCAGCCAGCCGCGCAGCCCGAAGGCCGGCACGCCGAGGCCGTTGGCAATCAGCAAAGCACCCGGACGGTCGGTCACCACCTGGTAGAGGCGCACAGGGCCGGGCGGGGTCAGCGGCAGGATGCCTTCGTAGTCCACCGCATCGACCGCGCGCATCGGGCGGCCGTCAGGACGGGCGAGGCGCCCTTCGGCACCCATGACGAGGTCCCGCGCGGGCCGTGCAAATCCGAAGCGGTCGGGCAGGATACGCACCAGCGGGGCGCTGCCGTCGGCGCACAGCGCCTGCGCCAGTGAAGGCGACAGGTCAAGCGCGCCAATCCACAGCAGCGTGGTCGACGTGCCGTCGATCAGCCGCAGCTCCATGCCCGGTTCCAAGTCTTCCACGGCGATGCCCGGGCCGGTCGGCGCGGCGAACTCGGTCCCGTGGTTGAAGGCGGCGATGGCGGGCAGAAGCGAGGCGGGAACGGGAACGGTCTTGCTGAACCGTTGCATAACCGCCCCGACCCGGCAGACGCTCTCCACCCGGCCTCGCGCGAGAGGGGCGCGCGGTCCAGAGGGGGATACGGCAGATGCGGACAACGCCGCCGGGTTCGGGGCCATCGGAGCCAAGAGTCTGTCCTTCCAAGGACTGCATCAGGCCCCCACCGTTTGCAGCGAGGACAAAGATGCCAGAACGGGACAGGATGTCAAAATTTTGCCCCAACTGTCTCCATGGCTCGGACAAAGTCGGGGGCGCGCCCGTGGATTGCGACCGGCCGAGGGGACAATGGGCGACATCCGGCGCGGATCGGGACGCGAATCGGGCGAAGGTCGGGCGGGCAACGGCGCATCGGTATAGTCCGGGGCGCGGGTGCATACGGAGCTTCCTCCGAACGGGGGAGAGACAGACAAAAAAAGACGCGCCTGGCAGGGCGCGTCCTCTTTCCTGTGGATGGCAGACCTAAGAAAGATCAGGGTCGGCAGGCGTCTCTGCCGGGGTTCGGGTCAGGCTGTTTTCAGCTTCTTTCCCGCAGGGGCGGCGGTTGCCTTGTCGCGGGCCCAGGAAGGACGGCGGTTGCCGCGCTCGTAGGGCATCTTGACCGTGGTCTTGTCCGCCTCCGCGATGACCGAACTCAGCCAACGCTTCGGTTTCAGCATGGTTCACTCCTCTGGCTTGTCCCCCGACAAGCATTTCGGTCCGGACAGGACCGAGGACGGGTACTCGAACACGTCCGACGCCGTCACCGACGCGGACCGTTCCGTTCTGAACGGGCAATGGGGCGGCTTTGGGACCGGTCGCGTGGCAAATACGAAAAATTGTGGACGCTCTTGTGCCGGGCGGCCGCGTGGCCACCAGACCTGCCGACGCTAGAGCCGGATGGCCGAGATCAGGCGGCCGTAATCGGCCTCGCCCTCGTGCGTGGCGCGCCGGTACGAGAAGAATCGTGCCGGGTCGGAGTAGGTGCAATGGCCGATCCACTCGGCCTCGGCGATCCCGGCCGCTCGCAGACGGGTCAGCCCGTAGCCGATCAGGTCGAACTGGGTCCGGTCGCCGGTGCCGCCCGCGAAGAAGCGGCCGTTCTCCGGATCGTCGTCGAGGAACCGCTCGACGAATTCCGGCCCGACCTCGTAGGCCCTCTGGCTGATCGACGGGCCGATGACGGCGACGATCCGGTCGCGCGCGGCCCCGAGCGCCTCCATCGCGTCGACGGTGGCTTCCAGCACGCCGTCGCGCGCGCCCTTCCAGCCCGCATGCGCGGCCCCGATCACGCCGCCCTCGTGGTCGGCAAAGAGGACCGGCTGGCAATCGGCCGTCAGCACCGACAGCACGAGGCCCGGGGTGGCGGTCACCAGCGCATCGGCCTCGGGCCGCGGCCCGCTCAGCGGCGCGTCCACGACGACCACATCGGCCGAATGGGTCTGGTGGACCGTCACGAGGTGGGGCGGGGCGGTGCCCATCGCCTCGGCCACGCGGGCGCGGTTCATCGTGACGGCCTCGGCCTGGTCGGACGAGCCGAAGCCGCAGTTCAGGCCCTCGAACAGTCCGGACGAGGCCCCGCCCTTGCGGGTGAAGAAGCCGTGCGTCAGGGGGGAAAGCCGGTCGGAGGTGAGGATTTCGAGGGTCATGGGGCCATCGGTCGGGTTCCGGCGATTGCCGGGGCGTCGGGGGGAGTCAGTCCGAGCACCTTGAACAGGCTTCCCATTTCCTCGGGATGGGTCAAGCGGCGATGCGCGGCGGCGATCGTCCCGGCCTGCTCCGGTGCCCGGGCGGCCAGCGCCTGTGCCCGCGCCGTGATGCCGAGGGTTTCGAGAAAGACGCCCTGCGGCACCGGACCCTCCGGGCGGGCCCCGGCGGCGCGTGCCGCCTCCGCCAGCGGGCCGAAGTCCACATGGGCGGTCAAGTCGGCCTCGCCCGGGCTCTCGAGCGGACCTTCCTTGCGGTGCGCGCGGAGCGCTTGAAGGGTGTCGCCGGTCGTGCCCACGTCGCCGTAGTCGATGATCAGCGCCGCGCCGCCACGCCGGGCGAGGCGTCCGGCGATCTCGGCCACCATGGTCCGGGCGGGGGCGCAGGTCTCGACCATGTCGCCGTCGCGGGTGTCGGCCAGCCGGTGCTCCAGATCGGGGACCGGCAGGCGTCCGCCAAGGCCGAAGACCAGCGCGCCGTCCTGCACGCCGACCTGCCGCTCGCGCCAGCCGGGACCGTCGCGCAGGAACTGGCGAACCGGCAGCGCGTCGAAGAACTCGTTCGCGATCAGCAGGAGGGGCGCATCGGGCAGCGCCGCGACGTCGTCCAGCCAGACCGGGTCATGGGCCGCCAGCGTCCGGGCCTGCACCGCCCGCAGCGCCGGGCTTGCCTCGACCAGGTGCGGACGCGGGCGCAGGCCTGCTGCCGCCATCGAGCGCAGCGCGTCCGCCATCAGCGTGCCGCGCCCCGGTCCGAGCTCGGCCAGCACCACGTCCCCGGGTCGCCCCTGCCGGTCCCAGGCGTCGGCCAGCGCCAGCCCGACCAGTTCGCCGAACATCTGGCTGATCTCCGGCGCGGTGATGAAATCGCCCGCCCGTCCCAGCGGGTCGCGGGTCGTGTAGTAGCCGTGGACCGGGTCCAGCAGGCACTCGGCCATGACCTCGGCCATGGTCATCGGGCCGGTCGCCGCGATGCGCCGGACCAGGCGCTCGGCCAGCGGGGTCATTCCGACGCGGCCTTGCGGCGCGGGGCGCGGACGATCACGCCCAGCATGATCCCGAGACCCAGCATCATCATCGGCAGCGACAGGACCTGTCCCATGGTCAGCGCGATCCCGTTCTGCAGGACGGCATAGCCCATCGGGTTGTCCGGGGTGACGAACTGGGCGTCGGGCTGGCGCACGAACTCGACGACGAACCGCGCGAGCCCGTAGCCTGCGAGGAACACGCCCAGCAGAAGCCCCGGATGGCGCAGCGCCCGGGTCCGGAACGCGAGCCAGAGCAGGATGACCGCCAGCAGCAGGCCCTCCAGCCCGGCCTGGTAGAGTTGCGACGGATGACGCGCGCAGAGACCGACGATCTCGGCGCCGCAGTCCTGCGCCGCGGCGCCCGGGAAGATCACGCCCCAGGGCAGGTCGGTCGGGCGGCCCCAAAGCTCGGCATTGATGAAGTTGGCGATGCGGCCCAGCATCAGCCCGACCGGCGTCGCGACCGCCATCGCGTCGGCGACCCGCAGCGGCGGCGCACCGATAGCCCGACAATAGAGCAGCGCCGCGACGACCACGCCGAGGAACCCGCCGTGGAAGGACATGCCGCCCTGCCAGAGATAGAGCGCCTCTGCCGGGTTCTCGGCGAAATAGGCAGGCTGGTAGAACAGCACGTACCCGAGCCGTCCGCCGATCACCACGCCGAGGATCACCCAGGTCAGCAGGCTCTCGACCTGCACCGGCTGCATCGGCGGGGTGGCCTCGGGCCAGAGCGCCGGGCGCTTCATCAGCATCACCACGATCCGCCAGCCGATCAGCAGCCCGGCGATGTAGGCCAGCGCGTACCAGCGCAGCGCAAAGGTCATGTCGCCGATGTCGAAGGCGACGAGCTCGGGCGAGAGCGGGGGAAAGGGAATGGCAAACGGCAGCATGGCGACCTCCGGTGCCGTCTGCATCGGCAGAGGGCGAGGCGAAGTCAACCTTGAGGTTTGGCTCCGCCAGCGCCATATCCGTCCCAGACCGGAAGGAGATGCCGATGCAGACCCGCAACAAGATCCTCGACGACATGAGCCAGCTCTTCACCAACGCGATGGGGGTGGCGCAGGGCGCGCGCGAGGAGGCCGAAACCGCGATGAAGAGCCTGATGGATCGCTGGCTGGCCGACCGCGATTTCGTCACCCGCGAGGAGTTCGAAGCGGTCCGCGCGATGGCGCAGAAGGCCCGCGAAGAGAACGAGGCGCTCGCCGCCCGTCTCGCCGCGCTGGAAGCCGGCAAGAAATAACGCTCCCGGACGCGCGTTCCGGCGCGCGTCCCCTGCACGGCCTGTCGATATCGAACGCGGCGGCGCAGCGGGCTTGTCGGGATGCAACCCGACAGTCCCTTTTCTGTGGGCAAGGCCGCGGTTCTTCGCCGGTTCCGTTGCCCCCTCCAAGAAATCCCTTTACAGCCTGACTCATGGTAGACCACCATATCTGGTGAGGGCTCGCGCGGGCAACGCGACCCTTGCAATGACACCCAAGCTGTTGTGGGCACAGACCCTCAGCAGTTCAGTCAAGGGGCCGGGCATGGCGCACCCAGAGCAGTATCTGGAAACGGACGACCTCCATCCCATTGATATCGTGGAAAACCTTGCGGAGCATCACGCGTGGGACTTCGACCGGATCGCGGATGACCAGATCGCAATGGCCGTGGAGGGGCAGTGGCGGACCTATGCCGTGACCCTCGCGTGGTCGGGCTACGACGAGACCCTGCGCCTCGTCTGCACCTTCGAGATGGAACCGCCCGAGGCGCGGATCCCCGAGCTGCACGCGGTGCTGAACGCCGCCAACGACCGGTTGTGGTCGGGGGCGTTCACCTACTGGGCGCCGCAGAAGTTGATGGTGTTCCGCTACGGGCTGATCCTGTCGGGCGCGGCGCAGGCCGGGCCCGAGCAGATCGACACGATGGTCAGCGCTGCGGTGAACAACTGCGAGCGCTACTACCCCGCCTTCCAGCTGGTGTGCTGGGCGGGACGCGCGCCCGAGGACGCCTTGCAAGTCGCCATTGCCGAGGCCTACGGTCGCGCCTGACAGGACCGTCAGGAAGGATCGAGGCATGGCACTGGAGGAGATCGCGCAGCGCGGACTGCATTTGCTGGGGTGTGGCAAGATGGGGTCGGCCATGCTGGCCGGCTGGCTGGAGGCCGGTGTGCCGCCCGGGGCCGTTTGGGTCACCGACCCGAACCCGTCCGACTGGGTCAGCGGACTTGCCGCACGGGGCCTGCACCTGAACGACACGCCGCCCGCTGCCCCTGCGCTGTGCCTGCTCGCCGTCAAGCCGCAGATGATGGGCGCCGCGCTGCCGACGGTTCAGGCCTTTGGCGGCGGCGGCACGCTGATCGTCTCCATCGCCGCCGGGACGCCCATCTCCGCGTTCGAGGCCGTCTTCGGTCCCGGTACGCCGATCGTGCGCGCGATGCCGAACACCCCGGCGGCCGTCGGCAAGGGGATCACCGCCATCATCGGCAATGCCGAGGCGACCGAGGCGCACCTGGCGCTGACCGAAGCGCTCCTCGACGCCATCGGCCAGGTCGTCCGGCTGGAGCACGAAGACCAGATGGATGCTGTGACCGGAGTCTCGGGGTCGGGCCCGGCCTATGTGTTTCACATGATAGAGGCGCTCGCGGCGGCGGCCGAGGCCGAGGGGCTTGCGCCCGACCTCGCCATGCAACTGGCGCGGGCGACGGTCGTCGGGGCGGCGGCGCTGGCCGAGGGATCGGACGAGAGCGCGGCGCAGCTGCGCATCAACGTCACCTCGCCCAAGGGGACGACCGAGGCGGGGCTGCGCCACCTGATGGACCCCGAGACTGGCTTGCCGCCCCTGATGAAGCGGACGGTGGCGGCGGCGGCGGCGCGGGGACGGGAGCTGCGCGGATGAGCGAGACGATCACCTTCGACGACTTCCTGAAGGTCGATGTCCGGGTGGGCCGGATCGTGCAGGCCGAACCCTTTCCCGAGGCGCGCAAGCCCGCGATCAAGCTCTGGGTCGACTTCGGCGGCGATCTGGGGGTGAAGAAGAGCTCGGCCCAGATCACCCGGCACTACACGCCGGAGGGGCTGGTCGGGCGGCAGGTGCTGGCGGTGGTCAACTTCCCCCCGCGCCAGATCGGCAAGGTCATGTCCGAGGTGCTGGTGCTCGGCGTGCCGGACGAAGACGGCGAGGTGGTCCTGATCGGACCCGGCCACGAGGTGCCTTTGGGCGGGAGGCTCTATTGATGAAGCTGCTGATTTCGCGGGCGCTGCCAGACAGCGTGATGGCCGCGGCCAAAGCCCGGTTCGACGTCACGACGCGCCCGACCACGCAACCGATGAGCCATGACGAGTGCGTCGCCGCGCTGCGCGAGCAGGACATCGTGTTGCCCACGCTGGGCGATGCCTTCACCGCCCGTGCCTTTGCCGAGGCCGGCACGCCCCGGTGCAGGCTGCTGGCGAATTTCGGGGTCGGCTACAATCACATCGACGTCGGCGCGGCCCGCGCCGCCGGAGTGGCGGTGACGAACACGCCGGGCGCCGTGACCGACGCTACCGCCGATGTCGCCCTGACGCTGATGCTGATGACGGCCCGGCGCGCGGGCGAGGGCGAGCGGCTGGTCCGTGTAGGTGGCTGGCAGGGCTGGCACCCGACGCAGATGCTGGGCCTGCACGTGACCGGCAAGACCGTCGGAATCGTGGGCATGGGCCGCATCGGGCAGGCCATCGCGAAGCGCTGCCACTACGGGTTCGGGATGGACGTGGTGTTCTACAACCGCTCGCCCAAGCCGGTGGACCTGCCCGCGCGCCAGCTGGCGACGTTGGCCGAGGTGATGGCGGCGGCGGATGCCGTGATCGTGGCCGTGCCGGGCGGGGCCGAGACGCACCACCTGCTTGACGCCGAGGCCTTTGCCGCGATGCAACGCCACGCGATCTTCGTGAACATCGCGCGCGGGGACGTGGTGGACGAGGCCGCGCTTATCGCGGCCCTGCGGGCAGGGCAACTGGCGGGCGCGGGGCTCGACGTCTACGAGTTCGAGCCCGCCGTGCCGGACGCTCTGAAGGCGATAGAAAATGTCGTGCTGCTGCCGCATCTGGGCACCGCGGCGCTTGAAGTGCGCGAGGCGATGGGGCGGATGGCGCTGGACAATTGTATCGCGCAGGCCGAGGGGCGGGCGCTGCCGAACCCGGTGTGAGGGGGGCTCTGCCGGGCGCGGCGTTGGGCCGGTCCTAAGAATTTTAGGCTGGCAAGGAATCGTTCATAAGTCGGATTACCAAGCCACTGGAAAGGAATGGCTTTTTCTGACCGTTGTTTAACAGACGGTTAAGATCCTAAAATTCTTAGGGAATGATGTGCGCGCGGGGGGGTGGGGATCTGCGGCGCCCGCACCCAAAAGGCACAGTTCCTGACCCGTCTCCCTCCCCGTTCTGGCTCACCCGGCCCGGGAAACATCCTCGCCCATCGCAGCCCGCCAATGGCGGCGGCACAGAGACACGTAGGTCTCGTTCCCGCCGATCTGCACCTGCGCGCCATCCTTCAGCGCCCGGCCATCCGGGCCCTGCCGCACCACCATCGTGGCCTTGCGCCCGCAATGGCAGATCGTGCGCACCTCGCGCATCTCGTCGGCCAGCGCCAGCAGCGCGGCCGAGCCGGGGAAAAGCTCGCCCCGGAAGTCGACGCGCAGCCCGTAGCACATCACTGGCACGCCCAGGTCGTCCACCGTGCGGGCCAGTTGCCAGACTTGGTCGGGGGTCAGGAACTGGGCCTCGTCCACGAAGACGCAGGCACAGGGGCCCTCGGCCAGCCGGGCCGCGATGCGGGCGAAGAGGTCGGTCGCGGTGGTGAAGGTCTCGGCCGCCGAGCCGATCCCGATGCGGCTGGCGATGCGTCCCTTGCCGGCCCTCTGGTCGAGCTCGGCGGTCAGCAGGAAGGTCTGCATCCCGCGTTCGATGTAGTTGTGCGACGCCTGCAGCAGGATCGTCGATTTTCCCGCGTTCATCGTCGAGTAGTGGAAGTAGAGCTTCGCCATGGCTCCGCTGGTAGCCTGCCGCGGCCCTGCCGGGCAAGGCGCTTGGCCACCTGACCGGACCTGGACCGGGCCCGGTGTGGCCGGCCAACCCGGACCCCGGCGCGGGTGGCACCGGGATCTGGCCCGATCCGGCGGGGTCGGGTATGCCGGGCGGACCGCGGCGTTGCCCCATCGCGCCGGGAGCGGAGGAGAGACGGCATGGACGCGATCGCGGGCTACCTGAAGAAGCATGCCGAGGCGCTGGTGAAGGACATCGGGATCGAGGCGGCGGCGGAGATCTCGGGCAAGTCCAAGGCCACGCTCGGGCGCTACTACTCCGATGCGCCCGAGCATGCCGACCGCTTCATGCCGGTCGATACCGTTGCGCGGCTGGAACAGGCGGCGCGCTATCCCCACGTGACGGCGGCGCTGGCCGAGCTGCGCGGCATAACGCTGTCGCATGACAGCGCGCGCCGCAACGCGCAGCCGGGCGGGGTCAACGCGGATGTCGTCCGGCTGGCACAGCGCTTCGCACAGCTGATGGCCGAGTATCACCAGTCGATCGAGGACGGCGTGATCTCGGTGAACGAGTCGAAGCGGTTGCTGCGCGAGACCGTGGAACTTCAGCAGGTGCTTCTCGACATCAAGCTGCACCTGGAACTGGAAAGCGGGCCGCGCGCCTGAAACGGCAAGGGCCGCGCCCGTCAAGGCGCGGCCCCGCGACGTTCTCGCCTGGCGGACGGCTCAGGCCGGTTCGTGCTGCCGTTCGGCCAGGGTCTGGCGATAGCCCTGCGCCTCGACCGTGCTCGAGAAGGCCGCGTCGGGGGCGTGGCGGGCGATCTCGGCGGCGACCTCGTCGAGCGAGGCCTCGAAGAACCCGTTCTGGGCCGTGGCGGCGCGGTTCAGGCGCTTGCCGTCGAAGGCGGCCCAGATGGCCTTGCACAGGGCTTCGGCATCCTCGGAATAGACCACCGCGTGCGGGTCGAAGGGGAACGGAACGGCGTCCTGGCCCAGCTCGGCGATGAACTCCTCCGGGTCCGGGCGGCGCGTCATCCCGATCTTGACCACGCCTTCGCCGAGCGCGCCGACGTTCGACACGACATAGACGAAGCCCGCGGTCGGCACGTTGACCATCTCGCGGGCGCGCTCGGCGGCCCGATGGGCGTCTTCCAGTTGCCGGGTCAGTTCGCCGATCTTGGCTTCATGCTCGAAGGCTTCGTCGGGACCGGCCTTCTGGGCGGCCTGCTTCGCACGGGTAAGAAGGGCCTCGATCCGGGCCTCCTCCTTCTCGGCGGCGAGCGCGTCCTTGGCGAGCTGCATCTCTTCCTTCTTCACGCGGGCCAGTTCGGCACGCAGGTCACGCTCTTCCTTCTGCTTCTCGCGCTGTTCGTGGGTCAGCCGCAGTTCCTTGAGCTTCAGCGCGGTGAAGTCGGGGTTCAGGCGCAGACCTTCGCCGGCCAGCGCGGCGTTGACCGTTTCCTCGGTCTTGGCGAGGCGCTGCTCCACCTGGTCGACGGTGTTCCAGCGCACGGCCGAGATCGCGACGTCGCAGTCGGCGATATAGGCGCGGGCGGCGAGGCGGGCGAGCGGGCCGGGGGCGGCGTCGGCCCCGTCGAGGGCGACGGTCACCCCGGTCCCGGAGGCGATCTGCGCCTGTTCGTCACGCACCTCGCGGATGGCTTCGCGGAAGCTGTCGCTGTCGGCGAAGTCGAAATGGGGCGTGTAGAGGCCGATGTCCTCGAGTCCCGTGGCGGCGGCGGCCGGACGCGCCGGGGCCGGGGCGCTGGTGACCGCGTCGCGCGCGGTCAGGGTCAGCGGGGCAGCGGCGGCGGGTGCCGGCGCTGCGGCGGGCTCGGGCTCTGCCTGCGGCGCTTCGGGCGCGGCTGCGACAGGCGCGGGCTGTTCGGCCTTCGGGGCCTCGGCGGGTTTGGCCGGGGTCGGAGCGGGCGGAGCCGCTGCAGCCTTCGCGGCATTCCGGCGCCCGTCACGACGGCGGGCGCGCAGGATGTAGAGGACGAAGAGCGCGAAGGCGAGGATGCCGGACGAGGCGTAGAGCAGCTTCTCCGGGTCGGTGGTGTATTGTTGCAGGAGGGCCTGGATTTGCTCTGGGGTCATCGGTTTTGCCTGCGAAACTCGTTTCTATCGGGGGCGAAGGAACCTGAAAAACGCGAAAAACTCAACCGGTCGCCCCCCAGCATCTGGGGTGCGTTGCCAAGAAACCGCGAAATCTTGAAGTTTTTCGATGTGTCGGGCGGCTCATGCCGTCTTCGGCAGCGGGCGTGCAACGGAATTGAGCCCGTGCACGACTTCCCGCTCCAGCAGCGGCCAGGAATAGTCGTCGCGCACCGACAGGAACGGAAGACCCGCCTGCCGGAAAACCGTGCGCACGACGGGCGAGTCCGTGGCGAAGGCGAGGCCCATCGCCGGGTAGCCCTGCCGGTCCACGATCAGGAAATCCGCGCGATAGGGGGCGAGGGCGCGGTCGACCGCCTCGGTCAGTTCGGTCGAGCGGCTGGCACCGGTCCCGGTGAAGAACTCGGTCAGCGCGACATGGCAGAACAGGCGGTGCCCCTTGCCGAGGCGCGTCAGCAGCCCCTCGACGTCGCGCAGCAAGCAGTATTCCTGCCATTTCATCATCGATTTGCCCTCGAAGCGCACCTGCGAGAGGGCGCGCGACACTTCCAGCGGGCTGGGGCCGTCGCCGTCATGCGCCGCGGGCGGCAGCGCGACCCGCGGGCGGGCGTCGGACCGGGGGGCCGGTTCCGGGGTCCGGACCGCTGCGGGCGGTGGGGAGATCGTGTCGGCGACGGGCGCCGCGGGGGCGCGCTGCGGGGCGGGCGGCACCTGCGCCGGCCGGGCGACGATGCGGACGAGACGCAGCACGAGGACGAGCGCGAACAGCAAGGCGGCGGCGACCGCCCAGTCTCGGGCGGCGACAGAGGCCAAGAAGGCCAGCACGGGCTCAATATACGCGTCCATGACATCCCATCCTTGCGGCAGATGTCGCTAAGGAGTCCCTAACAGGATGGCGCAATTTGGGCGCGCCCGGGGCACAGACGTGGGAATTCGGGCGGACTGTTCATCGGTCCGACGAAAAATGCGGCAGCGCAGCAGCCGCGTGCCCGGTTCGTGGCCGATCCGGCAACGCCGGGACGGCCTCAGGCCTGCAGGCTGCGCACCTCGATCTCGCCTTCCTCGCGCGCCTTCATGGCCAGCGCCGCGGCATGGCTGCCGGACAGCGTGGTGAAGTAGGGGATGCGGTCGTTCAGCGCGACGGCGCGGATCGAGCGGCTGTCGGATACCGCCTGCGCGCCCTCGGTCGTGTTCAGAACCAGCGAGACGGTGCCGTCCTTCATCCGGTCCACGATGTTCGGGCGGCCTTCGTAGACCTTGTTGACGCTGTCGCAGGCAATGCCCTCGGCGTCGAGAAAGGCCTTGGTGCCGCGCGTGGCGATCAGCTTGAACCCGAGATCGGTCAGGATCCGCGCGGTTTCGATCAGGACGGGCGTCTTGTCCTCGTCCTTGATCGACACGAAGACGGTGCCCTTGCGCGGCAGGTGCGTGCCGGCCCCCATCTGAGCCTTGAGGAAGGCCCGGGCAAAGGACCGGTCCCAGCCCATGACCTCGCCCGTCGAGCGCATCTCCGGGCCGAGCAGCGTGTCGACGCCGGGGAAGCGCGCGAAGGGCAGCACCGCTTCCTTCACGCTGAACCAGGGCATGTTCGGATCGGCCAGCGTCATCGGATCGGCCAGCGGCAGGGTCGTGTCATAGCCCGCGTCGGCCGGGTAGGGTGCGCGCAGCGGGAAGGCGTCGAGGCTCTCGCCGGCCATCAGCCGCGCCGCGATCGAGGCGATCGCGCTGTCGGTCGCCTTGGCGACGAAGGGCACGGTGCGCGAGGCGCGCGGGTTCACCTCGATCAGGTAGATCTCGCCGTCCTTGACCGCGAACTGCACGTTCATCAGGCCGACCACGCCGAGGGCGAGCGCCAGCGCCTCGGTCTGGCGCTTCAGGTCGTCGATGATGTCCTGCGGCAGGCTGTGCGGCGGCAGCGAGCAGGCGCTGTCGCCGGAATGGACACCCGCTTCCTCGATGTGCTGCATGATGCCCGCGACATGGACCCGCTTGCCGTCCGACAAGGCGTCCACGTCCACCTCGACGGCCCCCGAAAGGTAGCTGTCGAGCAGCACCGGGCTGTCGCCCGAGACCACGACGGCGTCGCGGATGTAGCGTTCGAGCTGGCTCATGTCGCGCACGATCTCCATCGCGCGCCCGCCCAGCACGTAGGAGGGGCGGATCACCAGCGGGAAGCTGATCTGTTCGGCGATCTTCAGCGCCTGCGCATCGGTCGAGGCAATCCCGTTGTGCGGCTGCTTCAGGCCCAGCCGGTTGACGAGGTCCTGGAACCGCTCGCGGTCCTCGGCGAGGTCGATGGCGTCCGGCGAGGTCCCGAGGATCGGGATCCCCGCGTCATGCAGGTCGTTGGCCAGTTTCAGCGGCGTCTGGCCGCCGAACTGGACGATCACGCCATGCAGCGTGCCGTTCGACATCTCTGTGCGCAGGATCTCCATGACATGCTCGTAGGTGAGCGGCTCGAAATAGAGCCGGTCCGAGGTGTCGTAGTCGGTCGAGACGGTCTCCGGGTTGCAGTTGACCATGATCGTCTCGTAGCCGGCCTTGGTCAGCGCGAAGCAGGCGTGGCAGCAGCAGTAGTCGAACTCGATGCCCTGTCCGATCCGGTTCGGTCCGCCGCCGAGAATGACGACCTTCTTCGCCCCGGTCGGCCGGGATTCGCACTCGACCTCGCCCATCACGGGATGTTCGTAGGTGGAATACATGTAGGGCGTCTGCGCCTCGAACTCGGCGGCGCAGGTGTCGATCCGCTTGAAGACGGCGGTGACGCCCAGCCGCTCGCGGGCCCGGCGGACCTGCCCTTCATCGCGGCCGGTCAGGGCCGCAAGACGGGCATCGGTGAAACCCATCATCTTGAGCGCGCGCAGCCCGTCCTCGGTCACCGGCAGGCCGTCGCGGCGGACGCGGGCCTCGGTCTCCACGATCTCGCGGATACGGGCGAGGAACCAGGGGTCGAACTTCGTCGCGGACTGGATCAGCGCGTCGGACAGCCCGTGCCGCATCGCCTGCGCGATGGTGCGCAGCCGGTCCGGCGTGGCCCGCGACAGCGCGGCGATCAGCGCGGCCTCGTCGGGGGCACCGGGGATCTCGATCTCGTCGAAGCCGGTCAGCCCGGTCTCCATGCTGGCCAGGGCCTTTTGCAGCGACTCGTGGATCGTGCGGCCGATGGCCATGGCCTCGCCGACCGATTTCATCGCGGTGGTCAGCTCCGGCTTGGCGCCCGGGAACTTCTCGAAGGCGAAGCGCGGGATCTTCGTCACGACGTAGTCGATGGTCGGCTCGAAGCTGGCGGGGGTGACCTTGGTGATGTCGTTGTCGAGTTCGTCGAGCGTGTAGCCGACCGCGAGCTTCGCGGCGATCTTGGCAATCGGGAAGCCGGTGGCCTTGGACGCCAGCGCCGACGAGCGCGACACGCGCGGGTTCATCTCGATGACGACCATGCGGCCGTCCTCGGGGTTGATCGCCCATTGCACGTTCGAGCCGCCGGTCTCGACGCCGATCTCGCGCAGGACGGCGATCGAGCCGTTGCGCATGATCTGGTATTCCTTGTCGGTCAGCGTCAGCGCCGGGGCGACGGTGATCGAGTCGCCGGTGTGCACGCCCATCGGATCGACGTTCTCGATGGAACAAACGATGATCGCGTTGTCCGCGGTGTCGCGGACCACTTCCATCTCGTATTCCTTCCAGCCCAGCAGGCTCTCGTCGATCAGGATCTGACCGGCGGGAGAGGCATCCATGCCGGAGCGGCAGTAGAGTTCGTAGTCGTCGCGGTTGTAGGCGACGCCGCCCCCGGTGCCGCCGAGGGTGAAGGCGGGACGGATGATCGCGGGCAGGCCGATGTCCTCGAGCGCGGCGCGGGCGATGGCCATGCCGGCTTCGAGGTCGCGGGTGCCATCGGCGCGCTTCGGCGCGGTCACGATGGTCGCCTTGGGGTTCTCCAGCCCGATCCGGTCCATCGCCTCGCGGAACAGCTTGCGGTCCTCGGCCATCTCGATGGCCTCGCGCTTGGCGCCGATCATCTCGACGCCGTATTCGGCGAGCACGCCCATCTCCTCGAGCGCCAGCGCGGTGTTCAGGCCGGTCTGCCCGCCCATTGTCGGCAGCAGGGCATCCGGGCGCTCCTTGGCGATGATCTTGGCGACCGTGTCGGGGGTGATCGGCTCGATGTAGGTGGCGTCGGCCATTTCCGGGTCGGTCATGATCGTCGCCGGGTTCGAGTTGACGAGGATGACCCGGTAGCCTTCCTCGCGCAGCGCCTTGCAGGCCTGCGCCCCGGAGTAATCGAACTCGCAGGCCTGTCCGATGACGATGGGCCCCGCACCGATGATCATGATGCTCTTGATGTCGGTGCGCTTGGGCATCGGGGGCTCCCTCGGTCAGGTCACGGCTCGCAAATTGCCCGCGTTATAGACAGGTGCCCCACGGGCGCAAGGCCAATGCACTGCGCCCTCGCGCGGGTGGACCGCTCGGCCGGGCCGTGCCATAGGCCGGGCGCACCCGGACGAAAGAGGGCCTTCGCATGGCATGGCTGTATCTGGTCTTCGCGATCCTGAGCGAGGTCGTCGGCACGACGGCGCTGAAATACTCGGACGGCTTTACCCGAATCGGACCGTCAGCGGTCACGCTGGTGGCCTACGCGCTGTCCTTCGTCCTGCTGGCTCAGGTGCTGCGGGCGATCCCGGTCGGGGTCGCCTACGCGATCTGGTCGGGCGCGGGCGTCGCCCTGATTACCCTGATCGGCTGGACGGTGCTGGGCCAGAAGCTGGACGCGGTTGCGATGGGCGGGATCGGCCTGATCGTGGCGGGGGTCATCGTGCTGAACGTCTGGTCGGGGCACGGCTGAGGGCGGCCCGGCCGCCCCGGATCGCGACAACTCGACCGGTCCGGCAAGATTTGGCCGCGAAGACACCGCGAAAAGGCCCGGGTTGCGGGCGAGGGTCTGGAATCATTGCGATCCTGACCCGTGCGGAGTGCCCGATGCTGCTGACTGCCCTGCGATCCTTCCTGCGCCGCGACACCGGGGCCGTGACCATCGACTGGGTGGTTCTGACCGCCGCGATCATGGGTCTGTCGCTGGCGATCGTCGGCGTCCTCTGGGACAGTCTGACCACCAACGTCGGCTTCCTGAACCGGACGATCGAGGAAAAGGCGATCTCGACCAGCTTCGAGTGACGGCCTTCGGCGAAAAAACTGTCAACTCAAGCTGACAGTTGATCTATGTCAACATAAACTGACAGCCTGACTGCCACACTGGGCCGAAACCAGAGGGAGTCGGCCCATGCGCATCGTTCTTATCCATCCGAACTACCACTCGGGCGGGGCAGAAATCGCCGGGAACTGGCCCCCGGCCTGGGCCGCCTACATCGCGGGCGCGCTCAAGACGGCGGGCTTCGACGACGTCCACTTCATCGATGCGATGACCAACGACCTGCCGGACGAGGTGATCGCCGAACGCCTGGCCGCGCTGCAACCGGACGTCGTTGGGACGACCGCGATCACGCCGTCGATCTACACCGCCGAACGCCTGCTGGAGATCGCGCGCGACACCGTCCCGAACGCCCTCCGGGTGCTGGGCGGCATCCACGCCACCTTCATGTACCAGCAGGTCCTGACCGAGGCGCCTTGGGTCGACGTGATCGTGCGCGGCGAGGGCGAGGAGATCATCGTCGACCTGATGCGCACGGTGGCCGAGGGCCGCTGGCCCGAGGACCGGCAGCAGGTCAAGGGCCTCGCCTTCCGGGACGGCGAGCGGATCGTGGCGACGCAGGCGGCGAGCACGGTCAAGGACCTCGACGGGATCACCCCGGACTGGTCGCTGCTGGAATGGGACAAGTACATCTACGTGCCGCTCGGCGTGAAGGTCGCGATCCCCAACATGGCCCGCGGCTGTCCGTTCACCTGCTCGTTCTGCTCGCAATGGAAGTTCTGGCGCGACTACCGGGTGCGCGATCCGATCAAGGTCGTGGACGAGATCGAGACGCTGGTGAACGACCATGGCGTCGGGTTCTTCATCCTCGCCGACGAGGAACCGACCATCAACCGGCGCAAGTTCATCCAGTTCTGCGAAGAGCTGATCGCGCGCGGCCTGCCGGAGAAGATCCAGTGGGGCATCAACACCCGCGTCACCGACATCATGCGCGACAAGGAGTTGCTGCCGCTCTACCGCAAGGCGGGGCTCGTCCATGTCAGCCTCGGGACCGAGGCGGCGGCGCAGCTGAAACTCGACCAGTTCAACAAGGAGACCAAGGTCGCCGACAACAAGGAGGCGATCCGCCTCCTGCGCGAGGCCGACATCTTCGTCGAGGCTCAGTTCATCGTGGGCCTCGACAACGAGACGCCCGAGACGCTGGAAGAGACCTACCGCATGGCGTGGGACTGGCAGCCCGACCTCGCCAACTGGGCGATGTACACGCCCTGGCCCTTCACGCCGCTGTTCAAGGAGCTGGGCGACAAGGTCGAGATCTTCGACTTCTCCAAGTACAACTTCGTCACGCCGATCATGGCCCCGGCCGCGATGACGCGGGGCGAACTGCTCGACGGGGTGATGAAGAACTACCGCCGCTTCTACATGCAGAAGGCGCTGTTCCATTATCCGTGGCGCGGCACCGGTTACCGGCGGCGCTACCTGCTCGGCTGCCTCAAGGCCTTCCTGAAAGCTGGCGTGCAGCGCAAGTTCTACGATCTCGGCAAGGCGAACTACTGGGGCCCGCAGTCGAAGGACAAGGTCGAGTTCAACTTCGACCGCACCCGCACCATCGCGCAGGCCCAGATCGAGGACTGGGAGAGCACGCAGGACAAGGCCAGCGTCAAGCGCGCCCGCAAGGTCGCCCGCGACACCAGCTTCAAGATGCCGAACGGGGCCGAGGTCCGCGCCTGCGGCGGCGGCGATCAGCAGATGGAGGAGATCGACGCATGACCGCGCCCACCCGTCACCTGCTGTCGGGCACGCCGGTCGGCGCGCCCGGCCGGATCGGGCCGAACGCGCTCCTGCAACTCGCCGGCGTGCTGGACGAGACGGGCGGCCCGGCCCTGCGGGACAGGGTCTTCCTGGCGGGCGGGGTCGCGGGGTTGCCCGCGCCGGAGGGGATGATCCCCGAAGGCCCGGTCGCCGCCGTCCACAGGGCCCTGCGCACCGAGCTGGGCGACGCCGCCCGGCCACTGGCCCGCGCGGCCGGCGTCCGCACGGCAGACTACATCCTCGCCCGCCGGATCCCGAAACCGGCGCAGGTCGTCCTGCGGCTGTTGCCCGCGCGTCTGTCGGCCCGGATCCTGGCCAAGGCCATCGCGCGCAACGCCTGGACCTTTGCCGGGTCGGGGCGGTTCCGGGTCGTGGCGCAGAAACCGCTGGAGTTCGAGCTGCTCGACAATCCCATGGTGCGGGGCGAACGGTCCGAGACGCCCCTCTGCCAGTGGCACGAGGCGGTCTTCGAGACGCTGTTTCGCCGCCTCGCCTCGAAGCGCTACCGCTGCCGCGAGGTGGCCTGCGGCGCGCAGGGCGGCGGGGCCTGCCGCTTCGTGCTGACGCTCCTGCCGCGCAGAGCGGTCACTCGGCCGCCAGCCGCGCCCGCCCGGCAGACGGGTAGAGGTAGTCCCGCGTCATCGGAACCCGGGCCATTGCGCGGGTCAGCTGGACCTGGAACACGACCTGCCGCCCGTGGCGGAAGGCGGCCTCGCTGGCCAGCAGGTAGTAGCGCCACATCCTGACGAACCGCGCATCGTAGAGCGCCTCGGCCTTGTCCGCCCGCGCCATGAAGCGGTCGTACCAGGCGCGCAGCGTGTCGGCGTAATGGGTGTGCAGCACCTCCAGATCGGCGGGCAGCAGGTCCGCGCGCTCGACCGCGCCGGTGATTTCGGACAGCGCCGGGATATAGCCGCCCGGGAAGATGTGCCTGGTGATCCACGGGCTGGTCGGGCGCGTGCGCGCCAGCCGTCCGATGGTGTGGACGAGGGCGACCCCGTCCGCGTCCAGCAGCCGGTGCAGGGTGGTGAAATACTCGCGATAGTGCAGCGGGCCGACATGCTCGAACATGCCGACGGATACGATCCGGTCGAAGCGGTCTTCCACGTTGCGGTAATCGGTCAGCCGGATATCGACGCGGTCCTCCAGCCCGGCGGCCCGGACCCGGGCGCGGGCGGTGGCGTGCTGCTCGGTGCTCAGCGTCACCCCGGTCACCTGCACGCCGTAGTCCTGCGCCAGCGTCAGGGCCAGTCCGCCCCAGCCGCAGCCGACATCGAGCACCCGCATCCCCGGCTCGAGGCAGAGTTTCGTGGCGATGTGGTGCTTCTTGGCGGCCTGCGCCTCCTCCAGGGTGCGGACGCCCGGTCCCCAGTAGGCGCAGGAGTATTGCCGGTCCGCATCGAGGAAGAGATCGTAGAGGTCCCCCGACAGGTCGTAGTGATGCGCGACGTTGCGCTGGGCGCGGCCCACCGGGTTATGGGTGTCGAGAAACCGCAGCACCCGTTGCGCGCGGTCGATCAGCCGGAACCACCCGGTGCCGTAGGACGTGTTGGTGTTCACGGTCATCAGCCGGAAGAAGTCTTCCAGCGCGTCGTCCGCGATCTCCAGCGTGCCGTCCATATAGGCCTCGCCGAGCGCCAGCTCCGGGTCGCGGACCAGCCGGCCGGGCAGGGCCGGGTCCTTCAGGATCAGGCCGACCTGCGGCGCGCCGCCGTCCCCGTGGCGCAGCACCGTTCCGTCGGGCAGGGTCAGGGTTCCGGTCTTCACGACGGCCCCGACCAGATCGTCGAGCAGTCTCGTCCACATGGTGCATCCCCTCGCGGTTGCACCGGTGCCGGTATGCGTCTCACGCCGCGGTTCGCGACCCCGGACGCGGCCCGGTGCGGCAAACAACGCCGGACAGAGTGTCGCATCCGGGCCCGCTTGTCCAGTTTCGCGGCGATCCGGGGCCCTCGGCTTGACTTCCGGTCCCGGCCCATGTGTATCGGCGCGGACCCTTTCTCCGAGCCGAAGGCCCGCGCCATGAACGCCTACCGCAGCCACACCTGTGCCGAACTGAACGCCGCCCACGTGGGCCAGACCGCGCGTCTGGCAGGTTGGGTGCATCGGGTCCGTGACCATGGCGGGGTGCTGTTCATCGACCTGCGCGACCACTACGGGATCACGCAGGTGATCTGCGATCCCGACAGCCCGGTGTTCGGCGCGCTGGAAAAGGTCCGCAGCGAGTGGTGCATCCGCATCGACGGGGACGTGAAGGCGCGCGACCCGAGCCTCGTGAACCGCAAGATCCCGACCGGCGAGATCGAGGTCTTCGCCCGCGGCTTCGAGGTGCTGGGCGCGGCCGAGGAATTGCCGCTGCAGGTCTTCGGCGAGCCCGACTTCCCCGAGGAGACGCGCCTGAAATACCGCTTCCTCGACCTCCGCCGCGAGACGCTGCATTCGAACATCATGCTGCGCACGGCCGTGGTTCAGGACCTGCGCCAGCGCATGTGGGGCAAGGGCTTCACCGAGTTCCAGACCCCGATCATCACCGCCTCCAGCCCGGAAGGCGCGCGCGACTTCCTCGTGCCGTCGCGCCTGCACCCCGGCAAGTTCTACGCGCTGCCGCAGGCCCCGCAGCAGTTCAAGCAGCTGATCATGGTCGCGGGCTTCGACCGGTATTTCCAGATCGCGCCCTGCTTCCGCGACGAGGACCCGCGTGCCGACCGCTCGCCCACCGACTTCTACCAGCTCGATGTCGAGATGAGCTTCGTCGAGCAGGAAGATGTCTTCGCCACCGTCGAGCCGGTGATCCTCGACTGTTTCGAGCGGTTCGGCGGCACGCGCACCGTCAACCGCGAGGTGCCGCGCATCAGCTACCGCGATGCCGCGCTCTGGTATGGCACCGACAAGCCCGACCTGCGCAACCCGATCAAGATGCAGGTCGTCAGCGAGCATTTCCGCGACAGCGGCTTCGCCATCTTCGCCAAGCTTCTGGAACAGGAGGGCACCGAGGTCCGCGCGATCCCGGCCCCCACCGGCGGCAGCCGCAAGTTCTGTGACCGGATGAACAAGTTCGCGCAGGAGCAGGGCCTGCCCGGCATGGGCTACATCTTCTGGCGCGAGGCCGATGGCGAGATGGAAGCCGCGGGTCCGCTGGCCAAGAACATCGGCCCCGAGCGCACCGAGGCGATCCGCCGGCAGCTCGGCCTCGGCGTGGGTGACGCGGCCTTCTTCCTCGGCGGCAAGCCCTCGGCCTTCGAGGCGGTCGCCGGCCGCGCCCGTACCGTGATCGGCGAGGAACTCGGCCTGACCAGGAAGGACCGGTTCGAATTCTGCTGGATCGTCGATTTCCCGATGTACGAGCGCGACGACGACGGCAAGATCGACTTCTCGCACAACCCGTTCTCGATGCCGCAGGGGGGCATGGCGGCCTTCGACAAGGCGCCCGAGGATATCCTCGGCTACCAGTACGACCTCGCCTGCAACGGCTACGAACTGGTCTCGGGCGCGATCCGGAACCACAAGCCCGAGATCATGGTCAAGGCGTTCGAACTGGCGGGCTACCCGGCCTCCGAGGTCGAGAAGCGCTTCGGCGGCATGCTGAACGCCTTCAAGTACGGCGCACCGCCCCACGGTGGCTGTGCCGCGGGCATCGACCGGATGGTGATGCTGCTGGCGGACGAGGCGAATATCCGCGAGGTCATCATGTTCCCGATGACCCAGCGCGCCGAGGACCTGCTGCTGGGCGCGCCGTCCGAGCCGACCAACGAGCAGTTGCGCGAGCTTGGCCTGCGGGTGCTCCCGCGCGAGGACTGAGCGGATCGTTTCCGGTCCGGACCCGGTCCGGGCGCTGACGGCTTCGTGTTTCCAGCATGCCCCCGCCGCTTTGCGAAAGCGCGGGGGCTTCGCTATCTTTGGACCGTAGTCACCAGGTCCTGCGATGCCCGCCGATCCCCTCACGCTTGCCATCCGCTTCGGCTACGGGCTGTCGCCGCTCCATCCGCCGCCCGCGGATGCCGACGCGCTGATGGCGGCGCTGACCGGGCCGGACCGGATCGCCCGGCAATACCGTCAGCCGCCGAGCCCGCTGGCCCTGTCGCGCGTGGCGGCGCAGTTGCAGGCCAAGCGCGCGATGAACCGGGACGAGACCGAGGCCAACCGCCGCGCCTTGCGCGCCGCGAACCGGCAACTGGCCGAGGACTATGACGACGCCCGCCGCGCCCTGATGGCCCGCGCCGCGCTTTCGCCCGACCCGTTCCGCGAGCGTCTGGCCGCCTTCTGGACCGACCATTTTACGGTTCACCTGCCCGGCGGGCGCTGGCGCTCGGTGGTGCCCGCCTATGTCGAAAGCGCGATCCGGCCCTTCGTCGCGGGCCGCTTCGCCGACATGCTGCGTGCGGTGGTCACGCATCCCGCGATGCTGGTCTATCTCGACCAGTTCCAGTCGGTCGGGCCGCAGTCGCGCACCGGGCGGCAGAGCGGTCGCGGCCTGAACGAGAACCTCGCCCGCGAACTGATGGAGCTGCACACGCTCGGTGTGGACGGCGGGTATACGCAGGACGACGTCCGCGAACTGGCCGAATTGCTGACCGGTCTGTCGATCTCGGACGAGGGCTTCGCCTTCAAGCCGCAGCTTGCTGAGCCGGGACCGGAGGTGGTGCTGGGCCGGCGCTACGGCGGGGCCGAGCCCGCCCGCCTCGACGAGGTGCTGGCGGCGGTGGACGACCTCGCGCGGCACCCGGCCACCGCGGCCCACCTCGCGCGCAAGCTGGCGGTGCACTTCGTGTCGGACAGCCCCGATCCCGATCTCGTCGCGGCGCTTGCGGCGCGCTGGCGCGAGACCGACGGGGACCTTGCCGCCGTGGCCGAACGGCTGGTCACCCATCCCGCCAGTGCCGCGCCCCTCGGGGCCAAGGCCAAGCGCCCGCAGGAATTCCTGCTGTCGGCCCTGCGCGCCCTCGGGCCGGTGCCGCGTGCCCTGACCGGGATGGGACGCCGGACCCTCGACGGGGTGTTCTCGGCGCCACTGCGGGCGATGGGGCAGGCCTGGCTGGAAGCGCCGGGTCCCGATGGCTGGCCGGAGGACGCCGGGTCCTGGATCACGCCGCAGGGGCTGGCGGCCCGGATCACCTGGGCGATGGCCGCGCCGCGGGTGGTGCGGCCCGACCTGCCCGATCCGCGCGACTTCGTGGAGACCGCGCTAGGCCCGCTGGCCGGACGCGAGACCCGCTTTGCCGCGCGCGCCGCCGAAACCGGCTGGGAAGGGGTGGGCCTCGTGCTCGCCTCGCCCGAGTTCAACCGCCGCTGAGGGAGAGACCATGCAACCGACGCGCCGGACGATGCTGAAGGGACTGGGGGCCATCGGCTGCTCGCTGGCCGCGCACCCGCTGACGACGACGATGACCTTCGCCGCGGCCCCGGGCGAGAACCGGCTGGTGGTGCTGATCCTGCGCGGCGCGATGGACGGGATCGGCACGCTGCAACCCGTGGCCGATCCGAACTATGCCCGGCTGCGCCCCGAACTATCGCGCGCCTCGCCCGGTGCCGATCTCGCCGAGGGCTTCGCGCTGCACCCGCGCCTCGACCCGCTGCGCCCGCTCTGGGCGGCGGGCGAGCTGGCGTTCGTGCCGGCCGTCTCGACCCCCTACCGCGACCAGCGCAGCCATTTCGACGGGCAGGACATGCTCGAGGCGGGCACGGGCCGCGACGTGCCGGTGGGCGCGGTGCGCGGCGGCTGGCTGAACCGGATGCTGGGCGCAGTGCCGGGCGTGACCGCCGAGACCGCCTTTGCCATCGGCCGCGACACGCCGCTGATCCTGACCGGGGATCAGCCGGTGTCGAGCTGGTCGCCGGCGACGCGGCTCGACCTGTCGCCACAGGCGCGGCTGCTGCTGGAACGGCTCTACGAGGCCGACCCGCTGTTCCACGCCGCCGCCTTCGAGGCGCTGGAACTGGCCGAAAGCCTCGGCCGGTCCGAGGAGGTGGACAGTTTCGGCGAGATGATGCGGATGACCCGCGATGCGCAGGCCGAGGAGCGCGCCGCCGAAGGGGCGCGTGCACTGGCGAGCTTCGCCGCGGCCCGGCTGCGCGAGGAGACGCGGATCGCCAGCTTCTCGCTGACCGGGTGGGACACGCACCGGGGCCAGCGCGCTGCGCTCGACCAGGCCTTGCGGCGGCTGTCGGACTCGATCCTGACCCTGCGCGACGAGCTGGGACCGCTCTGGGGCAAGACGGCCGTCCTTGCCGTGACCGAGTTCGGGCGCACGGCGGCCGAGAACGGCACCGGCGGCACCGACCACGGCACCGGCGGGCTGATGCTGCTGGCGGGCGGCGCGGTGCGGTGCGGGCGGCTCTTCGGCGGCTGGCCCGGGCTGGACGAGAGCGCGCTCTACGACCGGCGCGACCTGATGCCGCTCGACGACGTGCGACGCTACGCGGCCTGGGTGCTGCGCGGCCTCTACGGGATCGAGGCAGGCACGCTCGGCTCGGTCGTGTTTCCGGGGCTGGACCTCGGCGACGATCCGGGCGTGCTGGTCTGATCCTCAGTCCGAGGCGACCGCGGTGACAGCGGTGCGGGCGGTGGCTCCGCTCTGGAAGCCGATGAAACCCAGTCCCAGCCCCAGCAGGGTTGCCGAGAGCAGGAGGAACGTCGCGCCCGAGCCGCCGCTGGCAGAGCGGCGCGCGGGCTTGGCAGCGCGTTTGGCCATGTGTTCTGGTCGTCCTTTGGCAGCGCCCCCTCCCCATCGGGGGCCGATGTCCCGGGTGTGCCGCGCAAAGGCGGCGGAATTCGGGAGGGGCGCGGGTGGTTTTCGGGCGTGGAGCGGGCACCGCGGCGCGGATGCGGCGATTGCCCCGGCGCGCCGCCGGTTCTAGTCTGGCGTGCAAGGAGTTGACGCCATGACAGAGCCCCGCCCGCTCGGGTCCCCGGTCCCGAACTGGACCCCGCCGCCCAGGCCGTCCCGCACGCTGATGACGGGGCGCACCGTGACGCTGGAACCGCTCGAGGCCGAGCGCCACGCGGCCGAGCTGTTCCGCGCGAACGTCGAGAGCGACGCGATCTGGGATTACCTGCCCTACGGGCCGTTCCACTCGGCGGCGACCTATCACAAGTGGGTCCGCTCGGTGACCGAGGGCGCCGACGATCCGCTGTTCTTCGCTTTCCGCGAGCACGGCACGGGGCGCGCGCTGGGCGTGGCGAGCTACCTGCGCATCACGCCGGAGGCGGGCAGCATCGAGGTCGGCCACATCAACTTCTCCCCCGCGCTGCAGGGCACGGTCGCCGCGACCGAGGGGCTGTACCTGATGGCGGACTGGGCGTTCCGTGCCGGGTACCGCCGGTTCGAATGGAAGTGCGACGCGCTGAACCTGCCGTCGCGGCGGGCGGCGCAGCGGCTCGGGTTCTCCTACGAGGGCGTGTTCCGGCAGGCTGCGGTGGTCAAGGGGCGCAACCGTGACACGGCGTGGTTCGCGATGATCGACCGCGAGTGGCCCGCGCTGAAATCGGCCTATGCCGCGTGGCTGCGTCCGGCCAATTTCGATGCGTCCGGTCGGCAGATCGAGCGTCTGTCGGACATGACCCGCCTCGTCCTGCATACCCGCGACCCGGCGATCTCGCTCTGACGGTGCCGTTCAGACGGCCGCCCGCCCGAGGTGGGTCAGGCGCGCGCTGAGCAGCGGGACCAGGTCGCCCGGGGTCCGCTCGTCGTCGTGGCCCAGCCGCGCGGCAATCTCGGCCAGCGGCCCGTCCTCCGCCGCGCGGGCGACACCGCGCAGGAATTGCCCGACATAGCCGGGGGCGCTGTCGCCCGGCGCGCTGAGCAGCGCCTGCGCCCGCATCAGGTCGTCGCGCAGCGCCAGCGGGTCGGGATGAACCCGCACATCCGGCAGGCCGACCGGGCCCTGCGGCCGCATGGTTTCGGGCAGGGCCTGAAGGATCGCCTGCTGGAACCCGGCGAGGTGGCGCAGCGGCTTGGCGAGGAACCCTTGCGCGCCCGCGTCCCGGGCGGCGGCCTCGCGCTCGGGATCGCCGCTGAGGGCGAGGAGGGCGGGAACCCGCGGCACGCCGCTCGCCAGCTGGCGGATCAGGTCGGTGCCGTCCCCGTCGGGCAGGCCCAGGTCGACGATCACGACATGCGGCAGGCCCGCGGCCAGGTGCCGGTGTGCCGCGGCCAGCGAGTCGGCCCGGCGCAGCCGCGCCCCGCTGCGCTGGCAGAGCAGGCGCAGGGCTTCCGACGCGAAGCGGCTGTCCTCGACCAGCAGCAGGCGCAGCCCCAGCAGGGGGCGCACCGGGTCGAGGCGTTTCGGCAGGCTCGGCGGCAGGGGCAGGGCGAAGGGGGCGGGGTCGGTCATGGCAGTCTCCGTTCTGGCGGGCGCATCCTGCCGCCGATCCTGAGGACCGCGTGGTGAAGGGCGGGTTAACGCCGCAGGTCCTGCCCCTTGTCGCGGGGCGGGGCGCGGACCATAACCGGAAAAACCATTTCCGGAGGACACCATGATCGGACGCCTGAACCACGTCGCCATTGCCGTGCCCGACCTCGAGGCCGCTGCCGCGCAGTACCGCGACACGCTCGGCGCCAAGGTCAACCCGCCGCAGGACGAGCCGGATCACGGCGTCACGGTGGTCTTCATCGAGCTGCCGAACACCAAGATCGAGTTGCTGTACCCGCTGGGGGACGAGTCGCCGATCAAGGGTTTCCTCGAAAAGAACCCCTCGGGCGGCATCCACCACATCTGCTACGAGGTCGAGGATATCCTCGCCGCCCGCGACCAGCTGCGCGCCGCCGGGGCCCGCGTGCTGGGCAGCGGCGAGCCGAAGATCGGCGCGCATGGCAAGCCGGTGCTGTTCCTGCACCCGAAGGACTTCACCGGCACCCTCGTCGAACTGGAACAGGTGTAAGCGCGATGCAGGTTACCTCGGCGCTCGTCCTCTTTGCCGTCATCTGGTTCATGGTGCTGTTCATCGCCCTGCCGATCGGCCTGCGCACGCAGGGCGACGAGGGCGAGCGGCTGCTCGGAACCTCCGGCGGCTCGCCCGCGCATCTCGATCTCAAGCGCAAGCTGCTCTGGGTCACCGGTATCTCGCTGGTGGTCTGGGCCGGTACGTCGGCGGTCATCATCTCCGGCCTGGTGACGGTCGATGACATCAACCTCTACCGGGTGTTCTACCCGGACGGCTGAGGGGGACGGCGCGGGGTCAGCCCCGCGCCCCCAGCCGGTGGAAGAGGTGGGTAAAGGTCGCAACGCCCAGCACCGGCACGAACAGGTTCACGATCGGCACGGTCAGCGGCAGCGCCATCAGGACGCCCGCGATCCAGATCGTTCCCGCATGGCGGCTGCGCATCGCCTTGGCCTGGTCCGGCGGCAGGCGGCGCAGGGCGACGAGCTGGAAGTACTCGCGCCCCAGAAGGAAGCCGTTGAGGCCCCAGAAGATCACCGGCGCGAGCGGGGCGAAGACGAGGTAGAGCACCAGCGCCAGCAGGTTCGCCACGATCAGGACGCCGAGAAAGCCGAGCGCGTCGCGCAGCCCGTCGAGGATCGACGCGCCCTTGGCGGGCGGCAGGCTGGGATAGTGCCGGTCCTCGACCGCGTCGGCCACCTGTTCGAGGAAGAGCCCGGTAAACGCCGAGGCCACCGGCACCATCAGGAAGACCGACGCCACCAGCATCACGAGGACTGAGGCCCCGGACGCCAGGTCGTTGATCCAGGTGACCTCGCCGATCAGCGGCAGCACCAGCGTTTCGGGCACCAGCACGTTCAGCAGCCACAGCACCCCGGCGTAGATCGCGGCCAGCAGCGCCACGGTCAGGCCGACGCCCAGCAGCAGCACGCGACGGAAGCGCGGATCGAAGCTCTGGTTCACCGCGGCGGAGAAGCTGGGGAAGATCGTTCCGATCATACGGACACCCAGCTGACCAGCGCATCGAGGTCCGGGCGCGGCCGCTCGGGCGGCACCGCGCCCTCGGTGCCGATGTGGATGACCCCGGCGACGGACTCGGCGGGGGACAGGCCGAAGGCCGTCTCGACGAAGGTGCGGTCATGGCTCGCCCAGCCGCTGAGCCAGTTCGCGCCCCAGCCGGAGGCCAGTGCCGCGTTCAGCAGCGCAAGGCAGGCCGCGCCCGCGGAGTAGGTCTGTTCGATCGCCGGGATCTTGTCGGACGGTTTGGGCGAGGCCACCACGACCACCGCCAGCGGCGAGGTCTCGTATTCCGCCACCGACTTGGCCAGCTTCTCGGGCTCGATCCCCAGCTCTGCGCCGCGCGCGGCGACCTGTCCGGCGATGCGGCGCAGCGCGGGGGCCTCCAGCACGATGAAGCGCCACGGCTCCAGCTTGCCGTGATCCGGCGTCCGCGCGGCGGCGGTCAGGATCTCGCGCAGCGCCGCGCGGTCAGGGGCCGGGCCCTGCAGGGTCTTGGCCGGCCGGGACCGGCGGGTGAGCAGGAACTCCATCACTTGGGCGTTCGGGGTCAGGGGGGCGATCATCGCGGGCTCCGGGGCATCTGTCGGTCGGACCGGAGGTAAGCCCGCTGCCGCGCCGTTGCAATCGCCCGGACGTCCGGGGCTCAGAAGAACACGTCCTCCAGCTCGGTCAGCCAGTGGCTGAACACGCCCTCCATCCGCGCGTTCGGCTGCCGCAGGGCCAGCGTCGCGGCCAGCGGGTCGGGCGCGCGCACGGCGCTGCCTGACAGCTCTTCCAGCACGGCATGGCCGCAGAACGGCACGTGGACCTCGGAATAGCCGCCTTCGTGCGCAAGCATCAGCCGTCCGTCGCAGTGCTCGTCGGCGGCCTCGGCCACCATGCGGGTCATCTGCCGGAAGGTGTCCGCCGTGGCCAGCATCCGGCCCAGCGGATCCACCGCCGAGGCGTCGTAGCCGCAGGCGACGACGATGCAGTCCGGCTCGAAGCGCGCCAGCGCGGGCAGCACGAGCCGCTCCATGGCTTCGAGATAGGTCGCATGCCCGGCACCCGGGGGCAGGGGGATGTTCATGTTCGCGCCTTCGCCCGGCCCGGCCCCCTGGTCGGCGACGTCGCCGGTGTCCATCGGGTAGTTGTGGTCCTGATGAATCGAGATCGTCAGCACGTCGTCGCGGTCGTAGAAGATCGCCTCGGTCCCGTTGCCGTGGTGCACGTCCCAGTCGAGCACCGCCACCCGCTCGGTCAGGCGCGCGGCAAAGGCGGCCTCGACCGCAATCGCGATGTTGGCGAGCAGGCAGAAGCCGTTCGGCTCTTCCGGCAGGCAATGGTGGCCCGGCGGGCGTGTCAGGGCGTAGGCGTTCCGGTGACGGCCCTGCAGCACCGAGAAGAGTGCGCCCTTCGCCAGCCCGGCCGACAGGGCTGCTATCTCGAAGCCCCCTGCGCCGAAGGGGGCACGCGGTCCCAGTTCGCCGCCGCCCGCGTCCGAGGCGGCGCGGAACCGGGTCAGGTAGCTGTCGGGATGGACCCGCAGAAGGTCCTCCCAGGTCGCCGGGGGCGCCGACGTCAGGTCGAGGTCGGCCAGAAGCCCCGACACCTCGATCAGGGTCCGCAGGCGGCGCTTGGTTTCGGGGCTTTCGGGCAGGCCGCCTGCCGCGAGGGGCTGCACCAGCCCGCCGACCGGAACCGTCAGCGCGTACTGGCCGCCGTGGTGCCAGAGGCAGCGTTCGTCGAAAAAGAACCCGGTGCGCATGGGCTTGTTCTCCTCGTCGCGCAAAGGGACAATAAACCCGAGCCTAGCCCGAGAGCCCCCGGAGGGGAAAGCATGGACCTGCCCGACCTGAGCGCCCGCGCGGCCCCCGGCACCGAACTGGCGGTGCGCGTCACGCCCTCGGCCCGGCGCAACGCGGTCGAGGACGGTCCGGACGGCCTGCGGGTCTGGGTCACGGTGGCCCCGGAGAAGGGCAAGGCCACGGCGGCGGTGGTGCGCCTGCTGGCCAAGGCGCTGGGCGTCCCGAAAAGCCGACTGACGCTCGTGCGGGGCGACACCGCGCGCGACAAGCTGTTCCGGATCGAGCCGTAGCGCGCCTCAGGCGTCCGCCGCGTCCTCGTCGTCCTCGTCGGCGGGACGCAGGCGATAGACCCCTTCCGGCAGGTCGAGGGCGGCGCCGAGATCGGCGAGCTGCGACATCGACAGTGTGATGCGCACCACGTCCTCGGTCCGGGGATCGAGCTGCTCCAGCGTGACGCAATCCTCGAAGGCATGAATCGTCACGTCCTCGGTGAGCGGGGCCTCGCCCTCGTCCACCAGCGTCACGACGGTCGCGTCGAAATCATGCTCGATCGTAAACATGCACGCGATGCTAACGCTGGCAGCCCGTTTTGCAAGCGCAGCACGCGGGGTGTCCCGGCCCGCTGGTCTTTCGCCGCCCGAGCCCCTACATCCAGCCCCGTCAGGCAGAGGGGCTTCGGGATGCGTGGACTGCGTGCGATTGTCGGGGGAATGGCGCTTCTGGCGCTGGCGGCCTGCGATGTCCCGCCGCCGCCCGCGCCCGCCGGGGCGCCGCCGGTTCTGTCCGCAGCCCCCGTCGCCCCGAAGCTCGCCCCCGACGTGGCCGCCCGCACCTTCGTCGAGGTCGTCGCCCGGCTCGAACCCGTCGCCGAGGCCGAGTGCCGGGTCCGCCGGGGCGGCAACTGCGACTTCCTCATCGCCGTCGACGAGGAGGCGGGGGACCAGGTCAATGCCTTCCAGACCCTCGATCCCGATGGCCGGCCGGTGATCGTCTTCACCCCCGGCCTGATCGCCGAGGCCCGGAACGCCGACGAACTGGACTTCGTTCTGGGCCACGAGGCGGCGCATCACATCGAGGACCACATCCCGCAGACCCAGCAGCAGGCACGGTCGGGCGCCCTGCTCGCGGGGCTGGCGGCGGCGGTGCTGACATCGGGGGCCGATCCCACGACCCAGCAGAGCGTCATCGACCAGGCGCTGCGGGCCGGGGCCTTCGTCGGGGCGCGCCGGTATTCGAAGGAGCATGAACTGGAGGCCGATGCGCTCGGCACGGTCATCACCAAGCGGGGCGGCTACGATCCGCTGCGCGGCGCGCTGTTCTTCGAGCGGCTGCCCGATCCCGGCGACGAGTTCCTCGGCAGCCACCCGCGCAATGCGGACCGCCTTGCCACGGTCCGGCGGGTCGCGGCGGGCCTGTAACGGATCAGTCGGTCGGTGCGGGCGCAGGGCCCGGGTCCTCGAAGCTGGTCCGGATGATGTCCATCCGCAGCGTCGCGTCGATGTCGCGCGACAGGTCCTCGACCCCGTCGCGGACCTCGCCCATCACGGCGATCCCGGTCAGCAGACCGGCCGCGGTCAGCACGACCCAGTCCACGGTCGCGGCTCCGTCCTCATCCTGCCAGAACGCGCCGAGACGCCGGCAGATCCCTGTCATCGCGATACCCATGCGGGGCGGGATGCCCCGGAATCCCGGCAGATTCGTGGCAATTCCGGGATAGTTCGACGCCGCGCAGCGGGGCCGGTTGATCTGCGTCAAGGCGTCCCGGGCCCCGAGTCGGCATGGTGGAGCCACAGACGGACGCAGAAGCGTTCACGCCGACAGGATGGAGGCCCCGATGCCCGACAGACTGACCTTGAAGCGCCACGCGGGTCTGGTGGACCGCATGGCAACCACGCTGGGGGTTGATCTGGAGGAGACCACGATGCGGGGTCGGCTGCCGGTGGAAGAGCTGTCGGACATGGTGCTCAGCTGTACAGGCTGTACCGATCCGACCGCCTGCGAGCACTGGCTCGACGACCACGAGGGTGGGGTCGCCGAGCACGCGCCCGGCTACTGCCGGAATCGCGACCGGCTGGAAGGCCTGCGCGCCGGAACCTGATCACTCCGGCGCAGCGGGGGCGTGAGGGCAGGTCTGAGGGGGCCTGCCCTTCGCCTGTTTGGGGGCGCGCAACCTGTTGGCGAGAAAAGATTTTCCGGCTTGACGCGGATCAAGGACGGCAGCCGCCGGACGCGTCAGTCTGGGGATCAGACGACCAGAACTCCGATCCTCTGGAGGACCGATGAAACAGCTTGGCGACGTGCACTATCACTACTGGCTGACGCTGGGCATGGCCCGGGCGGTCGGCGTCAGTCTCACCGATGCGCTCTACGAGGGGCAGATCAGCCGGCGGCAGTACGCCGATATCGTGACCCGCTGCCGTCTCTGCGAATGGAATTGCGGCTGCACCGAGTGGCTGGCGCGTCAGACCGACATCGCCGACGAGGTGCCCGAAAGCTGTGTCAACCACGACACCTTCGTCGCCCTGCGCGAGGGCCGCGTGTTGTCCGAGGCCGAGACCAGCCTCGCAGGCAAGCCTTCCGCGCCGCGCCTGAATTGATCTGCGTCATGTCGCGGGCCGCGATCCCGTGTCATTGCAGGCGCAACGAACTGGAGCGATAGCCATGAACATCTTCCGCAAGATCGACGAACATTCGGACCTGGTGAACCGGATGGCCGACAAGCTGGACGTGGATCTCGGGACCGAGATGCTCGACCACCACATCAGCGCCGAAGGCTATCGCACCGCCGTGATGCGCTGCACCCGCTGCGACAGCGTCGAGCAGTGCAAGGGCTTCCTCGCCGAGGGCGGCCATGCCGACCACGCGCCGGAGTATTGCCGGAACAAGGGCCTGCTGAACGCTCTGGTTACCGGCTGATCAGGCCGGACGTCCCCACAGGTCATAGTCCCCGGCTTCATCCACCTCGACGGTCAGGATGTCGCCGGGTGCGAGCTGCTCGAACCCCTCGTCGATGAAGAGGTTGCCGTCGATCTCGGGCGCATCGGCCTGGGTCCGGCAGACCGCGCCGTCCTCGTCCACGCTGTCCACGATCACCGGCAGCCGCGTGCCGACCTTGGCGGCCAGCTTCGCCTCGGAAATCGCCTGCGCCTTTTCCATGAACCGGTCCCAGCGCTCCTGCTTGACCTCGTCGGGCACGTGATCGGGAAGGGCGTTCGCGCGCGCGCCCTTGACGTTCTCGTACTGGAAGCAGCCGACGCGATCGAGCTGCGCCTCGTCCATCCAGTCCAGCAGCGTCTGGAACTCGGCCTCGGTCTCGCCGGGATAGCCGACGATGAAGGTCGAGCGCAGAGTGATCTCCGGGCAGATCGAGCGCCATTCCGCGATCCGGTCCAGCGTCCGCTCGGCGGCGGCAGGCCGCGCCATCCGTTTCAGCGTGTCCGGGTGGGCGTGCTGGAACGGAATGTCGAGATACGGCAGGACCAGCCCGTCGGCCATCAGCGGGATCAGCTCGCGCACGTGCGGGTAGGGATAGACGTAGTGCAGCCGCACCCAGGCCCCCAGCCCGCCGAGGTCGCGGGCGAGATCGGTGATGTGGGCGCGGTGGCCGTTCGCCTCGGCATGGCGCAGGTCGACACCGTAGGCCGAGGTGTCCTGGCTGATGACCAGCAACTCCTTCACCCCGGCGGCGACCAGCCGCTCTGCCTCGCGCACCACGGCATGGGCCGGGCGCGAGACGAGTTTGCCGCGCATGTCGGGGATGATGCAAAACTTGCAGGCGTGATTGCAGCCTTCGGAAATCTTCAGGTAGCTGTAGTGGCGCGGCGTCAGGGTGACGTTCTGCGCCGGGATCAGGTCCACGAAGGGATCGGGCGCGGGCGGCACGGCCCCGTGGACGGCGTCGAGCACCGCCTCGTACTGGTGCGGCCCGGTGACCGCCAGAACCTTCGGATGCGCGCCCGTGATGTACTCCGGCTCGGCGCCGAGGCAGCCGGTCACGATCACCCGGCCGTTCTCGCGCAGCGCCTCGCCGATCGCCTCCAGCGATTCGGCCTTCGCCGAGTCGAGGAAGCCGCAGGTGTTCACGATGACCGCGTCCGCCCCCGAATAGTCGGGAGAGATCGCGTAACCCTCGGCCCTGAGCCGGGTCAGGATACGCTCGCTGTCCACCAGTGCCTTGGGGCAGCCCAGCGAGACCATGCCGATGGTCGGCTGGCCGGGGCGCGGCGCGGCATCGAGGACCGGGCGCGGCGCAAGGTCGGGGCGGAGATTGGGCGGGTTCTGCGACATGACCCGGCTCCTAGCGCGGGACGGGCGCGCGGGGAAGGGGCTGCCGCGCGGGACCGGCGCTCAGTCGCCGGTGCGGCCGCCGAACCTGGGCATGATGTCGGCGATGCCGGGCACGGTGCCGGTGACCGCGCTGACCGGCAACTGGCCGGTGCGGCGCAGCGTGGCGAAGCCGTGAACGATGGACCACAGCAGGATCTCGGCGCGGATCTGCGAGTCGGGCTCGTCCTTCCGCGACCAGTCGAGATGCCGCGCGAGGTCCTCGAGCACCATGTAGCTGGCAGTGCCGGCCGCGACGAGCTCCGGGGCGTCGTGATCGACAAGGTCGGGCGAGAACATGAGCGTATAGAGGTGCGGATGCGCCTCGACGAAGGCGACATAGCCATGCATCGCCGCCTCCAGCCGCGCGGCGTCCGAGGCATCGGGCGGCAGTCCCGCCTGCATGTGCGCGGCATGGCGCCGGAACCCCTCGGCGGCCAGCGCGGTCAGCAGGCCCCGCATCGCGCCGAAATGGTTCTTCGGTGCCGTGTGCGAGACGCCCACGCGGGCGGCAAGACTGCGCAGCGACAGTCCCTTCAGGCCCTCGGCCTCGAGGATATCGATCCCGGCTTCGACCAGGGCCGTCTTCAGGTCGCCGTGATGATAGGTCTTGCGCTCCATGCGCCGAGATAACGCCGGAATGTTTCCGGTGTAAAGATTTCTCTTGCATGCGGAGATCGAGTCGTGCAGGAATATTTCCACTGGAAACTTACAACGGAAATATTCACCTTCTGACGCCGGGCCCATGGCCGGCGGGAAAGGACGCCATGACCCCCGACTTCCTGTTCCAGATCGCCAACCCGCTCGCCATGGCAGGCTGGGTTGTCCTGATCCTCGCCCCGCGCCGCTGGGCGGCGCTGGGCCACGTGCCGCGGACAGCCGTGCCGCTGCTGCTCGCCGCGCTCTACTCTGCGCTGGTGCTGGCGCATTTCTTCACCGCGGAGGGCGGCTATGACAGTCTCGCCAACGTCGCGCTGCTGTTCGAGACGCCCGAGGTCCTGCTGGCGGGCTGGGTGCACTACCTCGCCTTCGACCTGATGATCGGCGCGCTGATGGCCGACCGGATGGACCGCGCGGGCGTCGCCCGGGTGCTGCAGGCCCCGGTGTTGGTCACGATCTTCCTGTTCGGTCCGATGGGCGTGCTCGTGGCGCTGGCGACCGAGGGCGTGGTGCGGCTGCTGCCCGCCCGGTCGGAGGCGCTGGCATGACCCCGCTCGTTCTGTCCCGCGACCTGCCCGCCGCGCGCGCGCCGTCGCTCCTGTGGTCGCTGACGGCCGTGGCCGCCGCCCTGACCCTGCTGGCGCTCGTCTGGGCGCCCTTCGACCCGCGCCTGATCGACGGCACGCCGGTCTGGGCCAAGCCGCTGAAGTTCGCGGTGTCCTTCGTCGCGCTCTTCGCCACCCTCGCCCTCGTCGAGGACCGCCTGAGCCTGCGCTGGCGCAATGGCCTGATCCTGCGCGGCACGACGACCGTGATGGGCACCGCGATGGTGCTGGAGATGGGCTACATGATCTACCAGGCGGCGCGGGCCGAGGCCTCGCACTTCAACTTCTCCACGCCGTTCCACGAGATCATGTACGTCAGTGTCATGGGCACGGGCGCGGTGCTGCTGGTGCTGGGCATCGCGGTCTTCGGCGTGGCGGTGGCCCGGGACCGCGACGCGGCGCTGACACCGGGCCTGCGCAGCGGGGTGACCTGGGGCTTCGTCCTGTCCTGCGTCCTGACGCTGGTCGTGGCGGGCACCATGTCCACGAGCACCGGGCACTACGTCGGCACGCCGGTTCTCGATACCCGCCTGCCGTTCGTCGGCTGGTCGGCGGAGGTGGGCGACCTGCGCCCGGCGCATTTCCTGTCGCTCCACGCAATGCAGGCGCTGCCGCTGCTCGGCCTGCTGCTCGACCGGGCCGGAAGCGCGCGTCCGGGGCGCACCGTCGCGCTGGCCGGGGCGGGCTATGCCGCGCTGACCCTCGCGGTCTTCGCGCAGGCCCTGATGGGGCTGCCGCTGATCCGGCTCTGATCCTTCGTCACAATCGCGCAAGAGGGCGGGCCGCCGGTCCGCCCTCCCTTTTTTCCGGCGCGCGCACAGGCTACCCTTTCCCCAGACAAAAGATGGGGAGAGCAGCATGCGGTGGATCGTCCGGCTGATCGGGGCGCTTGTGGCGGTGGTGGTTGTCGCCGTCGCGGCGCTATTCCTGCTGCCGAGCGAACGGATCGCCCGGCTTGCCGCCGAGCAGTTCACCGCTGCCACCGGCCGCGCGCTCGAGATCGGCGGCGAGGTGCGCCCGACGCTCTGGCCAACGCTGGGCGTGCGCACCGGGCCGGTGGTGCTGGCCAATGCCGACTGGTCGCAGAACGGCCCGATGCTGACGGCGGACAGCCTGTCCATCGGGGTGCGGGTCATGCCGCTTCTGTCCGGCGCGGTCGAGATCGAGGAGGTCAGCGCCGTCGGCGCCAATGTCCTGCTGGAGCGCCGTGCGGATGGCTCGGGCAACTGGGAGCTTCTGCCGCCGGGCGAGGCCGCCGCTGCCGCCGATACGATCCCGCAGGACACCGGCGCGGGCGGCGCCCTTCCGCCCATCGTGCTGGACCGGGGCCTGCTGGAGAACGCCAGCCTGCGCTTCATCGACCACGGCGCAGGCAGCGAGATCGCCCTGACCGCCCTGAACCTGGAAGTCGCGCTGCCCGCGGGCGGCGAGGCGCGGGCGACCGGCACCGGCCGTTTCAACGGGGCGGACCTGTCGATCGACGCGGCGATCGGGAACCTCTCCGCCTTCCTCGGGGGTGGGGTGCAATCGGTGCGGCTGGCCGCCGGTCTGGCCGGGGCCGAGGTGCGCTTCGACGGCCGCGCCGGGCTGCAACCTGTGGCGGTCGAGGGCGACAGCTCGGTGACCGTTGCGGCCCTCGGGCCGCTGATGCAGGCGCTGGGGCAGGCGGCACCGGCGCTGCCCGGCGGCCTCGACCGCAACATCGCCGCCTCAGGCCGGGTGACCTATACCGGGCAGACCGGCGGGCTGTTCCTGCGGGGCGGGGCCGTCACGCTGGGCGGCAACCGGATGGCGGTGGACCTCGACCTCGCTACGGCGGGGCGGATGAAGCTGACCGCCAACCTGTCAGGCGGCGCGCTGGACCTGTCGGCCTTCACCGCCGGGTCGGGCGGAAGCGGCGGCACGGGCGGCGGCACCACCGCCAGCGGATGGTCGCGCGCACCCATCGAGGTGTCGGGCCTCGACGCGCTCGACGCGGAGGTGACGCTCAGCCTGACCACGCTCGACCTCGGGCTGCTGAAGATGGGCCCGATCGAGGCGAAGGTCACCCTGGACCGCGCCCGGATGGTTGCCGATATCGCCCGCGCCGGGGCCTATGGCGGCACGATCAGCGGGCAGGCGGTCGTCAACGGCCGCAACGGGTTGTCGCTGGGCGGTGACATCAGCGCGCGCGGCGTAGCGCTGCAACCGCTGCTGACCGACTTCGCAGACATCGACCGGCTGGTCGGCAACGCCGACCTGCGGGTGAAGTACCTGATGGCAGGCAATTCGCTTGACGCGCTGATGCGCTCGATGTCGGGCGAGGCGCAGGCCAGCATCGGGCAGGGCGAGCTTCTGGGCCTCGACCTCGGCGGCATGATCCGCAACCTCGACGTCGGGTATCGCGGCGAAGGGGCGAAGACGGTGTTCAACGCGATCACCGCCTCGGCCACCATCGCGGGCGGCGTTGCGAGCAACACCGACCTCAACTTCGACGCCCCGCTGCTGCGGGCGACCGGGTCCGGCACCGTCGACATCGGCAACCAGAGCGTCTCGTACCGCATCGTGCCGGTCGCGCTGACCGGGGGGAACGGGATCACGGTGCCGGTCATCGTGGAAGGACCGTGGTCCGACGTCAGCGTGCGCCCCGATCTCGAAGCCATCCTCAACCAGAACCTCGCGGCCGAGCGCGAGGCGATCGAGCAGCAGGTCCGCAGTCAGGCCGAGGAGGCCCTGCGCCGCGAACTGGGGGTCGATACCAGCACCACCGGCGGCGATGTCGAACAGGCGGTCCGGGACCGCGTCGACCAGCAGGCCGACGAGCTGCGCAACCAGGTCGGTCAGCAGCTTCTCGAAGGGCTTGGCGGGCTGCTCGGCGGCGGCAACTGATGCGGCTGGCCACGGTCGCGGTGCTGGTGCCCGACTACGACGAAGGTATCGCCTTCTTCACCGGGGCGCTGGCCTTCACGCTGCTCGAAGACACGGCGCAGGGCGAGGCCAAGCGCTGGGTCCGGCTGGGCGCGCCGGGTGGCGGCTCGGAGGTGTTGCTGGCGCGGGCCGCGACGCCCGGGCAGCAGGCCGTCCTCGGGAACCAGCATGGTGGCCGTGTCGGCTTCTTCCTCGAAACCGACGACTTCGCCGCCAGCCATGCCCGGATGCAGGGCTGGGGGGTGACGTTCGAGGAGGTCCCGCGCCACGAACCCTATGGCACGGTCGCGGTGTTCCGCGACCCGTGGGGCAATCGCTGGGACCTGATCGAGCGCGCGTGAGGGTCAGCGGCGGCGGTCGCGCCGGGCGCTCATCGGTTGGAACGCCACGCCGACATGGGCCTCGCAATAGGGCTTGCCCTGCTGCGACGGCAGTCCGCAGAAGTAGAAGTTCTCGGTGGCCGGGTCGCCGATCGGCCATTTGCAGGTCCGCTCGGTCAGGTCCATCAGTCCGATCTTGCGGGCCTTCTTCTCGACCTCGCGGACGGTCGCAAGCGCCTCGGGGCTGATCTCGTTCGCCGAGGGCTGCGGCGGCAGCGGCTGGCCCGCGGTCACGATCGGCTTGCGCGGCGGCATCGGGGTGACGTTGGTCGCCGCCGGGGCAGCCGGTTCCGGCTCGGGCGCGCGCGGGGTCTCGGGGGCCGCTTCCGGCGCGGCGTCTGCCCGCTCGCGGGGGGGCGCGGCCTTGGCGGCGGGCGCGGGCTGGGCCGGTGCGGCCGCTGCCCCGGTGCCGCCGCCCCCGTTGCGGTTCGACAGGCCGAGGCGATGCACCTTGCCGATCACGGCATTGCGGGTGACGCCGCCCAGCTCCTTGGCGATCTGGCTGGCGCTCTTGCCCTCGGTCCACATCGTTTTCAGAATCTCGACGCGCTCGTCGGTCCAGGACATCGGGAACCCCTACGGATGAAAGGACCGCCGGTCCGGTGCCCCGGGCGCTGGCGGTCTTGTGACTTTCCGACATTGTAACCATCGGCAGGCCGGATACAAGGAGGCCGCGCCGAGCCGCAGGGGAGAGACGAGACATGACGACCGGCACCCACAGCCGTACCGACATGGGCGTGCGCCGTTTCGGACGCATCAACGGACGCGGGCTGATGACGCTGATCGGGCGCGAGGCGCGACGGTTCCTCGCGGTCTGGACGCAGACGCTGGCGGCCCCGCTGGTGACGGCCGGGCTGTTCCTGACGGTCTTCGCGCTGGCCTTCGGCGCCAACCGGGCGCCGGTGATGGGCGTGCCGTTCCTGCAATTCCTCGCCCCCGGTATCCTGATGATGACGGTGATCCAGAACGCCTTCGCGAACACCTCGTCCTCGATCGTCATCTCCAAGGTGCAGGGCAACATCGTCGACACACTGATGCCGCCGCTCTCGGCGGGCGAGCTGGTGACGGGCTACGCGGCGGGCGGGGTCCTGCGCGGCCTCTTCGTGGGGCTGGCGGTGGCCGTGGCGCTGGCGCTCTTCCTCGGGCAGGTCCCGGCGCACCCGCTCTGGGCGCTGGTGTTCATCCTGCTGGGGGCGCTTTTTCTCGGGGCGCTGGGCATCGTCGCGGCGATCTTCGCGGACAAGTTCGACCAGATGGCCGCGGTGACGAACTTCATCGTCGTCCCGCTGAGCTTCCTGTCGGGCACCTTCTACTCGGTCGAGGGGCTGCCCGGCTGGATGCAGGTACTGACCCATTTCAACCCGGTCTTCTACCTGATCGACGGGGTCCGCTACGGCTACATCGGCACCTCGGACAGCGACCCGTGGCGCGGCCTCGTGGTGTGCACGCTGGCGTCGGCCGCCGTGCTGGCGCTCTGCTGGCACTGGTTCCGGATCGGGTACCGCCTGAAGCCCTGACGCACGGGCCTTTGCCAAATTGAAAAACCGGGCGGCTTCGGGCAAGATGTCATGACCGCCCGGAGAGGCGGCGATTCCGGATCGAGACCGAGAGCAGTTCCATGCGCAACGCCACCCTTGCTACCCTGGCCTTCCTTGCCGTCACGCTGCCCGCGCAGGCGGGCGTGATCGAGCAGGCCTGCCTGAACTCGGGCCGCAACGCGGCCTCGCCGCAACTCTGCGGCTGCATCCAGCAGGTCGCCGACCTGACGCTGCAAGGCTCGGAACAGCGCAAGGCGGCGCGGTTCTTCCGCGACCCGCACCAGGCGCAGGAAGTCCGCCAGTCGAGCCGCACCTCCGACCGCCAGTTCTGGGATCGCTACCGGGCCTTCGGGGCCGCCGCGGAGACCTACTGCTCCTGAGCCTCAGCCGCGCGCCGCGACCAGCCCGCGCGCGGCGGCGCTGACCATCCCTAACACGCCGTCGAACCCGCCCTCGTAATAGGGATCGGGCACGTCCTGTCCCGCGAACTCGGGCGCGAAGTCCAGGTAGAGGCACAGCTCGGCCCGCGCGTCCGCCGGGGCCATGTCCCGCAGCGCGCGCAGGTTGCTCCGGTCCATCGCGCAGATCAGATCGAAGTGCCGGAAGTCCTGTTGCGTGACCTGCCGTGCCCTGAGGCCGGAGATGTCGATGCCGTGGGACCGGCATTCCGCGACCGCGCGACGGTCGGGCGGGTCCCCGACATGCCAGCCGCCGGTCCCGGCGCTGTCGATCTGCCAGCCGTCCGTGCCGGGTTGCGACCGCAAGGCCCCTTCCGCCATCGGCGAGCGGCAGATATTTCCAAGACATACGAGAAGAATACGAGGGGACATGGGCAGCTCCGTCACCCCTCCTGACTAGCGGGGGGGGATCGGCATGGTCCAGAATATCGTCATCCTCACGGGGGCGGGGGTGTCCGCCGAAAGCGGTCTCGGCACGTTCCGGGACGAGGGCGGGTTGTGGTCGCAGTACGACCTCAAGGAGGTGGCGACGCCCAAGGGCTTCGCGCTCGATCCGGCCAAGGTTCACGCCTTCTACAACGCGCGCCGGCTGAATTGCCTGATGGCCGCCCCCAACCCCGCGCATTTCGCGCTGACCACGCTGCAACGCCAGTTCCCCGGCACCGTCACGCTGGTGACCCAGAACATCGACGACCTGCACGAGCGCGCGGGCAGCACTGGCGTCATCCACATGCACGGCACGATCACCGGGGCGCTGTGTGCGGCCTGCGGTCACCGCTGGGACGCGCCGCGCGCGATGGCCGCCACCGACGCCTGCCCGTCCTGCGGCAAGACCGCGACCCGCCCCGATATCGTCTGGTTCGGGGAAATCCCCTACCACATGCCCGAGATCGACGCGGCGCTGATGCAGGCGGACCTGTTCGTGGCCATCGGCACCTCGGGCAGCGTCTATCCGGCGGCCGGGTTCGTCGCCGAGGCCCGGGCCTGCGGCGTGCGCACGCTGGAACTGAACCTGGAGCCCTCCGAGACCGCGCGCACCTTCGACGAGGGGCGCTATGGCCCGGCCTCGAAGATCGTTCCGGACTGGGTGGCCGAGATGCTGGCGGGGGTCAGCCGCCCGACGTGAGGGCAATCCGCTGGCGCAGGGCCCCGCTGGCCCGGTCGTAGATCAGGATCTCGCGCCCCGCGACCACGGCGATGAAATCGCGGCCCAGGGTTACCGCCTCCGCCTCGATCCCCTCCGGCAAGGCAATCGTCTCGGGCAGGGGCACGGGGGCGGACGTGCCGGGGAAGCGGATGACAATGGCCGCGAAGACCGCTATCAGCCCGAGGATCATCGTCGCCGTCAGCACCGTGACCAGCGTTTTCAGGAAGCGCAGGTCGCGCGGGGCCGGGGCGTCGTCTCCGCCTTCGGATGAGCTGTCCATGCCGATGTCCTCGCCTGCCGTGCTGACCGTCATCATCAGCGACGGACCCGACCGCCTTGATAAGGCGCTGGCCCGCGATGTGCCAGAGGACGCGGGCCTCTCCCGATCGCGCCTCGCCAAGCTGATCACCGAGGGCGGTGTCAGCCGGGACGGTCAGACCCTGACCAGCCCCAAGGACAAGGTGCAGCCGGGCGACGAGATCACGCTGGCCTTCGCCCCCCCGGAGGAGGTCGACCTGCGCCCCGAGCCGATCCCGCTCGACGTGGTGTGGGAAGATGACGAACTGATCGTGATCAACAAGCCGCCCGGCCTCGTCGTGCATCCGGCCCCCGGCGCGTGGTCCGGCACGCTGGTCAACGCCCTGATGCACCATTGCGGTGACAGCCTGTCGGGCATCGGGGGCGAGCGGCGCCCGGGGATCGTCCACCGCATCGACAAGGACACCTCCGGCCTGCTCGTCGTCGCCAAGACCGACCGCGCGCACACCGGCCTCGCCGCTCAGTTCGCGGCGCATGATGTCGAGCGCGCCTATGTCGCCTTCTGTCACGGCCTGCCCGACGCGGCCGATCCGCGCCTCGCCGGGCAGCCGATCGTCAGCTTCGAGGCGGGCGGCATCCTGAAGATCGACGCGCCGATTGGGCGGCACCGCACCGACCGCCAGAAACAGGCCGTGGTGCCCGGCGGCCGCCATGCCGTGACCCGCGCCCGGGTCGAGACCGCCTTCGGCAGCCCGCCCGCCGCCGCGCGCCTGACCTGCTGGCTGGAGACCGGGCGCACCCACCAGATCCGGGTGCACCTGTCGAAGGTCGGCCATGCCCTGATCGGGGACCCGGTCTATGGCGGGGCCCGCAAGCTGCCCGCCGCCATGTCCGAGGCCGCCCGCACCGCCGTCGCCGGGTTCCCCCGGCAGGCGCTGCACGCCGCGACGCTGGGCTTCGTGCATCCGGCAACACAGGAGCGGCACCGCTTCGCGGCACCGCTCCCGGCGGACATGCAGGCGCTGGAAGCCGCGCTGGCGGGTTAGGCGGCCTGCGCCACGCGGCGTGGGCGCAGACCGGCCAGCAGCGTCAGGGCAAAGGCGCTCTCGGCCACGACCGGGACAAGGTAGGCCGGTTGCATCAGGATGTTGAGCTCGGGCGCGAGGAAACGGGTCGCGCTGCCCGCGAGATACACGAGCCCCGCTAGCATCAACAGACCCGGCAGCCAGCGCCCGGTCCAGCCCGACCGGCACAGCAGCCATGCCGTCAGCACCGTGTTCAGCCCGAAGAAGATCAGCCCGGCGTCGTAGCCCGCCGCGTGGGTCTCGAAGAGTCCGAGCAGTCGGCTGGCCTCGGCCGGGTCGCTGCCCCGCACCAGCAGAACGCCCGAGACCAGCGCCGTCAGGCTGGCGGCGATCACCGCGGCCTGGGCGAGGCGCAGCACCATGGCCGTGCGCGCGACCGGGGCCGAGACGGGGCGGAACAGGCGGAACAGCAGCACCGCCAACAGGATGTCGGCGGCCAGCATCACGAGGTCCGCGGCGATCCCGTAACTCAGCAGCGGCCCGGCCTCCTGCGTGCGCTGCCAGGTCGCCAGCGCGTCGCCGGGCACGACCAGCTGCATCCGCACGCCGACCTCTGACCAGAGGCCCGCACCGAGGATCACGAGATAGGAGAGGCCCGCCAGCCGGGCCTGCGGGACATGGGTGTCGGAGATCGGGAAATGTTTCATCTTGGGTCGCCTTTCACTGGGGTGTCTTGCTGGGAAAGGGGATAGTTCAAACGAATGCGCAGGATAATCGGCCAATACCTGACTTGGATCATGCGAAAATGCATCGATCCCGGGAGGCCGGTCAGACGATGCTGTCGCTGTGCGCACATGAACGCGAGGTCTGCGGCCCAGCCCTGTATCGACGCACGAAAACGCGTATCGTGCTGACTTGTCCGGCCCGACCCCTTGACCACCCGTTAGCGCAATCTTAATTCAATTAACATCACGCCCCGCAAGTCAGAACGGGTCCCCGTGCAGCAGTGAGGAACCAGACGATGGCGAGCTACGCTAATCTTCCCGCCCCCAGCCCCGAAGGCGGCCTCAACCGTTACCTGCAGGAAATCCGCCGGTTCCCGATGCTGGAACCGGAAGAGGAGTACATGCTGGCCAAGCGGTGGGTCGAGGACCAGGACACCGAGGCCGCGCACAAGATGGTCACCTCGCACCTGCGCCTCGCCGCCAAGATCGCGATGGGCTATCGCGGCTATGGCCTGCCGCAGGCCGAGGTCATCTCGGAAGCGAACGTGGGCCTGATGCAGGCGGTCAAGCGGTTCGACCCGGAAAAGGGCTTCCGCCTTGCGACCTACGCGATGTGGTGGATCCGGGCCTCGATCCAGGAATACATCCTGCGGTCGTGGAGCCTCGTGAAGCTGGGCACGACCAGCGCGCAGAAGAAACTGTTCTTCAACCTGCGCAAGGCGAAGGCTAAGATCGGCGCCCTCGAGGACGGCGACCTGCGTCCCGAGAACGTCGCCCAGATCGCCCATGACCTGAACGTCAGCGAGGAGGAGGTCATCTCGATGAACCGCCGCCTCTCGGGCGGCGATGCCTCGCTGAACGCGATGGTCGGCAGCGATGGCGACGGCTCGACCGAATGGCAGGACTGGCTCGAGGACGAGGATGCCGACCAGGCCACCAGCTATGCCGAGCGGGACGAACTGGAGGTCCGGCGCGAGCTTCTGGCCCGGGCGATGGACGTCCTGAACGACCGCGAGAAGGACATCCTGACCCAGCGCCGCCTGCTCGACAGCCCGGTGACGCTGGAAGAGCTGTCCGAGCACTACGGCGTCTCGCGCGAGCGCATCCGCCAGATCGAGGTGCGGTCGTTTGAGAAGCTGCAGGCCCGGATGCGGGAACTGGCGGCCGAAAAGGGGCTTGTCGACGCCTGAGCGACAGACCGGCCGCGGGACACGGGGCCCTCGCGCCCCGTTTTCCCCTTGCGGCACGGGGCCGGGACCGGCAGGTGTTTGCGGTAACATCCATCTGCCCGGAGGCATCCCATGACCGTCACCCGTTGGGGCATTCTCGGGGCCGCCCGCTTCGCCCGCACCACGATGGCCCCGGCCATCCACGAGGCCGCGCAGGCGCAGCTTGTCGCGGTCGCCAGCCGCGATCCGGCCAAGGCCGCGCCCTTTGCCGCGCTCGCCCCCGGCCTGCGGGTCCATGACAGCTACGAGGCGCTGCTGGCCGATCCCGACATCGACGCCGTCTACATCCCGCTGCCGAACGCGCTGCATGCGGACTGGGCCGAGAAGGCCATGCGCGCGGGCAAGGCCGCGCTGGTCGAGAAACCGCTGGGCATGAGCGTGGCCGAGATCGACCGCCTGATCGCGGTCAGAGCCGAGACCGGCGTGCTCTGCGCCGAGGCCTACATGCCGCCGCACCACCCGCAATGGCAGCAGGTCCGCCGGTTGCTGGCCGACGGCGCGGTCGGCACCCTGCAGATGGTGCGGGGCGTCTTCACCTTCACGCTCGACGATCCGGGCAACATCCGGGCGCAGGCGGCCATGGGCGGCGGCGGCCTGCGCGACGTCGGGATCTATCCGATCGGCATGACGCGCTGGGCGCTGCAGGCCGAGCCGGAGGGGATCACCGCCGACATCCGGATCGAGAACGGCGTCGACACGCGCGCGGAACTGCGCGGCCATGTCGGGGACGTGGTGGTGACGATGGTCTCGGGCTTGAGCCAGATGCGCTGGCAGGAGATGGTGTTTCACGGCGACCAGGGCCTGATCCGGCTGCCCGCCCCGTTCAACCCCGGGGCCTTTGCCGAGGGCGCGGTGGAACTGCACCGCCCGGATCACTCGGTCTCGGTCTGGCGGTATCCGGCCGACCGCCAATATGTCTTGCAGGTCGAAGCCTTCGGCCGCAGCCTGCGGGACGGTGCGGCCTACCCGGTGCCGCTCGCCTTCAGCCGCGGCAGCCAAGCCGTGATCGACGCCGCCTTCGCCGCGGCAGGGGACCGATGAGGAGCGCGATGACCGACGAGGAGAAATTCGAGGGCCGGATGCACGGCCCGCAGGCCGAGCCGGACAAGGACGATCCGCTGCCGATGCGGTTCGTCTACATGATCATCCTGTGGCTGATGCTCAGCCTCGCCAACACCATCCTGACGGTGGCGACGGTGGTGCAGTTCATCTTGATGGCGCTGAACAAGGGCCAGCCGAACGAGCGCCTGGGCGATTTCGGCACTGATCTCGGGATCTGGATCGCCAAGGCCGCGCGCTACCAGACCGGCGCCAGCCCGGTGAAGCCCTGGCCCTGGACCGAACTGGACTGATCTGCCCGGCGGCTCAGTCGTCGAGCAGCATCCGGTCGTCCCGCCGCGCCAGCGCCAGAAGCGCCGCGCGGTCAAGGCCGGCGTGCTCTTCCAGCGCCTCGTTGATGATCTCCAGCGCATCAGCCTCGGTGAACCCGAGCGCCTTGCGCTGCGCCGTGATCGCGGCCATCGCCGTGTCGCCGAGGTCGCCGTCGTTCAGCACCAGTTGCAGCTTCACGTAGCGGCGCAGGGCGGTGTGCCGCTTGTGGCGGGCATTGACGAAGCCTGCCGCGAAGATGCCCGAGAACATCGACACGAAGACCACCCCCACGATCCCGAGGACCGTCGCAAAGGCCTGACCCATGGTGCTTTCCGGGACGATCCCGGCATTGCCGACCGTGGTCAGGTTCTCCAGCGCCCATTTCATCGCGCCGGGGATCGAGCCGAATGGCCCGTCGTCCTTGCCCTCCAGCACGAAGATCAGGCTGGAGCCCATCACGACGAGCAGGGCCAGCACGAAGGCCAGCGCGAGGATCAGCCGCAACTCGTCGCGCAGCACGCCCAGCACGATCGACATGTCGGGCGAGTAGCGCGTCAGCTTGAAGGCGCGGCGCAGGCGCAGGACCCGCAGGAAGCGCAGGTCGAAGAAGGTCGTGCCCGACAGCACGATGTAGAACGGGATGATCGCCACGAGGTCGGTCAGCGCCATCGGCGACAGGGCATAGCGGATGCGGCCCCAGACCGGGCCCTTGTCGGCGAATTTCGGATGCTCCGGCGCGGTCCAGATCCGCGCGACGTATTCCAGCGTGAAGAAGAAGACCGAGACGCCCTCGAAGAGGAAGAACTGGTTCCGGTAGGGCTCGCCGAAGGCGGGGACCGACTCGAGCATGACCGCCAGCACGTTCAGCACGATCAGCACGATCAGGAACATGTCCGAGAAGCGCCCGACGCGGTCCTCGGGGTTCCGCGTGCTCGACAGGATCTCGAAGACCCGGGCGCGGGTCAGGCGCTCGCGCCGCAACTGGGAAAACATCAGGGAGAAAAAGCCCCCGCCGGATCCGGACCCCGCCATCGCCGCCTCGCGTCTGAAATGCCACTCGTTCCGCCCCTGACCTTCCCCTGTTCCCGGGTTCAGTCAACTGTCTCGTCGCCTGGACCCTGCCGGGGTGTCTCCGCTGTGGTCTGGCATCAACGGCTTGCGGGACCGGGGGGTGCGGGCCTAGGCTGGCGCACCACGGGAGAGTGACGCATGGCCGGAGGCTGGAGCCGCGACGGCGCGGTGCAGGACCAGATCGACGCCTCGATCGCCGAGGAACTCGACCGCCTCCGGGCGCGGCCGCGTCCCGTGGGCGAGAGCCTGACCCATTGCGCCGACTGCGACGAGCCGATCCCCGAAGCCCGTCGCACCGCGCTGCCCGGCGTCAAGCTCTGCGTGGACTGCGCGCAGGACCGCGACCGGTCGTTCAAGCCGCGCCCGGGCATCAACCGGCGCGGGTCGAAGGACAGCCAACTGAAGTGAGGGCAGGATGGCGGCGTATTCGCTCTACTACTGGCCGATCCCGTTCCGGGGCCAGTTCGTGCGCGCCGTCCTCGCCCATGCCGGGGCAAGCTGGGAGGAGGCCGGTCCGCCCCTCGTCGCCGCCACCCGCGCCGCACCTCCTGCTGAACAACCCGTCCCGCACATGGGGCCGCCCGTCCTGACCGAGACGGCCACCGGCCAGTCGGTCTCGCAGATGCCCGCGATCCTGATGTGGCTGGGCGAGCGGCACGGGCTCTTGCCCGACACCCCCCACGGCCGGGCGATGGCGCTGAAGGTGATCCTCGATGCCAATGATGTGTTGTCTGACATGACCCGCGCCAACGGGGCGCAGATGTGGACGCCCGCGGACTGGGAGGCCTTCCTGCCGCGCCTTCACCGCTGGATGGCCCTGTTCGAGGAGACCGGCACCCGTCACGGCCTGACGCCGGCCGCGGGCACCCTGCTGGGCACCGGCACGCCGGGGCTTGCCGATCTGGCGACCGCGACGCTCTGGGGCACGATCTGCGCCCGCTTTCCCGTGCTGCGCCCGGCGCTCGACACCCATGCCCCGGGCGTGGCCGCCCTCACCGACCGCATCCGGGCCCTTCCGGAACAGGCCGCCCTGATCGCCGAGAGCGACGCCGCCTGGGGCGATGTCTGGTGCGGCGGGCAGATCGAGGCTTCTCTCCGTCGTGTGCTGGACCCCTGACCCCGAAAGGAACCCCGATGGCCGATCTGGCAAACCTCGTGGGCCGACTGCTGATCGCGCTGCTGTTTCTCGGCGGCGCGGTGCAGAAAGTGTTCGATCCCGCCCCGGTGCGGGGGATGATCGCCGGCCTCGGCCTGCCGCCGGACCTGATCTGGGGGGTGGCGCTCTTCAATCTCGCGGGCGCGATCCTGCTGATCACCGGCCCCGGCGTGCGCCGCTGGGCGGTGGCCTTGGCGGCCTATTGCCTGTTCACCAGCTACTTCCACTGGGAGCTGCGCGCCGACCCGTGGCAGGTGACGATCATGGTCAAGAACTGGGCGATTGCCGGCGGCCTGCTGATCCTCGCCGCCGTCGGTCCGGGACGCTACGCAGCGTCCCGGTAGCGCGGGGCGGTTACTCCATCGCCTCCAGCTGGTCGATGAAGCCCGAGATCATGCTGAGGCCCTTGTCCCAGAACGCCGGGTCCGAGGCGTCGAGGCCGAAGGGCGCGAGCAGCTCCTTGTGGTGCTTCGAGCCGCCCGCCTTCAGCATCTCGAAATACTTCGCCTGGAAGTCGGCATCGCCGTCCTCGTAGACGGCATAAAGCGCGTTCACGAGGCCGTCGCCGAAGGCGTAGGCATAGACGTAGAAGGGCGAGTGGACGAAGTGCGGGATGTAGGCCCAGAAGGTCTCGTAGCCCGGCATGAAGTCGAAGACGGGGCCGAGGCTCTCGGCCTGCACGCTCATCCACAGGGCGTTGATGTCCTCGGGCGTCAGCTCGCCGCCGCGCCGCGCGGCGTGCAGCTTGCACTCGAAGTCGTAGAACGCGATCTGGCGCACCACGGTGTTGATCATGTCCTCGACCTTGCCCGCCAGCAGGGTCTTGCGCTGGGCCGGAGTCGCGGCCCCGTCGAGCAGGCGGCGGAACGTCAGCATCTCGCCGAACACGCTGGCGGTCTCGGCTAGGGTCAGCGGGGTCGAGGACAGCAACTCGCCCTGACCGGCGGCCAGCACCTGGTGCACGCCGTGGCCCAGCTCATGCGCCAGCGTCATCACGTCCCGCGGCTTGCCGAGGTAGTTCAGCATCACGTAGGGATGCGCGTCCGCGACGGTCGGGTGGGCGAAGGCCCCCGGGGCCTTGCCCGGCTTCACGCCCGCGTCGATCCAGCCCTTGTCGAAGAACGGCTCGGCGATCCGCGCCATCTCAGGGTCGAAGGCGGCATAGGCCGACAGCACCGTCTCGCGCGCCTCGTCCCAGCCGACGGTCGGCAGCGGCGCCGTCTGGAGCGGCGCGTTTCGGTCCCAGACCTCCAGCCGGTCCAGCCCCATCCATTTCGCCTTCAGCGCGTAGTAGCGATGCGACAGCTTCGGATAGGCCGCGACCACCGCGTTGCGCAGCGCCTCGACCACCTCCGGCTCGACGTGGTTCGACAGGTGCCGGCCCATCTGCGGGGTCGGAAGGCCGCGCCAGCGGTCGGTGATTTCCTTTTCCTTCGCCAGCGTGTTGTGGACCCGCGCGAAGAGCTTGACGTTCTGCCCGAAGACCTCGGCCAGCGCGCGCGCACCGGCCTCGCGCCGGGACCGGTCGGTGTCCGACAAGAGGTTCAGCGTGGCCTCGATCCCCAGCGTCTCGCCGTCCACCTCGAACTCGAGCCCGGCGACGGTTTCGTCGAACAGACGGTTCCACGCCGCGGCCCCCACGGTGGACTGGTCATGCAGGAACTTCTCCAGCTCGTCCGACAGCTGGTAGGGGCGCATTGCCCGCAGCCGGTCGAACACGGGCTTGTAGCGCGCGAGATCGGCGTTGGCCTCGAACATGGCGTCGAGCGCGGCGTCGTCGAGCCGGTTGACCTCCAGCGAGAAGAACACCAGCGGCGTGGTCAGCGCGGTGATCCGGTCCTGCGCGTCCGACATGTACTTCGCGCGGCCCGCGTCGGTGGTGTTCTGGTAGTAGCGCAGCCCGGCATAGGACATGATCCGTCCTCCAACGCTGTCGATCCGCTCGTAGCGCAGCACGCAGTCGAGCAGCCCGGTCGCATCGAGCGTCGCCAGCTTGCCCTCGTAATCGGCGGCGAAGCTCTTGCAGGCCTCCTCCAGCCAGTCCCAGTCACGCTTGATCTCGGGCGCGTCCGGCGCCGGGTAGAGATCGGTCAGGTCCCACTCGGGCAGGTTGCCGAACGGCGCGCCCCCGGCCTCGGCAGCGGCATCCTTCACGGGAAAGGGCAGGGGAAACGGGGTCATGGTCGGGCCTTCCTGTCGGTCTCGGTTGGTCCAGACATAAGCCGCAGGCCCGGCGAGGGGTAGGGGGCGGGGCGGGAAAGTCCCGGCCGTTTCAGCCGATGGCGACCAGCATCGCGCCGAGGGCGATCAGCCCGACGCCGGTCCATGCCATGCCGGACAACCGCTCGCCCAGCAGCAGGGCCGCCAGCACCGCCACGAAGACGACGCTCAGCTTGTCCACCGGGGCGACCCGCGCGGCATCGCCCAGCTTCAGCGCCCGGAAGTAGCACAGCCACGAGGCCCCGGTCGCCAGTCCCGACAGCCCGAGATAGACCGCCGCCCGCCCGGTGATCGTGCCGACACCCGACAGCTTGCCGCTGGCCCAGACGAGGCCGCCCAGCACCACCGCGACAACGAGCGTCCGCAGCCAGGTCGCGAGGTCGGGATCGACCGACTCCACCCCCGCTTTCGCCAGCAGCGCCGTCGCCGCTGCGAAGAGGGCCGCCAGGACCGCCCAGACCTGCCAGCTTGCCATCAGCGCCGCCATCTTCCGTCCTCCTAGAACTGCCAGTCCACCCGCACCGTCGCACCCTGCGCCCGATAGCCGGTCGTGCCAAGCCCGTCGCGGTAGACACCGGCGCGCGCGCTCAGCCCGTTGCGCGCCGCGAACTCGGCGCCGAGGTTGATCCGCCCCCGCGCCGTGTCGGGCAGCGTCGTGGACGGAACCCCGCCGCCCGAGGACTGCTGATAGGCCCAGTGGGCCGCCAGCCCCATGGTCAGGGTCAGCGTCCCGGAGGCGGGCACGCGCAGGTCGCCGCCCACGACCGCCTCGCCCAGCGTGAAGGCCTGCGCCGCGACCGCCGTGCCGCCCGCGGTGAAGCCTTCGAGGCTTTCGCGCACGTAGCCCAGCGAGGCGCGCGGGTTCAGCACGAGGCCCGACGCCCCGAGCGGGGTGGTCCCGGTCAGTTGCGCGGTCGCGAGCACCCGCGCCCCGTCCACGTTGCGGGCCGTGTTGCCCGCCCCGAGTGTCACGTCGTTCAGGGTGCGCCCGAGCAGGAGTCGCCCGTCGAAGCTGAGCCCGTTGCCAAGCTCCTGCACGACGTAAGGCCCCACCGCCAGCCCGCGTCCCGCCACCTCGGCCCCGACTGGTCCCGTGTGGGTGCCGAGGTCGAGTTGCACAAGCGCCCCCACCGCGCCGCCCGCCGTCTCGTGCTGAAGGCCGAGCGTCGCCATCCCGAACGACAGCCGGTTTGTGCCGGTCTCGGACCAGTGGCCCTGAACGGCAAGCCAGACCGGCCCGCCCCCGGTGTCGAGGGCAAAGGTCCCGAACCCGCGCGTGGCCTGCACCTCGACGCCCGCGCCGCCCGGTCCGGTGCGCGTGCGCAGGTCGGGCTGCGCGGCCAGCAGGGCCGCGGCCCGCGCCTGGAGCGCGTCCTGTACGATCTGCGGTCCGTCGTAGACGGTCAGCCCCAGCGCGTTCGAGGCGGTGTTGGCGTTGCCGTTCAGGTCGTTGGCGACGCCCGCCGCGACCGAGACCTCGACCGGCCCCGGCCCGGCGGGGGTGATCGTGGCGGTGTACTGGCTGGCCGAGACAGTCGCGAAGGCCGACACCGTGGCGTTCGTCGCGGTGATGTCGCCCTGGACGAACCCGGTGACGTCCTCGCTGAAGGTGAAGGTCGCGGTGAAGGGCGTCCCCGCCGTGGCGCTGGTGGCCGCCGTGGTGACGGTGACGCCGGGCGGGGTTGCGTCGAACACGCTTCCCGCGCCGTCCAGCGTGATCGCACTGCGGGCGACCGACACCTGGTCGCCTGCATCCGTGACGCCGAGGATCGTGAAGACGGCGGTGTAGGCCCGTCCGTTGACGTCCGTGGCGCTGATCGTGCAGGCGACGTTGGTTGCGGTCTGGAGGAACTGCAGTCTCGCTCGGCTGGGGGTCGCCGCCACGCCGCGCGGAAGCACCTCATCGGTGCAGACCACGCTGGTCAGGGTGGACGCTCCGTTGCCGTCGGTCTCGACGACCAGGTTGAACGCGGGCTGCCCGGTCCCCGCGGATATGGCCGTCTCGACCTGGTTGGTCGCGGCCGGGATCGGCCCGGTGCGGCACTGCGGCGCTCCGTCGTCCCAATAGGCGAAGAGGGTGACTGTCGCGGCCGACGGGCTGGTGTTGGCCGGGCAGGTGGTCTGGGCGTCGGCCCGGCCCGGGGCGATCCCCAGCAGGCCAAGCGCGATCAGGACGGGCAGAAGCCCCAAGGCAAACACACTGCGCACACCTGACCCTTCCCATATCCCGGATGGACAAGGATAGGCCGCCGCACCGAGGGCGCAGCAATCAGAAATATCGAAAGGATGTAAGCGCTTCGACCGGTCGCGACGGCGCCGGACTGGTCCGTTTCGAACATGTCCGGGTTATGCACAGAATCATCGGCCTCAGAGCAGGGCGCGCAGGCTCTCCAGCGTGTCGGCCTCGGCGGCGGGCTTGTCGCGCCGCCAGCGCAGCATGCGGGGAAAGCGCAGCGCGATACCGGACTTGTGGCGCGGGCTGGGCTGAATGCCCTCGAAGCCGATCTCGAACACCAACTCGCCCGGCACCTGCCGCACAGGGCCGAAGCGTTGCAGGGTGTTCTTGCGCACCCACGCTGTGATCTCGCGGAACTCGGCGTCGGTCAGCCCGGAATAGGCCTTGGTGAACGGCACCAGCGCGTCGCCGTCCCAGACCGCGAAGGTGTAGTCGGTGAAGAGGTTGGCGCGCCGCCCGTGCCCGGCCTGCGCATAGATCATCACCGCGTCCACGCTGAGCGGGTCGACCTTCCATTTCCACCAGTCGCCCTTGCGCCGCCCGCCGACATAGGGCGCGGCCCGGCGCTTCAGCATCAGCCCCTCCGCGCCCCGCGCCCGGCTCGTTGCGCGCAGGGCCGCCAGCGCCGCCCAGTCGTCGAAGCCGACCTCGGGCGACAGGCGCAGCGGCACCTCGTCCGGCAGCCCTTCGGTCAGCGTGGCAAGGCGCGCGCGGCGCTCGGCCAGGGGGGCGGCGCGCAGGTCCTCGCCCCCGGCCTCCAGCAGGTCATAGGCCAGCAGGATTACCGGGGCCTCGGCCAGCAGCTTCTTCGGCACGGTCTTGCGCCCGATCCGGGTCTGGAGCGCGGCGAAGGGCAGGGGGGCACCGTCGCGCCACCCGAGGATCTCGCCGTCGAAGACCGTGCCTTCCGGCACGAAGTCGCGCAGCCGGGCCAGTTCCGGGAACCGGTCGGTCATCAGTTCCTCGCCGCGCGACCACACGAAGTGCTGCCCGCCGCGCAGGATCACCTGCCCCCGGATGCCGTCCCATTTCCACTCGGCCAGCCAGTCGGCCGGGGAGCCGAGCGCCTGCACGCCGTCCTCGACCTGGTAGGCGAGGCAGAACGGATAGGGTTTCGACAGGTCCGCCTCCGGGTCGCGGGTCAACACGAGGCTCTCGAAGCTGACGGTCTCCGGGGTCCAGTCGCCCATCAGCCGGTGCGCGAGTTCCGGCTCGGGCACACCTGTCGCACGGGCCAGCGCGCGGGTCATCAGCGTCTGGCTGACGCCGACCCGCAAGCCGCCGGTGATCAGCTTGTTGAAGACGAAGCGCCCGGTCCGGTCGAGGGTGCCCCAGGCCCCCAGGACCGCCGCCTTGCGGGCCGGCTCGTCGAGGGTGCCGAGGCGCTTCACCTCGGCGATCCAGTCGCTCAGGCTGCGGGTATCGCCGCCGGGCGCCTCGCCCTCCGGCAGAACCAGTGCGATGGTCTCGGCGAGATCGCCCACCACGGCGTAGCTGTCCTCGAAGAGCCACTGCGGCAGCCCGGCCAGTTCCGCCGCCCAGTCGCGCAACTGCGTCGTCGTCACGCCCCGCCGCGGACGCCGCCCGGACAGCAGCGCGATGGTCCATAGGCGGTCGGCATCGGGGGCCTCGCGGAAATACGCCTCCAGCGCCGCGACCTTGGTCGTGGTCTTCGTGCTCTGGTCGAGCGCCGTATAGAGCGCCGCGAAACGCTTCATGCCCCGTGCGCCCGCAGGAAGGCGCCAAGCCGGGCCACCGCGCGGTCGGCCATCGGCACCCGCCCCGCGCCCATGTGCCAGACGTGGTAGCTGTCGGGCGTGGCGTCCACCGTGACCGGCGCGGCGCCCGCGGCCCGCAACGCCGCGGCGGCGGCGTGGCCATCGCCCTCCAGCGCCTCGCCGGTGGCAAGCTGGATCAGCGTCGGCGGCGCGGCGGGGAAGGGCGCGGAGAGCGGGTTGAAGCGCGGCCCGACGGGCACGCGGTCGCCGGCATAGGCCCGGACCGAGGCCTCGGCCCACCGGTGCGGCAGAAGCTGGTCCGGGCCGAACCCGCGCCCCTCGCTGAGATCCGCAACCGGCGACAGCAGCACCAGCGCCTCGGGCACCGGCAGCGCGTCCGGGCCGCAGGCGTGCAGCAGCGACAGGGCCAGCCCGCCGCCCGCGCTGTCGCCCATCACCGCCACCGGACCCCGCGCGGCGAGGGCGGCATAGGCGGCCTCGGCATCGTCGATCGCGGCGGGAAACGGGTGCTCGGGCGCGAGCCGGTAGTCTGTCAGCCAGACCTCCCGCCCGCTGGCCGCCGCGACATGCGCCGCCAGCCGTCCGTGGCTGATCGGACCGCCGACCACGAACCCGCCGCCGTGCAGGTAGAGCAGGCGCCCGCGCGCGCCGTCCGGCGTCAGGCGCAGACAGGGCTGTCCGCCCAGCGTGTCTCGGGACCGCGTCACCCCGGCGGGCCAGGTGCCCCGGATCGGGGCGGTCCCCGCGAACACGGCCCGGAGCAGGCGCGGGCTGGTGATGGTCCAGAGGACCGGTTTCTCGATCCAGCGCGCCCGCCAGAGGGCCGCCCGGTCGCGCCAGTCGCTCATGGTCCGGCCTCCGTCGCGGCCGCTGGCTCCCTCGCCGGGGTCTCGACGCTCTCGCCCTCGAACTCGGTCGCGACCACCTGCGCGTCGTAGCCGCGGCTCTCCAGCCAGCGGCGGAAGACGCTGGTGTAGCCATGGGTGACGAAGACCCGCTCGGCCCCGGTCGCGGCGATGGCGGCGTTCAGGCCGTCCCAGTCGGCGTGGTCGCTCATCACGAAGCCCCGGTCCGCGCCGCGCCGCCGCCGCACCCCGCGCATCCGCATCCAGCCCGAGGCGAAGCCGGTCGAGACCGTCCCCAGACGCCGGGCCCAGGCGCTGCCGAGCGCGGCGGGCGGCGCGATCACCAGCGCCCCGGCCAGCCGCGCCTTGTCGGTCCCGGGCGTCACCAGTTCCGTCGCAGGCAATGCGTATCCCTGTCCGCGCAGCACGTCGGTGACGGCCTCGACCGCGCCATGCGTCAGGATCGGTCCCGGCCCGTCGCCCACGGCCGCCATCAGCCGTTGCGCCTTTCCCAGTGCATAGGCGCCCAGCAGGCTGACCCGCCCGGCGGCCGCGTTGGCCTGCCACCACGCGCGGATCTCGGCCGCGACCTCGGCCTGCGGGGCCCAGCGGAACACCGGCAGCCCGAAGGTGCATTCGCTGATGAAGGCATGGCAGCGCACCGGGTCGAACGGCTCGCAGAGGCCGTCCGGCTCGGTCTTGTAGTCCCCCGAGACGACCCAGACCTCGCCGCCGACCTCGACCCGGATCTGGGCCGAGCCGGGCACATGCCCCGCCGGGTGGAAACTGACCGTCGCGCCGCCGATCTGCCGCGCCTCGCCATAGGCGATGCCCTCGGCCCGGATGTCGCCCAGCCGGTGGCGCAGGACCGGCAACGCGGCATGAGTGGCAAGGTAGGCGCCGTGGCCGGGCCGGGCGTGGTCGGCATGGCCATGGGTGATCAGCGCGCGCGGCACCGGCCGCCAGGGGTCGATGTGGAAATCGCCCGCCTCGCACCAGATGCCCGCTTCCGTGAAACTCAGGACCGCCATGTCCCCCATCATGGCCCCCGTTGCGCCCGCGTCCAGCCATGCTTGCAAAAGGATCTGCCGCGTGATCACGTCACCTGCGGCTTTCCCCCCGGCCGCCCGCTTTCAGGAGACCTGATGCCCGACCTCCGTGCCCGCATGGCCCGCGGCGAGATGCTCGCCGGAACCTTCGTCAAGACCCCCGCCGTCGAGATGGTCGAAGTCCTCGCCCGCTCCGGCCTCGATTTTCTCTGCCTCGACGCCGAACACGCCCCCTTCGACCGCGCGCGCCTCGATTCCTGTCTTGCCGTAGCCCGGGCACTGGATTTCCCGATCCTCGTCCGGGTGCCCTCGTCGCTGCCGCAGGACATCCTGCAGGCGCTCGACGCGGGCGCGACCGGCGTCGTGGTCCCGCATGTCGCCGATGCCGCCACCGCCGCCGCCGTGGCGAAGGCCGCGCGCTTCGGGCGGGGCGGGCGCGGGTTCGCGGGGTCCACGCGCTGGGCGGGGTTCGCCACCCGCTCGATGTCCGAGATCCTCGCCCAGTCCGAGCGCGAGACCATCGTCATCGCGCAGATCGAGGACGTCGAGGCGGTCGAGGCCGCCGCCGCCATCGCCGCCACGCCGGGGATCGACGCGCTGTTCCTCGGACCGGCGGACCTGTCGGTGGCCTATGGCCATGCCAACCAGACCAGCGACGACCTGATGCGCGCGGTCGAAACGGTGGGCCGCGCCGCGCAGGAGCACGGCAAGACCTACGTGACCTTCACCCCCGACGTGGCCAAGGCCGCCGAATGGCAGGCGCACGGGTTCACCATGTTCTTCGTCGGCTCGGAACATGCGTGGATGCTGCAGGGCGCGCGGGCAGTGGCGCAGGGCATCCACGACCTCGACGCCGGGGCTTGACGGACGTAGCGGCTTGGCCTCTCATATTCGGGACAGAGTCCCGAATATGAGAACATCATGTCCCGGCCCGCGCCGCTCGACCCCGAGACGCCCGATCCGCTGACCGACCGCCTCGCGGCCCGGCTGCGCAGCCTGCGCGTGGCGCAGGGCTGGTCGCTCGACGCGCTCGCGCTCAGGTCCGGCGTCCCGCGCGCCACGCTCTCGCGGATCGAGACCGGCGCGACCAGCCCCACGGCGCAGGTTCTCGGGCGGCTCGGCGCGGCGCATGGCCTGACCGTGTCGCACCTGATGGCGCTGGCCGAGGCCGCCCCGGGCGCAAAGGTCGCCGCCGAGGATCGCCCGCGCTGGCGCGACCCGGAAACCGGGTTTACCCGCACGCAGGTCTCGCCGCCGCTGCCCGGGGTGCCGGGCGAGGTGCTGTCCTGCGACCTGCCGCCGGGCATCACGCTGACCTACGATGCGCCCCCGGTCCCGGGCCAGGCGCATCATCTGCTGATGCAGGCCGGGGCGCTGACGCTGACTGTGGACGGGGTCAGCCATGCCCTGACCCCGGGGGACTGCCTTCGCTACCGCCTGACCGGCCCGTCGCGGTTCGAGACCGGGCCCGGGACGGGCGCCACCTACCTGCTGTTTCTCTGCTGAGGTCCCGATGCCGCGCGTTGCCCGCCTGTCCCCGTCCGAGGCCGAAGCCGCCCTGCCGGACCTCGCCCGCCTGATGCACGCCGCGGTCGAGGCCGGGGCCAGCGTCAATTTCGTCCTGCCCTTCACGCTGTCGGAGGCCACGGCCTGGTGGACCGACGCTGCGCTGCCCGGGCTGTGCAGCGGCAAGCTGATCCTCTTCGCGGCGCGGGATGACACCGACCTTGTCGGCTGCGTCATGCTCGCGCCCGCGACCCAGCCGAACCAGCCCCACCGGGCCGACGTGACCAAGCTGCTGGTGCATCCGCGCGCCCGGCGTCAGGGCCTCGCCACCCGGCTGATGGCCGCGCTCGAGGACGAGGCCCGCGCGCGCGGGCTGACGCTGCTGACCCTCGACACCTGGACCGGCGACGGGGCCGAGACGCTCTACCGCGGCCTCGGGTTCAACGAGGCCGGGCGCATCCCGCAGTTCTTCCAGCACCCGGTCGACCGGTCGCTGCAATCGACAACGCTGTTCTACAAGGTGCTGGCATGAGCCTCGTTCCGCCGCTTCTCGCGCTCCTGGCCGGGGCGATCATCGCCGCGCAGGGCCCGATCTACACCCGCATGACGCAGGGTCTCAGCCACCCGCTGAACACGACGCTTCTCGCCTTCGCGACGGCCAGCGTGGTCCTGGTGCTGCTGCATCTCGGCACAGGCACCGCGCTGCCGAAGCCCGCACAGGTCCGCGCGCTGCCGCTCTGGGTCTGGATCGGCGGAGTCTTGGGGATCTGCGTGGTGCTCCTGTCGATCGCCAGCGTGCCGCGCCTCGGGGCGGCGGGCTACATCGTGGCGGTGATCGCGGGGCAACTGGTGGCCAGTCTCGTCTTCGACCAGGTCGGGGCCTTCGGACTGGCCGCCCGCCCGGTGACGCTGCAGGCGCTGGCGGGCGTGGCGCTGATGGCGGGCGGCGCGGCGCTGGTGATCTGGCGCTGAGCCGCCCGCCGGGTCTCAGTTGCTCATCTGGCCGTGGTTCATGGCCCCGTGGCCCATCGCTCCGTGATTCATGCCGCCCATCTGCGGCTGGCGCTCCAGGTCCACCGGCACGTCGATAACGATCTCGGCGGCCTTTTTGAAGACGAGGGTCACGGAGAAGCTCTCGTCCTGCTGCATCGGACCGTTGAGGCCCATCAGCATGACGTGGTTGCCGCCGCGCGCGAGGTAGAGCGTGTCGCCGGGCGCGATCTCCCAGCCTTCAGCGACCTCCATCATCTTCATCACGCCGTCGCCCATGTCCTTGTGGGTGTGCAACTCGACCCGCTGCGCGCGGTCGGAGCGGGCGGCGATCAGGCGGTCGGGCGCGTCACCGGTGTTGGTGATTTCCATGAAGGCCGCGCCTGACATCGCCACCGGGCTGGCGGCCCGGGCATAGGGATCGGTCACGGTGATCGGACCGGCAGCAGCGGTCAGGGGCAGAAGGGCGGCGAGCAGCGCGCCCGCGAACAGGGTCTTGAACGACATCGGATCATGTCTCCGTCAGAAAGGCTGGGGTTAGGGGAAGGGGATCAGATCACCCGTCCCGGCGGCCCCCGTGCCTGCGGCGTGACGACGGACCGGCCCGCGTCCCGCGTCGTGACGAGGACCGGCACCAGCGCCTGCACGACCTCGATGCGCCGCACCTCCGGCACCGGCAGCGCAACCGCCGCCAGGAGCGCCAGCGCGCCGTCCGGGCAATAGTGCGGCGGGGCGACCGGCTCGCCATCCGGCCCGAGCGCGATCATCACCGGACCCTGCCCGGTGCAGATCACCGCGAGGCTGGCGCTGTCCGTCTGCCCGCGCGCAACCGCCATAGCGCCGCCGGTCAGCAGCAGCACGGCGATCAGGGCACCGGAGAAGAAGCGCGTCAGCATCGTCATCGGCGGCACCCTACCGCGGCCCTCCGGCGAGGTCCCTGCGACATCCGCGACCATCGGTGCAAAACGAAAAGCCCCGCCGAGGCGGGGCCGATCCGTTCAGCGAGAGGAACCGCGTCAGGCCGCGACGGCGGCTTTCGCGATGTCCTTCTTGATCTTCAGCGCGCGCGGCGACAGCTCGTCGTCCTTCGCCTTGGCGAGGAACGCGTCGAGACCGCCACGGTGATCCACCGAGCGCAGCGCCGAGGCCGAGATCTTGAGGGTGAAGGACTGGCCCAGCGTCTCGGACATCAGGGTCACGTCGTTCAGGTTCGGCAGGAACCGGCGACGGGTCTTGTTGTTGGCATGGCTGACATTGTTGCCAGTCATCACACCCTTGCCGGTCAGTTCACAGCGGCGCGACATGGGAGCGCTCCTATCTTGTCTTGCCCCGGTCGATCGGGGAGGCGTCACGGAAAAACAGGGGCGACCTACGTCACCGCCCGGAAAGCTGAGGCCGTCTGCTAGCCTGAACCCGGCGGGGCGTCAAGCCCGGAAGGGCAGGCGGTCTGGTCAAGCGGACCCGACCCGGCTAGCGTCGCGCCATGAGCGCGCCTGCCCTTGCCGAAACGGACCTTTATCCGCCCGTGAAGGCGTTTCTCGAGGCGCAGGGCTACGAGGTCAAGGCCGAGATCGGCCCGGTCGACGTGATGGCCCTGCGCGGCGACGAGCCGCCCGTCATCGTCGAGCTGAAGACCCGATTCTCGCTGGCGCTCTTCCATCAGGGCATCGCGCGGCTGGCGCTCAGCGACGCGGTTTATCTCGCGGTCCCGGACGGGCGCGGCCGTCCCTTCGCGCGGGCACTGGCCGAGAACACGCGCCTCGCCCGCCGCCTCGGGCTGGGGCTGATGACGGTGCGGCTGCCCGCCGGGACCGTCACGGTTCACCACGATCCCGGGCCCTATGCGCCCCGGAAGCAGCCCGCCCGCCGCGACCGCCTGCTCAAGGAGTTCGCCCGGCGGCAGGGCGATCCGAACGCGGGCGGGGCGACCGGGCGGCGCATGACCGCGTACCGGCAGGAAGCGCTGCGCCTCGCCGCCCATCTGGCGGTCGAAGGGCCGTCGAAGGGGGCCCGGGTGGCGCAGGCGACCGGCGTGCCGCACGCGACCCGGATGATGGCGGACAATCACTATGGCTGGTTCGCGCGGGTCGCCACAGGTGTCTACGACCTGACCGACACCGGCCGGGCCGCGCTGGCAGGAGCCGCCTGATGCCGCAGGCCTTCGACCCCGCGCTTCTGCTCGACGCACCGCTGATGGCGATCCTCGGCACGCTCTCGCCCGACGGCCCGCGCACGGCGCCGGTCTGGTTCCTGTGGGAAGACGGCGCGCTCTGGATGCTGGGCGACGACCGGTCCGCCTCGGTCCGTCGCCTGGCCGGGGACCCGCGCTGTTCGGTCGAGATCACCGAGTTCGATGCCGGGGCGGGCGTGTTGCGGCACCTCGGCCTGCGCGGGCGGGCGGAAGTCCTGCCGATGGACCCGGCGCTGTTCCGGCGGCTGCTGGCGAAGTATCTCGGCCCCGATCCGGCGACGTGGAACGGGTGGTTCATCGACACGGTGGCGCGGCCCGACGATCCCTCCGGGCGCCTGATCCGCCTCGTGCCGGACAGCGTCTTCACCAATGACGTCAGCTACTTCCGCACTGGCCCCGCGCGCACGCCGCGCCGTTCGCGCAGCATCGTGTAGAGCCCCGCCGCGAGGATCAGCCCGGCGCCCAGCAGGGTCGCGCCATCCAGCGCCTCGCCGAAGACCAGCACGCCCAGTCCCACGCCGAACACCAGCCGCGTGTAGCGGAACGGGGTGACGACCGAGACCTCGCCCGTGCGCATCGCGCCCGTCAGCGCGGCGTAGGCGGCGATCCCGATGGCGGTCCCGCCCGCCAGCGCCAGCGCCCCTGGCAGGCCCGGCGTGACCCAGCCGCCTTCCCAGAGCATGAAGCCCGCGCCGGTCGGCACCAGCACCGCAAAGCCCAGCACGCCGAGCTGCATGTTCGACAGCACCTTCGGTGCGGCCCGCGTCGCCAGATCGCGCCCGGCAAAGCCCAGCATGCCCAGCACTGCCAGCACGCTCGTCGCCTGGAACCCGTCGAGGCCCGGCCGGAGGATCATCAGCACGCCCGCGAAGCCCAGCCCGATCGCCAGCCAGCGCCGCCAGCCAACCTTTTCCCCGAAGAGCAGCGCCGCCCCCGCCACCACCACCAGTGGCGCGGCCTGCAGGATCGCGCTCGTCGAGGACAGCGTGGCATAGGCCAGCGCCAGCGTGTGGAACAGGCGGCCCGTCACCTCGGCCGCCGCCCGTGCCGCGACAGCGCGCGAGGCCATCGCCGGGTGCCACAGCCGCCGTCCCTGCAGCCGGACCAGCAGCGCAAAACCCAGCGTGCCGCCCGCGCCGAACAGCATCAGCACCTGTCCCACCGGAATGCCTGTCCCCGCGGCGGCCTTCAGCGCCATGTCCTCGACGGCGAAGCCCGCCATCGCCAGCACCATCAGCAGGGCGCCCTTCAGGTTGTCGGTCATGGCCGGCGCGTCACGGATCGAGCGCGGCGAGCACGTCGGCCGCCGCCTTGCCCGGCGCGGTCTCGCCCGCCGCCACGGCCTGTCCCAGCGCCGCCATCTTCGCGGCCAGCGCCGGGTCGCGGGTCAGGCGGGCCAGCAGCCCGCCGCGCACCTCGGCCTCAAACCAGCCGCGCGCCTGCTCGGCCCGCCGCCGGTCCCAGTGCCCGTTGGCCCGCCGCCAGTCGGCCAGCGCCGTCATCTCGTCCCAGGCGGCCTCCAGCCCGCCCGCGTGCAGCGCCGAGACCATCATCGCCTTCGGAAAGCCCGGCGGGTCCTCGGGGCGCTTGCGCAGCAGCCGCAGCGCGCCCGCGTAATCGGCACAGGTCCGGGTCGCGGCGGGCTTCAGGTCGCCGTCCGCCTTGTTCACGAGGATCAGGTCGGCGCTCTCCATGATCCCGCGCTTCACGCCCTGCAACTCGTCCCCGCCTGCGGGCGCCATCAGCAGGACGAACAGGTCCGACATGCCCGCGACCATCGTTTCGGACTGGCCGACGCCCACCGTCTCGATCAGCACCACGTCGAACCCGGCCGCCTCGCACAGCGCAACGGCCTCGCGCGAGCGTCGCCCGACGCCGCCGAGTTCGGTCTGGCTGGGCGAGGGCCGGATGAAGGCCTCGGGCGCGCGGCTGAGCTGCTCCATCCGGGTCTTGTCCCCGAGGATCGAGCCGCCGCTGCGCGCGCTCGACGGATCGACCGCCAGCACCGCGACGCGCAGACCGCGCCCGACCAGCATCAGGCCGAAGCTCTCGATGAAGGTGGACTTTCCCACGCCCGGCGTGCCCGACAGCCCCAGCCGAAGCGCCTGCCGTCCGTGCCCCGCGACGAGGTCGAGCAGCGCCACCGCCTGCGCCTGGTGATCGGCGCGTCCGCTCTCGACCAGCGTGATCGCCCGCGCCAGCGCCCGGCGGTCACCCGCCAGCACGCCTTCGGCCAACGCCCGGGTGGCCGGCATGGCCTCGGTCGGGGCAGGGGGCGCATCGGGGGACAGGGGCTCGGTCGTCTGGTCGCTCACGGGGTCGGACCCCTCCGTCATCTGGGCATATCTCCGCCCGACGGGCGGCACCGACGCCACATCTGGCGCGTCCGTGATGTCCCGAGTCTTGCCCCGCGCGCCCGCCTGTTGTCCAGTGCCGCGCAAGGTCGCGGGCGAAGGAACGGATCGGATGGCAGGACGGGCAGGGCGGATCTGTGCAGGCTTGGCAGGGCTGGCGCTCGGGCTGCTGGCGCTGGCTGCGCCGCCGTCCGCGCAGACCGCCGCCGAGGCCGCGACGACCCCGACCGAGGCGCGCTTCACCGTGACCATCGCGGGTCTGCGCGCCGCCGAACTGGCGATGCAGGCCACGCTGACGCGGACCGGCTACGCCGCTGCGGGCAACCTGCGCTCGACCGGCCTGATCGGTCTCGTCGCCCCGATCACCTACCAGGCCGAGGTGCAGGGCCGCCGGTCCGGTCCCCGCTTCCAGCCGCGCCGCTATACCGAGGCCGCCTTCACCGGCGACCGGCGCAGCGCGGGGGTGATGGAATATCGCGGCCGCACGCCGCTGCTGAAGCGGTACGACCCGCCGCGGAGCCTCGACCCCTACGGGCTGAACCCCGCGACGCAGGCGGGCACCGTCGATCCGATGACTGCCATCTTCGCCACCTTGCGCGACCAGCCGCTCGCCGAGCTGTGCCGCCTGCAGTTGCAGGTCTTCGACGGCGCCCGCCGCTCGCAGGTCACGGTGACCGCCCCGGTCCGGCAGGGCGACCGCATCGCCTGCGCGGGCGAGTACCGCCGGGTGGACGGCTTCCCGCCCGAGGCGATGGCCGAACGCCAGAGCTTCCCGTTCCGCGTGACCTATGCGCCGAGCGGGCAGGACGACCTCTGGCAGGTGGCCGAGATCGAGACCGATACGACCTTCGGGCGCGCCCGCATCACCCGCAAATAGGCCGGACATGGCCACCCTGTTCTTCGTCGTCTCGAAGCTGCTCGCCTTCCTGCTGCAACCGGCGACCTGGCTGGTGCTGGCGCTTCTCTGGGCGTGGCGCGCGCTTCGGCGCGACCGTCCCGACCGCGCGCGGCAGGTTCTCGGCGGCACGCTGGCGGCGCTTCTGGTCCTGTCCGTGGTCCCGGTCGGCGACATGGCCCTGCGCCCGCTCGAGACCGCCTACCCGGTGCGCCCGGCGCTGGGCGAGATCGACACGATCATCGTCCTGGGCGGCGGCGAGGATATCGACAAGACCCGTGCCACCGGCCTTGTCCAGCTCGGCCCCGGCGGCGAGCGGATGACCGAGGCGATGGCCCTCGCCCGCGCCCACCCGGAGGCGCGGTTGCTCTTCACCGGCGCGAACGGCTCGGTCCGGGCCTGGGTGGCGGGCGAGACCGGGCAGCCCGTCGCGGGCATCTTCTATGACCAGATGGGCTTTCCCGCCGACCGGCTGACGGTGGAGGACGGCTCGCGCAACACCGCCGAGAACGCCGCGCACAGTGCCGCGCTGGTCGATCCGTCGCGGCCGCATGTCCTCGTGACCTCGGCCTTCCACATGCCGCGCGCGATGGCGAGTTTCGCCCGCGCGGGCTTCACCGACCTGACCGCGTGGCCGACCGATCACCGGGCCGATCCGCTGCGCCTCGGCTGGGACCTCTTCGGCAACCTCGACAAGCTGCATGTCGCGCTCCACGAATACGTGGGTCGCGCAGTCTATGCCCTGACCGGGCGCTGAGGCCCCTTCCGCGCCCCGCGCCGCGCCGCTACACCGCTCCCATGCCCGCCGACGCGCTGCCCATCGACGCGATCCTGCCCGCGCTTGTCACGGCCCTCGGGGCCGAGGGGCAGGCCGTGCTGCAGGCTCCGCCGGGCGCGGGCAAGACCACCCGTGTGCCGCTGGCGCTGCTGGAGGCGGGGCGCTTCGAGGGCAAGCTCCTGATGCTGGAGCCGCGCCGCGTCGCCGCCCGCGCGGCTGCCGAGCGGATGGCCGCCACGCTGGGCGAGCCGGTCGGCCGGACCGTCGGCTACCGCATCCGGGGCGAGGCGAAGACCGGCCCCGCCACCCGGATCGAGGTCGTCACCGAGGGCATCCTGACCCGGATGCTGCAGGACGCCCCCGACCTGCCGGGCGTGGGGGCGGTGGTCTTCGACGAGTTCCACGAACGCGCGCTGACCGCCGATCTCGGGCTGGCGCTGGCGCTCGACGCCCGCGCCGGCCTGCGCCCGGACCTTGTCCTTCTGGTGATGTCCGCGACGCTCGACGCCGGCCCGGTTGCCGCGCTGATGGGCGGGGCGCCGGTCCTGACCTCGGAGGGGCGCGCCTTCCCGGTCGAGACGCGCTGGCTCGACGCGCCGCGGGGCCCGCGGGCCGACCTCGTCGCCGACACCGCCGCCCTGATCCGGCAGGCGCTGGCCGAGACCACGGGCGGGCTTCTGGCGTTCCTGCCGGGCGAGGGCGAGATCCGCCGCCTCGCCGCCACGCTCGCCCCCGGCCTGCCGCCGGGCACGGTCCTGCAACCGCTCTACGGGGCGATGCCGCTGGCCGGGCAGCGCGCGGTGCTGTCGCCGCTGCCCGAGGGGCGCAAGCTGGTGCTCGCCACCGCCATTGCCGAGACCTCGCTGACCATTCCCGACATCCGGGTGGTGGTCGACGCCGGGCGCGCGCGTCGGCTGCGGTTCGACCCGGCCTCGGGCATGTCCCGGCTGGTGACCGAGCGCGTGTCGCGCGCCGAAGCCGAGCAGCGCCGGGGCCGGGCGGGCCGGGTCGCGCCGGGCACCTGCTACCGGCTCTGGACGAAGGGCGAGGAGGGCGCGCTGCCCGAGGCCGCGCCGCCCGAGATCGAGCGGGCCGATCTGGCGGGTCTGGCCCTCGACCTCGCCGACTGGGGGGCGGCGGCCGAGGCGCTGCCCTTCCTGACCCCGCCCCCGGGCCCCGCGCTGGCCGAGGCGCAGGCGCTCTGCCGCGACCTGGGCGCGCTTGACGACGCCGGGCGCATCACCCCCCATGGCCGCGCGCTGGCCCGGCTGCCGCTGCACCCCCGCCTCGGGCACATGCTGACCTGCGCGGGCAAGCCGGCGGCCCGCCTCGCCGCACTGATCGCGGCGCGTCCGCTGCCCGCCGACAGCGCCGATCTCGCCGCGCGCCTGCGCCTGCTCGACGCGCCGCCGACGCCCCTGAAGGCCGCCGCCGCCACGATCCGCGAGGAGGCGCGCCGCCTCGCCGCTGCCGCCCCCGCACCGCCGCCCGAAGCGCCCGACGATCCCGCCCTGATGGCCGCGCTCGCCTATCCCGACCGCATCGCGCTGCGCCGCCCCGGCGACGCGCCCCGCTACCTGCTGTCGGGGGGCAAGGGGGCGGTGCTGGCTGACGGCGATCCGCTCGCGGGCCAGCGGATGCTGGTGGTGACGGACCTCGACGGCCAGGCGCGGGAGGCGCGCATCCGCGCCGCGCTGCCGATCTCCGAGGCGGTGCTGCGCGCGCTCTTCCCCGACCGGCTGCGCCCGGAGACCGTCTGCCAGTGGGACCGCCGCGCCCGCCGTGTGGTTGCCCGCAGGCAGGAGCGGTTCGGCGCGCTGGTGCTGGCCGATGCGCCCTGGCCCGACGCCCCGGACGCAGCGCTGGCCCGGGCCGCGCTCGACGGCGTGCGCGACCTCGGGCTGCCGCTGACGCCGCCCGTGAAGCGGCTGATCGCGCGTGCGGACCGGCTGCGCCGCGCGGGCGAGGACCTGCCCGACCTTGGCCCGGAGGCCCTGCTGGCCTGCGCCGAGGACTGGTTGCTGCCCTTTCTCGGCAAGGTGCGCACCGCCGCCGATATCGCGGCGCTCGACCTGCTGCCCGCGCTGCAGGCCTATCTCGGCTGGGACCGGCTGGCGCGGATCGACGCGCTGATGCCGCCGCAGTTCACCACGCCGCTGGGGCGCAAGGTGCCCATCGACTATGACAGCGACCCGCCCGAGATCGCCCTGCGCCTGCAGGAACTCTTCGGCCAGACCACGCATCCGGCGGTGGCAGGGGGGCGGATTCCGCTAAAGCTGACGTTGCTGTCGCCCGCGCAGCGGCCGATTGCCGTGACCTCGGACCTGCCGGGGTTCTGGGCGGGCAGCTATGCCGAGGTGCGCAAGGACATGCGCGGGCAGTATCCGAAGCACCCCTGGCCCGAGGACCCGACCGTGGCCGACCCGACCCTGCGCGCCAAGCCGCGCAAGACGTGACCGGCGTCAGTCGCCCAGCGGCACGGTCAGCCCGGTGATGAAGATCGCGCCCATCTCGCCGGTCGATTGCGGGACCGGCTGCACCTGCAGGAACAGGTTGCGCCAGTTGACCTGCGGGCCGCCGGTCACGACGACGCCGGAGCCGCCGATCTCGGTCGAGATGAAGCGCGCGTCGGGGCCGTAATCCGCGAGCCCGACGACGAGACCCACGGACAGCTCGGGGCCCAGGTCCCAGAACTTCGCGGCGCTGGCATAGGCCGCGACCCGCTCGAAGCTGTTCAGGAACGCGCCCGCCCCGTAGTCGAGACCGAAGGCCCGGTCCTCCCAGGTCAGGATGATGCCCGGGTTGATCTCCTGCCAGGCGGTGCGGCCGAAGAGCGTCGGATCGATGCCGACATGCTTGGCCCCGAAGCTGAGATAGACCCGGTCGGGCGCTGCACCGTCCCCGGCGTGGCCCTGCGCCGCCGGGACGAGGGCAAGGAGAAGCGCCGCGCACAGGCGGGCGGGGGCGGTGCGGGTCATGTCGGTCGGTCCTGCGCGGGTAGCCTCTCGGCAAGCCTGCCACAGGCCCCGCGCCGTGACCAGTGCCGCACCTTTCGCCCGCCGCCGGTTCCGCTAGGGTCGGCCCGAGATCCACGCGAAGGGAGGGGCGCATGGCCTGGTCTATCCATCACGTCAACTTGCAGGCGAAGGATGTGCGCCGCACGACCGCCTTCTACACCACCATCCTCGGCATGACCGAAAAGGACTGGGTGTTCCCGGCAACGCGCGGATACCTGCCCGGCGACCCGGACAAGCTGGCGCTCCTGGCCGACGGCCGCGAGAGCCACACCGGCCTGCACCTGATCGCCCCCGATCCCGAGTTCGCGGCGAAGAACGACCTGATCCACAACCCTTCGGTCGGCGGACACGTGGCGATCCATGTCGACGACCTGCAGGGCGTGATCGACCGTCTGACGGCGGCGGGCATCGCGTTCTCGGTGACCGGCGAGTTCGCCATTCCCGGCCTGCGCCACGTCTACGTGAACGACCCGGAGGGCAACCTGCTGGAAATCAACGGCCGGGTCTAGGACGGGCCGGCCGGGGCCGGGCGAAGGGCGATGCATCGCCCTCCCGCCCCGCCCCGGCGGTCGTCCTCAGACCCCGAGGCACCAGCGCAGGATCGCCTTCTGCGCGTGCAGGCGGTTCTCGGCCTCGTCGAAGATCACCGAATGCGGCCCGTCCATCACCGCGCTTGTCGCCTCGTCGTCGCGATGCGCGGGCAGGCAGTGCATGAACAGCGCGTCGGGCTTCGCCTTCGACATCAGGTGCTCGTTGACCTGGTAGGGCCGCAACTGGTTGTGCCGCCGCTCGCGCGCGCTCTGCGGATCGTGCATCGATACCCAGGTGTCGGTGACCACCAGGTCCGCGCCCTCGACCGCCGCCCAGGGGTCGCGTTCGATGGTGACCGGGTGGCCCTTCGCCTGCGCCCACTCCAGCCACTCGCGCTCGGGGTCGAGCGTGGGCGGGCCTGTGAAGGTCAGGTCGAAGCCGAACTGCCCGGCGGCATGGGCGAAGCTGGCGAAGACGTTGTTGCCGTCGCCGGACCAGACCACCTTGCGCCCGGCGATCGGGCCGCGGTGCTCCTCGTAGGTCAGCACGTCCGCCATGATCTGGCAGGGGTGGGTGCGGTTGGTCAGCCCGTTGATGACCGGCACCGTGGCGTGTTCGGCCATCTCGAGCAGCGTCTGCTCCTCGAAGGTGCGGATCATGATCAGGTCGACGTAGCGCGACAGCACGCGCGCGGTGTCGGCGATGGTCTCGCCATGCCCGAGCTGCATGTCCGCGCCCGACAGCACCATGGTCTGGCCGCCCATCTGGCGCACGCCCACGTCGAAGCTGACCCGGGTCCGGGTCGAAGGTTTCTCGAAGATCAGCGCCACCATGCGGCCCGCCAGCGGCTGGTCGGCATCGGGTGCCCCCTTCGGCTTGTCGCCGCGCGCCGCCTTCATCCCGGCGCCGAGGTCGAGCATGGCCCGCAACTCGGCGGGGTCCGTCTTGTGGATATCGAGGAAATGTCTCATCGCATCGTCTTTCGTCATGCGGGCACCGCGGCCAGCGGGCCGGCCGGCACCCCGATCGGGAGTGGGGTCAGGCGGCGGCGTCGAGGCGCGCCGCGGCGCGGTCGAGACGGGCGACCGCCTCGGCGATCTCGTCGTCGGTGATCGTCAGCGCGGGCAGCAGCCGCACCACGTTGTCGGCGGCCGGCACGGTCAGCACGGCCTCGGCGTAGCCTGCCTTCACGACATCGGCGTTCACCGCGCGGCACTTCAGCCCCAGCATCAGCCCCGAGCCGCGCACTGCCTCGAACACGTCCGGATGCGCCGCGACGAGGCCCTCCAGCCGCTGCCGCAGCAGCGCGGCCTTGCGGTTCACCTCGGCGAGGAAGGCCGGGTCGGCGACGATCGACATCACCGCGCCGCCCACCGCGCAGGCCAGCGGGTTGCCGCCGTAGGTCGAGCCATGCGTGCCCGCCGTCATGCCGGAGGCCGCGCGCTCGGTCGCCAGCACAGCCCCCAGCGGGAAGCCGCCGCCGATGCCCTTGGCCACCATCATGATGTCGGGCGTGATGCCCGCCCATTCATGGGCAAACAGCTTGCCCGTCCGGCCCATCCCGCACTGCACCTCGTCGAGGATCAGCAGCGTGCCGGTCGCGTCGCACAGATCGCGCAGCCCCTTCAGGCAGACATCGGGCAGCGGGCGGATGCCGCCTTCGCCCTGCACCGGCTCGACGAGGATCGCCGCCGTGGTCTCGGTGACCGCGGCCTTCAGCGCCTCGTGATCGCCGAAGGGCAGGTGCCGGAAGCCCGGCAGCAGCGGGCCGAAGCCCTTGGTCATCTTCTCGGACCCCGCCGCGGCGATGCCCGCCGACGAGCGGCCGTGGAACGAGCCCTCGAAAGTGATGATCTCGACCCGCTCCGGCTGGCCCTGCTCGTACCAGAACTTGCGCGCCATCTTGACGGCCAGTTCGCAGGACTCGGTGCCCGAGTTGGTGAAGAACACCGTGTCGGCGAAGGTCGCCTCGACCAGCGCATCGGCCAGCGCCTGCTGCGCCGGGATCTGGTAGAGGTTCGACACGTGCCACAACGCCTGCGCCTGCTCGGTCAGGGCCGCGACCAGCGCCGGGTGCGCATGGCCGAGCGCGTTCACCGCGATGCCCGCGCCGAGGTCGAGATAGCGTCGCCCGTCCGCCTCGATCAGCCATGACCCCTCGCCCTTCACGAAGGTCAGGGGGGCGCGATTGTAGGTCGGCAGGATACTCGGGATCATGGACTGCTCCTCGGCAGGGTAAGGCCCTTGAGTGCCTCGCGGCAGGGCGGCTGTCAATTTGCTTGGGGCGGAAGCGAAGCGCCCGGACATGCGGGCAGGCGAAACGGCGCGGCTCAGCCGCGGCGTCGGTCCTCTCGGACAAGCCCCCGAAGGGCGGACTGGCAAAGCTGTGCCATCTGGGCAGCTTTCCTGCGCTCGGTTTCCGGGCACAGCGGATACAGCAAGGGCGGGCGGCTGTCCATCGGTGCGCCTTCGCGGCCACTGAATGTCATATTTCCGCCGGAATGCTGCCGCCGACCGCGAAATATGGTAGGCTTCTTTTGAAACAGACGCATCGATGGGGACCCGTATGCGCTGGACCTGGATCGGACACCTGATGGCGGCCGAGGCGCTCGCCTTCACGGGCGTGGCGCTCTCGCTGGCCTGGGCCGCGCACGGCCTGCTGCCGAACACGGTTGCCGTGGTCGGCGCCGGTTTCTGGGAGGGGCTGTGCCTCGGCTCGGCGCAGGCGCTCGTGCTGGCGCGGCTGGGCGTGCGCCCGCTGCCCTGGGCCATCTCGACGGTGCTGATCGCGGTCTTCGGCTACGCGGCGGGGCTGATCGCCCACAATACAGGCTCGCTGCCCAATGCCCCCGGCATCTGGATGGTGCTGGTCTATGCCGCGGCCCTCGGGGGGCTCTACGGCCTCTTCATGGGCACGGTGCAGAGCATGGTGGCGCGCGGCGCGGTGGACCGCATTGCGTGGATCGGACGCACCGCCATCGGCTGGGCCTTCGCAATGCCGGTGATCTTCTTCGGCTCGTCTCTGGTGTCGCTGGCCACCGACATGGGCACCATCGCCCTGACCGGGGCGGTGACCGGGGCGATTGCCGGGCTTCTGATCGCCCGCGCCACGGCCCCCGCGCTGCCGGACCTCGCCGAGGCCTGAGCGCGGCGCGCTACTCCGCCCACATCCGCAACAGGTTCGACCGGCTGCGCGACAGCCGCGCCAGTTGCTCGGCATCGCCGTTCCCGGCCTGTTCGTGCGCGATCGCGCGGTCGAGATCGGTCAGGATCGCGCGCGCCTGCGGATCGCGCACCCGGCTGGTGATCCAGCCGACGATCGCCAGCCGCAAGCCGTCGGTGACCGGGGCAACCCGGTGCAGCGTGTCGGAGGGGTAGAGGATCATGCCGCCCGCGTCCGGCTTGAAGGCCCGGTCCTCGATCCCGTCCCCCACGATCAGCTCGCCGCCGGTGTAGGCGTCCGGCGGCGTCAGGCAGAGCGTGAAGGACAGATCGGTGCGCGCCCCGTCCATGATCGCGTCATCGACGTGGAACCCGTAGGACTGCCCGCCCGCGTAGCGCGAGACCAGCATCCGCGCGATCCCCTTCGGACGCGCGACCGACTGCACCTCGGGATGCGCGCCCACGACCTGCGCCACCTTGCGCAGCACCGCGTCGCGCGCGGGGCCGGGGGCGGCCTGGGCGTTGTTCTTCACGCCGCGCGCCAGCGCCCCGGCGGTGCGGGCGCCATCCTCGAAGGACAGCGCCGCCGCGGCCTCGGACAGGGCCTCCAGTTCGGGACCGGAGAGCACGCCGGGGATCATCACCATCATCGTGGTCAGCCCAGGCGCAGGGCCGCGATCTCGACCCGCGCCGCGAGGCCGAGCAGCACCGACGGGTCCGCGCCGGGCACCGCCGTCGCCGTCAGCGCCGGGAACAGGGCGTCGGCCGGCGCGAAGGCCTGCAGGGCAGCCGCGCCCGCGCCCGCCACGGCGGCGTCGTCGCTGGCCGCCAGCCGCTCGGTCCAGGCCCGTGCGGTCCGGGTGAAGCCCCAGGCGTCGCGGTACTCGATGTCGAGCACCACCGTGCCGTCCTGTACACCGCCCTCGTAGTCGGCGGCGGCCACCCGCAGCAGCGCCTGGATGGCGGCCATCTGGTCGGCGGCGGGGGCGGCGGCGGCAATCGCCGCGCAGCCGTCCAGCACCGCGCGCCCGGCCTCCAGCGCCGGGGCGGCGTTGCCCGCCTCCAGCGCGGCGGCGAAGGCGGCCGAGGTCGGCGCGAAGCCGACACCGTCAAGCACCTCCAGCGCCTCGGCCACGTCGTCGTAGAAGGCGTGGTGCGAGCTTTGCACGTGCTCCTGCGCCAGCGCGACGTTGCCCTCCTCCAGCAGGGCGACCGCGATGCGATGCGTCGCCTCGTAGAGCCCGACATGGGTCAGCGCCTCGATCCTCGGGTCGAGCCCGGCCATCGCGGCCCCTTCGCCGCCCTCGCCCCCTTCACCGGCTTCCTGGCCGAAGGCGGCAAGCGCCGTGCCGGACAGGCCGAGCGCGGCCAGCGAGGTGGTCATCATCTGCCGGCGCGGCAGCACGAGGCGGGGGGATCGGGGCGAGGAGGTCATTCCGGGGGGGCTCCTGATTTCTGACTGTTTAAGTCGGGTATCAGCCTACCCCGGAGCCTGTCAAGTCACACCCCTTTTCACCCCCCCCGGGTTCCGCTATCTCCCCGTCTGATCCTCAGCCAGCAGGCCGCAATGACCGAGCTCTCCCGCATCCGCAACTTTTCCATCGTCGCGCACATCGACCACGGGAAATCCACCCTCGCCGACCGGCTGATCCAGCTCACCGGGACGGTGGCCGAGCGCGACATGAAGGAGCAGTTGCTCGACTCCATGGACATCGAGCGCGAGCGCGGCATCACGATCAAGGCCAACTCGGTGCGCATCGAGTACCCCGCGCAGGACGGCCACACCTACATCCTGAACCTGATCGACACCCCCGGGCACGTCGACTTCGCCTACGAGGTCAGCCGCTCGATGCGCGCGGTCGAGGGCTCGCTTCTGGTGGTGGATGCCTCGCAGGGCGTCGAGGCGCAGACGCTGGCCAACGTCTACCAGGCCATCGACGCCGATCACGAGATCGTGCCGGTCCTGAACAAGATCGACCTCCCCGCCGCCGAACCCGAGCGCGTGAAGGAGCAGATCGAGGACGTCATCGGCATCGACGCCTCGGACGCCATCCCGATCTCGGCCAAGTCCGGGCTCGGCATCCCCGACGTGCTGGAAGCCATCGTCCGCCGCCTGCCCGCGCCCAAAGGCGACCGCACCGCGCCGCTGAAGGCAATGCTGGTCGACAGCTGGTACGACAGCTACCTCGGCGTCGTCGTGATGATCCGCGTGATGGACGGCATCATCCGCAAGGGCGACCGGATCAAGATGATGCAGACCGGGGCGGTCTACGGCATCGACCGGCTCGCCGTGCTGAAACCCGCGATGACCGACATCGCCGAACTCGGCCCGGGCGAGATCGGCGTCTTCACCGCCTCGATCAAGCAGGTCCGCGACACCCGCGTCGGCGACACCATCACCCACGAGAAGAAGCCGACCGACAAGCCGCTGCCGGGCTTCAAGCCGGCACAGCCGGTGGTGTTCTGCGGCCTGTTCCCGGTCGACTCGAACGAGTTCGACGACCTGCGCGACGCCATCGAGAAACTGGCGCTCAACGACGCCTCGTTCTCCTACGAGATGGAGACCTCGGCCGCCCTCGGCTTCGGCTTCCGCTGCGGCTTCCTCGGCCTGCTGCACCTCGAGGTGATCCGCGACCGGCTCGAGCGCGAGTACGACATCGACCTGATCACCACCGCGCCCAGCGTGGTCTACCACATCCACATGAAGGACGGCTCGGTCGAGGAACTGCACAATCCCGCCGACCTGCCGGACATGACCTACGTCGACCACATCGAGGAGCCGCGCATCAAGGCGACCATCCTCGTGCCCGACGAATACCTCGGCGACGTGCTCAAGCTCTGCCAGGACCGGCGCGGCATCCAGGAGGACCTGACCTATGCCGGCTCGCGCGCGATGGTGGTCTATGACCTGCCGCTGAACGAGGTGGTCTTCGACTTCTACGACCGGCTCAAGTCGGTGACCAAGGGCTACGCCAGCTTCGACTACCAGATGACCGGCTACCGGCAGGACTACCTCGTCAAGATGCAGGTGCTGGTGAACGACGAGCCGGTGGACGCCCTGTCGATGATGGTCCACCGCGACCGGGCCGAGATGCGGGGCCGCGCCATGTGCGAGAAGCTCAAGGAGCTGATCCCGCGCCACATGTTCAAGATCCCGATCCAGGCAGCCATCGGCGGCCGCGTGATCGCCCGCGAGACCCTCTCGGCCCTGCGCAAGGACGTGACCGCCAAGTGCTACGGCGGCGACGCCACCCGGAAGAAGAAGCTTCTGGAAAAGCAGAAGGCCGGCAAGAAGAAGATGCGCCAGTTCGGCAAGGTCGAAATTCCCCAGAGCGCCTTCATCTCGGCGCTCAAGATGGACAGCTAGGCGGGGCAGGGCCCACCGCCCCGCCCCCGGTAGGGTGCGTGCTCGCACGCACCATCCCTATCCCAACGCACTGATATTCAATCCGGTTTTCGGCATCGCCCCGCCCATCGCCCCCGGCGATGGGCCGCGCCCGACTCGCCCCCGGGGCGGGTGCGGATCAAGCCGGGTAGGGTGCGTGCTCGCACGCACCGCCTTTGTTCCAGCACGCTGATATTCAATCCGGTTCTTGGTATCGCCCCGCCCATCGCCCCCGGCGATGGGCCGCGCCCGACCCGCCCCCAGGGCGGGCGCGGCCCGCTAACAATGCGCTGCACACTTCACTAGGATCATCGGGATATAGTCTGCGAGTGTACCGTGAGTTGTCCCGTTTAGGGCAAACGCATTGGATGCATAGTCTGACTTGGAATGCCGTACGACATTTGATGATCAAGGTGTGCATGTCTGTAATTGTTTCTTATTGACAGAACTTGTCTTGATTCTACTCTGTTTAAACAGATCGAGTGATTTGGATAGTAGGGGTTGAAGGGGTTCCTGATTTGAAAATACCTCCGCTGCTTCATGATCGATATTCAATATCCGTAAGGTTCAACGGTGTTTTCTATCCTCCTAACTCCGTCTTATTTTCTGCTTTACACTGTGTGGCTCCGCTGTATGTCCTAAATTCAGGGTATCCTGAGTATCCGGTTTCTGGTTTGGGTTCGTTGCTCAAGGTCTGCCAGAATGATCGCTATTTCGCCATTTTCTCAAGGCATCAAGTCCAATCGCGGGACCCAAGGGAAGTTACACTTGAGACCGTTCGGGCGGGCCATTGGGTCACAGGCCATAGGCTTGTCCATGACATCTATTCTTCTGAAGACCCGCGGTCATCGGATCTCTGCATTGTAGAATTCACGGATCTGGTTGCGGAAGGAAAGCTTTCGAAGTCAGGTTGGCTACAGTTGGCAAGAGACTACAAATTCGAAGAATTTCTTGGTTGCATTATCCTTGGCTACCCGTCTGATGAGAATAGAGTTTATGAATGCGCAGATGAGATTCGTCAGAGGTGCATTGCGGCGCAGGATGACCTTCTTTCATCGAGGGCATTGGGATTGCACACTGTAGTTCTCGATCAAGAGCTTCAGTGTGATCCTGACGGACTTAGCGGAGGAGCGGTGTTCTTTCTGGTGCGCAAAGATTCTGAGGTTTGGTTGATTCCGGGGGGTACCATAATTAGTGGAAATAGGATGCGGATGAACTTTGTTCATGCCCGCGAGTATCAGGCTTATATAGATTTTTCGCCTGAGGGCTGACACTGCCATCCCCTTGACCCACATCAAGGCCCGTCCCCCCAAACCCGTATATGCCATGCAGCGAAACGCGCCTGACCGGAGAGTCGTCATGCTTCGCCTTGCATCCATCCTGTTTTCCCTCGTCGGCACCGCGCTCGTCGGCACCGCTCTCGCCGGCATCCTCGTGACCGGGGCTCTGACGGCCGGGTACGTCACGATCGAGGCGATCCTCGTCGCCGCCGCCGCCGGGGCCGCTCTGGCCGTTCCGGTCTCGCTCGGCGTCGCGTGGCGGCTCACGCACGCCTGAAGAAATCCCCGACGCACCGCGCGGTCGCACCGACGTCATACCCCGCCTTATTCGTCCAAAACGGCGGGAAAGGTTGCGTGCGCCTGAAAGCGCTTTAGATTCAAGCTGCTACACTGAAATCCGCAGTAGCTACGGACGCACGCATAGGTGAAAATCTACAGCCGGTCA
>JAUIAU010000034.1 GCA_030425185.1 Alphaproteobacteria bacterium
TCGTTGCCTGGCTGTGAAGATGGATCAGCATGCTCGTTCTCCGTCCCGAATGTCCCTCAAAACCGATCTTGCCATGAACAGGGCAGAGCGCCGAGGGGAAATGTGATCATCCGGGATGGAACATCTAGACGGCAATCGGCTTGTTGCCAATACGACCGCGAACGGACGGTTTCACTCTGACTGGCTGTCGATGATCTATCCGAGACTTCGTCTCGCAAAGAACCTTTTGCGCGAAGATGGAGTCATCGCGATAAGCATTGACGACGAGGAAGTAAGCAACCTCCGGAACCTTTGTGATGAGGTTTTCGGAAGAGAAAACTTCGTTGCACAGTTCATCTGGAAGTCTCGCGTTAGTGAAGACACGCGGGCGACAACGGGCGTCTCAACAGATCACGAATACATTGTGTGCTACGCGCGAACCGACTCCGCTCGGTTTCGTGGATCCGAAAAGGACGTCGATAAGTTCTCTAATCCTGACAATGATCCGCGAGGTCCTTGGCGATCTGCAGACCTCACCGGGCTCGCAACGAAAGAAGCTCGACCGAACCTGCACTACGATCTCATCGACCCTGACACGGGCATAAACTATGGGTGCCCTCCTAAAGGATGGCGCTACGAACCTTCGACAATGAAGCAGAAGATTGAAGAAGGGCGAATTCTTTTTCCCTCCAGCGCTAACGGGCGGCCTCGCCACAAGCTGTTCCTGAAGGAAATGAAGAGTCTCTTCAAGAACATATCCACTGTGTTGAGTGGCTTCAGCACCGCGGATGGAACGAGAGAGGTGAATTCTCTGATGGGAGGTGTTGCCTTTACCTTCCCAAAGCCGACGGCGCTCATTCAGCTGTTCCTAGAACAGCTTACGGGAGAAGACGACATCGTAATGGATTTCTTTGCGGGATCAGGAACCACGGCGGACGCAGTTTTACGACAAAGCTCCCTCGACGGGAAGTCGCGAAAGTTCATCCTGATTCAGCTTCCCGAAGAACTTGATCGCGAGAACTCTGTTCAAGGCGCCGCTGCGGAACTGTGCGACAAGCTTGGAGTCGCAAGAAACATCGCTGAACTCTCAAAGGAGCGTATCCGCCGCGCCGGGAAGAAGATCCTTGAAGGCGAATGCCACCCCGACTGGAACCGAGATGTCGGCTTCCGTGTGCTGAAGGTCGACACCTCGAACATGAAGGACGTCTACTACCGCCCGGACGAGCTGAAGCAGTCCGACCTGCTCGACATGGTCGACAACGTCAAGGAGGGCCGCACAGCCGAGGACCTGCTGTTCCAGGTGCTGGTCGATTGGGGCGTGGACCTGACGCTGCCCATCCGCCGCGAGACGGTGCAGGGCAAGACCGTGTTCTTCGTCGACGACAACGCCCTTGTCGCCTGCTTCGACCGCGGCATCACCGAGGATCTGGTGAAGGAGCTGGCGGGGCACGAGCCCCTGCGCGTCGTCTTCCGCGATAACGGCTTTGTCTCAGACGCGGTGAAGATCAACGTCGAACAGATCTTCCGCCAGCTCTCGCCCACCACCGACGTCAAGTCGATCTGAGGGCGCACCATGAAGCTCAAGTTCAAGGTCCAGCCCTATCAGACCAATGCCGTCAACGACGTGGTCGACTGCTTCGTCGGCCAGCCCATGACCTCTGGCCTGACCTACCGCATCGACCCCGGCCGCAAGGCGCAGACCAGCGCCTTCGAGGAAGGCTTCAAGAACGCCGACCTCGCCCTGACCGACGTGCAGATCCTGGAGAACATCCAGAAGGTGCAACGGCGCCAGAACCTACCCGTCTCGCAGTCGTTGACGGACTTCACGACCTTCGACAGCAAGGGGGCCCGGGTTCCGGTCAAGGCGGCCTACAAGCGCGACGCGCTGGCCGCGACCCGCGTTCATCTCGACGTCGAGATGGAGACCGGCACGGGCAAGACCTACTGCTACATCAAGACTATCTTCGAGATGAACAAGCGGTACGGCTGGTCGAAGTTCATCATCATGGTGCCGTCGATTGCCATCCGCGAAGGTGTCTACAAGTCGCTGCAGATCACCGCCGACCACTTCACCGAGAGCTACGGCAAGAAGGCGCGATTCTTCATCTACAATTCCAAGCGCTTGCACGAGCTGGAGAGCTTTTCGTCCGACGCCGGCATCAACGTGATGGTGATCAACATCCAGGCGTTCAACGCCCGCGGGGCCGACAACCGACGCATCTACGAGGAGCTGGACGACTTCCAGTCGCGCAAGCCAATCGACGTGATAGCCTCGAACCGGCCAATCCTGATCCTGGACGAGCCGCAGAAAATGGAAGGCGCGGCGACGATGGAGGCGCTGCCGAAATTCAAGCCGCTGTTCATCCTGCGCTATTCGGCGACCCACCGGACCCAGCACAACCGCGTTCACCGGCTCGACGCGCTGGACGCCTACAATCAGAAGCTGGTGAAGAAGATCGCGGTGCGCGGCATCCAGACCCGCGGGCTGGCCGGCACCAACGCCTATCTCTACCTGGAAGGCATCGAGATCTCGAAGAAGGCCCCTGTGGCACGGATCGAGATGGAGGTGAAGCTGGCCTCTGGTGAGATCAAGCGTCAGCTGAAGCGCCTTGAGTTCCGCGATGACCTGTTTGTGGAGTCGGGCGAGCTGGACCAATATCGCGGCTTCACGATCAGCCAGATCGACGCCGTCAACGACACGGTCGAATTCACCAACGGGGAAATGCTGAGGGCTGGCGAGGCGAATGGCGATGTCTCGGAACGCGATATCCGCCGCATCCAGATTCGCGAGACGATCAAGGCGCATCTGGACAAGGAAAAGCAGCTGTTCGCACAGGGCATCAAGGTCCTGTCGCTGTTCTTCATCGACGAGGTGGTGAAGTACCGGGACTATGGCCAGGCCGACGAGAAGGGCGATTATGCGCGGGTCTTCGAGGAAGAGTACGAGTTGCTGAAGGCTGAGTACCTTTCGGAGCTCGCAATCGACAACGAGGCGTACCGGAAATATCTCGCCAGCATCGACCCCGCGAAGACGCACAACGGCTATTTCTCGATCGATAAGAAGACGAACCGCCTCAAAGACCCTGCCGTTGGCGCCCGCTCGGTCGATTCCGACGACGTGGACGCCTACGACCTGATCCTCAAGGATAAGGAGCGCCTGCTTTCCCTCGCCGAACCCACACGGTTCATCTTCTCACACTCGGCGCTGCGCGAAGGGTGGGACAACCCGAACGTCTTTGTCATGTGCATGCTGAAGCACAGCGACAACACCATCTCCCGGCGCCAGGAAGTGGGGCGTGGTCTGCGGCTGAGCGTGGATCAGCATGGGGACAGGATGGACCACCCGGCGGTGGTACACGACATCAACGTGCTGACCGTGGTGGCGAGCGAGAGCTACAAAGACTTCGTGGCCGGGCTCCAGAAAGAGATCGCGGAGACCCTCTCGTCGCGTCCGCGGCAGGCAACAGAGGACTACTTCACGGGCAAGACACTCGCGACCGAGCATGGCCCGGTTGAGGTGACTGCCGCCATGGCCAAGAAGATCTACCGCTATCTGGTGAAGAATGACTACACCGACGATGCGGACCAGATCGCAGACGTCTACCACGAGGCCAAGGCGGCGGGAAAACTGGCCGACTTGCCCGAGGAACTGAAGCCGCACGCCGAGCAGGTGTTCCAGCTCATCGACAGCGTCTTCAGCGACGCGCAACTGCCCAAGGTCGATGACGGCCGCAAGCCCAAGACCAACCCCCTCAATGCCAATTTCGAGAAGAAGGAGTTCCAAGAGCTCTGGGCGCGGATCAACCGCAAGGCGGTCTATCGGGTGGAGTTCGATTCAGAGGAGCTTATCCGCAAGTGCATCAGCGCGCTGGACAGCCAGCTGCGGGTCACCCCCTTGCAGTACACCGTTCAGGTCGGCGTACAGAACGACGGGTTGACCGACGGCCAGCTTCGCAGCGGCGACGGCTTCTCCGTCACGAACACGACGACCGAGCGCGGGGACTCAGTCCATTCGCTCGTGAAGTACGACCTCGTGGGGAAGGTAGCTGAGAACGCACAGCTGACGCGAGACACGACGGCGAGCATCTTGGGCCAGATCACACCGGCGGTTTTTGAACAGTTCACGAAAAACCCCGAACACTTCATCTCAGAGGCGTCCCGCATCATCGCCGAGCAGAAGGCGGCCATGGTGATTGAGCGCCTCGCCTATGACGAAGTGGATGAGCGATACGACGTGGACATTTTCACCGCGAACCAGACTGGCCAGGATTTTTCCCGAGCCACGAAGCAGCTCAAGAACCACGTCTACGACTATGCCATCACCGATTCCGATGTCGAAAGAGATTTCGTGAAGGAGCTGGATACAAGCAGCGAGGTCGTTGTCTATGCCAAACTCCCACGGGGTTTCCTGATCCCGACTCCAGTCGGCGACTACAACCCAGATTGGGCGATATCCTTCAAGGCTGGCAGCGTACGGCACATTTACTTCGTGGCCGAGACGAAGGGCTCGATGTCCAGCATGAAATTGCGCGAAATCGAGAAGACGAAGATTGAGTGCGCCCGCAAATTCTTCGACGAAATCAGCAAGCGTATCACCGCGGATCGCGTGAAATACGATGTTGTGACCGACTACGGGAAGCTAATGGACTTGGTCGGGCGTGCGGCGTGATGAAGCCCCGCTCGATCAACATTTTCCTTCTCGACGGCGACCCGAATGGCATCCGGGTGGCGCAAATCTCGATGTCGACGATCCAGGCGATCGCCTTCCGGCGCAACCAGCTTCGTCGGGTTCGTGAAGCTTTTCCTGAGATCGAACGGCCAGGCGTGTACATCCTCATCGGGGCCGATGAAGAAGCGCAGGACCGGCAGCTTGCATATATCGGCGAGTCCGAAGGCGTCGGCGCTCGGTTGTCGTATCACAACTCGAATGAAGCCGGTCGCGACGCCAAGGGCTTCTGGACAGACACTGTCGTTCTGATCAGCAAGGACGAGAACCTGACCAAGAGCCACGCGCGCTATGTCGAAGCCTGCCTGATCAGGGGCGTTGTCAGCAATCCTCGCTGGACTCTGCCCAACACGCGCACGCCCTCCGACGACGCAGGCAAGCTACCGCTCCCCGACCGCGCAGCCATGGACGAATTCGTGGATCAGACGAAAACGCTAGTCGGAGCCCTCGGCTGGGATCTCTTCCGAGAAGTCCGTGGTCGAGCGCCGGAGCAGATTGCAGCTCGGGAACTGCAAAAAACTGACTTCCATAGCAGCCCTCGGTTCTTCTTCCGCGGGGACGGCTTCGCCGCCGAGATGGAGATCGGACCCTCAGGCGACTTCGTCGTTACTGCCGGTTCGAGGGCAAGGATCCGAACGACGCGAACGATACCTCGAGGCACCGTTACGCTTCGGAACACCCTCGTCGAGAAGGGTGTTCTCCAAGAGGAAGGTGATTTTCTCGTCTTCAGAAGCGCCTATAGCTTCACTTCCGCGTCCGCCGCGGCCGCTGCCGTTATTGGCGCGAGCGCCAATGGCCGGATCCTATGGAAACTCCCGGATGGACGCACTTACGCCGAGTGGGAGGCGAACCAGGACGCGGCTGAGGACTCCACACAGGTTTAACGACCACGAAGGTCGAGCAGCACTCTGCAATCAGCTTGAACGGAACCAACAACCTTCCACCTGTTCCCGCATCACGGCGTAGTCGGCCATTATCTCCGCGATCGCCGAGTTCTCCGGCAGCAGAGCCAGTTCCTCGGCCGCCTGTGCCTGGACCTCCCGGCTGTACGCGACGACCGGCGGACATGCCCGCAATGCTCCGACGTCAGAACTGACCGTCGCGCAGCCGCTCAGCCAGATCATGGCGAGAAGCAGGGCGACGCGCCGCCGCCTCGAGCATCCGTCGTTGGGCATCATGGGTTCTCTCCATGGTCTCGAGCCGTTCGGCCAGACGCCCGGCGCGCTCACCTGAGCGACGCAGGGCCAGCAGGAACAGAAGGATCGCGATGGTGGTGACGCCGTAGCTGAGCGCCGTGCGCGCCCATGCCGAGCCGGCGAGTGCGGCGGCGAGGAGCTGGCCAATCATCGCCGCCCCCGTTTCCAGTCATCCAGCCGCGCGTAGATCGTGACCGCGATCCCACCGAGCGCCACGGCGATGAACACCCAGCGCAACGTGTCGAGATACGGAACCAGCGGCAGGATAGCGGCCTGCGTCTCCGACAGAACCTGCTGGGCTACCTCCACCCCGGCCGCGCCCAGCGTCGCAATGCCAGCTGCGCCACCGGCCCTCATCGTCCTGCTCTCGGCCAGCACCTCGCGTGCAAGCGGGGCCTCTGCCGCAAAGGGCATGGACCGCGTGGGGAACCGCTCGCCCCACTGCCGCGCGGGGCCGAGGTCGACATGAATGAAACCCGAGCGCGGGTAGAAGCCGAAGCCGAGGAACCCGACCTCCCGCGCCGCCGCCTCGAAGGCCAACGGGTCGTGGTTCGCCATGGCAATGTCAAACGCAGCGCCCTCCATGTGCTTCGACCGGGTAGCGCCACCGACGGCGCGGTTGTGCTCAGGGCTGCGATAGGCGGAGCGGACGATCAGGGGCTTGCCCAGCCTGTCGCGCAGCGCCTGCAGCTTGTCGAGCGCCGCATCGTTGATCAGCAGCTTGCCGGTGCCCCGACAAGCGATCTCGGCAGGGCTGAAGTTCGGCCAACGCCAGGCACTCTCGGCCACGTCGCGCCAATGGTCGTAGAAGGTCGTGGTCATGGGGATCCTCCAGAAACGAAAAACCCGCCTCAGCGGGCGGGTTGGATGTGCGGTTCGGATGCTGATGATCGGCTCAGGGGCTTCCGCCGAAGATCTTCAGCTTCAGCGCGATGCCGGCGAGAAGCGCGAGCATGATGCCGGTGGTGATGAGATGGACGGCTGTCTGGACCGCGGTGCGGCGGACGAAGCGGATGCAGTCGAGGAGCGAGCGGAGATCGCGGATGTCGAGGGCGGCGTCCTTGCCATCGATCCCGGCATCGGCGAGCGCGCGCTTCGCGCCTTCTTCGGCGGCCTGGGACAGCAAGGCCCGGAACTCGGCCTCCGACATCCTCAGGTCGCCCTTGTCGGTTCGGGGCGGGGTCATGACGAGACGATCCCCGCTTCCGCCGGCAGCGTCGACGCCGTCCAGGGGGTGCTGTCCGCGGGGTTCAGATCCCAGCTCGAATAGACGGGCGATGGCAGGTCGGCCGAGGGCGTGCCGGGCGCCGCGTCGTAGTCCACCCCGCCCATGCGCAGGAAACCCGCGACGCCGGTCGGGCCGGCAGTGCCGAGCTGGGCCAGCTGCTTGACGTGCAAGCCCGCGATGGTCGTGGCCCCGGCGGGACCGGTCGGCCCCGCGAGCGAGAAGGAGAGCCGCTGGCCCGCGATGTCACTCGCGGCCCGCGTGGCGATGTCGCCATCCTTGATCGCATCGATCCCGCCCGAGAAAGCGTCGTAGGTGCCGACCAGATCCGGGGTGCGCCGCACGAAGCGCCGGCCGATGGTCGAGACGCCATCGAGCACTGCGATGTGGGCGTAGTAGCAGACAGCCGGGTTGTAGAAATCGAAGAGGCTATAGTTCTTCCAGACGCAACGAACGGGACGCCCCTTGCCACCTGTGTTCGCTGCCGTCGCACTGCTCTGGAGAACGCCGTCGATGTAGAACTCGACGGTGATGTCGGCGCCGACGGCGATCTTCACGTCGACCCAATAGACCTGGCTCGTGGCTGCGGTGAAGGACGAGGCGCCGTCGACGTTCGCGTCTCCCATCGCCATGGCGCGATAGCGATTGTCATCACGTTCCGTGCGGACTTGCGCGACCTGACGGTTCGAGTCGTCGTAGAACTCGAGAAAGGTCCCATCGGTCCCGATGATGTGGGCATTGACCGTAGGTGCGCGATACCGGAAGCCAAGCCAGACATCACCTGCGGGCAATGCCCACGACGCCGAGAATGGGACGGAATTGGTCTCGCCTGTGCTGACCCGGATGCAGTTGACGTCCAGATTGGCATCGAAACCGACCGCATCGGTGCTGATGAGGCCCGTGACGCCCGCCAGGTCCGTAATCTGGTGGCCGAGATGGAGGATGTAGCTCATGGGATCACCTCGATGTAGAGAGCGCTGTCGGCGGCGGTGAGACGTGCGTCTCCACCCTGTTCGTGAAAGAGGTCGGCCCGCGCCACGCTCAGCCGGGCATCGGCCCCGAAGCCGATCCAGAGCGCGGCGTCGGCCGCGGTCAGCTGGGCCGCGCCGCCAAGGCCGAGGAAGACGACGGTCTCGGGCACAGTCAGCCGGATCTCTGCCCCGAATTCGGTCCAGAGGCTGGCCTCGGCGACCTTGATGCCGTCCGGCATGAAGAGACGGACCCCTCGCGCCTGCCAGGCCTCGTACGTCGCACTGCCGGCCACGCGCCGTGCCTGCACCCGCACCTCGAAATGCTTCGTCCCCGTCGGCGCGGAGAGAATTGGCACATCCTCCTTGGTCAGCGTGAAGCTGTTGGTGCTGCCGACATCGATGACGGCCGCGGGCGGTTCGACGACCGCATCGGTGTCCGGATCGACCCAGCGGATCTCGAGGGCGTAGGTGACACCCGGCTCCGGGCCGATGTCGCCCGCGTCATAGGCATCGATCGCCACGCTCGTCTGCAGGAGCCGGTCCCGATGGGCCCATGTCAGAAGCACCGGCCCGAGGTTCAGGACGTTGGGGTTCACGACCGACACCCCGTTGCCGCGCAGGTCCCCCGGCGGCAGCGGACGGATGGCGCGCGAGGCGAGCGTGACCTCGTCTTCCGGCGCCTGGGATAGCGGCAGCGTCCCGAACCCCGTCTCCGGCAGCATCCTGACCGCGACGGTCTCTCCCGCCGCGAAGCGCGCCTCGCTCGCGTTGGCGAGGAGCTGCCAACAGATCACCGGCGTGCCCGCTGGATGGACCTTTGGGACCGTGTCGAGACAGCCGCGTCCGACCGTCAGCGTCGTGGCGCTCACCCCGTCGATCCGGACGAGTTCGTCCCCGATCGCGGCGAGCGTGCCGATGGTGACGTCCGTGAGGCCCGTCCAGCTGCCGACCGGCAGTACCCGCTCGGCCGGATCGTCTGTCACATCCGCTGTGAGCAGCGCCGTCGGCACGAACTCGACGCCCGCCTCAAGCGCGTAGCCCGCGCCGCTATCGGTCCAGACCTGAACTGACAACGCATCGGCCGAGGGGCGTTCGCCGGCGGCAACGAGCGCCCCCGCGTCCGGATCCTCGTCGAGGAGCGCATCGGCCTGCGCGTGACCCAGTTCCTGGACGAGAAGCCAGTATGGGGCTTCAGTCACCCAGCGACGCGCGAGCGGCTTCGGCGGCAGGATCAGCCGCCCGGGATCGCCGCTCTCGCCACCGACGAGGGCGGTGTCGCCAAGTCCGAAAACATCCTCTGCAATGCGGAGCCGCACGCCGTTCGCGCGCCCGTCGCCGTGGTCGATCTCGACGATGCGGACCGCGACGCCCTCAAGCCCGCGGCGCGGGCTCACGAGCCGGATCACGTCACCCGGATCGAGATCGGCGCCGACGCGGGTAACGGTGATCTCGCCCGACAGGATCGGCGAGGAGAGTGCGCGCAGATCGCGCTCGGCCACCCGCACGGCGAGCGACTCGTAGCGGATCCCCGGATAGTCGACCGTGGCACTCACCACCTGACCGAGGTCCTGGACGAGTGCGGTGTCGGTGACGCTCACCGATCCGGTCTGATCGGTCCTTGCGTCCGAGAACTTCACGGTGACCGAGTTCACCAGATCGGCGGCCTCGCGGCGTCCGAGCTCGCCCCAGCCGACGACGTTCGTCTCGTCGAAGATCGCCAGACTCTCGGGATCGTAGTCGGCCCGGATGAGCTTCAGCTCCCAGCGGCCCGAACGGCGGCCGACGTAGAGATAGGCGTCGATGTGCTTCAGCACGTCGGCGATGAAATCCTCGATCGTCGATTCCTGCTGCCAGAGGAGCGAGAGCCCGAACCCTTCGGCGAAGAGCGCATCGGCGGCGGTCGCGAAACTCGGGCCGATGTCGGTGAAGCCATGCCCGAGGCCCCAGTCGCGGTTCGTCAGGCATTCGCGGATGATATGGGCCGGGTTCATGTCCGGGCCCTCGCCGAAGGCCGCGCGGAGCGAGGCGACGAGCACGTCGGGATCGCCCGCGGGCACGACCGGCACGCCATCGACGGGCGTATTGTCGATCTGGGAGGTCGCGCTCGTGTCCGAGAGCGCGATGTTGAAGGCGAAGACGTCGACCTCCGAGAGGCCCGCGAGCGTTGCCTTGGCGCTCTCGAGGCTTCCAGCCGGGCTCGGCTCGCCGTCGGTCACGAAGATCAGGATCCGCCGCTTGCCGCCCGCACCATTGAAGAAGGCGCCTGCCTGGCTCACCGCCGCCCCGAAATCCGTCCCCCCGCTCACGGTGGTCGGCAGCGCGTCGACCCAGTCCTTGAGCTCGCCATAGGCCGCGGCATCGGCGTTGCGGTGCAGGATGGTGCCGGAGACGGTCGAGTTCCAGGTGACGATCTGGATGTCGTTGGGCTCGAGTGCGTTTCCGCCGATCTCGGCGATGAGCCGCGAGACGGCGGTCCGCTGCGCCGCCATGCGGCTGCCGGACATGGAGCCCGAGGTGTCCATGGCGATGTAGATCGCGGCATCCCCGATGCGCACCTCGGGCACGATCTGCGCCTTCTCGGGGTACCATTGCGCGTTGCCGTCCTCGGCACGCAGGATCCGGGTGAGCCGGACGGCCCATGGCTTCAGATAGGGATTGAGGCCAAGATAGACCTGCCGGAGGACGAGCGAGCAGATGCCGCGATAGCCCGGCACGTTCGACCCCGCCTGCGCGGCGAGGTAGTCGTTCTGGCCTTGCGTGGTGCCACCCATCAGGACGTCGATGTCGCCGACGATGCCGCCCTCGCGGCTCTCGCCGCCGAAGAGGTTCGGCTTGTTGATCCTGATGCGTCCGCCCGCGGCGCCGCCGCTGAGGCTCGGCAGGCTCGCGGCATCGGTGACCGTGACGGACTGCGCAGTGAAGGCGGTGGCGGCGGGCTCGACGAGCCAGGTCGTGGCGGCGGCCCCGCCGTCGTAGCTCACGGCCTGGACGGTGACCGTGCGGGTCGTGTTGTCGGTGCCGAGATTCAGGTCATAACTCGACCCGAGACGGATCCCGGCGAGCGTGCCCGGAAAGGTCACCTCGGCCACGCTGTCGCCGACGGCCGCGGCGGTGGCGGACATGGCCGCGACGGTGCCGTAGCTTGCGAGCGCACCGACGCCGGTGCCGGCGGCACTGCTCTGGCCGGTGCCGATCGACCAGGCGGTGCGGTCGTCGACCCGGATCTCGCGGATCGCATCGACGGGTCCGTGGCAGAGCGCGAGATGCGCCCCGAGGGAATACTTGTAGCCGACCGTCTGGGACTTGGAGCGACCGCCCATGTCAGCCCCCGGTCCCGGTCTGCGCGATACGCCTCTCGGCCTCGGCGATCACGCGCAGCGCCAGCGCGTCACCCGTGGCGGCCAGCACCTCGGCGGGCAGTCCTTCTGCGAGGAAAGCCTGCCAGTCGAGCCCGTGGCGGCGGAACCACGGCCGCGCCCCCTGGAAGCAGAGCCGGGCGGTGCGAATGTCCTCGGCGCGGACGATGAGGGTCTCGCTCACTTCTTGCCCCCCTTCTTGCGGATCGGGTCGACCTTCAGATCGCCGGCCCAGACGACGTTCGGGCCCCGCAGCAGCACGGTGCCGAAGACGACCGGGATCGGTCGGCCTTCCTCGGCCGTCGGCAGGTCGAAATCGTCGAGCCCGACCGCCTTCGGGACCTCGGTCTTCGGCTTCGGGGAAAGCGCATAGCTGATCGCCGTCAGCACGAGGCTGGCGACGATCTGCACGACGAAGTTCCAGACCATGGGCGGGGCTCGGGATGTTCGGGCGGATCAGACGATGCTGGTGCCGCCGAAGGGATTGCGGCCGGGGATGTCGGGGAAGCCGCCGAAGTTCAGGAGATTGCCGAACTTGGCGGCGCAGGTGTCACGGCGGAGATCGCAGCCGGGCGCCATGTCGATGACGGCGACCGTCTCCGGATCGTCGATCGCGGTCTCGAGCTCCGGCATGCGTCCCGCGAGCGTCAGCCTGTCCCCGACATGACCGGTGATGAAGCCGAGAAGTCCCGCGTGGCGCAGAACGCCGCCGCGGAACCAGCCGTCGGGCAGGAGCGCGGCCTCGGCCACGGTGATCTCGAGGCCCGAGCGCGCGGTCGCGGTGCCGCCCACGAAGAAGGTCTCGATATCGAGGCGGCAGCCGCGGGAGTAGAGCGCATGGCGGCAGAGGCGCTGGTACTTCGCCCGCACGCCCTCGCGCCGCATCGACGTGAAAAGGGACTCCGCCCGGAGCGTGATGCGCCGCCCCTCGACGCGCGCCGAGACGATGCGCCCTTTCCAGTGCGCGACCACCTCGGCCGGGACCTGTTCGTGGCCGCGGAAGATGGTGAGGGTCGTCACCGAGCGGCCGCGGGGCCCAAGATACCGGCGGGCGAAGGGATCGGAGAGCGGGAAGGTCACCGACAGGTCCACCCGACGCGGGTCGCTGCTCTGCACGACGGACCCGTGGCTCACGGCCGATGGCTCCCAGACGAGATCCTCGGTTTCGTCGCCGATGGCGCCCGCGGGCGAGGTCCAGGCGCTCGCGCGGCTCGTGAAGTGCCAGACGCTGCCCCCTTCCGCGAAGAGGTAGAGGAAATACGGCCGCCCCTCGGCAGTCGAGGTCTCGGCGAGATCGTAGGTCATGTGGGCATCTCGATCAGCGGCAAGGCCAGTTCGGTCCGGTTCGGTCCATGCATGAGTTCAATCCGGTCGGCATCCGAGCGGGCCTTCACCAGCAGATGGATCGGCGTGCCGAGCGCGATGCTCTTGCCGGGGGCAGCGATGGTGAGCCGGAGCCCGAGCGCATCCCAGGCAGCGGCGGTGGTCTCGCGGAAGACCGGCCCGGTCGGGTGGTCGATCATCAGGTGGCGGCCGATCCAGACGGAGGGATCGGCGAGCGGCGCGACGATAATGGAGGTCGCGCCGGACGTGACCGCCGCCTGCAGCACCAGTTCCCGGCCCCAGGTCGGCAGCCAGAAGGCGCGCTGGCGACCGCGGAGGGAGAGCAGCCAGCGCCGGCGGGTCAGCCGCGCGGTGCCACGATCAATGAGCGTGATGGTCGACCGGCGCTGCACGTGGGTAAGGACGGGCTCAAGCACGATGGGCCCGAAGCCGTTGTCGATGGCTTCGACGGTCGGGCCGAGCGTCTCTGCGAGCGGCTGACGCAGGACGGCCGGGTCGGTCAGCACGTCGAGCCCCTGGTGCTGGGGATAGGGGCTCGCGGCATCGGCGCCAGCGACATCGCGGAGCGTGAAGCTCGCCATGACGGTCCCTAGGCCCTGACGGCGGCGGTCGATCTCGACGGGCCGCGCGAGGAACGCACTGCCGACGGGGGCCACGATGGCGTGAACGAGACTGACCCCAGCGGCAGCGGCAAGCTCCAGCCGGTCGGGCAGCACGGCGGCGATCTCGACCGGATGCGCCCTGCCGCCATTGCCAGCGATGATGGCCTGGGCCGCGCCGTCGAAAGCGCCATCCGTCGTGTCGACGAAGACCGTGAGGTCAGCCGCATCGACAGGTGCCGTTGCCGGGCGCGCCAGATGCCAGAGCGGCAGGATCCAGTCGTCGAGCGGTCCGGCCCGGCCAAGTTCGGTGGCCTCGGCGAGCCCCGTTGCATCGAGAAGATGCGACAAGGTCAGCGTGGACCGTGGACCCGTGCGAAGCGCGATGCGCTGTTCGGCGGCCTCGGTCACCAGGACGTCGGTCGACCACTCGAGCACTTCCGTGATCGGCGTCTGCGCCGCGAATGGCCAGAGCCGCTCAGGCATCGAGACCTCCCCGGTTGCGCCGGATCACGTTGACGATCAGCCGCTCGCCCGCGGGCGTCGCGAGATAGTCCCCGACGATGGCGGGATCGAGCACGTTGACGATGCGGGTCGCGGGCTGGGGCGTTGGACCACCGCCGTTCGCCTCGACACCGAGCCGCCCGCCCGGGCCACGGCGCAGGGGCAGGATCGCCTCCGGTCCCGCCTCGCCCATGAGTCCGATCCCCCGCGCGAAGGGAAAGACTGTCGGCCGATTGACCACGCCGCCACGGGCGAAGGCCGTGATCTCGCCGGCCTGCGCGAAGACCCCGCCCTTGGCAAAGCCGCCGATGCCGAAGAGCCCGCCGATCGCGCTGCCGATCCAGCCAAAAAGACCACCACCGCCACCGGTTCCGGCGCCGGAGAAGGCGCGAAAGAGCGCGTCCTCGATCGGCTTGAAGGCCTGATCGATGAGCCTGTTCGCGAGATTGCGTGCGATCCCCGCCACGGCACCTGCGAAGGTCTGCCAGCTGAGCTCGCCCGACTTCAACGCCTCCTTGATCGGGCCGGTGATGTCTTCGGCCAGTCCCTTCGCGATCTCCTGCGTGCGTTCCACCGCCACTCGCGCCGCGTCCCAGGACTGGCGCGCGACATCTGCCGCACTCTGCATGGCGCCGCCCGCGAGCCCTGCCGCCTCGGCCGTCTCGTCGAGCGCGGCGGCCGGTCCCGCCCCGTCCTGACCGGAAAGCGCGGCGTCGAACCGCTCGGCAGCGACCGTCGCGCCATCGAGCGCCGTCTCGGCCTCCGTGCCCGTGCTGCTGACGGCGGCGCGCAGGGCGTCGAGCGCGGCAAGCGGCTGGAGCGCGCCGTCAGCCAGCGTGGCGGCCGTCCGACGCCAGGCTTCGGCCGAGTCAGAGGCATCGCTGGCAGCCGCCGTCAGTCCGAGATCGGGAACGGCGAGCGGGGTGTCGGCGAAGGCCGAGGCGAATGCATCGCGCGCGGCCGTTGCGGCCTCGGTGGCGGCGCCGGCGAATCGGTTCTCGAGGCGGCCGAGATCGAGCTCGGCGATGACTCCGATCCGGCGCTCGACGCCGAGCGCCTCCAGCCCGGCATTCACGCCCTCGATGAAGCCGTTAATGCGGGTGACGACGCCATTCAGCATCGCCTCGACACCCTCGATCAGGCTGTTCGCGGCCTGGAACGCCAGATCGCCGATGGCGGCGGGGAGCAGACCCCAGATAGCCTTGATCGTCTCAAACGCGCCTTGGAAGCTGTTCACGGCGGCATTCGCGAATCCGACCACGGACTCGAGCGCGCCCTGCATCGCAGTTGCTGCCGAGGCCTGGATGTCGGCGAACGCCGCCATGGCCGAGGCCCCGACACTCGCGGCGCCCATGCCGATCCGGTCCCATACCTCGCTGGCGAGATCGCCAAGGAGCGCCATGGCGTTGCCGAACCCGCCCGCGCCCGAGACGAGGCGCGTGAACTGGTAGATCAGTTCGCCTGCGCCGACGATGAGCGCGCCGATGCCGGTGCGGATCACCGCGCCGCGCAGGACGACGAGCGCCGTCGCGAGACCGCGCACGGACAGCGCGGCAGCGGCAAGACCCGCGACCCAGCGACCGGCCAGAAAGGCAGCGAAGGTGGCGGCATAGATCGCCAGCCGAGCGATGTTGTCGAAGAGCCCGCGGATGGCGATGCCCAGAGGGCCGGTGCGGCTCGCGAGCGCCGCCATGGCGTCCGCAATCGCTTCGAGCGCCGGCGCGGCGGCGACGGCGAGCTGGTTCGCCAGCCCGCGCCAGATCAGCCCGAGCCGCGAGATCGCGTCGTTCGTCCGTTCGATCTGGTCGGCGTCCTGCTCGGACACCACGACGCCGAAGGCGCGGACATCCTCGGTCGCCTGGCGCAGCGTCGCCGTGTCGATCCGCGACATGGCGATGGAGCCTTCCTCGCCGAAGAGCTGTCCCGCGACCGCCGCACGTTCGGCAACCGGCACGAACTCCTCGATGGCGGCGTTGATCGCGCCGACGCGTTCGTCGAGCGGCAGGGTCAGCAGGTCGGAGGCAGAGAGCCCCAGCCGTTCGAGCGCCTGCGCCGCGGGGCCGCCACCGGCCGCGGCCTGACTCAGACGCCGGGTCAGATCCTTGGTGGCCTGCTCGATGCCGGACATCGACACGCCGGCCAGTTCGCCGGCGCGTTCCAGCGTCTGGATGGAGGCGACCGTGGTGTCGAGAGACTGCGCCAGCTTCGCCTGCGCGTCGATCGTCTGCAGGCCGGAGCGGACCATGGCGACGCCCGCGGCCGTGGCGGCAGCGACCGCTGCCGCTGCCGCAACCCGCACCCGGCGCGCGAAGCCGGCGAGTCGGGCGTTCGCCGCTTCCATCTCGCGGCTGAGCCGTCCGAAGCCGCGCGCTCCGGCCTCACCGACACCTTCCAGCTCGGCGCGCACCTGCCGCCCGCCCACGGCCGCGAGGCGGACACTAACGCGTTTCTCGGCCATGCGAGACTTCCATCTGTTCGTTGAGCTTGGCCACCATCACCGCCTCGATGACGGGCAGCAGTTCGGCCATGGCGAGCGGCGGCACGCCGAGCGCGTCACCGAGCGCCAGCGCCGCAGACATGTCCCAGCCGATCACCGCGCCGGGTAGCATGCGCAGCTGACCGCCGAGGCGGCCGACCAGGTCCCAGACCTGCCAACCCTCCGGAGTTTCCGGACGGTTCAGTCGCGCCGGGCAGTCTTCGCACGCCGTTTGGCAGGCGTCGCAGTATCGGTCGCCCCCGCCGAAGGACCATTCGGCGAGAGCGCGGAGGCGTTTTTTTCCTGTTCCAGCAGAAAACCCTTCGAGACGTACGTCAGCTGGAAGGCCTCGAAGATCGGCCAGACGTCGAGCAGCGCGTTGATGGCCTCCGGGCTCGGATCGATGGGCTTGCCGTTGGCGTCGCCGATGCCGTCCCAACCGAGCACCGCCCGTCGTGCCAGCGCCTTGGCGAAGGCGACCGCGCGCTCCTCGTCTGACGCCTTCTCGGGCATCGCCTCGACGGCCGGGTCGCTGCGCGTCGCCACCATCAGCGCGGTGGTCAGCGGGCGCAGCTGCACCCGGACGCCGGGCGCGAGATCATGCCAGCGCGGTTCATTCGTCAGGTCGAGCGTGAGCATCGTCAGTACACCTCAACGTCGTTGATCAGGGTGGCCGTGCACATCCGGCCGACGACGCTGTCGCGGGCGGCCTGCCAGTCGAAGGTTGCCTGCACGCCCTGCGGTCCGGAGATCTCGATCCGCGGGCGCGGCAGGTAGACGGCGTGCACGGTGAAGGTGAAACTCTCGCCCGAGGGAAGGACGTAGGCGAACTCGAGCTCGCACGGATCGCCGTTGATCGCCTGCGTCACAAGCGTGCTGTCGGCGAAGCGGACCTCGATGGAGCCGGTCAGCGCCGCGATGGACGGGTCTGCGCCGTCGATCCGGCCATCGCTGCGGATGGTCTCGATCCGGTCGAGGTTGTTGGCATAGGTGATGTCGGCCGAGACCACGTTCCCGAGCGCCGTCCCGTTCCGCGTGACCGAGCCGTTGAAGTGGCCGAAGCGCTTGAGCTCCAGCGCAGCCGGTGTTCCGGCGCTGGTGGTCGTGCCGACCGTCTCGCCCTGCGCCACGAGCCGGGCCGTGGCGGTCAGCAGCCCCGAGCGCTGCATCTGCCAGTTGATCTGGTCGAGGACGCAGCCGGAATACATCGCATAACGCGGCACCTCCGGCATGCCAGTCTCGATCGACATGCTCGGCAGCGTCCAGGCGCCCGACTGGAACTCATGCGTCCAAGGGCCGGTGCCGGTCGTCGTCGGCGCCCCGAAGGCCGCCTTCAGCCAGAAGCCGAAGGCCTCCGCGTCAAGTGGCACCACGACATCACCGTCCGCGGTCACCGCGTCCTTGATTGGCGCCAGCGGGTCGCGGCCATAGCCGAGAAGCTCGGAGTTCAGCAGCGGCTGCTCCGCCCCGAGCGTGGTACTGGCGAAGGGCATCTTCGTGAAGCCGCTGGCGGGCGGCGTGCCATAGACGGTCTCGAACGCAAGCGCCATCTGCGCCCGCGCCCCCTGGGCTCGTGCCATGGTTTTCTCCTGTGATCGATTGGGTCAGGCCAGTGGGTCGGCCGTGGAATAGTGTAGTACGACCGGAATTACGGCGGCCTTCAGGTTGGCCGCGCCCTCGACCGGCAGATCGACCGGGCGCGGCGGTTCCGCCTCAACCCAATCGCAGAGCCCGCCCAGAGTGCGGTCGCCGGCGAGTGCCGCGCCGATGCTCGCGGTCAGCATGTCGAAGGCGGCGTCACGGTCGGCGCCTTGCACGACCGCCTCGATCTCGGCGCGGTGCTGGTAGTGGTAGCGTAGTGGCGACAACGTCACCTCCGGCTCGCCCGGTTCGCCATCGCGCAGGATCAGCAGGCCCTCGGCCGGCACGCGCTCTGGCAGGACCTCGCCGCGGAGCGCCGTGGCAGGCAGCGTCGAGAACCGCGCATGCAGCGCGGCCAGGATGGATTCGCGAGGGGTGGGCATGTTCCTAGATTTGTCTAAGGTGTCGAAAACCCAACCAATTTAGCGAGACGATGATGCAACTGATGATGGGCGGCATTAACGGGAACTATCTCACCAACATCACGCTGAACGCGGCTGCTGAGACACAAGAGGTTCTGGCAGCGGTCGCCTACGCGACGGAGATGGACCTACTGTTCGATTGGTGTTGGACCAACGGCATTCCGCTCAAATTCTACGGCCGCCTGGACGAAGGCGTCGCCGTCAAGCCTTCCATCCTCTCCACGTTCCTCGCCCGCAAATCGGCTCGATTCCAATGCCGCCTCGTTCAGCATCACCACGCGAAGGTAATCTGGTGGCGCGAATACGGCCTCTACATCGGCTCCGCGAACCTCACCGGGAGTGCCTGGTACAAAAACGTCGAGGCCGGCTGCTTCTTCCCTGAAGCCGAAATCACAGACGACATGGCAGGAGATATCCTCGAACTCTTCGACCTGCTCGATAGGAACTCGACTCCGCTGACGGAAGAGTTGCTCGAAATCATGCAGAAGCGCGCAAAGAGTATCGCCAGCACGGAGCCACCGTCCGAAGAATTCTGGAACAGCCCCAGTTTCAACAAGTGGTCAGGGCTCGTTCAAACCGGGAAGAAAAAGGCCACAGACCGCCGACGCGAGGCATTCCTCGAGGAATGGCATTCAACCCTCCAAAAGCTCCGTGACATCGGGAATCTGGTGAGCAAGCCCGAGAACAGACCCTCCTGGATCGACGCCAATGCGCCTGCAGGCGCTCAGGGCGATCAGTTCCTCCATGCACACTATTACCAGCGCACCTTCGATGGGCGCAGAGCCCTCTATGCCGACCATTTCGAGCATAACAAGCAGAACCCTGATGCTGCGCTCGCAGATGCCATCAACTGGTGGCGCAATCTGCCCAATGCCCCGTCCGAAGAGGACTTCATGTTGAATTCCACGGCGCCCATGCTGCGGGAGGCACTCACCGCCGAGGCCATCGACGAAATGGACTATGACGCCTTCCGCGAGATCTGCATGGGCATACATTCCATCAAGGACTACGCGCGCCGTGTCGCCAACAAGGCTGTAGGTCTTCGCGAGGACGGGACAAAGTACACGATCCCTGAAAAGGTCGATGCGCTTTCGAGGCGGATATGGGATGACAAATCCGCAGGCGGCAATAACGTGAAGCAGCTTCTGAGTTTCATACTCTACGGTGGCCCGGAGGCACAGTTGCCGGAGCGGCTCTGGACCGCCGTTCATGATCCGAAGTGGAAGATCGAAGGTCTTGGAGTGAGCGCGTTGGGCGAACTCATCGGTTGGGCATTGCCGGATCGGTTCCCGCCCCGAAACGGGAGAACGTCGAAGTCTCTCAAATCTCTGGGCTATGATGTCACGTTTCACGTTGGTTGATCATCCGAACTTGCCCTCCACCCAGTTCGCCACGATCAGCCCCGGCACTGCATCGTGTGCCCGCTCGGCATCCCGCGCGAGGTCGAGCCGCTTCGGCAGCTTGACCTGCGGGACCAGCAGGAAGATCGGCGCGGTGACCTGATTGCGTCCGGTCTTTGCGCGCGAGCCCACCGCCTGGCCGCGCTTGTTGATCCGGGCGCGATCGGCGACGAGCAGGCTCGGAGCCCGGCGCCGGTAGACGAACCGCAAGCGCAGGCCGCGGCGGCGTTCCCATTCGCCGGGGGTGAGCTTGGCGCCTCGGAGGCCCCGCCCGGCGGCCTCGGTCGGGATCGCGAGCCAGAAGCCGTCTTTCGAACGGATCAGCGGGCCGGTGTCGTGGGCGCCGACGATGACCGGGGCCTTGGACCAAACGAGAGCTGCGGCGTTCAGGCTCTCGCCGGCCTTGGGATAGGTCTGGCTGCGGATGGAGTTCGCGAGCCGCCGACCGAGCCCCGCGCCAGTGATCTGGCCGCGCCAGGCGGTCTTGAGCCCGGTGCCCGCCTCGCGCATGGCGGCGGTGACGGCCTTCTCGCCCGCCTTCACCTCGGCGGCCATGGCGGCGACGAGATCGGGGGTTATGTCGAGCTTCAGCTTCATGCTGGGCGCAGGTCCACGGTCCATACGAGCCGCTCGCGGTCGCCGACGGGCTCGCCCTGGATGAGGAAGGCCTCGCCGTCGATTTCGACGCGGTCGCCGGGCCGCGGGTTCGCCACCTCGGCGAGGCGCAGGTCCAGCCGGGTGGTCTCTGACCAGATGCGCGCATCGCCGAAACTGCTGATGTCGTCGGGCCGGCGCAGGATGGCGCGAACCAGTGCGGGCGCACCGCCCTCGGCGGTGTAGACGATGTCGCGCGCGAGATGCGTGTCCGCGAAGAGCGCGTCGAGGGCGGCGGCGAAGGCGGTCATCAGAAGGCCGCGTTAAGGCGCACCCGGCCGATGGTGTCGCCGGCCCCACCAGCCACCGCCTCGACAGCCACGCCGATCAGGGTGTTGTCGGTCGCGACCGTGGTGCAGCGCTTGTTGGTGTCGTCCCAGTAGACCTTGGCGCCGACGGTCCAGGCCTGCGAGCCGATCTTTGTGAGGTCGAAGACGCCGGTGAGCGCCGCTTCGACTGTGCTGCCGCTGGCGGCATCGCCGGCCGCCACGCCGAAGATGGAGCCGACGAGCAGGCCATCGCCGGAGGTCACGGCGTAGGGTGCGGTCAGGGTGAGGCTATTGCAAGGTTGGACGAAGTTTTTCATCAGGGTGATCCTCGTAGAAAGACGAAGGGCGGCCCGTCAGGACCGCCCGCGTGTCAGGGTTCGGCATGGGGTGCGGGTTACGCGCCCGGATTCTTGTAGAGGCCGCGCCAGTCGATGGCCTTGGCGCCGAAGTCGAGGCGGCACTTGATCTCGACGCCGTCGACGTCGAAGCCGTTGCGCGTCTCGATGTAGGCGCCCTGCTGGCCCTCGAGATAGGCGTACTCGATGGTGTCGATCTGGTTCGGGCTCGCCGCCAGGTACCAGGCCGTCTCGCTGGCGGCGTCGAGCCGGGGCTCGGCGATGGGCGAAAGCGTGCGGATTGACTGCGGCACGACGTTGCCGCTCTGCGCGGGCACGAGGTTCTGGGCGACCAGCTGCTCGGCCTTGAGTTCCAGCGCCGCCGGCACGATCAGGAAGGCGGGCCGGATGTTCAGCACCGTCTTCTTGTCGAGCCCGGTCTGCTTGCGCATCGCCGCCCGCGCGAGGCCCACGCTGTCGACCCCGAGCGCCGCACCGGCGCCGGCGAGGTTCTTGTGGGTCGAATGGAACAGCGCGGTGCCGTCGGCCATCGCCGGGTTCGACGTCACGATGTCCCAGACCACGTCCGACTCCAGCTGGGCGATCGAGTTGCCGTACATCGCCGGGATCCGGGTGAAGGCGTCGAGATCGTCGTTGATCAGCACCTGCCGGGTGATCGCGACGACGCGGCCGTAGGTCTCGATGCGGTAGCTCTCCTTGCTCTCGCCGAGGGTGCCGCGCTTGAACTCGCCGCTCTCGCCGACCTTCAGGAGCTGCGGCGCCTCGCCCAGCTGGACCCGGTGCATGGCCTTGAAGTCGGTCGCCAGCACCTGCCGGCAAAAGAGCGGGAAGGTCCGCGGATAGGCCTCGTAGGCCTGGCGCAGCGTCTTGTTGGTGACGGCCGCGAGGATCTCGGGGAAGTCCGAGGTCGAGTGCAGCGCGCGCGTCGCCACCTCGTCGCGGGAGAGGCCGCGGGTGCTTGCGCCCGCCGTCTCGAGGCTTTCGCGGGCGAGTTCCATCAGCGTCATGCCGCGGTACTCGCGCGCGGCATCCTCCAGCGGGAAGAGCGTCGGGCTGTAGCGGTGCAGGAGCGCGTTCGAGATCGCCTCGCGCCGCGTGACCGTGGCGTCGCGCCCGCCGAGCGGGATCGAGACATGCGGGAAGGTCCGCGTCTCGTCCGCCTTCGCCGCGACCTGGTCGAGGATCAGCCGGCGGGCCTCGTCGATGGAGACGCCGCGCTTGATCAGGTCGTCCGCGAAGCCGCGCTCGAGTTGGAGCTTGTCGGCCAGCCCGTGGATCGTCGAGACGCGCTCGCGCTCCTGCGCGCGGGCCTCACTGACCAGCGCGTCGGTGTCGACGCTGCGGGCCCGGTCTTCGGGCGCCGGGTCGGGTGCGGGCTTCGTCGCCTTGGGCTTGGTGTCTGCGGCGCGGGTCTGCGTGTCGGCAGCGCCGGTGTGGTCGTCGGTCATGCTCGTCTCCTCGGGCGTTGCGGCGGTGTTGCCCTTCTGCTCGGCCGTCTCGGCCGAGGTCTCGGTCTTGTCCGTCATCGGGGTTGCTCCTTGCTCTGAGGGGGCGTCCCGGCGGTGGAGGACGCAGTCGTGATGTTCGCCCTTGGCGCGGAAGCCAGCGGCGGGGTCGGCGCCCACGGGCACGGCGGAGATCTCGAACGGGGTCCAGTCCACCGCCCGCCAGAGCTCGCGCTGGCCGTCGGGCTTGCTGATCTCGAAGCGGTGGACCTGGTAGCCGATGGAGACCGCGCGGATGTGCCCGGCCTCGATGTCGCGCCAGATATCGCCCACCGCGTCGCGTTCGGAGAGTCGGATGCGGGCGATGCCCTGTCCGTTCTCGATCCGGGCCGAACCCGGCACGACCGAGCCGATCACCGCGTCGAGATCGTGCGCCTCGTGCACCTTCAGGAAGGGCGCACCCGCGTTCAGCCGCTCGAGCCGCACATGCTCGGGCGCCATGCTGAGCTCCTCGTCATGCGGCTCGCCGAAGAGCGCGGCGCGTCGCACCCGGGCGCCGGTCGACCAGATCACCTCGACGCTGCGGGTCTCCGGGTCGATGCTGTTCGGCGCAAGCTCCGCCGACCGGCGGAAGGCCGGCAGTTCGATCGTCTGCTCCATGGATGGATCCTTCTCAGTCCGCTTCCGGATCGTCCGGCTCGGTCGCGGGGTCGGCCGGCGCATTGGATTGCGCGCTGCCGGTCTTGGTGACCCGGCGCGGGTCGCTGTCGAGCACGAGGCCCAGCTCGTCGAGCTTGGCGTTCGTGGCTGCGATTTCGGCCAGCACCGCATCCGGGTTGCGGCCCTGCCGGGCGATGGCCTCGGCCAACGTCATGGTGCCGGAGCGGATGGCCAAGAGGTCGGCCATCGCATCCTTCTGCGGATCGACCGCCTCGAACTTCGGCGGCGACCATTCCACCGGCACGTCCGGCGTCGGGATGCGGCCAGCGGCCCAGGCGGCCTCCGTGAACCAGCGCCAGACCGGCGCGCAGAACATCGGGATGAAAAGCTGCCACTGGACCGCGTCGATCATCCGGCGGAACTCCACGAGCCCGGCGCGGATCGACGAGTAGTTCACCTGGGACAGGTCCCCGGTCAGCAATTCGTAGGGCACGCGGAACCCGGCCGAAATCGTGTGCAGGCTCGCCCGCTTGTATTCGCCATAACCACCCGTGGCCGCGGGCTGGTTGAAGCGGATGTCCTTGCCGCCGCGGGCATAGGCGATCAGCCCCGGCTCGAATTGCTCGACCCGGTGGCCATCGGCGTCCACCACCGCAGGCGCGATACCCTGCTGCGCTTCCTCGTCGCCGAAGACAATGGCGGTGACGCAGGCCTCGGTCTTCTTGCGGACGATCTCGGCCACCTCGTAGTCGTCGAGATCGCGCAAGGCCCGGATCACCGGCGCGCCCCAGGGCACGCCGCGCGCCTGCGTGCGTTGCTTCTCGTAGACATGGGCGATCTCGCTGGCCGGCACCGCACGGCTGGTGAGCCCGCCCGTCAGGCTGAGCGTCGCGTCGCCGGGATGCGCGCCGAAAAGCCAGTAGGCCCGGCGCCGTCCGAGCGCGTCGAACTCGATGCCCTGCACCGCCTGGCCCGCGCCGAGCGCGCCGTTGCGCGTGGCGTCGAGGAAGTCGGCCTCCAGCAGCTGCAGCTGCACGGGCGGCATCACGCCGTCGCCGGGGCGCCGCGGGCGGCGGCGGACCAGCACCTCTCCGGCCTCGACCATCTCGCGACATGCGAGCGTCTGCAGGCCGTAGAAGTCGAGCTGGCCATCGGCGTCACAGCCCCGCGCCCAGATCTCGAAGAGCCGGTCGACCTCGCGGTCGAGCGCGGCGTCACCGCTCGCGGCGCGCGGCATGATCCCCGCGCCGACGATGTTGTTGACGAGCACCGAGACCGCCTTGGCCGCGTGCGGGTTGTTGCGCACCAAATCCCGCATCCGGTCGCGCAAGAGCGCGCCAGCCCGGCCGATCTCGGCATCGGCCGAGGATCCTGGCGCATGCCAGCCGTCGGTGCGCCGTCCGCGGGCCGCGCCCTCGTAGGAGCGGGCGAGTCCCTCGAACGCCTGCCGCGCCAGAACGCGACGTGTGGCCGTCCGCGGCGCGACGCTGGCGATGGCCCTGTCGAGCCACGAGACCATCAGCGATCCCCGCGCGAGAAGCCGGCAAAGCCCGCGATGGGCCGGGCCGTCACCCCGGAGACCTGGCGCTCGATGGTCCGGATGCGCCCGAGCAGATCCTCGGCCGAGCCGTAATCCACGGACTTGCCGTCATAGCTCACCCGCGTCGTGCCGCTCGCGTAGGCGCGCCGGAGCGCCGCGAGCTCCGCTTCCGTCCAGTCCGCCATCAGAACCATCCTTCCCGCCGCCCGAGCCAGTCGGAGCGGCGCTTGCCTTGCGGGCCCGCGTCGGGCCGCCCGATCAGGCCGGCCGGGCTGTCCATGCCGCTCGGCACGCCGAGCTGCGCTTCGAGATCGGCCCATGTCGCCTCGGGCCAGCGATCCGCGCCCGCGATCCAGGCGGCAGCGCGGGCATAGACCCGGCAGTCCAGCGCCTCGTTGCGCTCGCGGATCTTCTGCCATTCGAGCTTGGCGAAGCCGCGCCGGTTGCGCACCGTGACCAGCTGCTCGGCGGTCAACTGCCGGATCCACTCGGCGTCGGCCCAGCCCGGCAGATGCACCGTGCCGGGCGGGAATGCAGCACCTTCCTCCAGTGCCTCGGCCGTCGGCCTGGCCAACCGCAGGAAGCGGTAGGTCTCGGCCTTGAAGGTCGAGGTGGCCACGGTCCAGAGCCGCGCGCCGCGCCGCAGGCGCTTCCCGCCCGCGGTGGCGTCCACGAAGGTCGGCCCCGAGACCGGGCTCGCCCGGTTGAAGCCCTCGAGCCCCTTGACCGGCGCCACCTGCGCGAAGCCGACCGAGCGCGCCCAGCCATAGACCGCGGCCGTCTCGTAGCCCGTGTCGATGGCGAGCCGCGCGAGGCCCAGCTCCGCGCCGCCGGCATGCCGCCAGCTGCGGCCCAGCAGATCGGTCAGCGCCTCCCATGCCTCGGGTCGCGCCGGGCCGCCCTCGATCACGACGTGATCGACGAGCCAGCTTTCGAGGCCGCGGCCCCATGCCCAGACATCGACCTCGATCCGGTCCTTCTGCACGTCGGCGCCGGCGGTCAGGAACAGACCCTTGTCCGGCACGGTGCCGGCCGGCCAGTCCTCCCGCCGCTCGGCGATCCGCTGCCAGTCGGGCGCATCGCCGGTCTCGATCCAGGTCTCGCCGAGCACCGTGTTGCGGAACACCCGCTCGGCCTCGTCCGAGCCCGCCGCCGTCTCCTTGTCCCGCGCAATGTCGGCCCAGCTCTTCCACCCCGGCGGCGAATAGAGCGCCGAGAGATGAAACCCCACCGTGCGCGTATCGCGGGCCTCGGCGGTGGCCCGCCATTCGCCCTCTGCCAGCATCGCCGGCTTGTGATGTTCCTCGATCGGCTCCTCGCAGGCATCGCAGTGGTACGCCGCCGTCTCCGGTATGCCGGTCTCCCAGCGCAGCCGTTCGAACCGCAGCCACTGCATCGCACCGCAATGCGGGCACGGCACGAAGAAGCGCCGCTGGTCGCTCGCCTCATACTCGCGCTCGATCCGGCTGACGCCGCGGATCGTGGGCGTCGAGACCAGGAAGACCTTGCGTCGATGCGCGAAGGTCAGCGAGCGCGCCTCGGCGAGCCCGACCGGGTCGCCTTCCTCGTCGGCCGAGGCCGGATAGGCGTCGACCTCGTCGAGGAAGACGTAGCGGGCCGGCATCGAGCGCAGCCCCACCGCCGAGTTCGCGCCGGTCATCACCAGCACGCCGCCCGGGAAGTCCTTCGAAAGCTGCGTGTTGCCGCTATCCCGCGCCCGCGCCGGGCGGACGCGCTCCTTCAGCGCCGGGCTCTCCTCGATCAGCGGGTCGATCCGCTGGCGCGAGTTGCGCTTGGCCAGTTCCACCGTCGGCTGGACGGCGAGCATCGGCCCCGGCGCGTGATGGATCACGAAGCCGATCCAGTTGTTGCCGGCCTCCGTCGCGCCGACTTGCGCGGCCTTCATGAACACGACCCGCTGGGTGGGATCGCCGGGCGAAAGCGCGTCCATGATCGCGCGCATGTAGGGCGTGCGCTCGGTCCGGTACCGGCCGGGCTCCGCGCTTGCGCGCGAGCTCAGCCAGCGATGCGTGTCCGACCATTCCGAGACGGTCAGCCAGGGATCGGGCGTGAGGCCGCGGCCCCAGGCCCGGAGCAGCGCCTCCGCCCCGTCGAAGGCGGTGATGGTCTCGCCTACCGCTTCGCTGCTTGAGGCGGTGTCCTCAGAGGGCGATCCGCGGCTGGGCGAGTTCCTCGAGATGGGCGCGGACATGGGCCTCCAGAACCTTCTGCATGGCCGCCGTCTCCGTTCCCAACTCCGCCGCCATCAGCGCAGCCACCCGCGCCGGCCAGTTGACCCACGCGTCGCGTTCCTCGCGCGCGAGCCGGAAGACCAGCGCCGTGGCGCGGTCGCGGTCGACCAGTTCGCCCTTCAGCTTGGCGAGCCGCATGCGCCGCTCCTGCGCCTTCAGCACCTCATGCGCCGTCTTCGCCTGCAGGAAGGTCGTGCCGCCGCCGGTGACCGGCGCGGCCATACCCTGTTCTCTGAGCGTGTCGCCGACGGCAGAGACCGCCGCCTCGGGCACCGGCTTCAGCTTCGGCGCTGCCGCCTTCCTGGTCTTCGACGGATCAGTCGCCTCTGCCCTGCGCCGGTCGGACGCCGCTGCGTCGATGCTCCCATCTTCGTGCAGGACCAGCCGGGCGGCGGCCTTCGCCTTCTGGATCGCGCCCCGCGACAGCCCGACATGGGCGGCGTACTGGCGCTCGCTCATGCCCTGCATCGGCGGCTCCGATTATCATTCAAAGTCAGGCGCTTATGTCGTTGATAAGCCTCGCGGACAGAGCGAACGTCGATCCCACAAGGACGATGCAACTCGCGAAGGAGCCACGACGATGACCACCCGCCTGAACCCGATCACCACGCCCCGCCACGAACTCCGCGCCGATAAGGCCCGGCGCAACCGAGAGGCCGCGCTGAACGCCTTCATCGGCAAGAAGGCCGAGATCGACGAGATGCTCGCCCGCCTGCAGGCGCTCAGCGACGACCATTTCAACTGCCATCCCGACGAGGCGGGCTGGGCGATGGTCGGCACCCTCGAACACTACGCCAGCCTCCTGAAGCGCATTACCGACAGCGCCTTTGGTGAGGGCGAGCACGCCCGCTGATCTCCGGCGCTGCCGGAACTCCCGCCGCGCGCCCTGCGCGGCACGGGGTCGTGGAAGGCGCCGCATGTCGCGGGCCCGAACACGGAGACGACCCCATGACCCAGATCCAGCTTTCCGACGCCCAAGCCGTCATCCTGTCCACCGCCTGCGCGCGCGAGGACGGAGCGGTCTTTCCCGTCACCGCCAGCCTCAAGGGCGGCGCCGTCGGCAACGTCTGCAAGAGCCTCCTGAAACAGGGGCTGATCGAGGAAATCGCCGCCACGGACCTCAACACGGTCTGGCGGCACGACGAGGAACGCGGCCCGATTTCGCTGCGCGCTACCCAGCTGGCCTTCAACACCCTCGGGATCACGGACGAGCAGGACGAGGCGCCGCCGTCTGATACGCCGCCCGCCCCTGTCCAGCGCCGGAAGGGTACCAAGCAGGAAACCCTGATCGAGATGCTCCGCGCCGAGGATGGAGCGACCATCGAAGAGATCGTGGACGCCACGGGGTGGCTGCCACACACTGTCCGTGGCGCCATGTCCGGTGCGCTCAAGAAGAAACTCGGCCTGACGATCACCTCCGAGAAGGTCGAGGGGCGCGGACGGGTCTACCGATTATGCTGAGCTCAGCATAATTTGTAATATGCGGAGCCGATGGTTATGCGGAGCAGGTCGTGGAAGTGCCTTTGGACCAACGGGTTGGGCATGCGGCGCTCCGCATAACGTGATTGGGGTCGAAGTCTTCAACGGCGCCTTCGGGCGCG
>JAUIAU010000035.1 GCA_030425185.1 Alphaproteobacteria bacterium
CTGAGCGCCGCCCCTACAGGTAGTTGGAGCGGCTCAGGCCGTATTTCGCCATCTTCTCGTTCAGCGTCCGGCGCGGCAGGCACAGCTCTTCCATCACCGCGGCGATGGAGCCCTTGTGGCGGCGCATGGTGTTGTCGATCAACATGCGCTCGAAGGCCTCGACGTATTCCTTCAGCGGCTTGCCCTCGGTCATCAGCGTCGGGCTGAGTTCGGTCGTCTCGGGCGACAGCAGCGCCGAGATCGAGCCGGTCCCGCGCCGCGACTGCAGCACCGCCCGCTCGGCGATGTTGATGAGTTGCCGCACGTTGCCCGGCCAGGGCGCCTGCAACAGCTGCGCGGCCTCCTGCGCGGTCAGTTGCGGCGCGTCGCAGCCGTACTCCTCGGCGAACTGCTCGGCCATCTGGGTGAACAGCGACAGGATGTCCTCGCCGCGCTGGCGCAGCGGCGGCACCGTGATCCGGAGCGCCGCCAGCCGGTAATAGAGGTCCGGACGCAGGGTCTCGGCAAGGGTCCGGTCGCCCTCAGCCAGGTTCGAGACGGCGACCACGCGGAACTCGGCGCCCACGGGGTCGTTGAGCAGGCCCAGCAGCTTGCCCTGCAGGGACGGCTCCAGCGACTCGATGTCCTCGAGGCAGAGCGTCCCGCCCCGGGCCTGTTCGACCAGCGGCGGCTCGGCGCTCGCCGCATCGCCCCCGAAGAGACGCGCGCCGAGGGCTGTCTCGTCCTCGGCCGCGCAGCTGACGACGACGAAGCGCTTGCCCTGGCGCGGCCCGACGGCGTGCAGGGCATGCGCCACGAGGCTCTTGCCGGTCCCCGTCTCGCCCTCGATCAGGACATGGCCATCCGCCTGCCCGAGGTCGAGGATATCCTCGCGCAGCCGCTCCATCGCCGGCGAGGCCCCGATCAGCTTGCGCATCAGCACGGTGCCGTCCGACAGTTCGCGCCGCAGCGCCCGGTTGTCGAGGGTCAGCCGGCGGGTCTCGGTTGCGCGCCGGGCCAGTTCCGTCATGCGGTCCGGGTTGAAGGGCTTCTCCATGAAGTCGTAGGCCCCGACCCGCATCGCCTCGACGGCCATCGGAACGTCGCCGTGCCCGGTAATCATGATGACCGGCAATTGCGCGTCGGCCTGCATCAGGCGCTTGAGAAACGCCATCCCGTCCATGCCAGGCATCCGGATGTCGGTGACGACGATGCCGGGGTAGTTCGGGCCGATCGACTTCAGCGCCTCGTCCGCGCTCGCAAAGGTCTCCGTGTCGAAGCCGGACAGCGCCAGCCACTGGCTGATCGACTGCCGCATGTCGGTTTCGTCGTCCACGATCGCGATCTTCATCTGCGTCGTCTTACTCGCCTCAGCCATGATCCGTCCTCTGGCGCCCAACGGCGCGCTTCCATGTCATTCCGCCGCGCTGCGGCCCTGTGCCCAGACCGGCAGGCGGACCTCAAAGACCGCCCCGCCATCCTCGGCGTTGCGGGCGGTCAGGCGCCCGCCATGATCCGAGACGATCCCCGACGAGATCGCCAGCCCGAGGCCCACGCCGTCGCCGGGGCGCTTGGTGGTGTAGAAAGGCTCGAAGAGCTTATCGAGGTCCTGCAGCCCGTAGCCGTTGTCGCGGACCGCCAGCGTGACGGTCTCGCCGGACGACAGGAACAGGTCGATCTTCGGCACCGTGACGCCCTGCGTCGCGTCGAGCGCGTTGCGCAGCAGGTTCACGATCACCTGCTCCAGTCGGATGCGGTCGCCGAGCACCAGGACAGGCTCGCGCGGGACCGAGCGGGTGATCTCGATCCGGCGGGTCTTGAGCTGCGGCTCCATCATGTCGAGCGCGCCGGTCAGCGCCTCGCGCAGGTCGACCGGCTTGAACTGGTCGTCGCCCTTGCGGGCATAGCTCTTCAGCTGACGCGTGATCGTGCCCATGCGGTCGATCAGGTCGTCGATCCGGGCGAAAGACGACAGCGACTCCTCGCTCCGGCCGCGCTGCAACAACAGCTTCGCCCCCGCGAGATAGGTCTTCATCGCCGCCAGCGGCTGGTTCAGCTCGTGGCTGACCGCCGCCGACATCTCGCCCAAGGCCGCCAGCTTCTGGCTCTGCGCCAGCGTCTGCTCGGCCACGGCAAGGTTGCGTTGCGCTTCCTCGCGCTCGGCGATCTCGCGCTGCAGGCGGCGGTTCAGCTCGCGCAGGGCGGCGCTTTCGCGCTGGAAGAAGACCGAGCGCGACCACGCGCGGCGGCTGAGCAGGTAGAAGCCCACCGCGGACAGGATGGCGAAGGCCATGATTTCCAGCGCAATGACGGCGTTCACCCGTTCGCGTACGCTGGCGTAGGTGGCGAACGAGGTCAGCCGCCAGCCCCGGAACGGGATCACGCTGTCGATCTGCATCACCGCTTCGCCGCCGAGATAGGTCTCGGGGCCGGGCCGGGCCCAGTCCCCGGTGGCCTGGATGGCCCGCTCGATGGCCGAGGGCGGCGGCTGGGTGGCCAGCGCCTCCTGCACGGTCCGGGTCCGCCAGCGGGGCTCGGACGCGAGGATCACCGTCCCGCCGCTGTCGGTCACCATCACGGCATCCTGCGCGCCGCGCCAGCGGGCCTCCAGCTTGGCGAGGTCGACCTCGACCACGATCACCCCGGCGCGGCGGCCCTCGGTCTCGATCCGGCGGGCGAAGGTGAAACCGTAGGTGGCGTTGTCCTGCGGGGTGACGGTGAAGACCGTGCCGCTCGAGCGCAGCGCCTCGACGTGGAAGGGCTGCGCGCGGTAGCTCGCGCCCAGACGGGTGCGGTCGGTCGCCGCCACCACGCGCCCGCCGTCGTCGAGCAAGAGCAGCGACGCGGCGCCGATCTCGTCCTTGAGCGAGATCAGCCGCTGACTGGTCGCGGCATAGTCGCTGGAGTTCAGCGCCGTGATCATCACCGGGTCGCGCGACAGCAGCAGCGGCACCGTCGAGTTGCGCTGCACTTCCGACACGATCGCGTTGGCATAAAGCGTCAGGCGCACCTCGGCGCGCTGCCGCGTGGACTGGGTGAAGCGTTCAGTCAGCCAGACGTTCGTGATCCAGAGCACGACGACCATCGCGCCCAGCAATAGCACGCCCACGGCCCGGAAAACCCAGACCGTGGAATCCCGCTCGTCCTTCCGGCGACGCGACGTCTCGCTGGCGAAAAAACCGTCCATGATCAGAGAGTAGGCACGTGACAGGCCCCGCTCAAGCGGCACGCGTCCCGGCGGTCCCGCACGGGCGGGATCACGCCGCTGCCAGCACTCCTGCCAGCCCCGCGAAGAGCGCCGCGCCGTCCGTGCCGCCCTGGACCGGGTCCACCACCCGCTCGGGGTGCGGCATCATCCCCAGCACCCGGCGGTTTTCCGACAGGACCCCGGCGATATCGCGCGCGCTGCCGTTCGGGTTGCGCGCATAGCGGAAGGCCACGCGGCCCTCGCCTTCGAGCCGGTCGAGCGTGTCCGCGTCGGCGGTGTAGTTGCCGTCGTGATGGGCAATCGGCACGGTGATCACGGCCCCGGGCGCGTAGCCCGAGGTGAAGGCGCTGTCGGCGTCGCCCACCACCAGCCCCTCGGACCGGCAGATGAACTTCAGGCCCGCGTTGCGCATCAGGGCGCCGGGCAGAAGCCCCGTCTCCACAAGCACCTGGAAGCCGTTGCAGATACCCAGCACGAAGCCGCCCCGCGCCGCGTGGGCCCCGACCGCCGCCATGACCGGCGCGCGCGCCGCGATGGCCCCGCAGCGCAGGTAGTCCCCGAACGAGAACCCGCCCGGCAGGCCGACGACGTCCACGCCCTCGGGAAGGGCGGTGTCCTTGTGCCAGACGCGGTCCACGGCGAAGCCCGCGCGCTCGAAGGCGACCGCCAGGTCGCGGTCGCAGTTCGAGCCGGGGAAGGTGACGACGGCGGCGCGCATGGGCCCCTCCTCAGTTCTGGAAATCTGTCACCACGGCGACGCCGGGGGGCGTCGGACCGTTGAACGCCTCGAGTTCGGCGGAGACGTCGCTGAGGCGGATCTTCCGCCCGATCATCGGGCTCATGTCCACGGCGCCCGACTGGATCAGGCTGAAGAGCTGATCATAGCGCCACGACGGCATCCCGCGCGAGCCGTAGACCGCGAGGTTCTTCATGAAGACCGCGTTCATGTCGACGGTCATCATCGCGGTGTGCCCGATCGGCATGCCGACCTGCACGTGCCGCCCGAGCGGGCGCAGGCAGCGCAGCGAGGCATTCGCGGTCGCTTCGATCCCCACCGCTTCCAGCGAGACATGCGCCCCGCCGCCGGTGATTTCCTTGATCGCCTTCCACGGCTTGCCGTCCGAGGCATCGACCACCGCCTCGGCCCCGTGCGCCAGCGCGTGGTCGAGCTTTTCCTTCACGACGTCGACCGCGATCACGCGGGCGCCCATCGCCTTGCCGATCAGGAGCGCTGCAAGGCCGATGCCGCCGGTGCCGTGCACCGCCAGCCATTCGCCGGGCTGGAGTGCGGCGCGGTCGGTCAGCGCATGCCACGAGGTCATCACCCGGCAGCCGAGGCCCGCCGCCGCGACCGGCGTCATGTGCTCGGGCAGCAGCGCGAGGTTGTGATCGCGGGGCACGGCCACGTAGTCCGCAAAGGCGCCATCGGACCCGATGCCCGGGTAGACGAGGTCGAGACAGGTGTGCTGCGCGCCCGACCGACAATCGGGACAGGTTCCGCAGCCCAGCAGGAACGGAGCGACCAGCACGTCGCCGACCTTGTATTTCGCGCGCGGCCCAGCCTCGACCACCTCGCCGCAGAACTCGTGGCCGCCGATCGCCCCCGGCTTGACACGTGGGTGCTCGCCCATCCAGCCGTGCCAGTCCGACCGGCACACGCCGCAGGCCAGCACCTTGAGGATCACGCCATCCTCGGGACAGGCCGGATCGGGCCGGGTCTCGAGGCTCAGCGGCTGGCGATACCCGGACAGGACCGCGGCGCGCATCAGAGCACCTCGACGCGGTAGCTTTCGATCACCGTGTTCGCGAGCAGCTTCTCGCACATCTCGGTGACGGTCGTCTCGGTGGTTCCGTCTGCGAGGTCGAGCTCGATGACCTTGCCCTGCCGGACACCCTCGACCCCGGAAAAGCCGAGGGCCCCGAGGGCGTGCCGCACCGCCTCGCCCTGCGGGTCGAGAACCCCTGCCTTCAGCATCACCGTGACGCGCGCCTTCATCTGCTCCGCCCTCGCTTCTTCGTCAGTCCTGGTCTGAGTTGCCGAACGTTCAATTGATGAGCGTCGGCTTTCCAAGCTTTCCCGTGTTGACAGGCAGCACCCCCAACCGCCGGGCAACTTCGGTGTAAGCATCCGCCAGATCGCCGAGATCGCGGCGGAAAACGTCCTTGTCGAGCTTCTGGCCCGTCTTCAGGTCCCACAGGCGGCAGGAATCGGGGCTGATCTCGTCGGCCACCACGAGGCGCATGAAGTCGCCGTCCCAGATCCGGCCGATCTCGATCTTGAAGTCCACCAAGCGGATCCCGACACCGATCATCACGCCCGACAGGAAATCGTTCACCCGCAGGCCGAGCGCGATCATGTCGTCGAGGTCCTGCTGGCTGGCCCAGCCGAAGGCGATGATATGCTCTTCGGACACCATCGGGTCGCCGAGCGCATCGTCCTTGTAGTAGAATTCCACGATCGGGCGCGGCAGGGCGGTGCCTTCGTCGATGCCGAGGCGCTTGGACAGCGAGCCTGCGGCGACGTTGCGCACCACGATCTCGAGGGGAATCATCTCGACCGAGCGGATCAGCTGCTCGCGCATGTTCAGGCGGCGGATGAAGTGCGTCGGCACGCCGATGGCGTTCAGCCCGTCCATGAAGAACTCGCTGAGCCGGTTGTTCAGCACGCCCTTGCCTTCGATCACCGCATGTTTCTCGGCGTTGAACGCGGTCGCATCGTCCTTGAAGTACTGCACGAGCGTCCCCGGCTCGGGGCCCTCGTAGAGAATCTTGGCCTTGCCCTCGTAGATCTTCTTGCGGCGCGCCATGTCGGGGATACTCCGGCTCAATACAAAGCGCCGGGCACGTCGCTGTACGACGCCCGGCAGTGCGCAGGCTATAGGCCAGCCAGCGCAGTGCCGCAAGCGGTCGCAGGCCGGCAGGCTTGCGGCGACGCGGCGCAGACGGCATATCCGACAGGAGCGCAACGCACGGCCACATCACGGGAGCCCGCCGATGACCACCTTCGACGATCGCGAGAACGCCTTCGAGACCAAGTTCGCCCACGACAGCGAGATGCAGTTCAAGGCCGAAGCGCGCCGCAACAAGCTGCTCGGCCTGTGGGCCGCAGGCCTGATGGGGCTGGAGGGCGAGGACGCCGCCGCCTACGCCCGCGCCGTCGTCAAGGCCGACTTCGAGGAAGCCGGCCACGAGGACGTCGTCCGCAAGGTCGCGGGCGATCTCGGCGACAAGTCCTCGCCCGACGCGATCCGCGCCAAGATGGCCGAACTGCTGGCCGAGGCCAAAGCCCAGCTGATGTCGGAAAACTGATCCGGCCCTTCCGGCGGCGCCCCCCGGTCTACCGGCGGGGCGCGCCCTTCTCGCGCCGCCCGGCCCGCGCCGGATATGAGCGCGGCTCATCACGGTGTTGATCAACTTCGATTTGCGTCATGGCCGCGGGGCTGTCACACCGCGCGTGACGCGCAACCCCTGACGAGCGGAACCCCATCCCGATGACCGATCCCCTGAGCCGGCTCCTGGCCGAGCGCGACTGGCTGCTGACCGACGGCGCCACCGGCACCACCCTGTTCAACATGGGGCTCGAATCCGGCGAAGCGCCCGAGCTTTGGAACACCGCGCAGCCCGAGAAGATCACCGCGCTCTACAAGGGGGCCGTGGACGCGGGCAGCGATCTCTTCCTGACCAACACCTTCGGCGGCAACGCCTCGCGGCTGAAGCTGCACAATGCCGAAGGCCGCGTCCATGAACTGAACCGGATCGCCGCCGAGATCGGCCGCGAGGTCGCCGACAAGGCCGGACGCCCCGTCATCGTCGCGGGGTCGGTCGGTCCCACCGGCGAGATCATGGCCCCGATGGGCCCGCTGACCTACGAGCGCGCGGTCGAGATGTTCCACGAACAGGCCGAGGGGCTGAAGGCCGGGGGCGTCGATGTGCTCTGGGTCGAAACGATCAGCGCGCCCGAGGAGTACAAGGCCGCCGCCGAGGCCGCGCGTCTCGCCGGGATGCCGTGGTGCGGCACCATGAGCTTCGACACCGCCGGGCGCACCATGATGGGGGTGACCAGCCGCGACCTCGCCACGCTGGTCGAGACCCTGCCGCACCCGCCGCTGGCGTTCGGTGCGAACTGCGGCGTCGGGGCCTCGGACCTGCTGCGCACCGTGCTGGGCTTCTCGACGACCGGGACCGAGCGCCCGATCATCGCCAAGGGCAACGCCGGTATCCCGAAGTATCACGACGGCCATATCCACTATGACGGCACCCCCGAGCTGATGGCGGATTACGCCGTTCTGGCAAGGGCTTGCGGGGCGACGCTGATCGGCGGCTGCTGCGGCACCACCCCCGACCACCTGCGCGCCATGCGCGAGGCGCTGGAGACCCGGCCGGCCGCCGACCGCCCGACGCTGGACGAGATTGCCGCCCGGCTCGGCGGCTTCTCCTCCGCCGTGGACGGCACCGGCGACGATGCCGGCCCTGCCCGCCGCGTCACCCGCCGCCGCCGGGGCTGACCGGAGGACCGATGCCCGGACGCCGCTGTTCAGAGATCGAACGTCATCTGGTCGCCGATGCGCGGCGGCGGGGCGAAGAGATCCGTGCGCAGCGGCGGCAGCGGCGCGTCGAGGCCGAGCGCGCGCACGGCCCGCGTGAAGCGCTGGCGGATCAGGTCGGCCCAGAGCCCCTCGCCCGTCATGCGCTTGCCCCAGGCCGGGTCGTAGTCGCGCCCGCCGTGCATGTCGCGGACCTTGGACATGACCCGCTCCAGGCGGTCAGGGTAATGCGCGGCCAGCCAGTCCCGCCAGAGCCCCGCAACCTCGAGCGGCAGGCGCAGCGGGATGGTGCTGGCGGCGACCGCGCCCGCGTTCCGGGCGGCGCGCAGGATCGCGTCCAGCTCGTGATCGGTCAGGCCGGGAATCAGCGGCGAGACCATCAACCGGACCTGCACCCCCGCGCGGCTGAGATGCTCGACGGTGCGCAGCCGCCGCGCGGGCGACGGGCAGCGCGGCTCCATCCGGCGGGCGAGATCGGCGTCGAGCGTGGTCACCGACAGCCCGACGCGGGCGAGCCCCGCCCCGGACATCTCGGACAGGACATCCGCGTCGCGTTCGACGAGGCTGCCCTTGGTGACGATCCCGACCGGGTGACGAAAGGCCTGCAGGACCTCCAGCAGGTCCCGCATGATGCGGCGGTCCCGCTCGATCGGCTGGTAGGGGTCGGTATTGGTGCCGATGGCAATGGTCGCGGGCCGGTAGCCCGGCTTGCGCAGCTCGGCCTCCAGCACGCGCGCGGCGTCCGGGCGGGCCACCAGCCGGGTCTCGAAGTCGAGGCCGGGCGACAGCCCCAGGAAGGCATGAGTCGGGCGGGCGAAGCAGTAGATGCAGCCGTGCTCGCAGCCCCGGTAGTGGTTGATCGACCGGTCGAAGGGAATGTCCGGCGAGGTGTTCCGGGTGATCACGCTGCGCGGGCGCTCCTCGCGGACCTCGGTGCGCAGCGGCGGCAGGTCCTCGGGGATGTCCCAGCCGTCCGGCTCGGCCATGCGGGCATGGCGTTCGAAGCGCCCGGCCGCGTTCGAGCCCGCCGCGCGCCCCTTTGCCGTCTGCCCGAGGAGAGTCGCCCTGCCCATGATCGGGGCAGGATAGAACGCAACGGGAACATCCACAAGCACAGGTCGCCGCAGGAAGGGCCGGTGTCGCAAACCGCCATTCCTGAAATCGCCGTTGCAATAGGAGTTTCGGTCAACGCGCGCCTGCGCGGGGCCTGATTTACTGGAGACGCGCCAATGTCCGACAATGATGACGAGATCATCCTTTCCGAACTCGCTGACGACGAGCTCGTGCAGCAGATGTTCGACGACCTCTACGATGGTCTCAAGGAAGAGATCGAAGAGGGCGTCAACATCCTGCTCGAGCGCGGCTGGGAGCCCTACGACATCCTGACCAAGGCGCTGGTCGGCGGCATGACCATCGTCGGCAACGACTTCCGCGACGGCATCCTGTTCGTCCCCGAGGTCCTGCTCGCCGCCAACGCGATGAAGGGCGGCATGGCTATCCTGAAGCCGCTGCTTGCCGAAACCGGCGCGCCCCGCGTCGGCAAGATGGTCATCGGCACCGTGAAGGGCGACATCCACGACATCGGCAAGAACCTCGTGTCGATGATGATGGAAGGCGCCGGGTTCGAGGTGGTCGATCTCGGGATCAACACCGCGGTCGAGCGCTATCTTGAGGCGCTGGAGGTCGAGCAGCCCGACATCCTCGGCATGTCGGCCCTACTGACCACCACGATGCCCTACATGAAGGTCGTGATCGACACGATGAAGGAAAAGGGCATCCGCGACGACTACACCGTGCTGGTCGGCGGCGCGCCGCTGAACGAGGAATTCGGCCGCGCCATCGGCGCCGACGCCTATTGCCGCGACGCGGCCGTGGCGGTCGAGACGGCCAAGATGTTCATGGCCCGCAAGCACAACCAGCTCGCCGCCGGGGCCTGAGGTCCCGCCCCCGACACAGGCCGGGACCGCCTCAGCGCAGGTGGTCCCAGCCTCCCTACCCGGACGCCCGATGTCCCTGCCCCCGCCCCCCAGCGACGCGACCCTGACCGAGGCCGGCCTGCCCCCGCGCGGCGCGGGCCGGGTCCTGCTGATTGCCTGTGGCGCGCTGGCGCGGGAAATCCTCGCGCTGACCGAGGCGAACGGCTGGTCCCACCTCGACCTCGCCTGCCTGCCCGCCATCCTGCACAACCGCCCCGAGCGCATCCCCGACGCCGTCGAGGCCGCCGTCACCAGGCACCGGGACGCCTATGACCGCATCTTCGTCGTCTATGCCGATTGCGGCACCGGCGGCCTGCTGCAGGCGCGCTGCGCGGCGCTCGGCGTCGAGATGGTCCCGGGCCCGCATTGCTACGCCTTCTTCGAAGGGGTCGAGACCTTTGCCGCCCGCGACGAGATCACCGCCTTCTACCTGACCGACTTTCTCGTGCGGCAGTTCGAGGCCTTCGTGATCGAGCCGCTCGGCCTCGACCGCCACCCGCAACTGCGCGACATGTATTTCGGGCACTACACGACGCTGGTCTACCAGGCCCAGACCGAGGATGCAGGCCTCGACGCGAAGGCCCGCGCCTGCGCCGACCGGCTGGGTCTGCACTACGAACGCCGCTTCACCGGCTACGGCGACCTCGCAACGGCAATGGCCCGCGCGGCATCGGGCCCGTAGTCTGAATTAGCCTGAACATCTGACCGGGCCGCCGCGCGATATCTCAGCCGCTCTGCCGGGCCACCCATGCTGTGCGCGCTTCTTCGAAGATCTCAGCCACGGACGTCCCGCTCGACGGGCTGTCGATGGCCTTCTGGATCTCGGCCCGCAGTTCGGACAGCGGGTAGCCCATGTTCTCGGACCGCTCGCGTTCAAGGCGCAGCAGGTGGCGGACATAATCCGAGGCGCTGGCGAAGCGGCCGGAGGCCACCGCCTCCTCGACCCAGGACTTCATCTCGGGCGTGAGCGAAACGTTCATCGTGACCATGGCCGCCTCCTTGGCAAGGATTGCCAAAGATTGCCACGGCCCGGCTGCGCTGTCACCCCGCCGCCTTGGCGGCCGTCTCTCGGATGCGCTCGACCATCGCCCGCAACCCGTTGGAGCGCTGTGCCGAGAGGTGGTCGTTCAGGCCCAGCCGTTCGAGTTCGGCACGGGCATCGACGCCCAGCACCTCGCGCACCGTCAGTCCGGAATAGAGCGTGACCAGCACGGCGATCAGGCCGCGCACGATCATCGCGTCGCTTTCGCCGCGGAAGGAAAACTCCGCCTCCGGGCCGTCGCCCTCGATCTGCGGCACGAGCCAGACCTGGCTGGCGCAGCCGTCCACCTTGGTGGCGGGAACGCGCAGGGCCTCTTCCAGCGGGGGCATCGCGCGGCCCATGTCGATGACGTGGCGATAGCGGTCTTCCCAGTCGTCCAGAAACTCGAAGGTTTCGGCCAGTTCCTCGAACGCTGCCTGTGCCATGCGGTCCTCCTGTCACACCGCCGATCTAAGCCGTTGACCGGGCAGCGTCCAGACCGGCAGGACTTTTCAAACCGCGCGTCCTGCGGTAGCCAGAGACCAGACAAGAAACCGGAGGCCGGGCAGATGAAACCGTTCGTGGCGGCAGGACTAATCGCAGTGCTGGTTCTTTCGGGCTGCGGCACCCGGCTGAACCCGATGAACTGGTTCGGCGGCAACAAGGAGCAGCGCCTCGACGCCGCGCCGGAGGAGTTCACCGCCGATCCCCGCGCGCTGGTCGCCGAGGTGACGCGCCTGTCGATCGAGCGGATGCCGGGCGGCGCCATCGTGCGCGCCACCGGCCTGCCCCCGACCCAGGGCTTCTGGGACGCCGAACTGGTCGCCGACGACGGCCTGCCCCCCGAGAACGGCGAGATCACCTTCTCCTTCCGCGTGGCCGAGCCGCTCTATGCCCGGCCCGCCTCGACCCGCCAGTCGCGCGAGATCGAGGTCGCGACCTTCCTGTCGGACAACGAGTTGTCCGGCGTGCGCCGGATCACCGTGATCGGCCAGTCGAACCGCCGGTCGTCGAACCGCTGATCGAGAACGTAAGGTCCCAACGAAAAAGCCCCGGACGCGCTGTCCGGGGCTTTTCGCGTCTCAGGGGCGACCGCCTCACATGCGCGAGGCGACGTTCTCCCAGTTGACCAGCTTGTCAAGGAAGTTGGTCAGGTAGGCCGGGCGCTTGTTGCGGAAGTCGATGTAGTAGCTGTGCTCCCACACGTCGCAGCCGAGCAGCGCGGTCTGGCCGAAGCAGAGCGGGTTCACGCCGTTCTCGGTCTTGGTGACCTTCAGCGACCCGTCGGCGTCCTTGACCAGCCAGCACCAGCCCGAGCCGAACTGGCCCGCGCCCGCGGCGGCGAAGTCATCCTTGAACTTCTGCACCGAGCCGAAGCTCTCGACGATCGCGGATTCCAGTTCGCCCGGCATCGCGTTGCCGCCCGGCCCCATCATTTCCCAGAACTGCATGTGGTTCCAGTGCTGCGAGGCGTTGTTGAAGATGCCGTTCTGCGCGACCGCGCCCGGCTGGTAGGTGCCGCGGACGATCTCCTCCAGCGACTTCGCCTCCCATTCGGTCCCGGCGATCAGCTTGTTGCCGTTGTCGACATAGGCCTTGTGGTGCAGGTCGTGGTGGTACTCGAGCGTCTCGCGCGACATGCCGAGATCGGCCAGCGCGTCGTGCGCGTAAGGAAGATCGGGAAGTTCGAAAGCCATGAAATGGGCCCCCCTCGTTGCGGTTTCCTGTTGGGGCACAGATGGAGGCTCGCAGGGGCAAAGGTCAACCCCGCCCCTGCCGAAAGCCCTGTTTTCGCTCAGGCCGGAACCCGCGCGGGCAGCGCTTCGGCGATCTGCACCGCGTTCAGGGCCGCGCCTTTCAGAAGCTGGTCCCCCGACACGAAAAGCGCGACCGTCCTTCCCGTCGGATCGCCCAGATCCGAGCGGATGCGCCCGACGAGGACATCGCCCTCGCCGCTGGCCTCGGACGGCATCGGGAAGTGGTTCGCCACCCGGTCATCGACCAGCCGCACGCCAGGGGCGCCGGTCAGCGCCTCGCGCACCTGCTCGGGGGTGACATAGCCCTCGAACCGGACGCTCAGCGCGATCGAGTGCGCCCGGAGCACCGGCACCCGCACGCAGGTCACGCCGATCGGCAGGCTGGCCCGCCCGAGGATGCGCCGCGTCTCGGCGATGACCTTCAGTTCCTCGCCGTTGTAGCCGGTCTCCGGGTCCACCTCGGCGTTGTGACTGAACAGGTTGAAGGCATAGGGGTGCGGCAGCACCTGCGGGGCATAGTCTTCGCCCGCCAGCGCGGCGGCGGTCGCGTGGCGCAACTCCTCCATCGCGGCCCAGCCCGCGCCCGAGGCCGACTGGTAGGTCACCATGTTCAGGCGCGTGATGGTCCAGTTCCGGTGCAGCGGGGCCAGGGCAACGGTGGCAATCGCCGCGACGCAGTTGGGATTGGCGATCAGGCGTGGTGCGCCGGTCAGCGCCTCGCCGTTGGCCTCGGGCACCACCAGCGGCACCGAGGGGTCCATCCGGAAGGCCGAGGAATTGTCGATTACCACGGCCCCGGCGGCGATGGCGCGCGGGGCGAAATGCCGGGAAATCTTCGCACCGGCCGAGAAGAACGCGATATCGACGCCCTCGAAACTGGCCTCGGTCAGTTCCTCCACCGGGACCGGCGCGCCGTTGACCTGCATCACGCGCCCGGCCGAGCGGGCCGACGCCAGCAACCGCAGGCCGGAAAACGGGAAGCGCCGCGCCTCGAGGCAGCGGACAAGTTCGACGCCGACCGCGCCGGTGGCACCGACGATGGCGACGAAAGGCGCGCGGTCAGGCGCGTCGGGGGACAGGGGCGACAGGGCGTTCATGGTGGCTCACTCTCTCTTCGGGGGGCGAGAGCGGAGCGGGGATGTCATGCTGATCCGATGATCCAACCCCGCCCGGCTCCGGCGGGGTTGGTGTCGTGTCAGTCCTGCGATCCGGACCACACGTCACGACCCCCCGCCGGAGCGGTGGTCTTGGTGGTCATGGTTTTCTTCATCAGGATCGACATGGGGCGGTCCGGTATCAGGTCCGGGACAGCCTGGCAAGCTGTCCCGTGACCCTGCGTCAGAAAAGACCGACCGCCGTGCCCGGCCGCGCCGCGTTGGTCAGCACGTCCTCGGCATAGCGCGCGACCGAGCGGAAGCAGACCAACCGCAGCCGCGTCTCGCTCTCCATCCAGAAGGCCGCGGCGACCTGTGCCAGCCGGGTGCGGCGCAGCTCGCCCGGGCCGAACACGCCCGGGGCCATGTCCACCGGGCAGAGCTTGGCGATGACCTCGCGCACGCCCGGCCCTTCGACGAGGAAGACCGCCCGCGCGTCCGAGACGTCGAGCGCGAGGTGATGCTGCCCCGCCAGCGCCTCGGCCAGCGACCCCGCCAGCGCCGGGGCAGCCTCGCGGTCCGTGAAGACCATCAGCTCGTCGGGCGACATCCAGCCGAGCCCCGCCTCGCCGGTGCCGGTGATCGACCGGGTGTCCGGCACCGCGTGGCCGGTCGCAGTCTCGATGGCGGCCCGGACGGTTGCATCGCCGAGATCGGCGCGCAGGGTTACCATGCCCTGCGGCGGCAGCAGCGTGACGGTGGCAAGCGCGGTCATTGCATCAGACATTCTGCTTCTCCCCGGCCTTGTCGTAGAACACCGGATCGACGATCCGGGCGCTCAGCACCCGGCCGTCCACGGTCGGGAACTCCAGCACCTCGCCCATCCGCGACGGACCGTTCAGGACCAGCCCCATCGCGATGGCGCGGCCCAGCGTCGGGCTCATGTAGCTCGACGTGACGCGGCCCTGCGTGTTGCCCTGCCCGTTCGCGTTGGTCCCGGACGCCCTGGCATAGGCCCCGTCCGGCAGGCGTTCGTTCGGATCGAGCGTTTCGAGGCCCACCAGCTGCCAGCGCGTCGGATCGGTCATGTGGACCCGCTCCTGCGCGCGCTTGCCGAGGTAGTCGGCCTTCTTCTTCGAGATCGCCCAGCCGAGGCCGAGATCCTGCGGGATCACGGTACCGTCGGTTTCGTCGCCGATCATGATGAAGCCCTTCTCGGCCCGCATCACGTGCAGCGCCTCGGTGCCATAGGCGGTCGCGCCGAACTCGGCCCCGGCCGCATGGCAGGCCTCCCAGAACTCGAGACCGCGCGAGGCGGGCACGGCGACCTCGTAGCTCAGTTCGCCCGAGAACGAGATGCGGAAGACCCGGGCAGGAATGCCCGCGAGCGTCCCGTCCGCCCAATCCATGAAGCCAAGTGCCTCTTTCGAGACATCCATGCCGCCCAGTTTCTCAATCAGTTTCCGGGCGTTCGGGCCAACAATGGCCACCTGTGCATAGTGTTCGGTCAGGTTCGCGGTGTAGACCTTCCAGTCCCACCATTCGCACTGAAGCCAGTCCTCCATATGGGCGTGGATGCGGTCCGCGCCCCCCGTGGTGGTATGGCAGAGCCAGGTGTCCTCGTCGATCCGGGCCACCACGCCGTCGTCCATCAGGAAGCCGTTTTCCGAGCACATCAGCCCGTAGCGGCAGCGCCCGACCGGCAGGGTGCTCATCATGTTGGTGTAGAGCATGTCGAGGAACCGGCCCGCGTCCGGTCCCTTCACCACGATCTTGCCCAGCGTCGAGGCATCCAGCAGCCCCAGCGACGTGCGGGTGGCGGTCACTTCGCGATGGACCGCCTGCGCGTGGCTCTCGCCGCCCTGCGGATAGCAGTAGGGCCGCCGCCAATGGCCGACCGGCTCGAAATAGGCGCCGTGGGCCTCGTGCCAGGCGTGCATCGGGGTGCGCCGGAGGGGCTGGAAGATGTCGCCGCGCGCCTCGCCCGCGATGGCCCCCATGCTGATCGGCGTGAAGGGCGGCCGGAAGGTCGTCGTGCCCACTTGCGGGATCGGCGCGCCGAGCGCGTCGGACAGAACCGCCAGACCGTTGATGTTGCTCAGTTTTCCCTGATCGGTCGCCATCCCGAGCGTGGTGTAGCGCTTGGTATGCTCGACGCTCTCGTAGCCCTCGCGGGCGGCGAGTTGGACGTCGGAGACCTTGACGTCGTTCTGGTAGTCGAGCCACATCTTCGATTTCAGTTTGTGACCGGCGCCCTGCGGCATGACCCAGACCGGGTGCAGCGGGGCCTCGGCCGGGGCGTCGCCGGCGGGGGCCGGGTCCGACACCGTCTTGCCGAGGCGGCGCAGCACCTCGGAAATCGCATCGTGAGAGTCCGCCATCACCGCACCGAGCGTCAGCGCGCCGTTGGCGGCGCCGCCGACCGCCTGGTTCGGCAGGCCGTCCGCGCCAACCGGCGCGCGGGCCGGATCGGGCCGGAACAGCGCCTGCGCCTCGTCCCAGACCAGCTTGCCGCCGGTGTGCGACCAGAAATGCACGACCGGGGACCAGCCGCCCGACATCGCAACGGCATCGCAGGCGATCTCTTCGAGGATCGACCCCTCGCCCGCCTGCAGACCGACGCCGACGCCCGTCACGCGCTTGCCGCCCATCACCTTGACGATGGCGCGCCCGGTCTCGACGCGGATGCCCTGCGCGCGCGCGGCCTCGGGCAGCGCCCCGGTCGCCTCGGGACGCGCGTCGAGCACGGCGGGCACGACAAGCCCGGCCTCCTTCAGCGCGAGCGCCGTGCGGTAGCCGTCATCGTTGTTGGTCACGACCACGGTGCGGTCCCCGGCGGAGACGCCGTACTCCACCACGTAATCCCGCAGCGCGCCGGCCAGCATCACGCCCGGCAGATCGTTGCCGGGGAAACTGAGCCCGCGCTCGATCGCGCCGGTGGCGCTCAGCACCTGCGCCGCGCGGATCTTCCACAGCCGGTGCCGGGGCATCCCCGGCGCGGGGGCGTGGTCGGTCAGCCGCTCGTAGCCGATCATGTATCCATGATCATAGATACCCGCCGCCATGCAGCGCGTCCGAAGCGTGACATTCTCCATGCCGTCAAGGGCTTGCAGGGTGGCGTCGATCCAATCCTGAACAGGCTGTCCATCAATCGTGCCGCCATCGACGGGGCTGCGCCCGCCCCAGTGCGCGGTCTGCTCCAGCACCAGGACGCGCAGACCGGCCGCCCCGGCGACCCGCGCCGCGTGCAGACCGGCGACCCCGCCCCCGATCACCACCAGATCGGCGAAGGCATAGACCTGCTCGTACACGTCCGGGTCACGGTCCTTCGGCGCCGGGCCGAGGCCCGCGCTCTGCCGGATCACCGGCTCGAAGACATGTTTCCAGAACGGCCGGGGATGGATGAAGGTCTTGTAGTAGAAGCCCGCCGGCAGGAAGCGCGCGACGTGGTTGTTCAGCCCGCCGATGTCGAACTCCAGCGAGGGCCAGTGGTTCTGGCTGCGCGCCGAGAGCCCGTCGAACAGCTCGGTCGTGGTGACCCGCTGGTTCGGCTCCATCCGCGCGCCGTCGCCGAGCGCCACCAGCGCGTTCGGCTCTTCGGGGCCGGAGGCAACCACGCCGCGCGGACGGTGATACTTGAACGACCGGCCGACCAGCATCTGGTCATTGGCCAGCAGTGCCGAGGCGAGCGTATCCCCCTGATATCCCGTCAGTCTCTTGCCGTTGAAGGTAAACTCGACCCGTTTCGACCGGTCGATGCGGCGGCCGCCGCGTGCCAGGCGCGTGCTCATGCGCGGCCCTCCCAGTCAGGACGTTTCGCCCGGATCGCGTCGAGGATCGCCGCAGGCGGCTCGGTGGTCTGCGCGGGATAGGTCCCGAACACCTCCAGCGTGACCGTACAGCGGGCGGCGAGGAACCATTTCCCGCAGCCGTTGGAATGCCGCCAGCGCTCGAAATGGACACCGCGCGGATTCTCACGATGGAACAGGTAGCCGGTGAAGGCGTCGTCCGACGAGCCGGGTCCGAAGCGCTTCAGATGCGCCTCGCCGCCGGGGCTCAGTTCGGTCTCGTCGGCCGCGAGGCCGCAGTACGGGCATGTCAGAATGAGCATGTCAGTGCTCCCAGGCAGCAGCGTACGCAACGTCGGTATCACGTCGGTATCGCGTCGGTATCAGGTCGGTGCGGGGTCGGTGCGGGGCGCGGAGCGGATGCGGCATCAATGTGCCACCCCCGCCGCGACCGACTCGTCGATGAAGCGGCCCTCACGGAAGCGGTCGAGGCCGAATTCGGCGGTCAGCGGACCCGGCTCGCCGCGAGCGACAAGCTCGGCCATGCCCCAGCCCGAGCCGGGGATCGCCTTGAAGCCGCCGGTGCCCCAGCCGCAGTTGATGAAGCAGTTGCCGAGCGGAGTCTTCGACAGGATCGGCGAGCGGTCGCCGGTCATGTCCACGATCCCGCCCCACCAGCGCAGCATCTTGAGCCGCGAGATCATCGGGAAGGTCTCGACCAGCGCGCGCACCGTCTCCTCGACATGGTGGAACGAGCCGCGCTGGGTGTAGTTGTTGTAGCCGTCCGCGCCGCCGCCGATGACCATTTCGCCCTTGTCGGACTGGCTCATGTAGCCGTGCACGGTGTTCGCCATCACGACGACGTCCATGCAGGGCTTGATCGGCTCGGAGACCAGCGCCTGCAGCGCCACCGACTCGATCGGCAGGCGGAAGCCGGCCATCTCGGCCAGCACGCCCGAGTGCCCGGCGACGACGATCGCCAGCTTGTCGCAGGCAATCGCGCCCTTCGTGGTCTCGACCCCGGTGACCTTGCCGCCCGCCTGCCGGATCGCGGTGACCTCGGTCTGCTGCAGGATGTCCATGCCCATGTCCGAACAGGCCCGCGCATAGCCCCAGGCCACGGCGTCGTGCCGGGCGGTGCCGCCGCGCGGCTGCCAGAGCGCGCCCAGCACGGGATAGCGCGGCCCGTCGAGGTTGATGATCGGGCACAGTTCCTTGACCTTCTCCGGCCCGATGTACTCGGTCGCCACGCCCTGCAGCTTGTTGGCATGCGCGGTGCGCAGGTAGCCGCGCACCTCGTGGTGGGTCTGGGCCAGCATCAACACGCCGCGCGGGCTGAACATGACGTTGTAGTTCAGGTCCTGGCTGAGCGTCTCGTAGAGGCTGCGCGCCTTCTCGTAGATCGCGGCCGAGGGATCCTGCAGGTAGTTCGAGCGGATGATGGTGGTGTTGCGGCCGGTGTTGCCGCCGCCGAGCCAGCCCTTCTCGATCACCGCGACGTTGCGGATGCCGTGATTCTTGCCGAGGTAGTAGGCCGTCGCGAGGCCATGCCCCCCGGCGCCGATCACGATGACGTCATACTTGGCCTTGGGAGTGGGCGAGCGCCAGGCGCGCTCCCAGCCCATGTGCCAGCGGGCGGCCTCGCGGGCGATGGCGAAGGCGGAATAGCGTTTCAAGACGGTCCTCCGAAGCGGTCGCGGCGGTGGTATCAGATCGGCCCACACCTGCACCAGCGCCCGCGGCGGCCCGCTTCCGTTCCCGCCGCTTGGGTGTGAAATTGCGACATGACCCCGCCCGCGGCGGGCGCAAAACGACGCGGGCGGCGGGGGTCGGTCTTTTCTCTTTCCGGCGGCGGCTTTACATGGGGGACAACCGGGGCATGGCCCCGCCGCGAAGGGATCGAGCGAGCGATGACGTTCTGGATTGTGACCGCCGCGCTGTGCCTGATCGTGCTGGCCGCCGTTGGCGCGGTACTCGTGCGCGGGCGCGGCCGGGGCGGATCGGCCGCCGAGTACGACCTGCAGGTCTACCGCGACCAGATGAAGGAAGTGGACCGGGACCTCGCGCGCGGCGTGCTGGCCGACGAGGAAGCGCAGCGACTGAAGCTGGAAGTGTCGCGCCGCATCCTGGAGGCCGACAAGGCCGTGCAGGCGGGCAAGGCGGGGTTTGGCGGCACGCCGAAGGCCGCGGCCTGGGCCGGAGCGGCGCTGGCGGCGGTGATGCTCGTGGGCGGCACCTTCGCGGTCTACACGCAGCTCGGCGCGCCGGGCTATCCCGACCTGCCGCTGGAGCGCCGGATCGCCATCGCCGAACAGGCCCGCGCCGAGCGTCCGGGGCAAGGCGTCGCCGAGGCCGAGGCGGCCCTGCGCAACCCACCGCCGGGCGAGGACGCGTTCGACGCGGAGTATCTCGACCTGGTGCGGCGCCTGCGCGAGGTGGTGGCCGAGCGGCCCGACGACCTGCGCGGCGTGCAGCTTCTGGCGCGGCAGGAGGCGGGCATGGGCCGCTTCGCCGACGCGTGGAAGGCGCAGTCGCGCTATGTCCAGCTCAAGGGCGAGGCCGCGACCGCCGCGGACTTCGCCGACCTCGCCGACATGATGGTGCTGGCGGCGGGCGGCTATGTCTCGCCCGAGGCCGAAGCGGTGCTGAACGAGGCGCTGCAGCGCGACAGCACCAACGGTGTCGCGCGCTATTACACCGGCCTGATGTATGCCCAGACCGGGCGGCCCGACGTGGCCTTCCGCATCTGGTCGCAGCAACTGGCGCAGAGCGCGCCCGACGCGCCGTGGCAGGACCCGATCCGCGCCCAGATCGAGCGTGTGGCGATGGAAGCGGGCGTCGACTACACCCCGCCGCCGCGCGACGGGGGCATGAACGCGCCGTTCCTGAACGGTCCGAACCAGGCCCAGATCGACGCCGCGGGCGAGATGAGCGCCGCCGACCGGATGGCGATGATCGAGGGCATGGTGGGCGGCCTCGCCGAGCGGCTGTCGTCCGAGGGCGGCACGGCCGAGGAATGGGCCCGCCTGATCCGCGCCTACGGGGTGCTGGGCCGGACCGAAGACGCCGCGCGCGCCTGGGCCGCGGCACAGGACGCCTTTCCCGACGACATCACGCGGGTTCCGATCCTGCAGGCCGCGCGCGACGCCGGCGTGGAGCAATAGCGCTTGGCCGTCCATGACACGGTGGAAGCCTTCCACGCCGCCCTGCCCCGCTTCGGCGCGCTGGCAGGGCTGGACCTCGGGACCCAGACGATCGGGGTGGCGCTGAGCGATCCGCTGCGGCAGGTCGCCAGCCCGATCCGGACGATCAAGCGCAAGAAGTTCACCCTCGATGCCACAGCACTGGAAGAGATCCTCGCCGCGCGCGACGTTACCGGGATCGTGCTGGGCCTGCCGTTGAACATGGACGGCAGCGAGGGGCCGCGCTGCCAGTCGACCCGCGCCTTTGCCCGCAACATGGCGGCGCGGATTGCCCTGCCGATCGGCTTCTGGGACGAGCGGTTGTCCACGGTGGCCGCCGAACGCGCCCTGCTGGAGGCGGATACGTCCAGAAAACGTCGCGGAGAGGTGATCGACCACGTCGCGGCGTCCTATATCCTGCAGGGAGCGCTGGACCGATTCCGGTATCTGGCGCGCGACGAGGCATGAGGCAGGCAGACCGATGACCACTCCCCTCTGGACGCGGGCGGAAATCGCCTCGCCCTGCACCCGGGTCTGCCAGATCCACCCCGAGACGCGGCTCTGCCTGGGCTGTGCGCGCTCGATCGACGAGATCACCGCCTGGAGCCGGATGAGCGACGCCGAGCGCGCCGCCGTCATGGCGGACCTGCCCGGCCGCAGCGCGGCCCCGGCGGCCCGTCGCGGCGGACGCGCGGGACGCCTCGCGCGCTGATCCCCACGACTGGGCGCCCCTGCCCCTCGCCTGAGCCAGATCAAGGACGCGTTGGCTGAGTCGCGGCACGCTGATGCCCGTAAGGGTTGCAGCGGGAGGCGGCCATGTATGACGCGATTGCAGTGGGATCGGGCCTCGGCGGGCTGACGGCGGCGGCGCTGACCGCCAGGGCGGGCGGCAAGGTGCTGGTGCTGGAGAAGAATCCGGGCTTCGGCGGGGCGGCGGGCACCTATCCCCGCGCCGGGCGGCGCTTCGAGATTTCCCTGCACGAGACGACGCGCCCGGAGGTGCCGGGCGACCCCAAGGGCGCGGTCTTTGCCGCGCTCGGGCTGTCGGAGCGGGTCGAGTTCGTCCCGATCGAGATCTTCCAGGAAGTGCGGACGCCGCTCCTCGACGGGCCGGCCCGGCTGGGCGGCGGCCTCGCCGGGGTCGAGAGCGCCCTGCGGCGGGTCCTGCCCGACATGGGCGACGAGATCGCGGGCTTCCTCGGCCAGATCGGCCGCACGCTGGAGGCGATCGAGGCGATGTCGGTCCGTCATGACGGCGCGTGGTGGCGCGGCCATGCGGCAGACCTGCCGCTCGACCTCTGGGCGGTGGTCCGCGACATGGGCTCATCGCTGTCGGACGTGATGAGCCGGCATTTCGGCCATATCGAACTGCCGAAGCTGCTGCTGGCCGCCAACCTGCCCTACTACACCGACGACCCGGACCGGTTCTGGTGGCTGGGCTACGCCGTGGCGCAGGGCTTCTTCCTGCAACATGGCGGGCATTACGTGAAAGGCGGCTCGGGCGCGCTGGTCGAGGCCCTCGTGGCGATCATCGAAGAGGGTGGCGGCACCTGCCGCAGCGGGGCGACGGTGACCCGCCTGCTGACCGGCGACGATCACGCGATCCGCGGTGTCGAATGGCGCGACGCGGGCGGCACGCTGCACACCGAGCTTGCCCCCGTGGTCTTCGGCAACGCCGCGCCGGAGCGGCTGGCGGGGATGCTGCCCGAGGGGCCCGGTGAGGCGCTGCACCACGCGCAGGGCAGCGCCGCGCCGTCGATCTCGCTCTTCGAGGTGACCTATGCGCTGGCCTGCCCGGGCCGCGACCTGGGGATCACCGCCTATTCCACCGCGCTGTTGCCGGAGTGGATGCTGATGCTCGACGACTACCGGGCGGCCTCCGGCTTGCTGGGGCATCCGCCCTCGGACCGGATGCCGCCGCTGATCGTGGTCGATTACGGCCAGATCGACAGCGGGCTGGCCGAGGGCGTTCCGGCCCCGGTCAGCGTCACCGGGGTGGACCGGCTGGCGAACTTGGCGGGCTTGAGCGCGGCCGACTATGCCGCCCGCAAGGCGGACTGGGTGGCGGCGATCACCGCGCGGCTCGACGCAGAGTGGCCGGGCTTCGCGGCGGCAGTGGGCTCGGCCGAGATGGCGACCGCCCGCACGATGCAGGACTGGCTCGGCACGCCCGGCGGCGCGGTCTACGGCTATGCGCCCGACGTGCCCGAGCACCCGTTCCGCGGCCCCGAAAGCCGGGTCGAGACGCCGGTGCCGGGCCTCTTCCTCGCCTCCGCCTGGGGCGGCATGGGCGGCTATACCGGGGCGATGGGCGCCGGGGCCGAGGCCGCGCGCCGGGCGCTCAGGCGGCGCTGAGCCAGCGGTCGAGGTCGGGCAGCAGCGGCCGGACATAGGCGATGATGCGCCCGTCCGGATCGGCCCGCGCGCCCTCGGCCCAGGGCGCCACCCCGTGCAGCGTCATCCGGTGCAGGAGCACCGCGCCGCCCGGCGGCAGCGGCAGCGCGCGGCGGGGACAGCTGTCGAAGGCGCGCCTGCGGATCGTGGCATAGAGGTCGGTCAGATCGGTGTCGGGCGTCGGCCGGGCGGCACGGAAGGCCTGCCCGATCAAGCGGTGCGATCCGTCGAGCACGGTCAGGGGGGCGGCGTCCGGTTCGGCCTCCGTCAGCGCAACGCCGAGGATCCAGGCATGCGGCTCGCGCAGGTGGCGGCGGCGGTCCGGGCCTTCGGGGATCAGCCCGTCGAGATGGGTGGCATGACGCAGGCGGCGGAAGCGGTGGGCGGCCTCGGTCTCGGACGGGTCGCGGCGCGGATAGCCGGGATGGGTTGCCGACAGTTGCGCCGGGTGCAGCGGCAGCGGCCCGAAGAGCGCCTGCGCGGTGGTCAGCGCCGCCCCGTCTAGCGGCGGCCCGCAGGACACCGCGCCGGTGGCATCGTTCGGCAGCAGGTCCACGCCGGGGACCCAGGTGCCGCCGTGGCGGCGGGGGGCACAGGCCAGCCGGGCGCGGGCCTCGGGCAGGACGGACGCGACCCAGGCCAGGGTCGCGGGCTCGGGCGCGAAGACCTGCCAGCCCCGCGCCGCGAGGGTCATGCCAGCAGGGCCTTCCGCAGCATGTTGATCGCCACGAGGATCAGGAACACGGCGAAGACGCGCTTCAGCGGCTTCGGGTCCATCGCGTGGGCGAGCTTCGCGCCGTAGGGCGTGGTGATCAGCGTCATCGCGATGATCAGGGCGAAGGCCGGCAGGTTGACCACGCCCAGCGTGTAGGGCGGCGCGCCCTCGGGGGTGGTGACCAGCAGGAACCCGGTCACCGAGGGCACCGCGATCAGCAGGCCGAAGCCCGCCGCGGTGGCGACGGCGCGGTGGATCGGGACGTTGTGCAGGCTCATCAGCGGCACGCCGAAGCTGCCGCCGCCGATCCCCATCAGGACCGACAGGAAGCCGACCACGGGCGAGTAGATCGCGCGCCGGATGCCCTTGGGCATGGCGTCGGCCAGCCGCCATTCGGACCGCCCGAACCCGAGGTAGAGGCCCACGACCAGCGCCAGCGTGCCGAAGATCGCCTGCAGCGTCTGGGTGCGCAGGCTGGAGACGGTCAGCATCCCCAGCACCGCGCCGATGGCGATGCCTATGGCCCAGCCCTTGAGGATGTCCCAGTCGACCGCGCCCTTCTTGTTGTGCGAATGGACCGAGCGGATCGAGGTCACGACGATGGTCGCCAGCGAGGTGGCGAGGCAGACCTGCATCAGGAACGGCGAGGCGTAGCCCAGCCCGGTGAAGGCGTAATAGAGCGCGGGCACCAGCACGATGCCGCCGCCGACGCCCAGAAGCCCGGCCAGCACGCCGGCAAAGGCGCCGATGGCCATCAAAAGCGCCGCCATCGGCAGGAGAAGGGACAGGTCGGGCATGGGGCACACTCCGGGGGGTCTCGGGACGGGCGAGACCTAGCCCGTTGCGCCGCCGGGGGCAATCGCACCGGGCGCCGGGGTCTGTGCGCGGATGAAGGCCCCGGCCCCAAGGCTGTGCCTGCGCGTGTCGGCGCGGGACGTGGCGCGCCGGTCAGGCCGCCTGCGCGCGGACGCCCGCCAGCGCCGCGTCGAGCACCTCGAGCCCCGCGCCGGGGCGGTGCGCGGTCTCGGACAGGATGCGCCGCCAGGCCCGCGCGCCGGGCTGCCCCGCGAAAAGGCCCAGCATGTGCCGCGTGACCTGGTGCAGGCGGCCGCCCGCCGCGAGGTGCCGCGCGATGTGGCCGCGCATGGTTTCGAGGACGGTGTCCAGCTCGGCGTCCGGCCCCTGCCCCCAGATCCGGCGGTCGGCACCGGCCAGCACCGCCCAGGGCTCGTGATAGGCCGCACGCCCGATCATCACGCCGTCCATGCCGTCGGCCAGGTGCGCCTCGGCCTGGTCGAGCGTCGCGATGCCGCCATTGATCGACAGGTGCAGATGCGGAAAGGCCGCCTTCATCGCGTGGACCAGCGGGTAGTCCAGCGGCGGCACCTCGCGGTTCTCCTTCGGGCTGAGCCCCTGCAGCCACGCCTTGCGGGCATGGACCGTGACCCGGCGCACCCCGGCCTCCGCGACGGTGGAGAGGAAGGCGGGCAGCACCTCCTCGGGCACCTGGTCGTCGACGCCGATGCGGCACTTGACGGTGATCTCGGCCCCGTCCGAGGCGTCGATCATCGCGGCGACGCAGTCGGCTACGAGGGCCGGACGCTCCATCAGAACCGCCCCGAAGCAGCCGGACTGCACCCGGTCGGAGGGGCAGCCGACGTTGAGGTTGATCTCGGCAAAGCCGCGCCCGGAGGCGATGCGCACCGCCTCGGCCAGTTGTGCAGGCTCCGAGCCGCCCAGTTGCAGCGCCAGCGGATACTCGGCCGGGTCATGCTCCAGCAGGCGGTCGGCCTCGCCATGCACCAGGGCTGCGGCGGTCACCATCTCGGTGTAGAGCAGCGCCTGCCGGGACAGTGCCCGGTGAAAGCGGCGGCAATGCCGGTCGGTCCAGTCCATCATCGGGGCGACGGACAGGCGGGCGCTTCGCTCAATTTCTCTCTTTGAACCTATTGACACGTAAAGGACTCACAGCTCAGGTAGCGCACGTTGTAACACACAATGCATGCTGGAACGAACCACAATATGCAGCCGAGAGGAGCCGCTACAAAATACAGCTTGTCACGCCACATTTCCCACACCACTATAAATTTATCATAAGCATCGCGCACAAAGCAGGCAGTGTGAGAGAAAAACCCAAACAGAAACCTCAAAATCATACAGTCGGATTCCGGAAGCCCACGACCAAAAAATCATTGTTGAGGGGGCGCCAAAATTTGATCTGTGCCAGGTTTTCCGTTCAGATAACGATTATCTCGGAACCTTCTCGGATGATCGACAGGATGGTCGTTCGGGTACAGACGACTCTGTTGCACAAAACGGCTGAACGCCGGGGTTTCCCTTTCCCCGGACGGACTTATCCCACAGCTTCCGTGACGGGTATGCCGAGCGCGGTATAGCCGTTCAGGACGGCGATGCGGACCTGGAGTTCGGCGACTTGACGGTCGAAGTCCCGTGCCATGAGGCGCTGCCCCAGCAGTTTCACACAGTGCATCTTCGTCTCGACGCGGCTCCGGCGGTGATATCCACTCCATCGTCGCCACAGGGCGCGGCCAAGGTATTTCGATGCCCGCAAGGCCTCGTTGCGCGCTGCAGCCCCGGCGGTGACGGTCTGCCAGGGTTTCGCGTTCTTGCGGGGCGGAATGACCGCATGGGCGCCGCGATCCGCGATGGCATCGTGGCACTTGCGAGTGTCGTAGGCACCGTCGGCGGTGACGCTGCCGATCTGCTCGTGCGCCGGGATCTGGTTGAGCAGATCGGGTAGCACCGGTGCATCGCCGATGTGGCTCCCTGTGATCTCGACGGCGCGGACCTCCAGCGTTTCCTCGTCGATCCCGAGGTGGATCTTGCGCAAGACCCGCCGTTTGGGGCCACCATGCTTGCGGGCATGCCATTCGCCTTCGCCCTCGACCTTGATCCCGGTGCTGTCCGCTGCCCGGAAGGGCATTGCGCAGCAATGTCCCGAGAGGGATCAGCAGGTGCAGCGGGCCCTTCGACCCACGGTAGGGGATGTTGACGGCCAGGGACTTCTGGCGGCGGCTCAGCGTGCTGAAGTCGGGCACCGTCCAGTTCAGACCAACCAGTCGCAAAAGGCTCTCGACGAACCCGGTCGTCTGCCGGAGCGCCATGCCAAAGAGAACCTTCATCGTCAGGCAGGTCTGAATAGCTGTGTCACTGTAGGTCTGCTGACGGCCACGCCTGCCTGTCGGCACGGCATCCCAGTTCATCTAGGCGTCGAACCAGATCGTCAACGAGCCGCGGCGCTTGAGCGCTTCATTATAGGCTGGCCAGTTCCTGGTCTTGTAGGTCGGTGGTGTCGGTCCGCTCATGCATGCCAGCTACCACGCTGGATTCACGAGATGAATCCCTCACGGGATTTGTGCAACAGAGCCGCGTGACGATAGAAAACCGCGTCAAACAAGCATGCTTTCTGCGCCAAGGCGCCCGAAGACAAACCCGGACAGTCGCGCCGAAAGGAAACCGTTCTGCACAGCCGACTTCTTCAGCGGCCTGGTAATGGTAACCACGTTTACCCACACAAACCGCGAAATAGCCGAAATTTCAAAGGACGAGGTGGACGATCATGCCAGTGAGTAAAACCTGCCGATGCCTTAATGTCGTAGGGCCAACTCAGATCACAGCCAAGACGCGGCGTCCGGCTGCACCACGCTCTGCCAGGCCGAAGCGTGTTACCTCGCCGCGGGTGATTGCACCTCGCCTCGCTAGAACGACCCAGCCTTTCGATTGAAGGATGGCGCCCCGCACCGACGATAGGTCACGCTCAGGAGGTGGCGGAAGAACAATAACAATACCGCCATCGGCACTCAGCCCTGCAATCACATCCGCTGACTGCTTCACGTTACATCCATAAGCCTGAACGTCACCGTCAGCCTCGAACGATAACACACCGTCACCAAATTCACTACCTGTCGCTGGCGTCTCGAGGCGTGCGCCGAGGTCGACAACCGCGACGGGTAGGCCGGAGCCCGAGAACTCGGATGCCAGGCCCATGGCCGAATAGACCATGACGTCATCATCGGCAAAGCCCGTCACGACAATGGCGCCGCCGCTAAACTCGCCCAAAGAGACCTTGACGTCTTGCCAAAATGTGTGAGCAGCTCCATTGGTGACGTCCTGGTATCGCCCCAAGACGGCGTCGCCGCCACCAAAGGCACCTACTACGGCGCCGAAGCTGTGGAGCCGGCCCCGGCGCATCGAGGAGGCAATGGCAGCGCCAACGCCAAAGAACACACCCAAGACAGCGCCCAACGCAAGGATCCGCGACCTCCGCGGCGCGACCAACTCAGCCGGCAGGCTAGCAGGTTGGCTAATAACAGCCACATCGCCCAACTGCGCTAAATGTGCGCCGAGCGACTCGAGCCGCGCCTCAATCGATGACCGCTCAAGTTGTATCAGGGCCTCCGACTGCGACATAACACCTAACGTCGCGGGTATGGTGGCCAAACGCAATTTGAGGTTCTCTTCGTAACGCGCTGAGTTCTCCGCTGCGCGCAATTCGACCTCAGACACTAGGGTCCAGACTCATTGAGGGTCAAAGCCAGAAGATGACGGCGGCGGCGAGCGCGATGGCGGACAGGAAGACCTTCGGGCATCTGTCGTAGCGGGTGGCGATGCGCCGCCAGTCCTTCGTAAGCGCGACGGCGTGGCCCTATGCGGCGAGGCTTGGCGGCTGTGTCTGCCGCCAAGGCATGAGGTCTTCGATGCGGGATCGTGGGTGGCCGTTGAGGATGGCGCGCAGGGTAGCGGCGAGGTAGT
>JAUIAU010000122.1 GCA_030425185.1 Alphaproteobacteria bacterium
CAGGCGCGCCGCCCAGAGGATGCTGTCGACCCCGTCGTCGACCGGCCGCGCGCCCATCTCCGCACCGCCCGGGAAGGTGGCGGTGAACCCGGGGCAGACCGCGTTGATGCGGATCGGACCGGTCTCTCCGAGGGCAAGGCGCACGATCAGCGCGTTCAGGGCCGCCTTCGCAACGGCATAGCTTGGCCCCATCGCATTTGCTGTCGTCAGCCCGAACGCCGGGTCGCCGTGGCTGCCCGCCCCGGACGAAACCATCACGACCCGCGGCGACCCGCTCTGCCGCAGCAGCGGAAGGAAGGCCTGTGTCACGGACCAGCTTCCCAGCAGGATGACCTCGAGCGCCGCGCGGGCCGCGGTCCTGTCCGCCGTTGCGGCGGTTTCGCCCCAGACCGAAGTCAGCGCGGCATTGTTGACCAGGATGTCGAGCCGACCGAACCGCCCCTTGACCTCGTCCGCGAGGGCCGCGCTCGCCCCGGGATCGGTCACGTCCAGGGCATGCACGGTCACCCGCTCCCCGAGCCGTGCCGCCAACGCCTGCGCCGCCGCCCCGTCGCGCGCCGTCAGCAGGACCGTCGCGCCCTCCGCCGCCAGTCGCCGGGCCGTGGCAAAGCCGAGGCCGCTCTCCTTGCCGGCTCCTGTGACCAGGGCGATCTTGCCGTCAAACTCCATGTCGTCCTCCGTTCCGGTTGCCGAAACAGGATTGGCGACGCGAGGATTCCCGGCAATTACTGACAAAGTTGTCAGTATCCACGGAGGTGACGATGCCCGCCTGTCCGGTCCAGACCGCCGTTTCCGTGATGGGCGGAAAGTGGAAGCCGGGGCTCCTTTACCGCCTGCGGCAAGGTCCCTATCGCCTCTCGGAACTCAAGCGGCACATGCCCTGGATATCGGAGAAGGTCCTCATCCGGCAGTTGCGCGAACTCGAAGCCGACGGAATCGTTCTGCGCCACGATCACCATGAGAAGCCGCCGCGCGTGGACTACAGCCTGACCGAGTACGGACAGACCCTGGGGCCGCTGCTCGACGAAATGTGCCGGTGGGGAGGCGGGCACCTGGACCGGTCATCTCCGTCGGCCTGACGCCTGCTGCTGACAGGCCGCTGTCAGGAGCGCCGGTTGACTGTCCCGCCCGGCGGTGCACTTTGGCCGCCAGAGGTGCCCGCCGATGTACAACAACTCCACCGACAAGCTGCCGAAGCTGCATGCCATGGCCGAGGACGTGCGCGCGCGTCCCAAGCTGGAGGGCGGCAGGCGGTTCCGGATGCAGACCGAGTTCAAGCCCGCCGGGGACCAGCCGACCGCCATCGCGGAGCTGTCCGAGGGCGTGCTGTCGGGCGAGCGCAACCAGGTGCTGCTGGGCGCGACCGGCACCGGCAAGACCTTCACGATGGCCAAGGTGATCGAGGAGACGCAGCGCCCGGCGATCATCCTCGCGCCCAACAAGACGCTGGCGGCCCAGCTCTATGGCGAATTCAAGGGCTTCTTCCCCGACAACGCCGTCGAGTACTTCGTCAGCTACTACGACTACTACCAGCCCGAGGCCTATGTCCCGCGCTCGGACACGTATATCGAGAAGGAAAGCCAGATCAACGAACAGATCGACCGGATGCGCCACTCGGCCACCCGGGCGCTGCTGGAGCGCGATGACGTGATCATCGTCGCCTCGGTCTCGTGCATCTACGGTATCGGCTCGGTCGAGACCTACGGCGCGATGACCCAGGACCTCGAAGCGGGCAAGATGTACGACCAGCGCCAGGTGATGGCCGACCTGATCGCCCAGCAGTACCGGCGCAACGACCAGGCCTTCCAGCGCGGCAGCTTCCGGGTGCGGGGCGACAGCCTCGAGGTCTGGCCCGCCCACCTCGAGGATCGGGCGCTTCGGTTCTCGTTCTTCGGCGAGGAGCTGGAAAGCATCGTCGAGTTCGACCCGCTGACCGGCGCGAAGACCGGCACGCTCGAACGGATCCGCATCTATGCGAACTCGCACTACGTCACGCCGCGCCCGACGCTTCAGCAGGCGATCCAGTCCATCAAGAAGGAGCTGCGCATCCGCCTCGACCAGCTCGTCGCAGATGGCAAGCTGCTGGAAGCGCAGCGCCTGGAACAGCGCACCAACTTCGATCTCGAGATGCTGGAGGCGACCGGCGTCTGCAACGGGATCGAGAACTACTCTCGCTACCTGACCGGGCGCGCGCCCGGCGAGCCGCCGCCGACGCTGTTCGAATACATTCCGGACAATGCGATTGTCTTCGCGGACGAGTCCCACGTCACCGTGCCGCAGATCGGCGGGATGTATCGCGGGGACTATCGGCGCAAGTTCACGCTGGCCGAACACGGCTTCCGCCTGCCGTCCTGCATGGACAACCGCCCGCTCAAGTTCGAGGAATGGGACGCCATGCGCCCGCAATCCGTCTTCGTCTCGGCCACCCCTTCGGCCTGGGAGATCGAACAGGCGGGCGGCGTCTTCGTCGAACAGGTCATCCGGCCCACCGGCCTGCTCGATCCGCAGGTCGAGATCCGACCCGTCGAGATGCAGGTGGACGACCTGCTGGACGAGGTCCGCAAGGTCGCCGCGAAAGGCTACCGCACCCTCTGCACGACCCTGACCAAGCGCATGGCTGAGGACCTGACCGAGTACCTGCACGAACAGGGCATCCGGGTCCGCTACATGCACTCGGACATCGACACGCTGGAGCGGATCGAGATCCTGCGCGACCTGCGCCTCGGGGCCTTCGACGTGCTGATCGGGATCAACCTGCTGCGCGAGGGGCTCGACATCCCCGAGTGCGGCCTGGTGGCCATTCTCGATGCCGACAAGGAAGGGTTCCTGCGCTCGGAAACCTCGCTGATCCAGACCATCGGCCGCGCCGCCCGCAACGCGGATGGCCGGGTCATCATGTATGCCGACCGGATCACCGGCAGCATGGAGCGCGCGATGCGCGAGACCGACCGCCGCCGCGCCAAGCAAATGGAGTACAACGTGCTCCACGGCATCACGCCGGCCACGGTGAAGAAGAACGTCGAGGACGTGCTCGCCGGTCTCTACCAGGGCGACACGGACATGAACCGGGTCACCGCCAAGATCGACAAGCCGATGGCGGGCGCGAACCTGCAAGCCGTGCTCGACGGGCTGCGCACCGACATGCGCAAGGCGGCCGAGAACCTCGAGTTCGAGGAAGCCGCCCGCCTGCGCGACGAGATCAAGCGGCTGGAAGCGGTCGATTTGGCGATTGCCGACGACCCGCTGGCGCGGCAATCTGCGGTCGAAGCCGCCGCTGACGCCGCGCAGAAGGCCAGCGGCCGCAGCACCGCCGGTCGCCCGGGCCAGCGCGGCGGGAACGTGAAGCGACGGCGCAAGGGGTAGGCGGGCCTACTCCAGCCGCAGCCCCGACAGTTCGGCCATGATCTCGGTCCCGGTGTCGTCGCTGTCCGCGGACAGGGCCAGACCGACGAGCGCGGTGGGGGCAGACCCGAAGGCGCGCTGGTAGTCGCGGGCGAGGTCCACGGTCTCGCGGTGGGCACCGGTCCCGGCCTGCCGCAGGGCGATGGTCCTGCCGCGCGCCCCGAGATAGGGCGAGGGCACGACAGCGCCCGCGCGGTGATTGCCGCCCCAGACATACATCAGGACCCGCGCCTCCTCGACCTCCAGCAGGCGGCGGATCGGCGCGTTGCGCATGCGGTTCGCGACCGCCTCCGGCATGAAGATGAAGTAGAGCGACAGGTTGCGGTCATCGCCGCCGCGCCGGTCGAGCGCCGTCGCGGGAACCGACTCCTGCACGGCCCAGGACCATCTTGCCCGGCGCACCGTGGCGTCCGAGGGCGGCAGCGCCGTCCAGAGCAGCGAGACGGTTCCGTCGGAGGTGACGCGGACCGCATCGCGGCCCTGCGACCAGTCGTTGCTCGACAGCAGCGAGAACCGCTGTTCCCGCCAGCTGTCGAAGGGAACCGCGCCGCCCAGCAGAAGGGCGGCGGCAATCAGGGGCAGGGCGCGGGCGAAACGGGTCATGCAGGGGTCCTTTCTCCGGG
>JAUIAU010000123.1 GCA_030425185.1 Alphaproteobacteria bacterium
ACCCTGCCCAAGGGCTGGGCCTCCCGCCTGATCGCGCCGCTGCTCAGTGACGGCACCATCGCCAGCGTCACGCCGCTCTCCAACGAAGGCGAGCTGATGGGCGCGCCGCATGCCTGCGCCGGCGTTTCGCTGCGCGACACCGAGGTCGATCGCGTGGACGCGGCGCTGGCACCTCATGCGCGGTCCTGCGACCTGCCCTCCCTGCCCACGGGAACGGGGTTCTGCATGGCGCTGTCACCGCTCTGGCTGCGCGAGGTGCCGCGCCTCGATGACGGGTTTGGCCGGGGCTACGGCGAAGAGGTGGACTGGTGCCAGCGCACCCGTGCCCTGGGCGGGCGGCATGTCTGCCAGACGGGGCTCTTTGTGGGGCATGTCGGGGCGGCCAGCTTTGGGCGTGCTGCGCGGCGCGCATTGCGCGAGAAAACCGCGCCGATCCTGTCGCGGCGCTGGCCGAGATTCGACACGGATGTGGCACAAACCCTGATGCATGACCCGCTGGTCGACGCACGGCTGCGGGCGGGGCTGATCTGGGCGCGGGCGCGCCTGGGCAAATCCCCCCTGCCCGTCTACCTGGCGCATTCCCTGGGGGGCGGTACCCAGCGCTGGCTTGCGCAGCGCCTGGGCACGCGTCCGGTGGCGGTGGTGCTGCGCGTCGGGGGGGCGCAGCGCTGGCAGATCGAGCTGCACACCCGGTCGGGGATCACCCGCGCCGCGACGGACAGTTTTGCCGATCTCATGACCCTGCTGAAACCGGCAGGCGCGCGCAGCGTGGTCTATGCCTGTGCGGTGGGGGATCCGAGGCCCGAAGAAATCCCGTTCCGCCTGCTCGACCTCTGTGCCGGCGGGCATGGGCTCGACATGCAGTTCCACGATTATTTCCCGCTGAACCGCGATTACACCTTTCGCAGCGTAACAGAGCCTGCGTGGCATGCGCTCTGGCGTCCGGCGCTGGACCGGGCGGACCACCTGACGGTCTTTTCCAATGCGGCGCGCCGGATCGTGGCGCGGGCGCATCCGGACCTGGCGCATAAGCTGCGTCTGCGCCCCCACGGCCCCCTGGGGCCAGTGCCCCGGCTGACACCCGCATGTGCAGACCGCCCGGTGATCGGCGTGCCGGGGCATCTCAATGCGCAGAAGGGTGCCGCGGTGGTGGCGGCGCTGGCGCGGTGTCTCGACCGGAGCCGGGAGGCGCGCATCGTCGTGCTGGGAGAGGTGGCGCCCGAGTGCCCCGTGCCACGGTCGGTCACCGTGCTGGGCGGGTACCGTCTGGAGGACCTGCCGCATCTGGTGGCACGCCACCAGATCGGCATCTGGCTGATCCCGTCGCTCTGGCCCGAGACGTTCTCCTATGTCACGCAGGAATCGCTGGCCACCGGGCTGCCGACGGTCGGGTTCGATCTGGGCGGGCAGGGCGAGGCGCTGCGCCGTGCCGCAAATGGCCATGTGGCGGCCGAGATGGATGTCGCGGCGCTTCTTGCCGTGTTGCGGGCGCTGCCGGACTGGCCGGCTGTTGACGCAGAAACAGCCTCTGTTTCGCTGCGAAACAGGGTGTTTCGGAGGCTGCAGGCATGACGGGTATCCTCTCGAAATTAGGTCCGGATCGGCCCTATTGTTTCGCGCGCGAAACATTGGGTCCGGTTCGGACCTATTTCCACATCGTGTCAGGGGACCTTTCTGACGTGTTTGAAGGGTCGGGGGCTGCCCGGCGGTGTCCACCGGGCGGTGCTTTTCTTCCCAGCGGCATCCCGATTGCGTCTGCCGCCTCAGAGGTCGCTCAGGATGTCCCGGTGCCAGCGCGCAAGGCCGAGGCCCGCCAGCAGCGCAAACCCCAGTCCCAGCGCCAGCAGGTAGACGGGGCTGGCATAGCTGGCGTCATAGCCGGGATAGAGCCCGCGCCGCACGAGGCCCACGACATGTATCAGCGGGTTCCACCACAGCAGGTCGCGCCAGGGCAGGGGGACCGACTCAACGGTGAAGAAGACCCCCGAAACCAGGAACATCGGGCGCATGAGAATGGCCCAGAGGCGCTGCCACAGGGGCAGAAGGCCGATCAGCAGACAGTTCATGGCACCGATGCCAAGGGCCAGCACCATCAGAAGCCCTGCGGCCTGCGCCAATGTGGCAATGTCCGGCGTGGCGCGTGTTTCGCCAAGAAACAGGATGCCGGCGATCAGCAGGCTGGCCACGGCCACCTGCGTGCCGGCCGCCAGCAGAAAGCGCGCCAGCAGCGCATCCATCACCCCCACTGCCGGATAGGCAAAAAGCGGCCGCGAGAAGTTCAGCGCCTGGGCCAGCCTGTTCGTGATGTCCGAAAAGGCGAGAAACGGCAAAAGCCCCGACGCGTAGAACAGTGGAAAGCTGGTGCCGAGGGCAGGTGCCTGAAAGGTGATCGCAAAGATGACCGACAGCAATGCTATGCCCAGAAGCGGCTCTATCACGGCCCAAAGGTATCCTCCGGGCACCCGTCCATGGGTGGTTGCCATTTCCCGCAGGAGCAGGGCGCAGACCGCGCGCCAGGTGCTGGTGCGCGTGCTGTGAGGGGGCAAGCCTGCGGGAGGGCCGCGCATGGGACTGTCCGTTCAGGTGAAACACGCTATGCGGGAGTATCTATCTCATGACTCTCGTAAAATCAATCCCGGCGGATCCCTCTCTCCCGTTTCACGGCACCATATCGGGGGTGTTGCCCGCCTCTCCCGCGATGCTGCCGCCCCGGGCGCACTGGCGCAGGCGGCACATCTGGCTGGCGCTGTCCTGTCTGGTCTGCGTGCTGCTGCCCGTTGTGTTGAGCGCCTGGTATCTCTGGATGCGGGCGGCGGATCAATACGCGTCCGAGGCGGGCTTTGCCGTGCGCCGCGAAGAGACCGGGGCCGCGATCGAGATGCTGGGCGGGCTGACAGGCCTGTCCGGGGCCGGGTCGCGCGATACGGACATCCTGTACGAATACCTGCGGTCGCGCCGCCTGGTGGCGGAGCTGGAGGCCGAACTGGGCCTGTCCGGGTTGTGGTCGAAACCCGGAAACGACCTGTTTCGCGGCGCAACAGACCCTGTTTTTGCCTTTGACCCGGCCGGATCTCCCGAGGCGTTGCATCGCTACTGGTCGCGGCGTGTCACCGTGTCTTACGACAGCCTGGCCGGGCTGATCACGCTGCGCGTCACGGCCTTTGCTCCCGGCGATGCGCAGGCCATCGCGCAGGCCATCGTGGCGCGGGCCACTGACCTGGTCAACGAGATGAGCGACGTGGCGCGCGCCGATGCGATCCGCGATGCCGCCGGGGAACTGGCCACGGCCGAGACCCGGCTGAAGGCGGCGCGGCGGCAGGTCACGCAGTTTCGCAACCAGCATCAACTGGTGGATCCGTCGGTGGACCTGCAGGCGCAGGCCGGTGTGCTGGGCACGTTGCAGGGCCAGCTGGCCGAAGCGCTGATCGCGCTTGACCTGCTGCGCGGTGAAACGCGGGCGGACGATCCGCGGCTGGAACAGGGCGCGCGCCGGGTGGCGGTGATCGAGCAACGGATCGCGGCCGAACGGGCCAAGCTGGGGCTGGAAGGCGACGGCGAGGCCTTTGCCAATGTCGTCGGAACCTACGAGGCGCTGGTGGCAGACCGGGATTTTGCCGAACGGGCCTATGCGGCGGCGCGCATGGCCCATGATCTCGCACAGGCCGAGGCGCGGCGGCAAAGCCGCTATCTCGCGGCGTGGCAGGCGCCGACCCTGGCCGAAACGGCGGAATTCCCCCGGCGCGGGCGGTTGCTCGCGCTGATCGCGGGGTTTGCCATGCTGCTGTGGGGGCTGGCGATGCTGTCGGTCTATGCGGCGCTGGACCGGCGCGGATGATTGCGCTGGAGGGAGTCTGGAAGCGGTTTCCGCGCGGGCCCGTGGTGGCGCAGGGGATCACGGCGGAATTTCCGTCCGGCCAGGCCACCGCGCTGCTGGGGCGCAACGGGGCGGGCAAGTCGTCGCTCCTGGCGATGCTGG
>JAUIAU010000036.1 GCA_030425185.1 Alphaproteobacteria bacterium
TCCTCGCCTTTTCGCGCAGCCCGGCGGACTGGACCCTTCTCGAGGTCGGCCTCGGCGGGCGGCTCGACGCCACGAACGTGATCGACGCGCCCCGGCTGACCATCATCACGCCCGTGGACCTCGACCACCAGCAATTCCTCGGCGAGACCGTTGCCGCCATCGCGGGCGAGAAGGCCGGCATCCTCAAGCGCGGCGTGCCCTGCGTGGTTGCCCCGCAGCACGAGGACGCACTGGAGGTGATCGAGGCCCGCGCCGCGAAGCTGGGGGTGCCGCTGCTGGTGCACGGCCAGCACTGGCATGTCACCACCGAACACGGGCGCCTCGTCTTCCAGGACGAGGACGGGCTTCTCGACCTGCCGCTGCCGGTGCTGCCCGGTCCGCACCAGATCCAGAACGCGGGGACCGCCCTCGCCGCGCTGCGCGCCCTCGGCAAGGGCGACGCGGCCGCCGAAGCCGCGATGACCCGCGCCGAGTGGCCCGCCCGGATGCAGCGCCTGCGGCACGGACCGCTGGTCGAGGCCGCGGGCTCCTGCGAGCTCTGGCTCGACGGCGGGCACAACCCGGCGGGCGGGCGCGCAGTCGCCGCGACGCTGCGCGGGATGCCGTCGCGCCCGACGCACCTCGTCTGCGGGATGCTCGGCACCAAGGACGTGCAGGGCTACCTCTCGCCCCTCGCGCAGGTCGCCGACAGCCTGACCGCCGTCACCATCCCCGACAGCGAGGCGACCCTGCCCGCCGACGTGACCGCGGGCCACGCCCGCGCCGTCGGCCTGCCCGCCGCCACTGCGGAGACGACGCTCGCCGCCGTCACCCAGCTGGCTGCCGCCCACCCGGGCGCGCGCCTGCTGATCTGCGGATCGCTCTACCTCGCCGGCGACGTGCTGAAGGAGAACGGCTGACGCCGGAAATGCTGCGCTGCAGTACCGACGTGATACCGACGTAGAACTGACGCGATACCGCGGTCAGTCCGGCACCCCCGTCGCCGCGTCCGCGCGGCCCCAGTCGGCCCCCTGCATCTCGCGCAGGCGGCTGGCGGTGCGCTCGAACTCGAAGGTGCCCTCGCCCTCGACATACAGCATTTCCGGCACCGCCGCGGCACTGGCGATCAGCGTCACCTTCGCCTCGTAGAGCGCGTCGACCAGCGTCACGAAGCGTTTCGCCTCGTTGAAATTGGCCCGGCTCAGGCGCGGAATCCCGTCGAGGATCAGCACCCGCACCGCCTCGGCCAGCGCCAGGTAATCTCCCGGTCCCAGCGGCTTGCCGCAGAGATCCCAGAAACTCAGCCGCGCTACCCCGTTGTGAAAATGGGGAATTTCCAGCACGCGCCCTTTCACTGTCAGGCGCAGCCCATCCGGATCGCCGCCCGACAGGTCAGTCCAGATCGCATCGAGCCGCGCCCGGGCGACCCCGTCGGCAGGCACGAAATACCGCGGCGCGCCCTCCAGCCGGTTCTGCCGGTAGTCGGTCTCGCTGACGAGGTGATGCACGATCAGCTTCTCGGACAGGAGCCGGATGAAGGGCAGGAACAGGTCCCGGTTCAGCCCGTCTTTGTACAGGTCGTCCGGCACCCGGTTCGAGGTCGTGACGATCACCACCCCCGCGTCGAACAGCATCTGGAACAACCGCCCCACCAGCATCGCGTCGGTGATGTCGGTAATCTGCATTTCATCGAAACACAGCAACCGCAGGTCCCGCGCGATATCCCGCGCGACCGGCACGAGGGCATCGTCGACGCCGGTCTTGCGCGCCTCGTGAAGGGCGGCGTGGACCTCCTGCATGAAGGCGTGGAAGTGCACCCGGCGCTTGGCCTCGACCGCGACATGGGCATGGAACAGGTCCATCAGCATCGACTTGCCGCGCCCGACCCCGCCCCAGAGATAGGCTCCCCGACGCCCTTCGGGCGGCTTCGGCTTCGACATCCGCCAGAGGATCGAGCGCTTCGGCGGCTCGGCCTCGACAACCTGCCGCACCTCGTCGAGCACCCGGAGCGCGGCGAGTTGCGCGGCATCGGCGTGCAGCGTGCCCTCGGCAACGCGGGCGTGGTAGAGATCTGTCAGGCTCTGGCGCGGCATGTCCCTCTCCTAGCGCCCGGCGACAGCGGACGGAAGGGCATCGCGCGGCGCCCTTCCCCAACCCGGGCGGATCGGGCCACTCTCACATCAGCAATTCTTAATCCTGTCAGCAGGACTTCTGATTTGACCGGTGCGGGAAATCCGGCAAAGACGGACCGCCAGCCCCCGGAGACCCTCGTCATGCCCCAGCGCAGCCCGCTCATCACCCCCGTCCTGATCGGCGGCTGTATCGTCCTGATGATGGGCTTCGCGATCCGCGCGAGCTTCGGCGTGTTCCAGATCCCGATCGCCGAGGAGTTCGGCTGGCCGCGGGCCGAGTTCTCGCTGGCCATCGCGATCCAGAACCTGGCCTGGGGGATCGGGCAACCGATCTTCGGCGCCATCGCGGAGCGGTTCGGCGACCGCCGCGCCATCGTCCTCGGGGCGGTCTGCTACGCGCTGGGACTGGTGCTCTCGGCCTTCGCGATCACCCCCGGCAGCATGCAGCTTCTCGAAATCCTCGTCGGCTTCGGCATCGCGGGCATGGGCTTCGGGGTGATCCTGGCGATCGTCGGACGGGCGGCCAGCGACGAGAACCGGTCGATGGCGCTCGGCATCACCACCGCCGCGGGCTCGGTCGGCCAGATCATCGGCGCACCTCTGGCCGAAGGGCTGCTGGCGCATTTCCCGTGGCAGACGGTGTTCCTGATCTTCGCCGCGATCATCCTCGCCGCGCTCTTCGCCCTGCCGATGATGCGCAGCCCCGCCCCGGCCACGAAAGCGGAGCTGGAAGAGAGCATGGGCCAGATCCTCGGCAAGGCCGCGCGCGACCCGAGCTATGCGATGATCTTCCTCGGCTTCTTCTCCTGCGGCTACCAGCTGGCCTTCATCACCGCGCATTTCCCGGCCTTCGTGACCGAACTTTGCGGCCCGATCGACCCGGCGGGCACGCTGGCGGGTCTCGGGGTGACGACCACCAGCGCGCTCGGCGCGCTGTCTATCGCGCTGATCGGGCTGGCGAACATCGGCGGGACCGTTCTGGCCGGCTATCTCGGCAAGAGCTTCCCCCGGAAGTACCTGCTGGCGGCCATCTACGCCGCGCGGACCGTGGTCGCTGCCGTGTTCATCCTGATGCCGATCACGCCCGAGTCGGTGATCATCTTCTCGCTGCTGATGGGCGCGCTGTGGCTGGCGACGGTGCCGCTGACCTCGGGCCTCGTGGCCTATATCTATGGCCTGCGCTACATGGGAACGCTCTACGGGATCGTGTTCTTCAGCCACCAGCTGGGCGGCTTCCTCGGCGTGTGGCTGGGCGGCAAGCTCTACGACATCTACGGCGACTACACGCTGGTGTGGTGGATCGGTGTCGGCGTCGGGGCCTTCAGTGCCATCGTCCACCTGCCGATCCGGGAAAAGCCGCTGCCCGTGGCAACGCCCCCGGCCCCGGCGGCCGCAGCCTAGAGAAAGTCGTCCGAGACCTCCGCGAACATCTGGACCACGGCCTCCGGGTGGGTGTGCGGAAGGCCGTGCCCGGCCTCGTCCACGACCAGCTGGATGGCTTCCGGGTTCAGCTCTTCCAGGGCCTCCGAGGCGGCGATGGGAATGACGAGGTCCAGCCCGCCCCAGACCACGCCGACCGGGACCGAGGCGCGGGCGATCCGCGCCAGCTCCTCGTCATAACCGCCGTCGAGCGTATGGCGCAGGCTCGACAGGACCGCGGGCCCGTACCCCCGCCGCCGCATCGCCGCGAGCAGGCGCGCCCGGAAGTCGGGCACGGCGCTGACGGCGCGATCCTCGCGGGCCTGCCGGACCAGCCGCGCCACGCCGAGGCCGCGCATCAGCCAGTCGCCGAAGACCGGCCAGTCGCGCATGATCCGGTCGAAGCGGCGCGGCGCATAGCGCTGGGTCGCGGGGGCGACGAGGCCGAGGTAGTCCACCCGGTCGGGATCCCGCGCGGCAAAGGCCGCGGCGATGCAGGCCCCCATGGAATAGCCGATCAGAGAGACCCGGTCGCGCACGCCGAGCACCGCCAGCAACCCGTCGAGCTGGGCCACGAACAGCTCGGGCGTCTGGTCGCGCACCGGCATGTCGGAGTATCCGCGCCCCCAGAGATCGTAGCGCAGCACCCGGAACCCCAGCCCCGCCAGCCCGGGCACGACGGCATCCCAGACGAAGCTGGGCGTCGTGAGACCGTGGATCAGCACCACGACCGGTCCGCCCTCCGGACCGTCCCAGCGGTAATGGGTGGCGCCGTCCTCGAGCGCGGCGAACTCGCCGGGCGCCTCGGCCTGCATCACGGCATCGACCGTCGGGCGCAGGGCTTCGCGCAGGAACGGGGCCAGCGCGAGGGCGAGCAGAAGAGAGCCCGCCAGCCACAGCATCAGCCGCGCACCGCGTCGAGAATGTAGCGCGCCGTCATCAGGTCGAGATGGGCGCCGCCGCCGTTCTTGGCCAGCGTGATCTCCTCCGGCCCTTGCCGGGCAAAGCGGCCGGACGGCAGGTCGTAGAAGTCCGCAAGGATATCCTCCGGGCTCAGCACCCCCGCCTGCAGCGGGATCTCGATCTCGCCGATATGGCCCATCGTCGTCTTGCGGCTGTCGACGAAGACCCGCGCCCGGCGCAGGGTGGCGTCATCGACCTCGCGCATGTCCGGACGGTAGGCCCCGATCAGGTCGAGATGCGTTCCGGGCGTCAGCCAGGCCCCCTCGATCACCGGCGCGGTCGCCATCGTGGCGGTCGCGATGATGTCGGCCCGGGCGCAGGCGGCGGGCAGGTCGTCCACGATGCGCACCCGCGGTCCGGCCAGCGGCTCGGCCCGGGCGCGCGTGCGGTTCCAGACCTCGAACCGGGCGTCGGGGAAACCCGCGCCGTAGGCCTCGATCAGCGAGGCGGCGACGGTCCCGGCGCCCACGATCAGGATCGTCTCGACATTCGGCGGCGCGAGGCGCAGCGCCGACAGAAGCGAGTCGCCCGCCGTCTTCCACTTGGTCACCAGCTTGAAGTCGAGCAGCGCGACCGGGTGCCCCTCGGCATCGTCGTAAAGCATCACGCCGCCATCGACCGACGCCCTGCCCCGGGCGGTGTTGCCGGGGAAGATCGTTGCGGTCTTGACCGCGATGCCCAGCCCGTCGATCCATGCGGCGCGGTTCAGCACCGTGTCGCTGCCCCGGTAGAGGAACCCGTCGGTCACCTCGGCCACCGGCAGGCTGTGCCCGGCGGTCAGCGCCTCGGTCAGCGCGCTCCAGTCGAGACGGGCTTCGGCTTCGGGTCCGATCACGGTCAGGGTCATGGCAGGGTCTCCTCCACGCTCAGCAGGCCCTCGGCCACGAGCCTGTCTGCCCAGCCCTGCGACCCGGTGAAATGATGTGTCTGCCAGCCACGCGCGGCAGCGGCGGCGATGTTCTCGGCGCGGTCGTCGGTGAACAGCAACCGCTCGGGGGCGATGCCGCAATCGGCCTCCAGCATCTGGTAGATCTCGGGATCGGGCTTGATCACGCCCATGTGCCCCGAGATGTAGGGCCGGTCGAATTCCTCCAGGAACCGGTAGATCGACACCGCGTAGTCGAAGCTCTGAATGCCGAAATTGGTCAGCGAGAAGACCGGAACGCCCCGCGCACGGAGCGCGCGCAGAACGCGCACGGACTGCGGGATCACCGGCGAGGCCAGTTCGATCCAGCGGTCGTGCCACATCCGGATCGCGTCGGAATGGGCGGGATAGCGCGCGGCATGGTCGTAGATGGTGCTGCGAAAGTCGCGGCCCCGGTCCACCTCGTCGTTCATCGCGTGCAGGTCGACCTCGGCGAACATCGCCTTGCGGGCCTCCGGACCGATGACGCGGTCATAGAAGCGTTCGGGCTGCCATTCGATCAGCACGTTGCCGATGTCGAAGACCACCGCCCCGATCCGTGTCCCGCTCATGGCCGCGCCTCCTTCGCCCGGCGCAGGGCGCGCTCGAGGGCCTCGCGGAACCGCGAGCGATCCTGCCGCGAGAACGGCTTGCCGCCCCCCTGCCGGAACGGATCGGCGGCACGCAGGTCGGTCATCAGGTCGCGCAGCGCCAGCGCCTCGCCCACGTTGCGGGCGGTCAGCGCCTCGCCGTTGGGTTTCAGCACCTGCGCGCCCGCCTCCACCGCGCGGGCGGCCAGCGGCATGTCGGAGGTCACCACGATATCGCCGGGTCCGGCCTGGGAGGCGATCCAGATATCGGCCGCATCGGGCCCCTCCGGGACATAGACCATCTCGACCAGCGGATGCGGGTCGGGTCGCAGCCCGCCGTTCGCCACCATCTTGACCGGCACGTCATGCCGGGTGGCGACCTCGCGCACCTCGGCCTTCACCGGGCAGGCGTCGGCGTCCACGAACACGGTCAAGGTGCCATCGCCCCGGCATGGAAGGCGACATGTTCGCCCATGAAGCTGGAGACGAAGAAATACGAGTGGTCATAGCCCTCGTGGATGCGGAACGCCCCCGGCTGGCGGCGGGCCGCCATCGCGTGGGCCAGCGCCTCGGGCATCAGCAGCGGCAGGAACTGATCGTCGCCGCCCTGGTCCACCAGCACCTCGCCGGGAAAACCGACGGCCCGCATCATCAGGGTGGCGTCATGCGCTTCCCACTGGGCCTCGTCCTTGCCGAGATAGGCGGTCAGCTGCTTGCGGCCCCAGTCGCTGGCGGCGGGGTGGCAGATCGGCGCGAAGGCCGAGACGCTGGAGAACCGGTCCGGCAGGCCCATCGCCAGCGTCAGCGCCCCGTGCCCGCCCATCGAGTGCCCGGTAATGGCCTGCCGCCCCGGGTCGAGCGGGAACTCGGAAAAGAGGAGCGCCGGAAGCTCTTCGGCGATGTAGTCCCACATCCCGAAATGCGCGGCCCATGGCCGTTGCGTGGCGTTGACGTAGAACCCCGCCCCCTGCCCCAGATCGTAGGCCTCGTCATCGGCGACATGACCGCCGCGCGGCGAGGTGTCGGGAAAGACGAGGGCAAGGCCGTGCGCCGCGGCATGGGCTTGCGCGCCCGCCTTCACCATCGCGTTCTCGTGGGTGCAGGTCAGCCCGGACAGGTACCACAGCACCGGCACCGGTCCCGCGGCGGCCTGCGGCGGCAGGTAGAGCCCGAAGGTCATGTCACAGGCACAGGCCTCGGACGCATGGGAATAGACCCCCTGGATGCCGCCGAAGGCACGGTTCTCGGACACGGTTTTCATGGCTCTCCTTTCAGCTTGCTCCCACCCAGGCGATCACCGCCGAGACGGTCAGGATGCTGAGCGCCGTCGAGATCAGGATGGTGGCAGAGACCCGCGCCGGTGCAACCCCGTAGTGCGCGGCAAGAATGTAGACGTTGCCCGCCGTCGGCAGGGCAGCCGCGGCGATCATCACGCCCGCGACGTAAGGCTCGACCGGGATCAGCACGAGGACCGCGAAGGCGACGGCCAGCGGATGCAGCACCAGTTTCGAGAACGACAGCCACGCCGCGATCTGCAGCCGCTCGGCGGATTTCGTCGCCAGCGAGGCCCCGATGGCGAACAGGGCCCCCGGCGTGGCCGCCGCGCCGAGCGTCCCGAGGAAGCTGTTCATCGGGCCGGGGATCGGGATACTGGTGGCCGACCAGACGAGGCCCAGCACGATCGACACGATCATCGGGTTCGCCATCAGGCCCTTGCCGACGGTCACCAGCACCGCCGGGCTGACCCGACCGTCACGCGAGCCGGTGATCAGGATCACGATCAGGCTGCCGAAGACGATCAGGTCGACCGTCAGCACCAGCATGACCGGCACGACGGCCCCGTCGCCCAGCAGCAGCACGAGCATCGGGATGCCGAGGAACCCGACGTTGCCGATGGTGCCGCACTGCGCCTCGACCGCAGCTTCCTCGACGTTGAGCTTTCGGATCAGCGCGACGCAGGTCACCAGCAGGTAGACCACGCCCGTCGCCCAGAGATAGGCAAGCATCGCGCCCGGCAGGAAGATGTCCGAGAAGGCGAGGTTCGCGGAGAACCGGAACAGCATCGCCGACAGCGCGAAGTAGAACACGAACTTGGTCAGGTAGGCGGTGGCCTCGGGGGTGAAGAATCCCCGTTTCCCCGCGCCGTAGCCCAGCGCGATGATGGCAAAGAACGGAAGCGTCTGTGAGAGCACGGCCAGCATCGCGGACGGGCTAGCATGGCCCCCGGAAATGGGCCAGCCCGTTCCGCGTGCCTCAGCCCGAGCCGATCAGGACCCCCGCCGCGAAGACCAGCGCGCCACCGAGGACGACCTGGAAGGACGCGCGCAGGAACGGGGTCTGCATGAACCGGTTCTGGATCCAGGCGATGGCCCAGAGCTCGATGAAGACCACGATGAAGGCGATGATGGTCGCGGTCCAGAAATCCGGGATCAGGTAAGGCAGCGCGTGGCCAAGCCCGCCGACGGTGGTCATCACGCCGGAGGACACCCCGCGTTTGAACGGGCTGCCGCGCCCGGACAACTTACCGTCGTCGCTGGCCGCCTCGGTGAAGCCCATCGAGATGCCCGCCCCGACCGACGCCGCGAGGCCGACGAGGAAGGTCGTCCAGGGGTCCTGCGTGGCGAAGGCGGTCGCGAAGATCGGCGCCAGCGTCGAGACCGAGCCGTCCATCAGCCCTGCGAGGCCCGGCTGCACCCAGGTCAGCACGAACTGCTTGTGGGCGGCGGCATCCTCGGACTCGCGGCTTTCGTCGTCGAGCATCTGCTCTTCCAGCCGTCCGGCCTTCTTCTCGTGACCTGCCTCGGCAGCGGCGAGGTCGCCCAGCAGCTTGCGCGTGTCGGCATCCGTCGAATGCTGGGCGGCGGTCACGTAGAACCGGTGGGCGTCGCTTTCCATCCGCGCGGCTTCGGCCCGGATCCGGTCCAGGCCGAGGCTCTCGACCAGCCAGATCGGACGCCGGTCGTAGAAACCGTTGACGTGTTCGCGGCGGATCAGGGGAATGGTGTCCCCGAAGCGGCGCTGGTGCATCGCGATCAGGCGCTGGCGGTGACCGTCCTCTTCCTCCGCCATCGCCTCGAACATCTGCGCGGTCTGCGGAAAGTCGGCGCGCAGGCGCTCGGCATAGCCGCGATAGATCCGGGCATCGTCCTCCTCGCTGGAGATGGCGAGCGCGAGAACCTCCTGTTCGCTGAGTTCGGAGAATCGCAGTCGCTGGGGTTGGAACAGTCGCATTGGGGCCTCTTTTGATCTGCCGCGACCTTAGGCCGATACGCGCCGGGCGCAATCGGTCCGCTTGCCGCAAGTGAACCGAACGGTCTATGGTCCTCGAATGACGTACTGCGCCCCCGCCGCCACGCCCCAGAAACGGGGCCGCAAGTATGCCGACGTGCTGAAGGGTGCGCGGGAGGTCTTCCTGCGCGACGGGTTCGAGGGCGCGTCGGTCGACGACATCGCCCGCGCGGCCGGGGTGTCGAAGGCGACGCTCTACAGCTACTTCCCCGACAAGCGGCTCCTGTTCCTCGAGATCGCCCGCACCGAGTGCGCGCGGTTGTCCGAGCATGCCCGCGAGGAGGTCGACGAAACCGCGCCGCCCGCCGAGGTGCTGCGCGTCGTGGCGGCCAAGATCGCCGGGTTCGTCACGTCGAAGCTGGGTCTCGGGGTCTTCCGGCTGTGCGTCGCCGAGGGCGAGCGCTTCCCCGAGCTCGGACGGCTCTACTACCAGTCCGGACCGATGGCCGCCCGGGGGGCGCTGGTCACCTATCTGCGCGACGCGAACGCCCGCGGCGAGGTGCGGATCGACGATGTCGAGCTGGCCGCCGACCAGTTCTGCGAACTCAGCCGGGCCGGCTTCCATGCCCGGCAGCTGTTCGGCATGGAGGGCCCGCCGGACCCGGCCCAGATCGCGCGTGTCGTCGATGGCGCGGTGGCGACGTTCCTCGCCCGCTACGGCGCCTGAGGCGGCTCAGTCGAGCCGCCGCACCTGCACCTGGTTGTTCGGCCCGCGCCGCACTTCCAGCACCTTCAGATCCTCGATCAGGTCGCTGAGCTTCTTCTTGCCGTAGTTGCGCGGGTCGAAGTCGGGATTGGCGGTCGTGATCTGCTGCCCGAGACGCCCCAGCGCAACCCAGTCCTCATCCTCGCCGAAACTGTCGAAGGCCCGCAGGACCAGCGTCCGAGCATCCTCGGGTTTCGCCTTCTTGGCGGGCTTGGTGGCATTGCGGTCGGTGGGATCGGACGGCCCGTCCCCGATCAGGTTCTCGACATAGATGAAGCGCTTGCAGGCGTTGCGGAAGGCCGCGGGCGTTTTCTGCTGGCCGATGCCGTAAACATCGACGCCCTGCTCGCGGATGCGGCTGGCGAGGCGGGTGAAATCGCTGTCGGACGAGATCAGGACGAACCCGTCGAACCGGCCGGTATGCAGGATGTCCATCGCATCGATCACCAACGCGATGTCGGACGAGTTCTTCCCGGTCGTGTTGGCGAACTGCTGGTGCGGGACGATGGCGAGGCTGGCCAGCTTGTCGGCCCAGCCCTTGAGGTAGTTGGACGAGAAGTCGCCGTAAATGCGGCGGACGCTGGCCTCGCCAAGGGTGGCAATCTCTTCGAAGATCGCCTCGGCCCATTGCGGCGAGGTGTTGTCGGCATCGATCAGCACCGCGAGCAGCGGCGATGTGCGGGTTGTGTTGGACATGGGGTCTCCTTCGGGGGACAGGGTGCCTGCCCGGACGCAGCGCGGCAAGGGCTCAATGCCCGGCGCGGCCGGTGGCGATCCGAAGGGCAGTGTGCAGGAGGGCCGCCGCCTCGCGCAGCAGGGTCAGCATGCGCCGATGGGGCGGAACGGGTCGCCGGGGCACCACGTGGACGGTCGCAGCAAGACCCAGCGCACGGGCCAGGAGCCGCACGCGCGGCGCGTGCCAGCCGTCGGTGACGATCAGCAGTGGTCCGCCGCCGAGGCCCGGCAACAGCGCCTTCGCGTGGCGCAGGTTCTCCTCGGTGGTGCGGGCGGCCTCATCCCGGGTGATCCGCGCGGGCGGAACCCCCGCATCCTGCGCGAGCCGCGCGATCAGGGCCGCCTCGCTCGGCGTGCCCGGATGCAGCACGCCGCCGCTTGCGATCAGGTGCCGCGCAGTACCCTCCGTCACCAGCCGGGCCCCTTCGAGCGCCCGGTGCCGGAGGGCGGGCGAGGCGCTGCCGTCCGGCCGCACCTTCGCCCCCAGCACCAGAGCCACGGGCCGCGGGTCGGGCGCGCGCATGGCGGCGCCCCGCCCGGATCAGTAGATGACCACCGACCGGATCGACTTGCCCTCGTGCATCAGGTCGAAGGCGGTGTTGATCTCGTCGAGGCTCATGGTGTGGGTGATCATCGGGTCGATCTCGATCTTCCCGTCCATGTACCAGTCGACGAACTTCGGCACGTCCGTCCGTCCCTTCGCGCCGCCGAACGCGGTGCCTTTCCAGACCCGGCCGGTGACCAGCTGGAAGGGGCGGGTGGAAATCTCGGCCCCGGCGGGCGCGACGCCGATGATCACCGAGACGCCCCAGCCGCGATGCGAGCATTCCAGCGCGTCGCGCATCACCTTGACGTTGCCGGTGGCATCGAAGCTGTAGTCCACCCCGCCGATCTGGTCGAACTCGGTCTTGGTCAGGTTGACGATCTCCTGCACCACCGACCCTTCGATCTTCGACGGGTTGATGAAGTGGGTCATGCCGAACTTGCGGGCCATGTCGGCCTTGGCGTCGTTCAGGTCGACGCCGATGATCTTGTCCGCGCCTGCCATCCGCAGGCCCTGGATCACGTTCAGGCCGATGCCGCCCAGACCGAACACCGCCGCCGACGAGCCGATCTCGACGCCTGCCGTGTTGATGACCGCCCCGATGCCGGTGGTCACGCCGCAGCCGATGTAGCAGATCTTCTCGAACGGCGCGTCGGGCCGCACCTTGGCCAGCGCGATCTCGGGCATCACGGTGTGGTTGGCGAAGGTCGAGCAGCCCATGTAGTGATAGATCGGCGTGCCATCGAGCATGCTGAACCGCGTCGTGCCGTCGGGCATCAGGCCCTGGCCTTGGGTGTTGCGGATCGCGGTGCAGAGGTTCGTCTTGCCCGACAGGCAGGACGCGCACTGGCGGCATTCGGGCGTGTAGAGCGGGATCACGTGGTCGCCCGGCTTCAGGGTCGTGACCCCTTCGCCCACCTCGACGACGACGCCCGCCCCCTCGTGCCCGAGGATCGAGGGGAACAGCCCTTCGGGATCGGCCCCGGACAGCGTGAACTCGTCGGTATGGCAGATGCCGGTCGCCTTGATCTCGACCAGGACCTCGCCGGCCTTCGGCCCGTCGAGGTTCACCTCCATGATCTGCAACGGTTTGCCCGCTTCCAAGGCAACGGCGGCTCGGGTGCGCATGCTCTCTCTCCCTGTCGTTTGCCCGCAACTTGGGTCATGGCGCGGGGCAATGCAACGCCGGGGTCAGGCCGCCGGGGTCAGGATGTGCCGCAGCAGCGCCACCGGGTGGGCGCGCAGGGTGAGCCGCATCGAGACGTAGTCTTCCACCACCTCCTCGCCGAGGCTCATCGCGGGCAGGTGCGCCTTCGGCTCGACGATCCCCTCGCCGTCGAGGTCCTGCGCGAACAGCGGCAGCGGCTTCACCGAGGTCAGCGCGCGCGCCTCCCACAGCGCCTCGCGCCGGGTCAGGCCCAGCCCGGCAAAGGCATCGGCATCGGCAAGCGCCGCGATGTAGCGCGGCTGGATGCCGGCCCGCCGCCAGACATCCTCGACGCTGTGGAACCCGTTGCCGCGCGCGGCGACGATCCACTCGGCCTCGGCCTCGGCCATGCGCTTGACCTGCCGGAAGCCCAGCCGCAGCGCCAGCCCGCCGTTGCCGTCGGGCTCCATCACGTTGTCCCAGTGGCTCATGTTGATATCGACCGGGCGCACCTCCACCCCGTGCTCGCGCGCGTCGCGGACGATCTGCGCCGGGGCGTAGAAGCCCATCGGCTGGCTGTTGAGCAGGGCGCAGGCGAACAGGCCCGGATGATGGCACTTCAGCCAGGCCGAGGCATAGACCAGCAGCGCGAAGCTGGCGGCGTGGCTTTCGGGGAAGCCGTAGCTGCCGAACCCCTCGATCTGGCTGAAGCAGCGTTCGGCGAAATCGGCGTCGTAGCCGTTCCGCGCCATGCCGCGCAGGAAGCGGTCGCGGAACTCGCTGACGCTGCCGTGCTTCTTGAAGGTGGCCAGCGAGCGGCGCAGGCGGTCGGCCTCGGACGGGTCGAACCCGGCCCCGATGATCGCGATCTGCATCGCCTGTTCCTGGAACAGCGGCACGCCCAGCGTCTTGCGCAGCACCCGACCGAGGGCATCGGAGGGAAAGCTGACCGGCTCGGCCCCCGAGCGGCGGCGCAGGTAGGGGTGGACCATGTCGCCCTGGATCGGCCCCGGCCGCACGATGGCGACCTCGATCACCAGATCGTAGAAGCAGCGCGGCTTCATCCGGGGCAGGAAATTCATCTGGGCCCGGCTCTCGACCTGGAACACGCCGATGCTGTCGGCGCGGCAGAGCATGTCATAGACCTTGGGGTCCTCGGGCGGCAGCGTCGCGAGGCTGTAGTCCAGCCGGTGATGGCGGCGCAGCAGGTCGAAGGCCTTGCGGATGCAGGACAACATGCCCAGCGCGAGAATGTCGATCTTGAGGATGCCGAGACTGTCGATGTCGTCCTTGTCCCAGCAGATCACCGTGCGGTCCTCCATCGCCGCGTTCTCGACCGGCACCAGTTCGTCAAGTCGTCCCTCGGTGATGACGAAGCCGCCGACGTGCTGCGACAGGTGACGCGGAAAGCCCTGGATCTCGAAGATCAGCTCCAGCGTCTGGCGCAGGCGGCGGTCGCGCGGGTCGAGACCGAGTTCGCGCAAGCGGGCGTCCTCCAGCCCCGAGACCGATCCGAAGCCCCAGATCTGCGAGGAGATCGCCCCGAGCATGTCGTCCGACAGCCCCATCGCCTTGCCGACCTCGCGCACCGCCCGCTTGCCGCGATAGTGGATGACGGTGGCGCAGAGCCCCGCCCGGTGCCGCCCGTAGCGCTCGTAGATGTGCTGGATCACTTCCTCGCGGCGTTCGTGCTCGAAGTCCACGTCGATGTCCGGCGGCTCGTCGCGGGCCTCGGAGACGAAGCGCTCGAAAACCATCGTGCCGATCTCCGGGCTGACCGAGGTGATCCCGAGGCAGTAGCAGACCACCGAGTTGGCCGCCGAGCCGCGCCCCTGGCACAGGATGCCGCGCGACCGGGCGAAGGCGACGATGTCGTTGACGGTCAGGAAATAGGGCGCGTAGCCCAGCTTGCCGATCAGCGCGAGTTCATGGGCGACCAGCGTCTTGACCCGCTCGGGCGCGCCGCGCGGATAGCGCCACGCCATCCCGGCATGGGCGAGCCGCGTCAGCCGGTCCTGCGGGGCCTCGCCGTTCTCGACCTCGCTGGGGTACTCGTAGCGCAACTCCCCCAGGTCGAAGGTGCAGCGCGCCGCAAGGGCGGTCGCCGCCTCGATCATCCCCTCGTGCCCGGCATAGAGGCGCGCCAGGTCCGCCGCGCCGCGCATCCGCCGTTCGGCATTGGGCAGGGCGCGGCGGCCGAGCGCATCGACCCGCACCCCGAGCCGGATCGCGGTCAGCACATCGACGAGGCGACGGCGGCGGCTGGTGTGCATGAGGGGACTGGCGCTGGCGACCGGGGTCAGGCCGAGATCGGCCGCGGCACGGGCCAGCGCGGCGATCCGCGTCCGGTCCTGCCCGTCGTAATGTGGACGCACGATCAGCGAGACGGCCCCCGGAAACGCCTCGGACAGTTGCCGGGACAGGCTGCGCCACGGCCCGTGCCCGGGCAGGACAAGCCACTCGATCCCCGCGCCATGCGCCAGCAGGTCTTCCGCCGCCAGGTGACAGTCGCCCTTGCCCGCGCGGCGGCGGCCCAGCGTCAGCAAACGGCAGAGCCGCCCCCAGCCCGCCCGGTCGCGCGGCAGGGCGACGGCCGAGGCACCGTCGGTGCAGACGATCCGCGCAGCCGGCAGCAGCCGGGGCACGCAGTCGGGATCCGGACCCGGCGGCGGGGCGAGATGCGGCGGACAGGGCGGCCCGATCGGCCCGTCGACGGCCAGCGCGGCCCGACGTTCTGCGACCTGACGGGCGATCTCGCGCGTCTCGGTCCAGGCCCGCACGATTCCCGCCACCGAGTTCTCGTCGGCGATGGCAAAGGCCCCGATGCCCAGCAGAGCCGCCTTGCGGGCATACTCCTCCGGGTGCGACCCGCCGGTCAGGAAGGTGAAGTTCGAGGTGATGTTCAGTTCCGCAAACATCGCACATGTTCTGTTAATGTTCTCATCCCGACTCTGGGTAGCCGGAGCGCGGAGTCAAGTCATCCGCTGCGCAGATGGGCCATCACCCGCGCCGCCGCGCTGCCCGGTCGCAGCGGTCCCGCCGCCCACAGACGCAGGGCCGGTCCGGGCACCGACACCGTCCCGAAGGGGGCCACAAGCAGCCCCTCGGCCAGGTGCCGGGCGACCAGCGCCTCGTGCCCCATCAGGACGCCCGCGCCGTTCACCGCTTCTTCCACCGCGAGGGCATAGAGCGAGAAGACCGGTCCCCGGGGCACGATCCCCTGTCCCGGCGCCGCCACGGCCAGCCAGCGCGCCCAGTCCCCGCTCCAGACCGCGTCCGACAGGCAGGGCACGGCGCGCAGGTCCCCGGGCCCGCGCAGTCCCGCCGCAAGATCCGGGGCGCAGACCGGGAACAGGCGATTCTCGCCCAGGGCCGGACCGTCGCCCTCGCCCGCGAACAGGCACAGGTCCACGGCCGCGCGCTTCAGGTTCGGCGGCACCTCCATCGCGGTGATCGAGACCACCACATCCGGGGCCGCGCGGCGCAACGCGGGCAGGCGCGGCGACAACCAGAGCTGCGCCAGCGCGGGAAGACTGGCGATCTGCACCACCTGCGGGGCGGCCTCGCGCCGAAGGGTCCGGGCCGCCTGCCCGAGGGCGTCGAAAGCCGCCACGAGGTCGGGCGCGACGCGGGCACCCAGCGCGGTCAGCCGGACCTCGCGCGCCGTGCGTTCGAAGAGCGGCGCGCCCAGCGCCGCCTCCAACCCCTTGATCTGAGCCGAGACCGCGCCGGGCGTGACCCCCAGTTCCTGCGCCGCAGCCGCGAAGCCGCCCAGACGCGCCGCCGCCTCGAAGGCACGGAGCGCGTTCAGCGGCAGGGACTTCGGCGGAGGGGGCGCGACCGGCATCGGAGCCTCAGATTAACTAGCCCTCATTTTCCGAAAATCTGGTTTGCGCGCAAGCCGGGCACCCGACCAGATAGCGGGAAAGGAGATCCGCCATGACCCATCTCGCCCCCCGCCCCTGGGTGCCTGCCGCCTGCGAAACCCGCGTCCAGACCCTTGCCGCCGAGACCGCCGCGCGTCCTCTGGAGGCGACCGCCGCGCGGATCGACGCGCTGGTGGCGCGCAACCGTGAGATCCATGACGCCGAGTGCTTCAATCTCAACCCGGCCACCAACGTGATGAACCCGAAGGCCGAGGCACTGCTGGGCGCGGGTCTCGGGGCGCGGCCGTCGCTCGGGTATCCCGGCGACAAGTACGAGATGGGGCTGGAAGCGATCGAGGAGATTGAGGTCATCGCCGCGGAACTCGCCGCGCAGGTCTTCGACGCCAGCCATGCCGAGATCCGTGTCGCGTCCGGTGCGATGGCCAACCTCTATGGCTTCATGGCGCTGACGAAACCGGGCGACACGATCATCGCCCCGCCCGCCAGCATCGGCGGCCACGTCACCCACCACGGACCGGGATGCGCGGGTCTCTACGGACTGAAGACCGTGCCTGCACCGGTCGCGGCGGACGGCTACACGGTGGACACCGACGCGCTGCGACGGCTCGCGCACGAGGTCCGCCCGGCGCTGATCACCATCGGCGGCTCGCTGAACCTGTTCCCCCACCCGGTGCGCGAGGTCAGGGCGATTGCCGACGAGGTCGGCGCGCCGGTGCTCTTCGATGCCGCGCACCAGTGCGGGATCATCGCGGGCGGGGTCTGGGCCAACCCGCTGGACGAGGGGGCGCACCTGATGACGATGAGCACCTACAAGTCGCTGGGTGGTCCGGCGGGCGGGCTGATCGTGACGCGTGATGCGGCGATTGCCGAGCGGCTGGATGCCATCGCCTTTCCGGGGATGACCGCGAATTTCGACGCGGGCAAGACGGCGGCGCTGGCGGTGACGATGCTCGACTGGCTGGCCTTCGGGGCCGACTACGCCCGCATGATGGTGGACACCGCCCAGGCACTGGCGACGGCCCTCGCAGCCCGGCAGGTGCCGGTCTTTGCCGGGGCCGAAGGCGCAACCGCCTCGCACCAATTCGCAATCGACGCGCGGCGCTGGGGCGGCGGGCAGGCGGCCTCGAAGCACCTGCGACGGGGCGGCATACTGGCCTGCGGGATCGGCCTGCCGCTGCCCGAGATCGACGGGGACATGAACGGTCTGCGCCTCGGCACGCCCGAGATCGTGCGGCGTGGCATGACCCCGGCGGACATGCCCGCCCTCGCGGATCTGATCGCGGATATCCTGGCCAGCGATGCGCCCGAGACCCTCGCCCTGCGCGCGGCCGCGATGCGGGCGCGGTTCACCGGCGTACATTTCGTGCGGGACTAGCGCGCCCCGGGCACCGCCAGCTTGACCATCAGGTACCGGTTGTAGGTGCGGAACGCCTCGGCGGTGCGGGTGCGTTCCTGCAGGCGCTGGGTGATCCGCGCCCGCGCCTTGGCCGACAGGAGCACGCGCAGGACAAAACCCAGCAGGCGGCGCAGGCCCGGCTTCTTGGCCGCCAGTTCCGCATCGATCCGGGTCAGCGCAAGGCCAAAGACGTTGTAGAGGTCCTGCTCGACATCGACCGACGGCGCGACACTGTCGGTGATGTCTTCCTCGTGCAGCAGGGTCAGCCCGGGCCGGGCTGCCAGCACCTCGTGCCAGCGCGTGATGTGGTGCCCGCCGCCGACCTTGCGGGCGTAGCCTTCCTGCGTGGCCCCTTCCGGCGTGCGGAAGCAGTCCGCGATCAGGATGTGCCCGCCGGGCGCAAGCCGCGCCGCCTGGTCGAGCGCCGTCTCGATCGGGATGTACTGGAAGCTCTCGGAGAACAGGCACAGGTCGAACGGCCCGGTGCCCGCGAAGTCCTCGAACATCATCTCGTGGACCACGGCCCCGGGGGCGTTCTCGCGGCAGCGCCCGGCGAGGAAGGCCGACGGCACGACGATCTCGACCGAATGGCCGAGGGCCAGCAGCTTCTTAGCGGTCTCGCCCGCGCCGCCGCCGATGTCGAGGATGCGCAACGGGCCGTCCGGCAGCAGGCGGAACAGCTTGGCGGTATAGGCCGCCTGTGCCGGTCCGACGTTCGCGGCATTGACGTCGAGCCCGTCCCAGAGGCCATAGTGCAGGTTCTCCGCGCCGGTCAGCCAGCGGGTGAAGGCGAGGCCGACGTCGAGGCCGATGGCGCGGGTATCGAGTTTCTGTCCCATGGGCAGCGGCTTAGCGAAACCGGCGGGCTTGGGAAAGCGCGATTGCGTCGCGGATCAGAGCCGGTCCCGGAAGGCGGCGAAGACCGACTCGTACACGTTCCGCTTGAAGGGCACGATCGCGGCCAGCACCTCGTCTGGGGTTTTCCACGCCCATTCCGCGAACTCCCGCGGGGGCCGGGTGATGTCGACATCGGCATCCTGCCCTTCAAAACGGAACAGGACCCATTTCTGACGTTGCCCGCGGTACCGCCCCTTCCAGATCCGCGGCACGATCTCGTGCGGCAGGTCATAGGCGATCCAGTCGTCGGTCTCGGCGACCGGCACGACCTTGTCGGCCGTGACCCCGGTTTCCTCCCACAACTCGCGCAGCGCGGCCTCGCCCACGCTTTCGCCGGGGTCGATCCCGCCCTGCGGCATCTGCCAAGCCGGGGTCTCGCTGTCGATGCGCTGGCCCGCGAAGACGCGGCCCCGACCGTCGGTCAGGACCACGCCCACGCAGGACCGGTACGGCAGGGCCGCGATGGCTTCGGGCGTCAACTCAGTTGCGCGGGCCAAGGGCGGTGAGGCCTTTCAGGATGTCGATGGCATAGGCCAGCTGGTAATCCTCGAGCCGCAGCTGCGCGGCCTCCTCGGCCTTCTGCTGCTCCTCAAGGGCCTGCTGGCGCTGGTCCTCGGTCATCGAGTCGTTGTCGAGCGCGCCCCGCAACGTGGCCTCGGAGCGGCGCGGACGGTCGCTGGCGGCCTCTTCCTCGGCGGGATCGCGGCGCGGCGGCTGCTGGACGACGATGTCGGGCGAAATCCCCAGCGCCTGGATCGAGCGGCCCGACGGCGTGTAGTACCGCGCCGTGGTCAGGCGCATCGCCCCGTCGCCGCGCAGCGGGATGACCGACTGGACCGACCCTTTCCCGAAGCTCTTGGTACCGATGACGATGGCACGGCGATGATCCTGCAACGCACCGGCCACGATCTCGGATGCCGAGGCCGAGCCGCCGTTGATCAGCACCACGACCGGCTTGCCGTCGACGAGGTCGCCGGGCGTCGCGTTGAACCGCTCTCCGTCATCCGGACCACGGGAGCGGGTCGAGACGATCTCGCCCGCATCGAGGAAGGCGTCCGAGACCCGGATCGCCTGATTCAGCAGGCCGCCCGGGTTGTTGCGCAGGTCGAGCACCACGCCCGAGACGTTCTCGGCCCCGCCGAGCGCTTCGGTCTGCTTCTCCAGCTCGTCGACGAGGTTCGGATAGGTCTGGTCGTTGAAGGTGGTCAGGCGCAGGACGATGGCGTTGCCCTCGACGCGCGACCGCACGGCGGTCATCCGGATCACGTCCCGGACGATGGTCACGTCGAACGGTTCCTCGATCCCCTGCCGCACGACCGTCAGCACGGTTTCCGAGCCAACCTCGCCGCGCATCATGTCCACGGCCTGATCGAGCGTCAGGCCTAGCACCGACTGGCCGTCGACGTGGGTGATGAAGTCCCCGGCCTCGATGCCCGCGTCGAACGCGGGCGTGTCGTCCATCGGAGTCACGACCTTCACGAAGCCTTCTTCCTGCGTCACCTCGATCCCGAGTCCGCCGAACTGGCCCCGGGTCTGCACCCGCATGTCGCTGTAGTCGTCGGGCGGCAGGTAGCTGGAATGCGGATCGAGCGAGGTCAGCATGCCGTTGATCGCCGCCTCGATCAGGTCGGCCGGTTCGACCTCCTCGACATACTGGGCGCGGATCCGTTCGAAGATGTCCCCAAAGAGATCCAGCTGCTCATAAACCGAGGTGTTGCGGGCGTTTTCCTGCGCGATCAGCGGCCCCGCGACCTGGGTGACCAACAGGGCCCCGGCCAGCGTGCCCCCGAGCGCGGCGACGATGTATCTCTGCATGTGCTCTCATTCCTCGTTCGAACCGAACCAGCGCCCCGGATCGGCCGGCGTTCCGTCCTGCCTGACTTCCATATAAAGCGTTTCGCGGCGCGTTTGACCACTCCCTAGCCCGCTGTCGGTAGCGGCATCGCCGCCCATCAGCCCGAGCGGTGCCCCCTGTCCCAGCACGTCTCCTGCCTGAACGTAGGTCTCGGCCAGTCCGGCAACCAGCAACAGATATCCCGGTTCAGGCTCCACGACGATCACGTTTCCGTAGTCGAGAAGCGGTCCGGCATAGCGCACGCTGGCCGCAACAGGCAGCGTCACGAGGGCGCGGGGCTGGGTCGCGATGACCCAGCCGGGACGGGCGATCCCGGCCTGATCCGTTGCGCCGAAGGCCCGCAGCACCGTGCCGGTCACCGGCAGCGGCAGGTTGCGGTCGGCGGTTGCGAAACCGCCGGGCGGCGCGGGCGCGTCTATCCCGCCGAGCCCGGTGGCAAAGGCGTCCAGCGTGTCGCTGCTCTCGATCAGGGCTTCCAGCATCGCGTTGTCCACCCGGTTGGGCGGCAGCACCTCGCGCTCGGAGATGGCCCGCGACAGGTCGACCCGCGCCTCCTGCGCGCCCTCCAGCCCGCTCCGCAGGATGGCCGTCGCGCCTTCCTGCGTCTCCCGAATCAGGCGCAACTCGTCGAGATCGGCCTTCAGCCGGGCGGCCTCGGCCTCGAACCCCGGCATGACTTCGGCCAGCGTCATCGCCGCCCGGGCGCTGCCCAGCGGTCCGGCAGGATGGATCAGGAACAGCGGTGCAGGTGTGCGGGAGATGGTTTGCAACGCCCCCAGCAGACGCGCCAGCCGGTCACGCTCGGCCTCCAGCCGGGTTTCCAGCACCTGCTCGCGGATGGCCGCCCGCCGCAGGCCGTCCCGCAGCGCGGCAAGGCCGGTTTCATAGGCGCGCACGGTTTCCGCCAGGGCGGTCACCCGGTCTTCGGCGGATTGCGCGGCAACCAGCGCGTCCCCGGCAGAGATCAGCGCGCGCGCGGCGGCCTCGGCATCGGCGACCGGATCGGCGGCGCCGGACAGCGCCCCCGCGACCCAGATCGTCAGACCGAGGAGGCCGCCGCGGAGGCGCATCACCGGACGATCAGGCTTTGCCCGGTCATCTCGGGCGGCAGATCGAGTCCCATCAGGTCCAGCAGGGTCGGGGCAAGGTCGGCGAGACGACCGCCCTCCCGCAGGCGCGCGCCCTCCGGGCCACCGACGAGAATCACCGGAACCGGGTTCAGCGTGTGCGCGGTGTGCGGTCCGCCCGTCACCGGATCGACCATGGTTTCGCAGTTGCCGTGGTCCGCGGTCACGACGGCCGCACCGCCGACCTCGGCCAGCTTCGCCAGCGCCCGGCCCAGCCCGGTGTCGACCTCCGCGCAGGCGCGCATGGCGGCATCAAGGTCCCCGGTATGCCCGACCATGTCCGGGTTGGCGTAGTTCACGACGATCAAATCGTAGCCCTCGCCGATGGCGGCGACGAGATGATCGCTGACCTCCTCGGCCGACATCTCGGGTTGCAGATCGTAGGTCGCGACCTTGGGCGACGGGGCCATGTAGCGGTCCTCGCCGTCCTCGGGGGTCTCCTTCCCGCCGTTCAGGAAGAAGGTGACATGCGGGTATTTCTCGGTCTCGGCGATCCGGAACTGCCGCAACCCGTGCTGGGCGACCCAGGCTCCCAGCGTGTTCTTCAGGTCGCGCTTGGGAAACACGGTCTCGAACCACGCGTTGTGGTCCTTGGAATACTCGGCCATGCCCAGCCGCGCCGCCAGCCCGGGCCGGTCGGCCACGTCGAACCCGTCGAAGGCCGGATCGGCAAAGGCGGACAGGATCTCGCGCGCCCGGTCGGCGCGGAAGTTGAGACAGAAGAGACCGTCGCCATCGGCCATCCCGGCATACCCGGCCACAACGGTCGGGGCGATGAACTCGTCCGTCTCGCCCCGCGCATAGGCCGCCGCCACGGCGCCCTCGGCCGTTTCGGCCGCCTCGCCCCGGCCCAGCGCCATCGCCGCGAAGGCGCGCGCGACCCGGTCCCAGCGCTTGTCCCTGTCCATCGCCCAGTAGCGTCCGATCACGGTGCCGATGCGCGCGCCCTCCGGCAGTGCGGCCGCGAGCGCGGGCACGAAGCCGTCGGCGGACTTGGGCGCGACGTCGCGGCCATCGGTGATCGCGTGGACAACCACCGGCACGCCCGCCTGCGCGACAATCTTCGCCGCCGCCAGCAGGTGCGCCACATGCCCGTGAACACCGCCGTCCGAGGCGACCCCCATCAGGTGGGCCGTGCCGCCCGTGCTTTTCAGCCGCTCGATGAACCCGGTCAGGGCCGCGTTGGCGGCGAAACTCCCGTCCTCGATCGCAAGATCGATCTGGCCGAGGTCCATCGCGACCACCCGGCCTGCCCCGATATTCGTATGCCCGACCTCGGAGTTGCCCATCTGCCCGGTGGGCAGGCCGACGTCCGGCCCATGCGTGACCAGGGTGGCGTTCGGGCAGGTGGCCATCAGCCGGTCCATCGTCGGGGTCGCGGCGAGGGCAGGCGCGTTGGCGCGCGTATCGGGGTTCAGACCCCAACCATCGAGAATGCACAGGACAACGGGTTTCGGGGCGGTCATGGCAGGTGTCTCCGGTGTGGTGCCCCTGTCTAGTCATCGCAGCGGGCCGGGAAAACCCCCCCGCACCGGCGGCGCTCAGACGCGGTGGTACGGCGTGCCCGCCAGAATCGCGGCGGCGCGGTAGAGTTGCTCGGCCAGCATCACCCGCACCAGCATGTGCGGCCAGACCAACGCGCCGAAACTCAGGACAAGATCTGCCCGGTCGCGCAGCGCGGGATCCAGCCCGTCCGCGCCGCCGATCAGGAATGCGGCCTCGCCACGCCCGGCATCCCGCCAGCGCCCGAGATGGTCGGCGAAATCCGGCGAGGTCATGGTGCGCCCGCGCTCATCGAGGGCCACGCGAACCGCACCATCGGGAATAGCGCGCTCCAGCAGCGTCGCCTCGGCCGCAATGCCCCCGCCCTTGCGGTCCTCGACCTCAACCACCCGGGCCGGGCCGAGGCCCAGCGCCCGGCCGGTCCGGTCGAAACGGGTCAGGTAGTCGTCGATCAGCGACTTTTCGGGACCGGCGCGCAGCCGTCCGACGACGCAGAGCGTGATCTTCACCGGTCGGAGGCGCGGCTCACGCCCGGGCGGGCGGGGCGAGCCACATCTTTTCCAACTGGTAGAACTCGCGCACTTCCGGGCGGAACACATGCACGATGGCATCGCCCGCGTCGATCAGAACCCAGTCGCCCTGATCCTTGCCTTCGATCTTGCACACCCGTCCGGTCTCGGCCTTCACGCGCTCGACGAGCTTCTCCGAGATCGCCGCGACCTGACGCGACGAACGGCCCGAACAGACGATCATGTGATCGGCGATCGAGCTTTTTCCGCGCAGGTCGATGCTGACGATGTCCTCGGCCTTGTCGTCTTCGAGCGAGGCCAGGATGAGATCCTTCAGCGCGTCGCTGGACGGGACCTTGGCGTCGGTGTGCCGGGGTTGGCTGGCAGCGGCAACCCGGGCCGCAGGTGCTATCTGAGACAGTAGCTGTCCTCCTGAGCGATGCGCCGTCCCTGGCCCCGGCGCCGGGCCTTCTTCAAACCTAGCATCGGGAGGGACATTTCTCAATGCCGGGCCGTCAGCCATGGCCAAATGGTGCCGGGGGCGGACGCCGCCCGGGCCAGTCGGTCGCGGCCTCATAGGCCCGGCCCAGAGCCAGCACAAGCGCATCCTCGCCACGCCGCCCGATCAGTTGCAGGCCCATCGGCAGCCCGGACGCGCCGAAGCCGACCGGAACCGAGAGCGCCGGAAGCCCGATCAGCGACGCCGGGACAACGACCTCCATCCAGCGGTGGTAGGTGTCCATCTCTTGGCCCGCGACCTCTTTCGGCCAATCCCAGTCCGCCGGGAACGGGAACATCTGTGCCGAGGGCAAGGCGATCACATCCACAGGCATCTCGGCCCGGCGGCGGAACCAGTCCGAGGCGGTCACGCTCGCCGCGTGGACCTCGGCGGCACTCAGGGTGCGCCCGCGCTCGATCTCCCACTGCGCCTCGGGCTTCAGCAGCGCGGCCTGGGGCCCGGACTGCCAGATCGGGCGCAGCTTCTCGGCCACGGCCCAGCTGCGCAGCGTCGTCCAGGCTTCCCACAGCAGGTCCGCACGGAACGGCGGGTCAAGTGGCACGACGGTGTGTCCGAGATCCTCGAGAACGGCCAGACCCGCCTCGCAGAGCTCCATGATCTCCGCCTCCATCGGATAGGCCCCGCCCCAGTCCCCCAGCCAGCCGATCCGGAGCGGCGGCACGCGCCCGGTGTGGGGGACATACGGCCCGACCGAGGCCGGGTGCCGTCCGTCGTGCGCCGCCTGGACGCCGAGCAGAAGCTCGAGGTCGCGGATCGAGCGCGCCATCGGCCCGTCGGTCGAGAGCGGATGCAGGAACATGTCGCCCACGGGCGTGTTCGGGAGCAGACCGTAGCCGGGCCGGAACCCGTAGACATTGTTCCACGCCGCCGGATTGCGGAGACTCCCCATCATGTCCGACCCGTCGGCCAGCGCCACCATGCGCGCCGCCAGCGCCGCGCCGGCCCCGCCCGACGACCCGCCCGCGCTGCGCGACGGATCGTAGGGGTTGCGCGTGACCCCGCTGACGCGGTTGTAGCTGTGCGAGCCGAGGCCGAATTCCGGTGTGTTGGTCTTGCCGATCACCAGCGCACCCGCCGCCCTGAGCCGCGCGACCATCGGGCTGTCCTCTGCCGGCACGAAGTCCCTGGTCCCGAGGAAGCCGTAGGTCGTGCGCACCCCGGCGGTCTCGGTCAGGTCCTTGATCGCCATCGGCAGCCCGTGCAACGGCCCGCGCGGGGACTCAGACTGGAGCCGCACCGCCTCGGCCATCACCGCATCGCGGTCCCGCAGCGAGATCACGGCATTCAGCCCGGCGTTGCGCCCGTCGATGCGGTCGAGCGTCATCTCGGCCAGTTCGGGCACGGTCAGCCAGCCGGCCCGTAGCGCGGCCAGCTGGTCGGTGGCATCGAGGTCAATCAGTTGCGACATGGGACCCTTTCTGAGGCTCGAGCAACCGCACCTCGCGCTGCGGGAAGGGGATCGAGATGCCGTTCTCGCGGAAGGCATCCCAGAGCGCGAGGAAGACGTTGCCGCGGATATTGGTCAGACCCTGCGTCGGATCGCGGATCCAGAACCGCAGGATGTAGTCGATGCTCGAGTCGCCGAAGCCGGTGATGTGACACACGGGCGCGCGGTCGTTCAGGACGCGCGGCACCGTCTTGGCCGCCTCGACGGCAATGCGGCGCACGAGATGGGGATCGTCGGCATAGGACGTGCCGAAATGGATATCGAGGCGCACGAAGTCGTTCGAGTGCGACCAGTTCACCACCTGACCAGTGATCAGGTCTTCGTTCGGAATCAGGTATTCCCGCCCGTCCCGGGTGGTGATCGAGACGTAGCGCGCGCCCAGCGCGTTGATCCATCCGAAGGTCTCGCCAAGCGAGATGACGTCCCCCGGCTTGATCGACTTGTCGAGCAGGATGATCACCCCGGACACGAGGTTCGACACCACCTTCTGCAGACCAAACCCGAGGCCGACACCGATCGCCCCCGACAGCACGGCAAGCCCGGTCAGGTCGAACCCCACGGCCTTCAGTCCGATGAAGACGGCAGCGCCGAAGAGGGTCACCTGCAGCGCCTTGACCGCGAGCACCTGCATCGAGGGAGAGATATCCTCGTTCTCGCGGATCTGGCGCGCCGCGGTCTGAGAGATCAGGCGGGCGGCCGTGAACAGGACCCCGGTCACGACGAGCGCCTTCAGCACCGCCAGCACCGAGAGGCGGAAGCCGCCCAGCTCGATCGCCAGCCCGTCGAGGAAGGTCGCCACCGGGTCGACCAGCCCGAGGTAGTAGAGCGTCACGAAGATCCACAGGCCCCACGACACGATCCGGCGCAGCGTGCGGTTGCGGACCAGCCGGGTGACGAGGCTGACGATCAGCCATGCGGTAGCCACGGTGGCCACGAGGGCCAGCAGGTAGCTGCGGGACGGGAAGGTCGTGGTGCTGCGAACAATCAGCGTCGCGCTCCACGACAGGACCACGAAACTGGCAAGCACCAGCCGTTTCTCGAGAATCAGGAAGGTGCGCAGCTGCCAGGGCTTAAGCCCCTCGGTCGCGCGGACTCGGCTGCGCAGCACCCCTGCCAGGGTACGTCCCCCGGCCCAGGCTACCGCGAGGCAGACGCCTAGGATCGCGATCTGGTTCAGCCGCGACGGCAGCATCAGGTTGCGGAGCTGAAGCTCCACGGCCGCCCAGAGGTCGCCCAACGCGGCGATCAGATCCGTGAAATCGGTGCCCATGCCCTCTCCCGTCGCACCATGACACTGGCACGGGGCCGGGCGGCCTCCAAGCGTCTCAGCCGACGATCACCGCGATTTCGTTGCGG